>VMSZ01000026.1 GCA_013791885.1 Sulfurimonas sp. | reverse complement strand
TAACTCTTCTTCATCAGAATACATACCGGTTCCATCATATTCAATATTCGAAGCATTATAAATAACAGTTCTTAATTTACTAAAAAGTCTTTGAGAGTCAATAAAACTTTTTTTGAGGAGTTCATAATCATTTACTTCTAACATTATTTTACACTTTATTTAAAATCAAAGATGTATAATAGCACATAAGGAATATGAATGACACTTAGTTTTCGAATAAAACAGTTTTTTTACAATGCGTTTCGTGAATTGTTTGTTTATCATCACAGTTCATTGGAGTTTCGTGCCAAAATTTTCGCGTTAGTGATTTCTGCTGATGAAAATGCAAAAATTGAAAATTATATTATTGTTAAGAATGCCGGACTAAAAATTTATGACAATGACGAAGACAGAGCGAATCTTTTGATGCTCAATACGAAAGAATTTGTCAAAAAAATAAGAGAAAATGATGGTTTACACAGCGAAAGACTCATAAATAACATTCAAAAAGAGTTAAAGATGGTTCCACGTTATGCAAAGAAGATAAATACAGATGACTTACAGCCTCTACTTATGCTGCCCTATGACAACGATACTATTGCATACCAGAAGAACATTATAGAATTTCTAGAGAATATTAAAGAAGATATCCTCCATGAAAAAAGAGAACAGATAGCAAAAGATGAAGAGAAATTAAAATAACTTAGAGGGCAAACTTCTCTACCTCAAAAAATGTATCTTCAGATATGTTTTTAAACGCTGCGTTTAAACTCGTAAACAGTGATGGAAACTCTTTTTCCATTTTAGCGAGCATCTCTTTTGTATTTGCTCTTGCATGAGGCATCTTTACATCAAAACGCATAGATGGACATGC
Source organism: Sulfurimonas sp. (assembly GCA_013791885.1). Taxonomy (GTDB): domain Bacteria; phylum Campylobacterota; class Campylobacteria; order Campylobacterales; family Sulfurimonadaceae; genus Sulfurimonas. The sequence continues at coordinate 49,644 of VMSZ01000026.1, read as the reverse complement.
CTCATCCCCAATAGTTTTAATGTCATTTTCAACTGCAAACGCAGCAAGCTGACGCTCTCTCATTTGTATAAGGGGTCTAATAACTATGAGACCATTTGCAGCTTTGTATTTTGGAGCGAGTGAACGCATCTGCCCGTTGTAAATAAAGTTCATAAAAAAACTCTCAGCAGCGTCATCCATATGATGACCAAGGGCCACTTTATTGCACTCATATTTTTGCGCTGCGCTGTAAAGGTACCCTCTTCTCATACGAGAGAAAAAGCTGCAAAAAGAGGAATTTTTTCTTATTTTCTCCTGTGCCAAATCAAAAACATTTGTATCATGGACAACATGAGGGATATCATATTCTTTACAATGAGCACTTAGAGCATCGTAATTTTCACCCATTCCATAAGAAATTGTAACTGCTAAAAACTCAAACTTAAAAGGTGCACGTCTTTGCTGCTCTCTCATGGCATGAACCATCGTTAAAGAGTCTTTCCCGCCGCTCAGTCCGACAAGTATCTTATCACCCTCTTCTATAAGCCCAAACTCTGCGTTTGTGCGTCCAAGCTTTGACATTATTTTCTTAGATAATTTAACGGGCAAGTTTGTCTACCATTTTCATAACAAATTCTGCACTCTCTTGAGCACTTGTTTGCAAGAACTCATCAAAACTGAAACTTGCATCCATATCAGCTGCATCACTTATGGCACGAAGGATAAAAAATGGCACGTCAAGAGCATCACAGACGACAGCAACGGAAGCCCCCTCCATCTCTAGAGCATCTGCACTAAACGTAGCTCCAATCCAATTTTTTCTCTCTTCATTGGCAACAAACTGATCGCCTGTCGCTATAACGCCTTCTTTTACATTTTTATTCATCTCATGAGCGACAAGTTTGCTAAGAGCTATAAGTTCTTTATCTGTTTCTACATATACTGAACCCTCAGGAACATATCCAAAAGGATGTCCAAACGCAGTAATGTCTAAGTCATGCTGAGACAACTTCGTGGCAACGACTAAATCACCAACTTTTAAAGCAGGAGAAATTGCACCGGCAACACCGCTAAAAAGTAGTTTTTCTGCTCCAAAATGTTCTATCATTGTTGTTGCAGTCAGTGTTGAGAAAACTTTTCCAATTTTAGAATACGCAATTACTAAATCCACACCTTTGTAAGACGCTTCATAATAGTTGTTTTTTGCATACTGCGTTGTTTTATATGTTCCAAGTTTTTCTAATATCGGAGCTATCTCTTCCGGCATAGCACCCATGATTGCAATTTTCATCAATTTATTCCTCAATTTCAAATGTTTTTGTGAGTGTTATAAAGTTTGGCAAAGAGTATAAAACAGTTGCGTTTTCATCTAAAATACAGCTGCCACCCCAAAAGCCAAGTCCGTCTTCAAAACCTACACGATTGACAAACACAAGTTTTGCCTTGCACTCTTTAGCAACAGTTTTAATAATTTTAACCCACTGCTTTTGAATCTCTAGTCCATCGTCACTAAAACCGCGTGCCGGCGATGCAACAAGAGCAATAATTAAATCAGGATTTTCCAAAATCAAATCTTTATGTACACTTTCATGCCATAAATCTTCGCATACGAGCATAGAAACTTTTGAGTCTCTGACATTAAAACTCTCAAAAACAGTTCCTGCATGAAAATATCTTGCTTCTTCAAACATTCCGTAATTTGGTAAATGAACTTTATTATGTTGACTTAACAAATTACCCTCTGAAAAATAGAGTGCTGCGTTTCTAAAATAATTTTCGTCTCTCATTGCTGCACCGACAACAATGTCTATTTCATGACTTAATTCTTTTAACTCGTTAAGTTCATCCAAATTCCAGGCATCTTCATAAAGTTTATCTTGAAGCAGATATCCGTTTAAAGCAAGCTCTGGAAAAACGATTAAATCACTGCTCTCTTTATGCTCGTTTATTGTTGCAATAATTTGAGCTAAATTCGAGCGATTTAATTTTGGAGAACTCTGAACAAGTGTTATCTTCATCTTATTGACAAACTTCTTCTACAACTTTTTGTAAACTTGCCATATCAGATATGTTGAGTGTTTCCATATCTTTGGCGATACGTTTGTTTAAACCTTTTAAGACAGTTCCATTGCCAAATTCAATAGCTAGGTCTACACTGTTTTCAATTGCCAAAATAGATTGCTTGTATTTTACAGGTTTAACAAGTTGTTCTTTTAAAAGAGAAACAGCCTCCGCTTTAGTTGCATAGCCCTGAGTTGTAACATTAGAAATAATAGGTGCGCTGAATTCCTCTTTAACCATTGAAGACATTAGCTCAGCTAATGGTTCTTGAGCTGGAGCAAGTAAAGCACAATGAGAAGCAACAGACATGTTCAAAAGTATTGCTTTCTTTGCACCTGCGTCTTTAAATGCTTGTTCTAAGTCAACTAAATCTGACTTCATACCTGCGACAACAAGCTGTCCATCTTGATTATAATTTGCCGGCCATACTTTTTTACCGTCTTTTTGAGCTTCAGCACAAACACTCTCAACGGCTTCATCAGCTATTCCGACCAATGCCATCATGCCAGCTTCAATTTCCTCACAGGCACTTTGCATTAAAGCACCGCGTTTATGTACAAGCTCTACGGCATCTACATAATCAATTGCACCGCTTGCGCAAAGAGCAGAAAATTCTCCAAGTGAATGTCCGAGAAACAACTCTGCGTTTACATCCGGGCATGCATCTTTGAAAAGACGATAAGCAATCATCTGAATCAAAAGAATAGCCGGCTGTGTGTAGGCAGTTTGAGATAATTTTTCATTTTCAGTGAAAAGTAAATCTTTAAAATCTACATTAATTCTTTGCCCGGCTTTTTCAAACATTTCTTTTGTAATATCTGAATTTTCATAAAAATCTTTTCCCATTCCTACAGATTGTGAGCCCTGCCCTGAGAATATCATAGCAATTTTTTTAGACATTTTTTATCCTTATATGTATTGTTTATTATCGGAGATTTTTTTTCTAAGTGTGTTTCTGTTGAGACCTAGTTTATCTGCCAGTTTTAGTTGAGACTTAAATTTTCTCAGTCCAGATTTTATAAGTGGAACTTCGTAAAGATAAAGAAAATTTCTATAATCACTGTTTGACCCAAGTCTTGAATAGAGATAATTATCTATAATATCCATAAGTTCGACATCTTTAATATCTTGAAGCAGATAACTGATCATAACTTGTCTTCTCAAAGAGTTTGAGTTTTGGCTTAAATCAGGTTGAAAATTCTTTAAATCGAACTTTTCATTACTGTTAAAGAGTAAAGCAGCCTCTTTAATAAAACTTTTAACTAAAACATCTACATCCTCAAGTCTTTGTGAAAGCGGAGGAATATCAAATTGCAGACTAAACAAATCATCAATATTCTCATCAAAAAATGAGCTTTTAGCCGTTGCAACAACACGTACATTATTTTGTTGTATAGCCTTAATAAGTCTTATAAGATTGGGTGAATTTTCTAAATTTGATATGATAATTTCTCTTGAATTTTCTAAAGCAACAAGAATATGATCAAAGTCGGATGCATCAATAATTTGAGCATCCGGAAGTATATATTTTGCAAGACTTTTCTTACCAACTCCGCTCTCTCCTGTAATGAGAGAGTTTACGCTGAGAGTTTTTAAAAGAGTTGCTGTTTTAAATGCTTGCGCTGAAGCATCTGATGCAGTTACGAAATTAGTGACATCCACAGCCGCTGCCGCCACCTGTACCACAACAACCTGAGTCATCTTGTTGGTTTTCAGCTGGAATACCTGTCATAGCCTCTTCAGCAGATGCATCTCTAATGTTGTTAATAGTAACACTAAACATTAGGTTTTTTCCCGCTAAAGGATGATTGAAATCAATTACTACTGTTTCAGCAGCAATTTCAGTAACTGTTACTTGAACAGTACCGCCATCTTCACCTTGCCCAAACAGTGTCATTCCAACTTCTAAATCAATACCTGCAAACTGGTCTATTGGCACTTCTTGCTTTGCTTCAGGGTTATGGCTTCCATAGGCATCTTCTGCTTTAACCATAACATCAGCTTTTTCTCCAATACTCATATTGGCAATTCCATTCTCTAATCCTGGAATAATTTGACCTTTTCCAAACATAAACACTAAGGGTGCACCGCCAACATTACTGTCAACTACAGTATTTCCATCACGAACTTCGTATTCTAACGATACAATTTGATTTGCTTCAATTGCCATTTTGTAAACCTTTATTTTATTTTTTTGGATTTTATCATAATTAAATTTAATGTGGCTGAAAAAAGTTAAACGTCTACTTGATTAAGTTTAACTGTTTTTGAGCTTTTTTTGCTTCCGAAGAATCAGGATATTTTGCAACAACACCTTTATAAAATGCTTTCGCGTTAGCTGTATCACCCGTTGCTTCCATTGATATCGCCGTATTTAACATAAGTTCAGGCATATAAGATGCATCCGAATACAATGTTGCACTTTGTTTATAATATGAAATAGCCTCATCATAATTTTTTCTTCTAAAATTCATATCAGCTATCATATAATGCGCGAAAGCCGGTTTATAATTTTTTTCAATAAGATAATTATAATATTCAATTGCATTTGTGTAATATTTTTTGTCGTAAAAAGCCTGTGCAGCACTTGAAATCTCAGTTGTTGACATAGCACTCAGTTCTGTACTGACAGATTTTTCTTCTTTTGCACTTGAAGTCTTTTGACCTTTGCTGGATGCAGATTTCATTTGACCAAGCAAAGCATTTAACTCATCTTTCGTTACATACTTTGAATTAATTGAATCAACTTGTTGGGAAATTTCTGCAAGCAGTACTTTTATTTTTTCAATACTCTCACTGTTTGTTTGAGAAACGCCACTCAACCTTTTTTCATATTCACTTGTTGCATCTGCATTTTCAGCTTTTTTTGCATTCATCTGGTCAATAATAACTTGATTGCTATGTGCTTTTCTACTTAAGTTTTCAATAATACTTTGCAATCCATCAAGTCTTTCACGCAGTGATTCAACTTCATTTGCCTGATTATTTGTTTTGACTTCGACTTTGCGAAGACTGTTTTTATTTTCTAAAATGACTTTTTCACTAGTTGTTAAACCATACGGATCTGAATGATCCAGGTTACCGGCACCGAACGCAGAAGGTTCGGCAGCCATTAAACTAAAAGGCACACTAAAAATAAAAAGTGTAGCTAAAAGATTTTTATTCATCGATTATGGAAGAAGTTTGAAATCTACACGACGATTTTGAGACCAACATTCTTTTGTTTTATCAGAACAAGTTGGATTGCTTTCGCCATAACTAACCATAGAAATACGACTTTCACTTACACCTTCAGATACTAAAGCTTTTTTAACTGCATCAGCTCTTTTTAAACCAAGTGCGATATTGTACTCATCACTACCCCACTCATCACAGTTACCTTCAAGTTTAATACCATAAGCACTAGCTTGAGCGTTTAATACTGATGCATCATTAGAAACTTTACTTGTGTTGTCACCAACAATGTCATATTTGTCAAATGCAAAGTATACTGTAGCAAGTTCTTTTTCAAGAGCAGCCATACGCATAGCGTCAGTCATCATATCACCATTATCAGCAGCAACTGCTTGAACTGGAGCAACTTCCTGAACAACTTGCTTATTTAAATCACTATTGTCCACTACAGGCTCTTTATCAGCACATCCACTAAAAACAAGAAGTGTTGCAACAACACCAGAAAGAATTACGTTTTTCATATTTGAGTTCCTCAAAATTAAATTTGCAGAATTATAGCAGAATAAAAACAAATTATGTCAAGAAAATTTTGCAATTTTTTGACAATTTATAAAGGGGTTACTAAACCCCCCGCAAACTACCAATCCATGGACTGTATACGGCCGCTAGAAAGTGGGAAAAGGAAGTTTCTGTTGTGGTTTAATCTTATAATTCCTATAGAACTTTGAGCTTGGTAGTTTTTTATGTAAATAATAGCATCTCCATCTTTAGAAAATCTAGGAAATTCATTCACTCCACCGGCCGTCAATCTTCTTATGGAATCTGACTTAGTAGAAATTAAATGCAGGTTAAATGTATTTGCAGAATACGCACTTGAACTTTCTCTCGCTTTATACACGATATACTCTCCATTTGCACTACATGACGAATTACTATTACCATAATAAACCAGTTGTTCTACACTCCCGCCATTCACATCAGTCGTAAATATATTTGGATAACCCATTCTTTCTGAGACAAACGCAATTTTGTTATTCTCAATAAATTGGCCGTTAACATCAATCCCTTTAAACGTGGTAATTCTTTTTTGTCTCTTCGTACCTACATTATAAGAAAAAACATCAGGCTGTCCATCTGGTGCCATCGTTAAAAGAAGTGTCTTCGCATCATCGCTTACATCGGAACAGACCATCATGCCATCAGATGAGAGTATACTTTTTTTATTTCCTGTTTTAACATCAACATACATAAGTGTAGGTTTTTTATTGTCAAGTGATGTATAATAAAAAGCACTTTGCTCTTGGTTTGCCCATTTAGGAAATATATTAAATCCACCGCTGACAATTACATGTGTGTAGGCTAAAGTATAATCTGAAATAATAATTTCTGTTCTTTTAGGGGCTATATTTTTTGCAAAAATAACTTTTTTCTTCATCCAAGCAACAGATGACTCACCCATGTACTCATTAATATCATAAGCCATAGCATGAGAAACAAAAACATGTATTTTATCATTTGATACTTTATAGTTTTTCCCAAGTACTTGCTGATTATTTTTTAGAAGTATCATCTGTACATTTAACGAGTTGTTGTCACCCTGAAATAATTTATATCTTAATACGTAGTTGAAATCTTTATTTTCAACTACAACATTTGAGGCATCAAAATTATTTGTGCGATAATATCTGTCTACATTCAATATCGATAAAACATTTAAATCTGCAATCAAAGTTTTAAAAAACTTCATTTTAAAACTTTGATCATAACTTACTGAAGCATCTTCCACTGCTATTGATGGAAGAGAATCAACTTTTTTTATAACTTCTATAGTTGCATCACTTGCAAATGATAGACTAAACAACAACAATATTGAAAAAAATATTTTCAAAACTACTCCTTTTGTGATGTCAAAATGACTATGTTAGTACTTCTTTTTCCCTCTGGATTGATAGGGAATAAAACATTTTCTAATCTTTTTTTACCATATCGCACTCCTCGTTAAGAGCGTCATTTCCGGAATAAGACAAAATCCTAAAATCTTCAACTTTTCCCAAAGGACTTAAAGTTATAAGAACTTTTACACTATTTCCCTCAGTATTAACAGGCGGATTAAAATTTTCATAAACTAAACCTTGAATTTTAGCAATATATTCATTTACTTCCTCACCAGCTGATGTCTTTGTAGTTTTATCAGCTTTTTCTGCTTTGTCCAGATTTTTTACTTTTTCTGCGAAAGACTGTACTTCTTTCGTTTCAGATTTTGATTTATTTTTTTGAATTTCCTCAATACGCTTTGAGTTTTCAGGTTTTGGTTTTTCTTTTTTAACTATTTTTGCTGGTACATCACTAAAAAGATCTGCAACGTCAATAGTTTTAGATTTTTCAACACTTTTAACTTCCTGAGGAGGAGTATTGACAGGCTTACTTACCGTTTTTGTTTCTACAGTAGGTGTCTCTAATGAAATAGATATATAATCCTGCTTTGTAAGCCCGTAAGTTTTTATTTGAGATGTTACAAACATCATATATATAAAAAGAGATAGGATGAATATAAAGAGAGAGAGTGATATTAAACCACTCACATAAAAATAATAATTATTTCTAGCCATTGGTAGCTAATGATACCTCAGTAAACCTGGCTTGTTTAACAGCAGCCAATACAGACATAACAACACCATAATCTAAAGTTTTATCTGCACTAATGAGTACAGTTGCTTTTTTATCCAAATTAGTTGCATAAAGGGAAAAATTATCCATAAAATCGTTTAGCAAATAAGTATCCTTATTGATTTTCACATTTAAATCTTTATCTACTGTAATATGAACAGGCGGTATTTTTGAGAGTTGTTTTGATGTAGAACCTTGTGGCAATTTTATATTTTCTTCATAAACTATATTTGGAGCTATAACCATTAATATAGCTAAAAGTACTAACATAACATCTACCAAAGGTGTAATATTTAATTCCGGGGAATCGTCCCAATTGTACATAATTAAACCCTACGAGCTAAAATTGCATCTGTTTGCATTTGTAAAATGCTTATCAATTCATACGATTTTCTTTTCAATATTTGATGATAAGTATATGCAAATATAGCAACAAAAATACCAGAAGCAGTAGCAACAAGTGCATCTGAAACGCCACTTGAAATAATAGACATACCTCCACTACTTTGACCAATATGCGTAAAAGTATCAAGGATAGAAACAACCGTTCCAAACAGACCAATAAATGGTGTTGTTGATGAAAAAACTGACAATACAGCTAAACCTTTTGTAGCTTCTTTAGTCGCAGCAAGCATACTTAAATCTAAAAGTTGCTTCGAAACACTTGCGCTGGCTTTTATAAAGTTATTTAAAAAAGAATTATGACTCACCGATGAAGAACCCAGAAGTAAAGATTCAAGTGAATTACTCTCTTTGGCCAACCAAGCATTTATATAAAAATAGCGGTAGAAAAACACCCAATTAAGTACAATGAAGTATACTGACAAAAGAGCCAGTACACCCAAAGTAACCGGATGACTTTTAATGTAAAAATCTATTAAATTATTTATCATTGCTTAAAATAGTTTTTGTGCAGCAGATTCTATTTTTGCCGATACAGAAGCTATTGCCGGATTAGAATCGGCAATATCTTTAATAAGCTCTTTAGCGTCTTCAAGTGCTTTTGCAATTGCACCTTCACTCTCACCACGAATAGCTACAGCACCTTCAACTAAAACAATTACTTTTTCTTCATCAACTTGAGCTACGCCCCAGTTTATTAAAATAGATTCGACTGATTTATCTTCTCTTTCAACATCAACAACACCCGCTTCTAACAAAGTTGTCAGAGAAGCATGATGTGCTAATACGCCGAACTCTCCCTCTTCACCAGGGAGAACTACGCTAACAACCTCGTCATTAAAAATGAGGCCATTAGGAGTCAGAATTTCAAGTTTAAACTTATCCATGTCAGTCCTTTAGTATAGATTACTTACTTTTTTGCTTTGCAGCTTTTTCAATAGCTTCATCCATTCCACCAACCATGTAGAATGCAGATTCTGGCATATGATCGTAATCACCATTTAAGATTCCTTTGAAACCTTTAATAGTATCTTCAAGAGTAACATATTTACCTGGAGAACCTGTAAATACCTCTGCAACGAAGAATGGCTGAGAAAGGAATTTCTCAATTTTACGAGCACGTTCAACAACATTTTTATCATCTTCAGAAAGTTCATCCATACCAAGAATCGCGATAATATCTTGAAGGTCTTTATACTTTTGAAGTGTTTGTTGTACTCCACGAGCAACACCGTAGTGTTCTTCACCTAAAATTTGTGGATCAAGTAGTCTTGAAGTTGAATCCAATGGATCAACTGCAGGATAGATACCTTTTTCAGCAATTTTACGGTTGAGTACTGTTGTTGCATCTAAGTGAGCAAAAACAGAAGCCGGAGCCGGGTCAGTTAAATCGTCCGCTGGTACATAAACAGCTTGAACAGAAGTAATTGAACCATTTTTAGTCGATGTAATACGATCTTGTAATGCACCCATTTCACGAGCAAGTGTCGGTTGGTAACCAACAGCTGAAGGGATACGTCCAAGAAGCGCAGACATTTCCGAACCAGATTGTGCAAAACGGAAGATATTATCAATAAACATAAGTACGTCTAGTTTCTTCTCATCTCTAAAGTACTCAGCCATTGTAAGACCTGTTAATGCAATACGGTTACGTGCTCCTGGAGGCTCACTCATCTGTCCGTAGCACAGTGCAACTTTATCCAATACGTTTGACTCTTTCATCTCGTAGTAAAGGTCATTTCCTTCACGAGTTCTTTCACCAACACCAGCAAATACTGATAAACCGTCATGACCATGAGCAACATTGTGAATAAGCTCCATGATAATAACTGTTTTACCAACACCAGCACCACCGAATAGTCCAACTTTACCACCCTTAGCGTAAGGAGCAAGCAAGTCAACAACTTTGATACCAGTTTCAAACATCTCTGTCTTAGTTGACTGATCAACTAATGGCGGAGGAGCACGGTGTATAGACCATGTTGGAGCATCAGTTACCTGGTCGCCGCCATCAATAGTTTCACCAATTACATTAAAAATACGTCCTAATACTTTTTCTCCAACCGGAACCATAATAGGAGCACCTGTAGCAGTAGCATCCATGCCGCGTACTAAACCTTCACTCATATCCATAGCGATCGTTCTAACACGACCGTCACCTAAGTGAGCTGCAACTTCAAGAACTAAACGAAATTCATTGCCCTCAACTTTAACTTTAACTTCGATTGCTTCGTTAATTACTGGAAGATAACCATCAAAATCAACGTCAACAACCGGGCCCATTACCTGGCTAATTTTACCAATCATATTTTTCTCCATTATTTCATCGACTCCACACCACTTATAATTTCTATAAGTTCTGTAGTAATAGATGCTTGTCTAGCTTTATTGTATTTAACATTTAAAGATTTCACCATATCTTTAGCATTTTTAGATGCTGCATCCATAGCTTGCATTCTTGCACTATGTTCTGCCGCAACTGAATCAATTAAAGAATAGTACATATTGTATTGAATATATTTTTTCACTAAAGTATCAAGCATTTTAGCTTCATCTTGAGCTTCAACTTCTAGAGTTGATTGTTGATGTTTGCTACAATCGAAATCATCTGCATTTACCGGAAGTACTTTATTTACATGTAACTGTTGAGTTATTATGTTTAAATATCCGTTATATACAATATGCAGACCATCTATTTTGCCATCCATATAATCTTCTACAGAACTTGCTATAAATTCATCAGATCTAACTTTATCAGGCTTTGAACTTAAATCTCTAACTTCGTCAAAGAGTACAACTTCATTATATTTAAAATATTCAATACCTTTTTTACCGACCCCACGTAAACGCACTTTTACATTTTTTTCTTTGTACTGTGCTAAAAGTTTACTGACAGCTTTAATAGTTTGAATATTAAAACCCCCACATAAACCCTTATCTGCAGTAATAAAAACAATGTCAACAATTTTTGGATTTTCAATCTTTTCAAAACAACGATTGTCCAATCCTCCAACTTTACTACATTCTATGCGTCCTGCTATTTCGGCAATTACCTGATTCATTTTTTGAGCATAAAGACGAGAACGTTTTGCTAACTCTTCTGCACGGCGAAGTTTGGCAGTTGATACCAATTTCATTGCGCGTGTAGTTTTCTGAGTGTTAGTTACACTTCCAATCTTTCTTTTAATATCTTTCAAGTTTGCCATAAAGTTTTCCTTATGCCGCTACAAAAGTAGCTTTGAACTCTTCAAGTGCTTTAATCATAAGTGCTTTAGTATCATCATCTACTTTTGAAGAACTTCTAATGTTATCAAAGATTTGAGGATAAGACGCTTCAATAAACGGATACATTTCAGCTTCAAAACGAACAACGTTTGACGGGCTCATATCATCTAAGAAACCTTCATTACCTGCGAATATAATCATAACTTGTTTTTCAGCTGAGAGCGGAGAGAAAGGTCCTTGTTTTAAAACTTCTACCATTCTTTGTCCACGTTCTAGTTGCTTACGAGAAACTTCATCCAAATCAGATGCAAATTGAGCAAATGCTTGAAGTTCACGGTATTGTGCAAGATCAAGTCTTAATGTACCTGCTACTTGTTTTGTTGCTTTAATTTGAGCAGCACCACCAACACGAGAAACTGAAAGACCAACGTTAATCGCCGGACGAACACCCGAGTTGAAAAGATCTGTTTCTAAAAATATTTGTCCATCAGTGATAGAGATAACATTTGTTGGAATATACGCCGCAACGTCCCCAGCTTGTGTTTCAATGATTGGAAGTGCAGTTAAAGAACCAGCTCCCTTTTCATCACTTAATTTTGCAGCACGCTCTAGTAAACGAGAGTGTACATAGAAAACGTCACCTGGGTATGCTTCACGGCCTGGAGGGCGACGAAGAATAAGTGACATTTCACGGTATGCTACTGCATGTTTAGATAAATCATCATATACAATTAGACCATGTCTTGCGTTATCACGGAAGTACTCAGCCATTGTAACACCAGTATATGGAGCTAAAAATTGAAGAGCAGCAGCTTCTGCACCTGTAGCAGAAACGATGATAGTGTATTCAAGAGCACCATGGTCTTCTAAACGACGAACGATTTGTGCAATTGTAGACTCTTTTTGACCGATAGCTACGTATACACAAACAACACCATTACCTTTTTGATTGATAATTGCATCGAGAGCTACTGTAGTTTTACCAGTTTGTCTGTCACCAATGATAAGTTCTCTTTGACCACGGCCAATTGGAACAAGTGCATCAATAGCTTTAATACCAGTTGCTAATGGCTCATGAACAGATTTTCTATCCATAATTCCAGGCGCTTTTTCTTCAACGAAACGAGTTTCAGTTGTTTCAATCGGACCTTTACCATCAATTGGCTCACCAAGTGCATTTACAACACGACCTAAAAGAGCATCACCAACTGGAACACGAAGAAGACGGCCAAGTCTTTTTACAGACATACCCTCGCGAAGTCCAGAACCAGCGCCAAGAATAACAACACCAACGTTGCTTTCTTCAAGATTCATTACTAAACCTCTTGTTCCATCTTCGAACTCTACCATTTCTCCAGCCATTACATTACTAAGTCCGTAAACTTTTGCAACGCCATCTGCATAAGAAACAATTTTTCCAATTTCGTTAATATCAACACTTAATTCAAAGTTATCGATACGTTCTTTAATTATTGAGCTGATTTCATCAGCTTGAATTTTTGCTACCACTATTTGTTCTCCTCTCGTTGAAAGTTAAATTGCTTTTACTATGTGTTCTATAATTTGACTATTGATTCTTGATTTAGAAAAATTAATCTCTATTCCAAGGCTCTCTACATTTACTTTAATCCCATTAAAATCATCTTTAACAAATGTTAATGAAATATTAGAATCAAATTTTTTACTTAAACCACTACTTAATTGCTCAATCACACTTGAGTCAATATCGCTGTCACTATAAACAAGTCCATTATAAGATTTCGTTGCGTTTGATAAGCTTTTCTTTAACTCTGCAGCGATTGCAGGGATAATATCTATGCGCTTATTTTCAACAAGAAGTTTTATAAAATTGTTTATGTTATTAGAGTTTGCAGATTTAACAGCATCTAATAAAATGTTCAATTTGTCATTACTGTTTACATTCGGATTGTTAACAATACTTACAAATTTATCATTTTTAAACGAATGAGCTAATGCAGTAAAAATTGTAGTCATATTTTCTATTGATGCTACATCAGAACCACTTGTAAGTGCTTTAATATATCTTTTTGCAATTAATTCTTCCATGTTATGCCACCTTCTTTAAGATAACATTTGCCATAGCTTCTTTATCAAAACCATCACTACTTTGACTTAATACTACGTCAAGTACCTCTTCAACAACTTTGCGAACCATTTTTCTTTGTTCGAAATCAGTTGATGTCTTGTACTGTTTTAATAAGTTTTCTAAGTCAGCTTCATTTTGTAAAAGAATATTATCACCAATGATTTTATTCTCTTTCTTTGACGTTATTGCTAACTCTTCTGCAAATTTTTCTGCATCAGATATCTTTACTAAAGCTTCTTTTCTAAGAGCTATTGACTCATTTAACTTGTCTTGCACCTTTTTCAATTCATCAGCAATTGCCTGACTTCTTGATGTAAAATAATTTTTTACAGGCTCAGCTACTAAATACCAAACTAGACCAGCGAATAATGCAAAGTTTACTGTTCTTTGGATTATATCCGTACCAGCGTGCTCTGCATCAGATGCAAATGCAAAAGTTGATATCATTAGCATTAATACTAAAATTCTACTCACAAAACATCCTTTATATCTGATTAAATTTAGCTTTAACAGCTTCTTTAAACAATGGAACTTGAGACATTAAGTCGCTTGTTAATTCTTCTTTAGATTTAGCAAGTGTTTGCTCAAATTCTAAATATTCCTTAGCCAATTCTGCACGTCTTGTCTCTAACTTACTTTCTGCTAATTCTTTAGCATCCGCAATAACTTTTTCTCTTAGGGCCGAAGCTTCCAATTTAGCATTCATAACTATAGATTTCGCTTTTGAATTCAATTCGTTGATTTCATTATCATTTGAGCCTACTTTTTCTAGGTCTTTTTTAATGTCATCATCACGTTTATTCATATATGCGAACAATGGGTTATAGAGCCAACTGTTAAGAACGGCGATAAGAGAAAGAAATACAACGAATGTTGCCAAAAGCAGTATTGGGTTTATATCTAACATAGCACCTCCTAAAAGTTGCGAAATTATACTATGACAAAATTGAAAGGATAGTTAAAGTGGCTGTAAAATTTAAAATATTTTATAACTTTGATAAGATTTGGAATAAAATGTGACACTTTTAAATTATTTATTGAGGTAGTTTAGAAAACTTTCTATTTCTTCTTCGTTTTCAAACTCAATTGTAAACTGATTTTTAGATGATTTACATCTAAAACCTAAAAAATCCACTTTATTTCTGAGTTTTGAAAAATCATAGCTAGCTTTCACAATATTTGGAACTTTAGCTGGTGCTTCGTCTTTCATGTTTTTAATCATAGACTCAACATCTCTTACGCTCAGCTTCTGCCCTACAATAGAATTCACCATAAGCTGTTGGTCTTTTTCATCCAAACCTACCAAAACTTTTGCATGGCCGGCCGTAATCTTTTTTTCAATCAAAGCTCTTTGTGTTTTTATCGAAAGTTGCAGAAGTCTCAAACTGTTTGTAATATGTGCTCTGCTTTTATGTATCATTAAAGAGAGTTCATCATGTGTAAACTCATGAATCTTGAGTAGTTCTCCATATGCTTCAGCTAGTTCAATTGCGTTTAATTCTTCTCTTTGAATATTTTCAATAAGAGCGTACTGTCTCATTTTCTGCTCATCAGAATTGAGTAAAATAGCCTTTATTGTCTTTAATTTTGCAAGCTTTGAGGCACGGAGTCTTCTCTCACCCGCTATTAAAATATATCCGTCTATATCTTCACTCACTACAATCGGCTGAATTAAACCATCTTTTTTAATTGATTCAGCTAATTCTAAAAGAGATTCATCATCAAAAGATTTTCTTGGCTGAAATGGGTTTGGTCGAATCTCTTTGAGTGAAAGTTCCAAAACAGCATCCTGTTTTTTTGTTCCCTCATTGCTATACGCTTCATCAATTTCTCCAAAAAGTGCATCTAATCCTCTGCCTAAAGCCTGTGCTTTCATCTCATAATTGCCTGTGCTAAATTTTGATACGCTATGGAGCCTATAGATTTTACATCATATAAAATTGCCGGTTTTCCAAAAGATGGAGATTCAGCCAATTTTACATTTCTAGGCACCACAATATATTTTTCATTTTCATCTTTAAAAAGTTTTGTTTTAAAATGTTGTCTTAAGTCTGCATACACCTGCTTTGAAAGGTTATTTTGAGAACTGTACATTGTAGGCAAAAAACCAAGAATATTTAATTTTGGATTGATTGATTTACGAACCAATTTGACCGTATTTAAAAGTTGCGCCAAGCCCTCAAGCGCAAAAAATTCGCATTGAATCGGTATAATTACGGAGTTTGAAGCTGATAACGCATTGATTGTCATAGGCCCAAGTGCCGGTGGAGAATCTATAATAATATAATCATAATCTTTTCTTACATTTGCAATGGCATTTTTAAGGATAAGCTCTCTGCCTTTAGCATTGTCTGCATCATAGTACTCTTTTTCAATCCCAACCAAACCAATATTTGAAGGGGCAAGATGCAGAGTCGGCAAATCAGATTTTAAAATTATGTCTTTTAACTTTTTTGTCCCGATAAGAACATGGTAAATATTGAATTCATAATCATTTCTATGAAATCCAAGGGATGTTGTTGCGTTTGCTTGTGGATCTGAGTCGATTAAGAGCACCTTTTTTTCTGCAACAGCTAAAGACGCGGCTAGATTCACAGCAGTAGTTGTCTTACCAACCCCACCCTTTTGATTTGCTATTACAATTACTTCACTCATCTTAAACTATACATCCTCTCGCCGTTACTGATTATCGAGCCATCGCACTGAAGTATGGCATTGCCTAAAGAAATTTTTAAATTATTTTTATGTGTAAAAAAGTTTTGGTTCCTGTAAAATTCTAACTCATATTTACTAAAAACTTGCTTCCATGAACTTTTTTTTTCTACATTTTTAAAATACAATTCTAATAAATTTTTTATATCTATTTCTATATCTATCTTTGAAAAGTTTTCAGGAGATTCAACTAAATTTAACCCAACCCCACAAATTATGGTGTTATTGCTTATATTTGTAATCATTCCACCTATTTTAAATTCATCCAAATAAAAATCATTCGGCCATTTCAGCCAAACTTTAGAACCTAAATTATTCAAAATTTCTTTTAAAATATGTGAAAAATACAAGGAACACGATTCCAATTTCAAATCTTGCGGCAAATCATCTAATGAAAGAGCAAAAGATAAAAAAAGATTTCCATCTAAACCTATCCATTCATTTTCCCTGCTTCCTATACCCCGCGTTTGAACTTTTGCACAAACAGCTACAGGGGCTTTTAACTTTCCACTGGAGAGTGATTGTTTAAGATATATCTGTGTCGAGTCTACGCTCTCAAGATAAAGTATCTTCATTTTGTAATCTTTTTCCATTTATATAAGAGAGTACATCCATCTCTTTTTTAGATTCAGGCTGAACAGCATAGATTTTTAAGCTTCCTTTTTTACACCCGACGATAATACTGTCCGAATTTATTTTTAAAATTTTGCCCATCTCATTTGCACTCTGTGTCTCTTCTAAACTTATTTTTTTTAGCTTTAAACCACTTGAGAGATAAATGCCCGGCCACGGAGTATATGCACGGTATTTATTGTAAAGTTCCAGCGCATCATCAAACGCAACCTCTCCGTCTTGTTTTGTGATTTTTGCACAGTGTGTTGCTTGCGTTTCATCTTGTTTGATCGGCGTGTATGAGCTGAAATTTCTGAGCACTTCCAGAGTCAAATCAGCCGCACACTCTGTCAATCGTTCAAAAAGTGTCTCGACCATTTCATCCGGCCCGACATCAATTGTAGATATTTTAAGTATATCACCTGTATCTAAGCCAACATCCATAAGCATCGCCGTCACACCGGTTGTGCTTTCGCCATGCAGCAGCGTTTGCTGAATCGGGCTTGCACCTCTGTAACTTGGCAATATGGAAGCATGCAGATTGATACATGGAGCATGGTCTAAAATTTTCTTTGGTAAAATCTGCCCGTATGCTGCAACAACGATAAAATCACACTCAATTTTTAAAAGTTCTGTAACCGTCTCTTCATCTCGTAAACGAGTCGGCTGATAAACGTCTATTGCGTTTTGCCCAGCCAAAATTTTCACTTCAGGAGCGGTCATAATTTTTTTTCGTCCTACCGGTTTGTCTGGCTGTGTGTAGACTGCCACTACATCAATATCTTGAGCATCTATCAAACGCGATAAAATTACCTTTGCATATTCCGGCGTCCCCATAAAGATAACTTTCATAACTCAACCTTTGCTAAAGAGCGTTCCACCCGTATGTTTTTTTTCTAATAAAAAGCTTTTCACATCACCCAAATCAAAACCGCTTGCCAAAAACATACTTGTATCTGCGTTTAGAAGATAGTTTGCCGCTTTAAGCTTGGTAACGATGCCGCCTGTCGCAAAAATATTGTTTGGACTCACCTCTTTTGAAAGCTCTTCCATACTAATTGTATTCACAACTTTAAGTACTTTAGCAGCTGCGTTTACTCTTGGATCTGAGTCATAGTAAGCGTCTATATCAGAGAGAATCACCAAAATATCTGAATTTGTATGCTTCGTCATATATGCTGAGAGTTGGTCATTATCTCCAACAACCAACTCTTCAGTCGCTGTCGCATCATTTTCATTAACAATAGGAATAACACCATTTTCTAAAAGTGTGTCTACTGTATTTTTAATACGCATTATGTCATCAGTTTTGTGAAAATTTGCAGCACTTACCAAAACCTGTGCAGTGGTAATATTATAATCTAAAAACTTCTTAGCATACATTTTCATGAGCACAGGCTGACCGATTGCTGCTAAAGCCTGTTTGTTTTTTAAGACCGAGCGATCAAGTTTGAGTTCTGTAAAACCAGCTGCGACTGCGCCAGAAGAAACTAAAATTACTTCATTTTCTTTTTTGAGTTCTGCTAGAAAATCAACCAAAGCCTGCATACGTTCACGAGCAATAGCTCCGTCTTGCGTTAAAACAGCAGAGCCAACTTTAACTACAACTCTACGCATGACTACTGTCTGTCTACTTGGACTAAATTAAATAAAGCGTGTTTAAGCGCTTCAATGTTTTTATTTGCCGCTGAAGATATTGGTGCTACAAAGTAAGGAAGAGTTTTATCAAAACCTAAAGTTGCATCTGCATTATCTTGAATAAAATATGGCATTGTTTCATCAAAATCAAGTTTAGAACTTTTTGTAGCTTCCAGTCCTAATAATTTCAAAAAGTCATTTACAAGTGTATCCATCTCTTCTACAGGAACAACGTCTGCTCTTGTGAGTGCAATAGCATATTTACTCTCTCCAAGTTTTTCAGAAAAAGATGCAATCTCATGCTTGAGTGTTTCAATCTGCTCCTGCAAGTTTCTGTAAGAACCTAAATCCACCATATAAAGAAGAATTTTTGTACGCTCTATATGTCTTAAGAACTCAATTCCCAAACCTTTTCCTTCATGAGCGCCGCCAATAATTCCAGGAATATCCGCCATAATGAAAGATTCAAAATCTCCAATATTTACCTGTCCTAGTTTTGGTGTAAGCGTTGTAAATTCGTAGTTTGCAATCTCAGGACGTGCATTTGAAACAGTAGAAATGAGTGTAGATTTTCCAACATTTGGAAAACCTACAAGTCCAACATCTGCTATAAGTTTCAAATCAAGTTTGATTTTTCTTGTTTGTCCTTTTTCTCCAGGCTGCGCATAGGTTGGTCTTTGGTTGGTAGAAGATTTAAAATGAACATTTCCAAGTCCGCCTTTTCCACCCTCGATAAATTTCTCTTCCTGACCGTCGATGAGCATATCAAAGATTACTTCTTCTGTGTCAGCATCTATAATCTGCGTACCAGGAGGCACAATAATTACTTTCTTAGCGCCAGATTTTCCAGCCATGTTTGAGCCTTCACCCTGAACACCGTTGTCTGCTTTAATATGCATTTTTTTCTGAAAGTGAGAAAGGGTATGCGTATTATTATCGCATTTAAACCAGATATCTCCGCCTTTTCCGCCGTCGCCGCCGTTAGGGCCACCGTTTACAACGAATTTTTCACGGCGAAACGCAACACACCCTTGTCCACCTTTTCCTGAACTTACTGTTAATTCGACACTATCTGTAAACAAGTGCTCTCCTTTTGATTTTTCTTTAGCTTATACGCTAATATGTAAGATTTCCAAGTAAATCTTGAAAATCGAGATAAACTATTCTTGACTATTGCTTGAATACTTAAAAATTCACTTGAACGTTATAAAGAGTAAATTATTAAATATTTTAAATTGATTTAGGTGTTAAAACCCGATTGATTTGAAGATGAAACATTTGGGCAAAAGCCCAAATATTGTAGAATTATGCAGCAGGTATAATAGAAACTTGTTGACGTTTTTTGTCTTTTCTTTCGAATTTAACAACGCCGTCTACTAATGCGTAAAGAGTATGATCTTTACCCATACCCATGTTTTTACCTGGGTGAACTTTTGTTCCACGTTGACGAATAATGATGTTACCAGCTACTACAGCTTCTCCACCGTATTTCTTTACACCAAGTCTTCTACCAGCCGAGTCACGATTATTCTGTGTACTACCTTGACCTTTCTTATGTGCCATATTTTACTCCTTACTTTTAGTTACGCAGCTATCTTAACGATGCGAACACGAGTGTAGTCTCTTCTGAAACCACGTTTTACTTTACTGTCTTTACGACGACGTTTTTTGAAAGTGATAACTTTTTTGTCACGACCTTCGTTGATAACTTCAGCAGTAACAACAGCACCACTTACGAATGGAGTTCCCATTTTAAGCTCACCAGCGTTCACAGCTAAAACTTCTGTAATTTCGATAGTTGCTTTTGGTTCAAGAGACATTTTGTCAAAATTTAAAATGTCACCCTCTTGAACTTTATATTGCTTACCACCGTTTTTAATAATTGCGTACATATACAAGTCCTTAATCTTTAATACTATAAAAATCCTTGAGCAGACTAAAAAGCCTAGTTCATAGGTATATCTCTATAAAAAGTTCGCAATTATATCCATCAAAGCTTTAAGTTTTGTTTAATTCTTATAGATAAACTCTGGAAATATCAAAATTATGCCTATGATTGAAACTTTTATTCTAGCTCTAGCTGCATCAGGTACATATCTTCACCATCAATTACATCAAGATTTAAACTTTCGCACTCAGGACACATATACTCTAGCTTGTTCAGAGTTGACGTTTGCAAACACTCGTTACACCTAATTACAATGGGTTGAATATTCAGAACAAATTCACAGCCATCACAGATTGTATTCTCTTTAAAAGTGTCAAATGCAGTCTTTAAAAGCTCCGGTTCGACACCACTCATTACACCAATTTTGACAACAACCTTTGTTACTTTTGTTGCTGCGTTTGCGGTCGCATTTTCTTCGCAGGAGTCTAAAAGAGACTGGACTATACTATATTCATGCATCACATCACCTCAGCATATTCTAGGCAGTAGTTCGCCTGTCGGCGTTTCTAAAAATCTTGAAGTTCCCCAAGCACTTTTTAAGACAACTTTTTTAAGATGTGTTTGCGTTACCTGACCTATGACAGTTGCACTTGAGCAAAATTCAAAGTTTTGCAGAATTTCAACGGCTCTTTGTGCGTCTTCTCTTTTTACAGCGAGCACAAAAGTTCCCTCATTTGCAAGAGCCGTCGCTTCAAAACCGAGCATTTCGCAAATTCCTTTGACCTCATCACTCACAGGAATTTTCTCTTCCTCTACCTCTATGCAAATATTTGATTGTTTGGCCCATTCATTCAAAACAGCACTTACCCCGCCTCTTGTAGCATCGCGCATTGCTGTAATATTTATACCGGCATCCAGAAGCGCTTTTACCTGAGGGAAAAGTGAATTACAGTCACTCTTCAAAGCACTGCTCATCTCCATTCCCTCGCGTGCTGCAAATATCGTTGCTCCATGAGCGCCAATATCACGATTGACAAGAATAACATCCTCTTCAGTAATATTATTGGAGCTAATGCCTTTTTTGAGGACTTCACCAATGCCTGTAGTATTGATGAAGATTTTGTCTACACTTCCTTTGGGTACAACTTTTGTGTCGCCGCTGACAACAATCGCTGCGTTTACTTCAAGCTCTATTTTCATACTTGCAACAATTCTTTCAAGTTCTACAACTTCAAAACCCTCTTCTATAATAACACTGCACGTAAGATATTTTGGTTTTGCCCCCATCATAGCCAGATCGTTACAAGTTCCGCAAACCGCCAATTTTCCTATATCTGCACCGGCAAAGAACAAGGGTGAAACCGTAAAACTGTCCGTAGAAAACGCAAGTTCTCCATTATGAATTATTGCCGCATCTTCGCTTTTTTCTAAAATCTCATTTTTAAAAGCTTTATAAAAGACCTGAGAAATAAGTTCATTATTCTCTTCCCCACCGTTTCCGTTTGCTAGAGTTATTGTTTTATTCATTTTTTTACTTCCGCTGAACTGTATTTTTTTGGATATTCAAACGATACAAGCCTTGCGTTTATTCTATCTATCTTACTCCAGCTCTTACAATTAAACTCTATCTCAAGGACCCCGCATGTCGGTATATTCTCTTCAAAGTCAACATATTGTTGTGCAAACATATTGAGACTTGGATTATGACCAAATAAAAGTACTGAATTGTTTTCATCGTTGAGGCTCAACAAAATTTTCTCTAAACTGCTCACACTGCCTTCATAAATATCTTGTAAAAATAGAATCTCCTTGGTGTAACCCAACTCTTTTGCAATAAGTTCAGCTGTTGTTTTGGCTCTAAACGCAGGACTCGAGATAATTAGTTCAGGCTTTACTTTTTTTTCAAAAAGCAAAGTGCCCATAAATGGAGCGTTTAACTTGCCCCTCTTATTTAAAGGTCTCTCAAAATCACTGAGCCTAGAATCTTCCCAGCTTGATTTTGCATGTCTGACCAAATAGAGTTTTTTCATAAGCCGCCCTCAACATATTTTTTATTTAAAATCTGAAATTTTTTAAATAATTTCAAATTTTTTGCCTCTGTAAAATTTGCTATACGATTGAGTAATTTTGGCTTTACTTCAAAATTATTTAATCTTTCGTATCCGTTATAGTTGTCGTTAATACTCCCTAAACAATCTTTAATTTTACTCAAGGCATTTACTCTGTTTTTATTCAAAGGAACACTGTTTTTCTCTCTATAGAGCAATTTTTTTATGTAAATTCTATACTTATGCAGTTCTTCTTGATTTAATTTTGGCTCTTCTTTAGGCTTTACAATAGACTTGTCTTGCTTTGCTTCTAGGAGAATAGTATTTTGTATATCTAAAGACTTTAAATACTTGTGCAGTTTGTTTAGCTCTTTTTTTCTGCTCTTATGTGTACGTTTATTGATGCTTTTCATATCAAGTTTTTTGAGATATTTTTTTGGTAATGATGCAAGGTACGCTTCAAAAAACACATCTATATCTCTTACACTATTGCTTGCTTTAATCACTTTTTTTATTTTTTTATACAACTCTTCTTTTGAACTGAGCAAAGAGATTAATTCTCTGCATGCCGTTCTTAAATCATGTATCTCTTTAACAGTGCTTCTATTATGTTTCACAAAATCTTTAACATATTTTCTAAACTCTTTGAGTTTTTTGAGGCCATGTTCTTTATTCATATCAAGTTCCCATATTTATAATACGCTGCACAAGCACCCTCAGAGCTCACCATACAGCTCCCAATCGGTGTTGTCGGTTTACATGCCGTTCCAAAAATTGTGCACTGTGGCGGTGTAGCCTTACCTCTTAATATATCTCCGCAGATACAAAGTTTATGGTCGTCTATTTTTTGTGTCGGTAATATATCTTTGTAAAGTACCTCTGCGTTTAGAGCGTCATATTCATCTCGAAGTCTGAGCCCGCTCCGAGGAATATCACCCAAGCCTCTCCATCTGAAATTTTGCGCTTTTTCAAAGTATTTATTGATAAGTTCCTGAGCTTTACTGTTTCCCTCATAGCTCACAGCACGTTTATATTCAACTTCAAGCTCACATCTGTTCTCTATAAATTGTTTGACTATCATGCTGATAGACTGCATTACGTCCACCGGTTCAAAGCCCGAAACAACTACGGTTTTTTTGTAGTCTCGTGGAAACTCTTCGTAAATTTTACTTCCGCTTATCACACTCACATGAGCAGGCCCTAAAAATGCGTCTATATTGGAAGCATCATCTGCTATAAGAGCAGCCATAGCTTCAGGGACAGTTACATGGTTGATGTGAAAAAAGATGTTTGGTATATTTTTGTTGATCACTGCGTTTAAGAGCGCAGCCGTCATTGGTGTTGTGGTTTCGAAGCCTATAGCAAAAAAGATGATTTTTTTGTCCGGATTTTCACTTGCAATTTTAAGACAATCCATAGGAGAGTACACAAAGCGCACATCAGCCCCTTTGCTTCTTGCGTCTTGCAGGCTTCCGTTACTTCCCGGTACTTTTATCATGTCTCCGAGTGTGACTAAGATGACATCGCTCTGCATCGCCAAAACATAAGCGTGGTCAATCCTCTCTTTTGGCATGATACAAACAGGACAACCCGGGCCATGCACAAACTTGATATTTTGGGGCAAAAGCTGTAAAACACCATACTTCATAATGGTATGGGTATGCCCGCCGCAAACTTCCATTATATGAATTTCTTTATTTAACTTTTTTGCATCTTCTTGAATAATTTTTGCATACGCTTTGATAGTTTTTGCATCTCTAAAATCATTATAAAGATTTTTAAGTTCTAGTTGCATTTCATACGCCTCTATTGACGCAGTTGTCATCTTCTAAAATCGTCCTCTGTCGTTCTTCTTCATCCATCGCTTCTATGATTTCTTTGTAAGTCTCCAGACTCAGCATCGCGTCTTCTTCGTCAATTTTATTCATAATAAAACCAATGTGTAAAAGAACATAATCTCCTACTTTAACGTCATCTTCAGCCATTAAGTCTAAACTGGCGTCGCGTTTAACACCCATTGTATCCACGGTTGCCATGTTATTTTCTTTGTCAATTTTGACAACTTTGCTTGGTATTGAGAGGCACATTATCTCATCTCCATTTTGAACTTAATCCACTGTGCTACTTTTTTAAGGCTTGCTTCATCTTTTGTACTTACTTCAAGAATGTCTACATTTGGTTTGAGTTTTCTTGCCATCTCTTTCTCTTTTGCTATGTCATATTCAAAGTGTGGCAGTAAGTCCATTTTTGTAAACAAAATCAAATCTGCCTGACGAAACATTACCGGATATTTTGCTATCTTGTCTTCACCTTCGGGAATACTGACAAGCACAATGTTTAAATGACTTCCGACATCATACGAAGCAGGACAGACTAGATTGCCTACATTTTCTATGAAACAGACATCTAAAGTGTCTAAATCCATGTGATGCAGCGCTTTATGTACCATAAATGCATCCAAGTGACAGGCTGAACCTGTTTGAATCTGATGTGCCTGAATTCCTTTAGCCTTAAGCCTATCGGCATCGCGGCTTGTTTCCAAGTCACCCTCAACCACACCGAATTTAAAATCCGCAATATCGGCCAAGTGCTCCAAAAGAGCCGTTTTACCGCTGCCTGGTGAGCTCATAAGATTAATACACAAAACGCCATGTTCATTGAAGTGCTGACGATTATGCCCCGCTTCCTGGTCGTTTTTATCCAATATTTTTGTAATGACAGAGATAGTTTTTGGATCATTAAGCTGAGGGTTGTCATGTAAGTGTGCATGCGCTTCTTGATGAGAATGAGAATCTCCATGATTGTGTTCATGTGAATGTCCTTCACCATGGTTATGACTATCTCTTTTTACATTATCAGTTATACTGCAACCACAATCTTTACACATATTTGTATTTCCTTAAGTTTATTTATCCGACTATCATATTTGAGCCCACAACAAGGGAAATGACTCCCGCGGTAGCGAAAACTCTTCGTAGATTTTGTTTTGAATTTAAAAGATTTTTATTAATGGTGAGTATCACCGCACCAAAGCCTACAAAAATCACCATTACTCCAAGAGCAAACGCCATCACCATAACTAAATCAACACTTTGCCCTTCAATCATCCCCAGCGTGACTAACATTCCACGCACTCCTCCTATTCCCATCAACGCACCAATGGTAAATGCAGAGGCTGTGTCTTTATTGCTGTGTTCGTGTTCTTTTCCAAACCAGATATGAATGTGTTCTTTGCCCTCGTGGTAGTGTTTATTCAGCTGAATCTTGTCACTGAAGACCATATATAATAGATAGAGCCCCATGCCTAAAATCACTAAAGAGGAAATTGTATCGCCATAGCCTAAAACAGCATCGCTTATATGATAAGATTCAAGTAACTTTGCAAAAACAAAAAGCGTTAAACCGTGGCCGATTGCAAACAATACGGTAATGGTTATAGTCTTTTTTTTATTTTTACCTATAGAAAAATCTGCAATGGCAGTAAGATGATCAGGGCCAAACGCATGTAAAACGCCATACCAAAAAATAAGAAGTAAACCTAAATTTTCCATTTAAACAATCTCCATAATGAATAAGCATTCATATTCTATTACTTTATTTTAAAATTAATATTAATTTCATTCTTTCTTAGTTATTTTCGGGACCAAACTGTGCTAAAATTTTCTCATGGAATGTATTTACTGTCATAATAAAAAACTATATAAACTTCAAACAGGTCAGCTGAAGTGTTCTGGATGCAAAAAAAAGTTTTCTCCAAATAAAATCACAAAAGAGTTGGAGATTATCCAATGTTTTTGTGATGACATGAGTGTGAACAAAGCAGCAAAAATTTTGCAGCTTAATTATCTCACCGTGCAAAAACGCTATGAGCTCTTCAGAAGTCTGATTGCAAATTATTTAGAAAACGAGTACCGCGACAAAAAGGTTATAGAATACGACGAATACATCTATCTGCCGCAAAGTAAAAAGAAGATAAAAGAAAATATTTTTGATGCGCAAAACTTTTTAAGCTTTTACTACGAAGAGAAGGTTTACAATCTGCTCATGCCAAGCCTCAATATGTACAAACAGCAGTTTTTAGATGATGGGGCACAAGCCATATATTTTAAAGAATTCTCTAAATTTATGATGCTCAACAAAATTTCTAAAACGCAAAAAAAAGAAAATATAATTACAAATTTTTGGCTTTTTTTTGAAGAATCTATTTTAAAATATAAAGGTACCCGTCATGATAATTTCTTTTATTATCTCAAAGAGATTGAATTTAAATTTAACTATACCCAAGATAAACAGGAAGAAATATTGATGAGCTTATTGAAGCATCTCTAAAAGCTGTATCGGGCTTGTGTGTAAAGCATCAGCAATTTCTCGAACAGTGTTCTCTTGCGTCGCTACAAAACCTTTTTCTTTTATAATCTCAAGTGCCTTGTCTATGTCAATATTATATTGGTTGCATGCTTCTGCTAAAGAAAGTCTGCCATAGCCTCCGCCTTCTTTAAGTGCGCTCATTTTTTTCTTTACATCTATCATCTCAAAAAGTTCAAAAGGAGATTTTTTGTTTTCTTTGGCAATCTCTTCAATTGTTTTTTCCAAACTCACACCTTGTATATTTTTGGCTGTGAGTTGTTCAACAATAGTGTTTACATCTGTACCGGTTATTTTGGCAAACTCTTCTACGCTAGAAAGTTCCGCATGTCCGTAAGGAGCTTTATCTGCTTTTTTCTCCCAACTAGCTTTCATATTGTCTTGAAAATCCAAAAATTGCTCAAACCCGACCCAGTAAAATAAAACACCTAGGACAAAAAACAGATTGAGAAGAAATGCAAAAACAAATTCTTTAGTCAATAAGGAAAATTCTCTGCTTTTATTTTTAAAATAGCTCATAAGCGGTGACCAGTTGAGATAAATATGAAAACAAACACCCACAAAGAAAAGTACCATGAATGTTGCATGCAAATTTCCATACTGCGTTTTATCCAGACCCAACAGCTCCCAATTCGTCCAATTGGCAACCCGTCCTTTTGGGGCTATAAAAAGTATGAAACCCGTATAACTCATAATCAAAAAAGAAAATGTAATTGTGAGAGAAGTGGCTCTGCGAAGGCTATTCATAAAAGTCCTTTTATATAAAATATCTATTCAAACCATTCTATCATAATGTAAATCTAAAATGAATACACTACCACCTTAATCTTTTGGAAGAAGACAGTAGTTTTTATCAGGAGCATAATAGGTCACAATCTGAATAATGCTCATCATAGAAACAGAGGCTATCATTCCCGCAATTACGAGTGAAGAATATTCTTCCAAACTTATTGCATTCGCCCCAATTCCGATTGTTGCAACCGCTAACAAAAAAGTCAGAGGCATTGAGTCACCCATGGCAAACATAAGCGTATTTTTCAGACCAAGTTCTCTCAGATATATCATAGAACTGGCAATACGCAGGGCAACAATAATACCCACAATTTGTAAGGAAAGCAGTAAGATAGAAGGAGAAAAAAGCGCATCCATATTTACCGTTGAACCAACGTAAATAAAATACACAGGGATTAAAAATCCAAATCCCAATGAAGAGAGTTTGTGTGGAAGTTCTTTTTTATGTTCAAAGAAAGTCGCGACAAACATTCCGGCAATAAAAGCACCCAAAACCATATCCAGTCCGAGGTATATCATGGCTGCAATCATGGCAAAAAAGAGCGCCATAGAGAGACGTACGTCTTTATCGCGGTTATCGCGTTCTGGCATGATTGCTTTTTTAAGTTTTGGATACCACCAAAAAAGTATTTTCACTGCTTTAAACATGAGAACAGTCGCAAACAAAAAGAAAATTAAAGTTCCAATAGCCAAGATGAAGTTGAGTGTTACGCCATATTTCAAAACACCGCTCAAAAGAGTAAGTGCCGCTATGCTGATAAGCTCGCCCAATATCCCAATAATGAGTGCGAGTTTTAGCCAAGGTTCTTCTTTGCCAAACTCTTTAACAAGAGCCATAATCATGCCCAAAGAAACAATAGGAAACGCAACTAAATAGATAAACGAATAATCAAAGCCCCAAACAATTAAAGCTGAGAGCGAATAAAGTATTATGAAATAGCCGATAGCCCGTTTAAAGAGCGAAGATTCCATTGTTAAAAATGCTTTGAGATTGACTTCTATTCCGGCAAGAAACATTAAAAATAAAAAACCTGTTTTAGCAATAATAGGAACATAAGTATTCGCATCCAAAATACCCCAGTAACCAATGCCGCATCCCAGAAGAATTTCAACTACTGCAAGAGGCATTCGCAAACTTTGGGCTATAAAAGGAGCGAACAAAACCGCCCCGGCCATAGCGACTATTATTAAAGGTATATCGGACATTATCTTTTCCCGCTCTTTATCCAAAAATAAAATTCCAGACCTATATTTTATAGCGGCATAATACTCGAATTTTTGTTAATATCGTTTCGAAAATTTGCACAATTACAGCATAATGAAGAATGATTAAAATTTAGTTTGTTTTATTCTTCGCTCAGCTGCTTTTGAGAGATTTTAAAATTTATGAAAATAATTTTTTCATAGCAGTAAAAAATAGTTTAAAAATTCCGCTATTTCCTACTAGTTTATCTATAAATTCATCATAAGTCGTTTTATTGTCTTCAAAAAATCCGCGAAGATATTTTTCACTCGCTTCCATTCCGCCAGTTTTTTCTATCTCCAAAAGTTTTTGGTAAATTGGTATCATGGTATCTATAGCTTTTTGCGGTGCAGCTCTTCGAAAAGCTGTATGCGAAAGTATCTCGTTTGTAATAGGGTCTATTTTTGGTTCAAACTCTGTTACAACCCAGTAGTAACTGCCATCTTTAGCAAGATTTTTAACGACGGCCATAATATTTTTGCCCCTGTTAATTCGGTCCCACATCATTTTAAAAACAACCTTCGGCATATCCGGGTGTCTTACAATACTGTGCGGCTGTCCTATAAGTTGAGCTTCTGTGTAGCCTGAAATTTCAACAAAATAATCATTGCCATATTCTATAATCCCTTTTGCATCCGTCTTTGAAACGATATATCTTTTACTACTTAGTTTTATTTCATTATCTATTGGTATTGGCTGTGGCATGTAATTATCCCTTTTTCTTAATTATTATGATTATATAGTTTTTTTAATATTTTATTCATTAATATATAAAATTATTTCCTCAAGAAAGATAGAATAATGAATAAAAGTAAAAGCTTAGATGCTATTGATAATGCAAGAAAATCACATGAATTGCAGATGGCCAAAATTGAAGCGCTCGTTCAAGGTAGAGAAGTTGAGAATCCGACAGCCGTAGCAAAAACGCAGTGTGAATTCGGTAAGTGGCTTTATAACCAAGACAACCGTGTAAAAGAAATTTTAGGTATGCAGTTTTACACTGAGATTGAAACCTTGCACGGCAAGTGGCATAGTGAGTATTTAAGAGTTTTTGAAATATTTTTTAAAGACAAAAAACCAAGCTTTTTCTCGATGCTTACGGGAGGTTCCAAAATAAAAGTTATGGATCTCGATAAGGCGAAGTTTTATCATGCAGAACTTAAAGTTACTACAAGTGAACTTTTAAAAGTCCTTGCCTCTTCACAAAGAAGAATTACTGCTATGAGTGAATCTAAATTCCAATAATGTTACGTGCACTTAAATAATAATAGAGCTGTCCCAAGGCTATTCCGCCGTCATTGATGGCGGTTTCCTCTTGGACATAATAAGTAACTTTTTCTTCTTCAAACTCTTTTATAAGAAGCTCTAGCAGTGTTTTGTTTTGAAAAACGCCGCCGCTGAGAATAACTTCCATTTTTTCCGTTTTTGCAATTTCTATCACGATATTCACCAAAGTATTTATGAACTTTGAAACTATCTCTTTGTCAAAGAAATCAAAAGCGATGTCTATTATTCCATCAACTATTTTGTACTCAAATGCTTCTGTGATTTGTGGCTTATAATTTTGCTCGCAAATGAGTCCGGCTTCACCTTCATAACTTTGAAACTGCAGCAGATTTGCAAAACTTGCAACTGCGTCAAACATTCTCCCAACAGAAGAGCTAAGTGGAGCGTTGAGATTTTTACTGTAACTTTGATGCAGTATTTTTATCTCTTCAGCGCTAAACGCAGTGACGCAGGCTAATGGCAATTTCATAATCATCTCTAGAGTGTATTTTTCAAAAAGCATACTCAGGGCTACTCTTCGAGGCTCTTTTATAGCCTTTTCACCGCCTAAAAGTTTAATGGTTTTGAAACTGTATTTACGGGTATCTCCAACAAACACTTCTCCACCCCAGAGTGTTCCCTGCCCCAGCGCAGCCTCTCTGGCTTCGCCATTCACCTTCTCTTCCCCATAACCTGTTCCGTCAAAACTAAAACCGAGGTAATCGCCATGAAGTCCAAACTCAGCTTTAGCGGCATAAATATGGGCTAAATGGTGTTGCACTGCTACAAGCTTTTTGCCCTGCGTTTTTGCCCATTTTGTACTCATATAAGAAGGATGTTTATCGTGAACAATAAGTTCCGGCTCAAAGTCGTAAAAATTTTTAAAAGTCTCAATTGTCCGCTCAAAAAATCCAAAGGCTTTTGAAGAGTCCAAATCACCTATATGGGGTGAAATTATTATCTGGTCATCTATAACAAACGCAACTGAATTTTTCGCATTTGCCCCGACTGCCAAAATCTTTTTTTCACTCTTATACGGTAGTTTTATGACTTTTGGAGCATATCCCCTAGCAAGCCTTAAAGTCTGCTTTTTACCTGCTATAACCTGTACGAGAGAATCATCCACCCCATTGATGATATCTCTGTCAAAATCAAGAATAAATTCTACAAAGGGAAGTTTGCTCATGAGTGTCTCGCTATCGGTTATGATAGGCTCATTGCCCAAGTTTGCACTCGTCGCAACAATAGGGTTTTTTAAAAGTTTAAAAAGAAGATGATGCAAAGCAGTATAGGGTAAAAAGCAGCCTATTCTATTGATATTTGGAGCTACGTACGCAGAGAGTTTTATACCTGCGTTTTGGATTTTATCTAAAATAACTATAGGTGCTTCTTTGGACGTGAGAAGTTCCAACTCCTTCACGTTTACTGTGGCAATTTCTTGCACTTGCTCTGCATCTCTGCACATAATGGCAAAAGGCTTTGAAGGACGGTTTTTAAACTCCCTCAACTTGAGAACCACTTCATGATTGCTTGCATCACAAACAATATGAAATCCGCCTATTCCCTTAATAGCAACAATTTTTCCATTGTTGATAAACGCAGCCGTTTTCCCAATACTTTGAGAGAGTGTCGGGCCGCAGGAGTTACAGGAGATTGGCTGTGCATGGTAACGTCTGTTGAGCGGATTTGCATACTCTTCCTGACACGAAGAGCACATCTCGAACTTGCTCATGGAGGTCTGTTTTCTGTCATAAGGAACAGTTTGGATTATAGAGTATCTCGGTCCGCAGTTTGTGCAGTTTGTGGCAAAATAGTTATGATACTTTCCTGCATTTTTGACATCTTGCAGACACTCTTTACAAATGGCTATATCGGGTGAAACAAGAGCAGATTTGGACGATGCGGCAGTGTCGCTTTGAATAATCTCAAAACTTTGTAAATTTGTCGGAGTAAGCTGCGTTTTTGTGATGGAATCTATGCGCGTAAGCGGCGGTATTCTTGAACTTAAATAGAGTTGGAAAAGTTCAAGTGCTTCTTTTTGTCCTTGAACTTCAATGCTTACGCCAGTTGCACTATTTTTCACAAAGCCTTTTAAATTTAGCTCATGCGCCATTTTATACACAAAAGGGCGAAATCCGACACCTTGGACTACCCCTTGTATAAAATAGCCTTCTTTAATCATCTAATGCGAAACCTTTTGAAAAATATGGATTACTTGTTGTAAATTTACTCAATATTCTACTGTAAAGTACGCTATTTTCAAACATATCGCCCATCATGACAACATTCTCAACTTTAAACCTTACCTTTAACTGTAACAGCGTTTGAATAGCCATATCTCCAAGGGCTTCAAAAATTGAGTACGCTAAGTAATGTTCATCAGTATTTGCAAGTTTAAAGCTCATAATAGAACCTAAAAAAGAGACATAGTCAAAACCTTCATCACTGAAGTTCGCATCTATTTTAAGTCCGCCGTTTCCGTGAAACTCTAAAGATTTATCGCTTACAGATTCAAAACTTTTTTCTTGTAACTCTAAAACAGTTGCAATAGTCTCAAAAAGACCATAATTCTCGTTCTCTGAGAGCTCCTGCATTATCTGCGGAAATTTTTGTGAAAAATTTGGAAGCAGCCTTGATTTATTTTTATCTTTTGCCATAAGTTCTAAAACATCATTAAGTACAAAAGGCTGAAACTTAATGACTATTTTAGCTCCAGTCTCATTGGATACAAGAAAAGTAATTCCATTTCTGCTGCTAAGATTTACACCAATGACGCCCTTTATGAATCCAGCCTCTTTGGCAATATTTAAAAACCTGTTAAGTACATTATCTGTATGCAAATCTTGAAGCTTTTTGCTCACGCCTCTGACATCTCTAATAACAGTAATATTTTTTTGTACAACTGCGACTTTTAGATCATCACTCTCTTCATAAAAAAGATACTCAATTTCACTCTCTCTTGCATTTAGGGCAACAAGATTACTTTTTATACTGTGAGGAGATTTAATATTTATAAATTTTTTTCCGCTTAATTCTTTAAGCGTTTCGTCCTTAATAGTCACCTTTAGAGTCGGTTTTTCTATACTAAAAAGAGCTTTTATCTCATCAGGGGTCATGACGAAAAGTTTTTGTACATTTTTTGGATCCACTACTAAAAGAGCACTTCCCTGAGTGTAGTGAGGGGAGTAATATTTATTGTCATAAAACTCTGCGCTTATTTCGTTTGAGTAGTGATTGCATCTGAGAGAATCGTTTAAATAATCCTCACTTGAAGGATCTGTTAATGCTTCCAGACATCTCGGACATGCAGAGATGTCATAACTTGGAGATGTAAAGTCGGCTTTAGGGTGATTTGCATCTATATTTATAGTCTGTATTTCACCCAAAAAGAGAGAATGTGCCAAATACTTATTTGACAATGCACTAAATTCAGTCACTGCGTTTGCATCACTGTCATCAAGTTTTAAGACAATGCTCTCATCACTTTGAGAAACACTGCCTACAATCCCGCTCTCTTTTATCATGGCTTGTAAAAAACCTGCAAAATATTTACTTTCGCTATTGTATTTGATAATTTGTTGGATAGCCATTTTTAAACTCACTTTGTGGATTTGCATATATTTGTATTATATCTTCAAGTTCTACTGTAGAAGAATTTCTTTTATATTTTATACCAGATTTATCTAATTCAGCTGTTGCTGCGTTTACAAGTTTGTGAAACGCAGCTTTCATCTCGTTCGTTAAACCAATATTTACAGTCTCAATATCTTTTGGAATTATTCCAATGATATTAACTTCTGCCATCCTTTCTAAAAGTGAACATATTTCTAACATTTCTATGATTTCTACTTCATGAGCTGTTTGTTTATAACTTCCTAAACCCAAAAGTTCTTCTGATGGAAGGTTATAAATAGAACCGACCTCATCCTTCATGGTTATAGTATCGAGAATTATTACTTTGTCATACTCTTGATAGTATGTCATTAACTGAAAGCCTAACACTCCGCCATCAACTAATGTCACATCATCTAAAAATGTAAAATTCTCTTCAAGATATTTTGCAGCATAAACGCCAACACCTTCATCTTGGTAAATAACTGTACCCGCTCCAACTATTGCTGTTCTCATTATTAATAAACTCCATGATTTTCTGCCTCGTACGAGGCTAGCTTCAGCGCCTAAGCGGCTAGCGTAGCCAAAGGGATTTTATTCCTTTGGCGTATAAACAGTAGTTATTCTTCTATAAACTTATTCCCGCCAACCACTATATTGATATCTCCCTCTTTCCAGAAGATAGTTCGCCACACTTGGTAATAAACATGAAACATAATCCAAGCGATAATAGCATACATAGTGTAATGGTGCGATATTCTCACATCCATAAAGGTACCGCCTGTAACAGTAACAGTCCAATCAGTTGCCAAATGCAACATTGCAGGCCACCATTCACCAATGGAACTCATC
The DNA here is from genome assembly GCA_013791885.1 of Sulfurimonas sp. Taxonomy (GTDB): domain Bacteria; phylum Campylobacterota; class Campylobacteria; order Campylobacterales; family Sulfurimonadaceae; genus Sulfurimonas. The sequence goes on along the minus strand of VMSZ01000026.1, from coordinate 15,001 downwards.
CCCGATGCAAGTCCATGAACATACATTTGAAGTCCAGTCAAAAGCATCCAAACTAATAACATATGAAACACAAAGAAAAAGATAGCGTTAAAGCTGTCTGCATGGGACGAATCAAACTTTTTCACACGATTGAGTGTTATAAGATTAACTAACACATCAAAAAATTCTTTTATATTTGTAAATGTCGGTATTAACTTCTTATAAGGTTTTTCAAATCTTGAAAAAAAGTATAAGTAGGCGACTACGATACTACTCACGTCAAAGATAATAGCAACAATCAAGTGTGCCAATCTATTCCACGCCATTACATATTTATCAACAGCTGGATCTGCGATAAAACTTTGATAATAGGGATGACCGATATAAAGGCCGGTTACAATTGCAACTATCATAGAGATAGCAACCACCCAGTGGTTGATTCTCATCGCCCCAGTCATCCTCTGTACTTTTTTATAACTCATGACAGGCTCCTTATACGGCACAGCTAGTGTTTACTTTGAAACTACTAAGTTCTTTTCCTTTGGTGTCCACAATATGAACAGCACATGCAATACAAGGGTCAAAACTGTGTACAGTTCTAAGTATTTCCAGTGGTTGTTCCGGATTAGATACTTTAGTACCGACAAGAGCAGCTTCGTAAGCGCCCATTCTGCCTTTATAATCCCTTGGTGCAGCATTCCATGTTGAAGGAACTACCGCCTGATAGTTTTCAATCTTGCCGTCTTTAATGACTACCCAGTGACCTAAACCGCCACGAGGAGCTTCCGCCATACCAAAACCTCTGGCATCTTTAGAAACTTTGTCAAAATCAAATTCTGTCCAAGTACTCACATCGCCTGCTGCAACATTAGCAGCCAGTTCATCAACCCAGCCCATCATAACATCAGCCATCAGTTCAGTCTCAATAGCACGTGCGGCTGTTCTGCCTACTGTTGAAAAAATCACAGATGCCGGAGCAGCGCCTTCAAGACCTAAAGTTTTTCCAAGCTTTGTCAAAAATCCTACGGCATATTTTGTGATATTAACATCACCTGCAGCAAGACCAACAGCTATTCTTGCAAGTGGGCCGACTTCCATTCTTGTATCATCATACAGCGGAGATTTAATCCAAGAATATTTTTCATTTGTTTTTAAATAGGAGTACCCGTCCTCTTTCTTCTCTAAACCGGTGTACTTAGGATTTGTCACTCCATCATACGGGTGAAGACCTTTATCATTTGCACCTTCATACCATGCATGAGAAACATCTTCCGTAATCTTCGTTTGATCTAGCGGATAAAGTTTCGTCAAATCACCATTTAAAACTACGCCTGAAGGGAATAAACTTGCTGAATTATAAAAACCTGTATCGTCAAGTTTAAAATCTCCGTAACTCATATAATTTTTAAGTCCAGAACCTGTACCATCAAGTGCCTCGTCTGCATAAATAGTACCTGCCATAAGGACATCTACCAAATAAGCATTCTTAATGAATTTTCTTGCTTTGTTAAGTAAAGATTTATACTCTGCAATTCTCATTGGGTTTTGAATATCTTGAACACATGTAACACCGCCAACAACAAGTGATTGAGGGTGAGGCATTTTACCGCCGAAAATAGCCATCATTTTTGACATATCTCTTTGCATATCAAGTGCCTGCAAGTAGTGAGCTACGGCAATTAAGTTTTGCTCAGCAGAGAGTTTATAATTTTTATTTCCCCAATATGCGTTTGAAAAAATTCCTAGACGCCCTTGTTTTACAAATTTTCCAACTCTCTCTTGAATAGCCCTGAGGTCACCTTCCCCTGCTCCATATGGAGTGTCTGTCCACTTAAGAGCTTCTTCAGCAGCAAGCTTAGGATCAGCATTGAGAGCACCCGTGATATCTACCCAGTCTAATGCATGAAGATGGTAAAAATGCACAACATGGTCATGAACATAAAGAGCACCCTGAATTAAATTTCTTACAATTCTTGCGTTTTTAGGAATAGTTACCTTAAACGCATCTTCAACTGCCTCTATACTTCTTTGATAGTGAGTACCTGTACAAACGCCGCATATTCTCATTGCCAGAAGGCCGGCATCTCTAGGATCTCTTCCTTTTAAAATAGTCTCTATACCTCTAAACATTGTAGAACTAGCATATGCATCCGTAATAACATTGTTCTCGTCTATGACCGCTTCAATTCTTAAATGCCCTTCAATCCTTGTTATTGGATCTACTATTATATGTTTGCTTGCCATTATTCATCTCCCTCTTTTTTTCCAGCTAAAACACTTGCTGCTGCATGGATACCTATTCCTATACCTGCTGCGGTGAGTAATCCTAAACCAAATTCATCAACAGTTTTTTCTACTCCGCCGCCTGGTGCTTTAAAGTGTGTATCTGCCATTGGTCTCTCTTGAGCATATTTATCCCAAAATTGTGGTTCAGAGCAGCCTATACAACCATGTCCTGCACCAATAGGCCAGTTCGTCCCGCTGTTGTAACGGACAATAGAACAATTGTTAAATGTCATAGGACCTTTACATCCCATTTTATAAAGACAAAAGTTATTTTGTGCGCCTTTATCGCCCCACTCTTCCACAAACTCGCCTGCATCAAAGTGTGCACGTCTTTCACAATTATCATGGATTCTATAGCCAAACGCAAACTTAGGACGGTTTAAGTGGTCCAGTTCCGGAACTTGGCCTGTAAGAACAAAATGTAAAATCGTTCCTGTAATATTTGCGGGATTAGCAGGACAAGCAGGAATGTTTATAATTGCTTTTCCTTTTACAACATCTTGAACACCGACTGCACCTGTTGGATTTGGAGATGCTGCGGGAACACCACCGAATGTTGCACACGTACCAACAGCAACAACTGCAGCACTATCTTTTGCAACACGGAGCAAGTGATCTTTAAAAGTTTCAGCTTTTGCACCAATAGTTCCATATAAGCCATCCATGCCAAGAGGAATAGAACCTTCTACAACACAAAGATACTTCCCTTTGAAGGTATGCATAGCTTCTTCTAAATGCTCTTCAGCCTGATGCCCGGCTGCTGCCATAAGCGTTTCATTAAATTCCAACGAGATTGTTTCTAAAATAAGCTCATCAATAGTCGGAGCATCACTTCTTAAAATGGCTTCGGAGTTACCTGCACAGTCTTGCAACTCAATCCAAATAACAGGAACTCTGTTCATAAGCTCTGCCGCCTGTGCGATAAGAGGGGTAAAACTTGCCGGGAGCATTAACGCGGCACACGCAGCACTTGCCCATTTCATAAAATCTCTTCTATCTAAGCCTTCCGCTTCTAAAACAGAAGTAATAGACATCTTTGAAGCAGCAGCCGTCTGCTCCAATTCATTTAGCCTTTTTTTCATAGTTTCCATTAAAGAATCATAATACTCCGCACCGCGGTTCGTATTTATTTTCGATCCTTTAGCACTGAACATTTTTGCCAAAGCCTCTCGTTTTTCAATCATAATCTACCCCTCACCTGGAATTTTAAAAAATGAATGCTCATTCATTCTTTCAATTTTAATGGAAATTAACTTTAGAAATACTTATAAAGATAAAATTCAGGTATTAATTTTAAAATAAAAAAAAGTTATAGTTGATTTTAATGAGTAGTGCAAACGGAACAGACATCAAACGTTTTAAAAACAAGCTCAGCGATACTAATTTCTTCTAGTCCAATCATAGCTTTTTGTGATACACCTGGGTTGTCTTTTGTACCGCCACTGAGGTTCCACTGTGTCGGAGTTATGATTTCATAATTTTTTATCAAACCATTTTCAAGTTCGACTTTATGAATAAGAGAACCTCGGGCAGCTTCTACTGAGGCGCTTCCTGCTCCAGTTAATTTTGATATCTCTTGAGAGGGTTTAATGTATGAGGCTTCACTCAAATCAAGCTCGGCAATAAGTTTTTTTGAGTGATGCAGCAGTTGGGATACTTCACATACTCTTGCCAAAATTCTACTAAACATACTGTCCCCATATCTTTTATGGGCATCTTTTATAAGTGGTGTTTTATTTATCATCGCTCGAGCAAGAGGACCGACTTCATAGTATTTGTTTTTAAAACTCACATTTTTCGCATAGGATGTCTCTTGCTTGCTCTCTTTAACCGATGTTAGTGAGATATTATTTGAGAGGCGCGTTTTCATAGATTTACCCTTGGTAAAATAGCTATTTGCACCAAAAACAATATATCTGTCATAACTTTTTCCAAGCTCCAGCCACTCATTGCTTATGATAATTTTCAAAATCTCAATTAAGTCACCCTCCTTACTCAACACATCATCCACATTTTCGCTCTCCAAAAAAGATTGGCTTTGTGAACGAACGAGATTCTCCTCAAAAAACTTGACAGTCTCCTCTATATAATGCTGAAGTTTAATCAGGTCGGTATGCGTAATATCGCATACCACTCCGCCGACTACGGCATAAGAAGTATGTGGATACTGCCCGCCAAAAATTGCAATGGCTTTGGCCATAAGCTGCGTAGGATATGTAGCCTTAAGCACTTGTTGTTTTTTTCCAAAGAGAGGCAGAAGTGTTAAGTAAAACCATTTAAAATGATTTTGTATAAGTTCAAAGTTGAGGGTAAGTTCTCGAATTATTTTTGCTTTGTTTGTTAATTGCAAATCTTTGTAACAACTCTCTAATGCCTGTACGGTAGCCATTAAGTGTGCATGACCGCAAATACCGCAAACACGAGGGTTTATGACAAGTGCATCAAACGCAGCTTTACCTTTTAAAATATTCTCAATATTTCTTGTGGACATAAACGCTATATCTACAAAATCTATTTTGCCATCTTTCATATTGAAGTCTAGCTTCGCTTCACCCTCAATTTTTTCTATAAGTTTAATCATTTAATAACTTCTTTTCTAGTCTTTCTATAGTAAAGGCTTTTGTAATTCCTGCCAAAGTCAAATAAACCCGTTTCCCTACCCCAACCGGCAAGTTTTCGGGTATACCCATATTTTTCTTTGTGCTAAAAAGATTTTCTCTTGGAAAGCCTGGCTCCGTACATCCCATGCAAGGAAGTCCTGCTCTTGTTTTTGAATTTATTTCATTCCATAAAATTTTATTACAACTTCCCTGTGTATAAGGCGCTTGGCAGCCATGATCGTAAAACATACAACCCTCTAACTCACCGAATTTATGGTTGTCAACTTTGTATTCAAAGTATTCATTTCTTGTACAGCCATTATGAATTGTATAGGCAAAGTACTCTTTTGGTCTAAGATATTTGTCCAATTCTAAACGAATATCTTTTTTTATAGCATAGAGTGTATTGACCAAAACTTCAGGATGGATTGGACATCCAGAGATTGAGACAGTTTTATCTTTTATCTCTCTAAAGGTATTTGTCGGAAGTTCTTGATTAAAATGAAGTCCGCTTACATTTTTATAGTCACTTTCTCTAAAAATACCACCGAAAGTGGCACATGTTCCGACTGTGACAATTTTTTTTACAATTTTGGAATATGTTTGAATAATTTTTACAATCGAAGTATCTGCTCTTTGAAAATCCTCTGCAATTGAACCTTCAATGAGTAAAATATCGCAAGCTATTACAGAAGAGACTATCTCTTCTAATGTATAATCGGTGTCAATAACAGGATGGTAGATGAATTCAAAGTCGTTTAAAAACTGTTCCATATAGGGATAATTTAAAAAGGAGTGCGTATTACCGTTGCATGCGATTGCACTCAACCATAATACTTTTGTTTTCATTGCGTTTATTTACTCAGAGCTTTGTAGATGTTAAACGCAATATCATCAACATATTCGTCCAACTCTTTAGGTAGAATTTTTTCACCTTTTAAAAAAACCATGCCGCCAAGATAACCCATAAAAAGACCAAAAGCACTAAAAAAATCCTGGTCTCTTAAATCGCCGCACTTCACACCCTCTTCAAAGTAAATCATTATCTCTGTGACAAATTCATTCACACAAATCATTCCCTCGCAACCCTCATTGAAAACTTCACGGGTGGAGAGATAAATTCTTAAAAAATAATCTATCATTTCGGGTTTCAACATAGCGGTTTTAAAATAAACTTCAATAATCTTTCTTGTTTTTTCTTCCGTAGAAATATTTTGCTCGTTGACTTCTCTGATTTTTTTACCAAGATAAGCGGAAATATATTTGATAATTTCTTTTGCAAGGATATCTTTTGATTTAAAATAATTATACAGATTACCCACACTCATTTTAAGCGAACTCGCAATATCAGGCACACTCGTACTGTAAAATCCTTTTAAAGCAAATAATTCTAAAGCAGACTGCATAATCTGCTCTCTTTTAAGTTGTTTCTTATCTGTCAAAGATTTTCTCCTTTAGTTCGTGAAAAATTATACTATAAAGATATTTTATAACTTTTGAATTGCTCTAAAGAATTGCAGAGTCAAGATACTAAACACTCAAAATAAATTTCCTCAATAAACCTTGATATCAAGCTTAATTTAACGAAGATTTAGTAAGAATAAAAGAACATTAAAAAAATCCATATACTTTAACTTTGCAGTATTTGACACGACCATAACAAAAAAAAATAATTGATTTTTTTATTTCGAGAGGAAAAAATTTAATGAATATTCTAAAAATTATCACTTTTGCCTTATTGCTATCTTCATGTAGTTTTATAGCCAATGCCGCAGAAAGCAAACCCAAACGCGAACTCAAAAACAATATGGCAGAAGTTTACAACACACTTCCCCCGAGTGTTGATAATCTTGGGGATGTTTTTACTGAAGGCATGCTCTACGGCCGTCTGAGAATGAATGCTTTTAATTGGGACTGGAGCGAAGCCGACAATGACACCAACCAAGATAATTATGCCTTTGGATTAGGCGGAAGTTTGCTTTATAAAACAGCAAAACTCCAAGGTTTTAGTGCTGCAGCCGGAGCTTATTATTCTGACAGTCCTTTTTCGGCACTTCATGTAGCTGAATCTGATGTTAATTATGTTAAAGCAGGAAAAGATACTTTTAGTAAAAATAGCGTTTTAAATGACGGGGACTGGCATATGTTTGCTCTTGCTCAGGCCTATGTCCAATACGAATTTGACAAAACTTCTCTTAAAGCCGGCCGTCAAATATTTGAATCGCTTTTAATCTCCTCTAACGACACAAAAATGATTCCCAATACTTTCGAGGGCATGAGCTTCATCACTAAAGAAGTTCCAAGCACAATTATTCGCGGCGGCTATTTTTATGCTCAAAAATTACGTGACCACACAGACTTTCATGATGTCATTACCTACAACACTGCTTCTGATAATCCTATGGAAAATCAGGATGACTCCGCCGCACATAAAGGTCTCTCTTATGCAAATTTTACAAGAGCCGGAGAAGATACCGAGCATGCCCTTGTAATTACGGACATAAAAAATAAATCACTCAAAGACATTCAACTAGACCTGACCTATACTGCTGTGCCTCACGTGCTCTCTTCCATAACAGGAGAAATAAACTACATCATTAAACTCCCTTATGATATTTTTGTAACACCAGGTATTCGTTATATGCGTCAAATAGACAATGGCGGCGGTTCAATCGGAGGAGCCAGCTTAGATGGAAGTTTAGCTAATTGGGATGCCAGTCAGCCTGACAATGGCTACTCGGATCCAAAAAGCCTTAACGGCTCACTTGGTATGGCCCGTTTACTTTTCAAAAAAGGGCCTTTTATTACACAAATAGCTTATTCTGAAGTAGCCGATGAAGCAGATATTGTGGCTCCTTGGAGAGGTTTTCCAACAGGTGGTTATACCCGTGCTATGAGCCAATACAATTGGTATGCTAATACTAAAACTACGTCAGCAGAAGTTTTTTATGACTTTTCAAAATATAAAGTACTTAAAGGCTTTAGTGCTCTGGCACGTTACGCCATGCAAGATTTCGATGAATCAAAACAAGCAACGGGTGTTCAGGCAGACAGCAATATTTTGCATTTGGACTTACGTCAGCATATCAGTCCGGAACTAACTGCAAAACTGCGTGTAGGTTTAGTGGATGCTGAAAAACGCGAGAGTGGAAAAGATTTGGATTCTTATAACGAATACCGCTTTGAGATGAACTATCTCTTTTAGTTATACTCGGGTAACGCCCAGATTTAAGGGCAACTTACTTCTTTTATTTCAAATCTCATACAAAAACGGCTTAAGTTCTACAATTCCCTATAAAATTCTTTAATTAACTTTTTAACACAAAATTAACACTGCAAGTTTATAATCCAGTTCCTGAAAATTATTATTAGGAGAAAAAACAGAGGAGAAAACCAAAGCACAATCCGCCTGCTCTATGAATTGCAGCTCTCAAGCAGACGGAAAAGTATTGCATAGCAACGCCGTAATTATAACGTTTTTTTACGCTATTTCTCCGACGTTGTCGTGCATACACACACTATTTAAATAGGAAATGTATGTTCGATGCTCTTATATAACACCTACATTTTCTCTTTAAAATATTTATAATACTTAAATCTCATAGGAGGATTTTATGGATCTATTAGGATTTTATCCCTTATTTTATGTTCCCGAAATAGGCTCAGCATGGCTGATGGGACTCACGGGAGCTATACATATCATGGCATCACACACCTCAGTCGGTGCCGCTATTTTATTTGCTTTTTTAGCCCATAAGGCACAAAAAGAGAACAGAACTGACTTGTATGATTATATGAAACGTTACGGAATGTTTTTGTTAATTTTTTCATACGTTATCGGTTCCATCACAGGACCGGGTATTTGGTATACGGCAACTGCCGCTAGCCCTAGAGGCATTAGTGCTCTTATTCATAACTTTGTATGGGTATGGGCTACAGAGTGGGTATTTTTTGTCTACGAAGTTATAGGAGTATTCGCTCTTATCTATTTTATGGATAAAGTGGATCGAAAAACACATCTGAAACTCACCTACACTTTTGCATTAGCCTCGGTCGGAACCCTTGCTTTAATCATCGGCATTATCAGTTTTATGATGTGGCCTGGTACGGATGCTTACTATGCAACAGGTTCTGCCAGCGATGCATTTTTCGGCACCAACACCTTCCCGCATATGTTCTTACGTATCGGCTTTATGATTATGATGTCGGGAATTATCGGGATGATTATCTCTTCGGCAATGCACAAAGAGAATAAAGAACTCTCAGAAGAGCTAACGCAAAAAATGGGTTGGGTGAGTTTGCTTGGCGGATTTGTTACCGTATTTTTCTTTATGTGGTACATTAATACACTCCCTGCAAATGCCCAAGCACTTTTGGAAATGGCAAAAGATTCCATTATTATGAACCGTATCATTTTGGCTATTTTATTTTCGCTTTATTTCTTTGTTGCGATTATAAAACCTCAGTGGATTAATCGAACTATTGCCATCACAATGATGTTTGTAATCGGAATTGTAGGGGTTTGGCCTGGTGAAAAACTTCGTGAAACAATGCGTAAACCGTGGGTTGCAGGTCAATATATGTACAGTAATCAAATTATCGGCAGAGATGTCCCGGGAAAAGAAATTAAAAGTGAGGTAGAACTCATCGCGGCTAAAGGACTCTTAACAGTAAACCCCTGGATTCCTGATCGTCTACGTACTATTACACCCGAAAATAAACTCGAAGTCGGGAAATTACTAACACGCATTGCCTGCTCCAACTGTCACTCTTTGGAAAAAGACGGACTCTATAGACCACTTATCAAACTGGCTGGACCAATGGGTGAAGAGGGAATCAGAGAGTATATGAAAAATGTAATCGGCACAGGGTCAAGTCCTTATATGCCTAAAATTGCTCTTCCTGATGAAGAGTATGATGCGATAGCAGCCTACATTGCTTCGCAAGCAAAATAAGGAGCTATAGAATGGAAATCTCAACTTTCGTAAATGTAATGAGAGACTCTGCGGGGATACCTTTTTACCCTGTAGTGTTTCAAGGACTCTATGTTTTAACATGGGCTCTGCACGCCGCTTTTGTTTTGTTGGCACTTGGTTCTATGGGTCTTTCTCTTTATGGCAGTACCCAACAAAAAAGTAGTCCTTATTGGAAAATATTGACGCCTCACCTTATAATGACGGGGAAAATCAGCATATCGATTCTCATTGTTTTAGGAGTCGCACCGCTGCTTTTTACTCAGGTTATCTATGATTCGGGCTGGTATGTGGCAAATACTCTCTCCGGTGCATGGGTATTTATCTTTATTTACGCCCTTGTTATTGGCTATATGATGTACTACTGGTATCAGTCTGCTAACAAAAAAGGCTCATCTTCAAGCACTCTTATCGGAATTATCTCTTTTGGTATATTGATATTTTGTGGTGTTTTGATGCATAACTTTGCTGTTGAAGCTATTTCACCGACAAAATGGATGGAGTGGTATGCACCAAATGGTGTTATTGATAACGCAGGATGGAATATGCATCTCGACCTTATTCGTCTTGGATTTATGGTGAGTTTGATGATCCCCGTTACTGGAATTTTTATGCAAAACTACACTCAATTTTTAAGTACACGAAAAGATTTTGAACCAAAATATTTAGAGTTTGTTAAAAGTTTAGGTACTAAACTTGCCATTTTTGGCTTGCTTATCAGTGCTGTACTATTTGCATTATGGATGCAAAAAGAGAGCCTTCTTTTACATCCGCTTTCGTTGGCTACAGTTGCTTCGGTCGTCTTACTTCTTTTGCTAGCGATTGGCAACAAAAATAGCTACGTCACAACGGGAATACTTGTCGTTGTAGCGCTATTAATCTCAAGTGTCAGAGAGCTTATCCGTTACAAAATCATGTCCGGCGTCGGATATGATTTATATGGCTATCCTATGAATCTAGAATGGGAAACAATCATTATGTTCTTATTGACGTTTGTCGTTCTCGGATTCACGGGGATTGCGTTTATTCTGACTATGGCTTGGAAAGTCGGTAAAACAGAAGGTGTTTATACTGCAACTGAAGGTTCAGCCGTATCCCGACTAGCAAACGCTTCGCTGGTACTATTTATTTTATGGATTGTTGTGTATTTCGGATGGGGTATGGTAGCTCTATTTAAAAATACTCTCTAAGATTCTTTATCAAGAAAACTCCTTTTAGGAGTTCTTGATATTTTTACTCAAATCTAATATGCAATGCAATAAACTAAACGGGTTAGTAAAAAAGAATTTTGTCCCTTACTAGAAGTTATTTACTTCTTACAAGTGCAACTGCATCTATTTCCACAAGAGCATTTTTAGGTAAAGTTTTTACCGCTACTGTTGAGCGCGCCGGTTTATGTGAACCGAATGCCTCTGCATAAATCTCATTGACAACTGCGAAATCATCCATAGAGTCTAAAAATATAGTCGTTTTAATAACATCGCCAAGTGAACTTCCTGCTTCTTCTAAAACTGCACTCAGATTTTTTAAAACCTGTTTTGTTTGAATTGTCACATCATTTTCCAGCATTACGCCCTCTGGAGTAAGAGCTATCTGACCAGAAGTAAATACCATACCGTTTGCTACAACAGCCTGAGAATATGGCCCTATAGCCGATGGTGCCTTATTTGTTTGTACGAATTTCATTTATTTTTCCTTTTATTTAATGTTACACACTTAAGCGGCAGGGACTTTGAGTCCACACAACCCCCTAAAGCTACGTAAACTTTGTTTTCGAGCGTTAGAAGATATGTTATTTATTATCTTGTTTAATTCTTCTTTTATCTACATCATCTAAAAACGATATAAAATCCTCACTTGCCCAGTAACCTAAAAAAGAGTAGATTATTGTGCCATCTGCTCTTAAAAAATAATGTCTTGGAACGCGTTTTTTCTTAAAATGCTCCGGCATATAATCTTCATCTCTATCTATATGCAAAAGTACGTACTGCTTATTCAGTCTTTGCAAAATTGCTTCATCCTGAAGTGTTGTTGCTTCAAATTTTCTACACCATCTGCAATTTGCAGAAGTAATAAGCATGTAAACATCTTTTTTTTCTATTTTTGCTTGTTCAAGTGCTTTTTTATAGTCATGGTTCCATCCAAGTTCACCACCAAAAAGTGTGCTGACAAAGAGAAGTGTTACAAAAAAAGTTTTCAACATTTTATTTCCACTCAACTATTAAATTTTTAAACACTTCATAAAGTTCTAGCACTTCTTTAACGCTTGTTCGTTCATTAACAGAATGTATAGTGTCGTTTCTAACACCGAACTCTATAACTTTTATGCCAAGAGGAGCCATAAAACGCGCATCGCTTGTTCCGCCGGCTGTTGAGTGTTTTGGACGTATACCCGTCACTTTTTCTATAGCTTCGTCTATGTTTTTCACAACTTTTGTGTCGGTGTCTGTTCTAAAAGGATACGAACCTTGAGTCAAACGCAGTTCATAGTCAAGCCCGTCTAAATGTTTGGCCACAAACGCAGTCACTTCTTTTTGCGTTGTAAGTGTCGTGTTGCGAACATTAAACATCATTTTGAGTTCATTTGGCGTTACATTTGTCACCTGCATTCCTGCACGAATATCCGTGATAACGAACTTGCTTGGAGAAAAAAACTCATCCCCGTTATCTAAGTCTACCCCTGCCATATTTGCTAATCTTGGCGCTAAAAGATTAATTGGGTTTATCCCTTTTTCAGGATAAGCCGCGTGACCTTGTTTGCCTTTGACAGTGATGTAGCCGTTAATGGAACCGCGGCGGCCGACTTTAATTGCGTCACCGAAGACATCTTCACAAGTAGGTTCGGCAACGACTGCGTAATCAGGAAGCATTCCCTCTTTTTCCAAGTACTTTAAAACCTCAACCGTTCCGTAAAAGGCATCACCCTCTTCGTCTGAAGTCAGCAACAAAGAAAGTGTTCCTTTGAACTCTTGAGTCTCACGCACCGCTTGGGTAAACGCAGCCAGACCGCTTTTCATATCCTGCGTTCCGCGGCCGTAAATGTACCCGTCTTTTTCTACCGCTTCATAAGGATTGGTATCCCATCCTTCGCTTCCTGCGGGAACAACATCTACATGCCCTGCAAAACAAAGATGGTCGCCCTCACCGAATTTTTTGTAGATAAAAAGATTTTTCACATCTTCTACATCGACGCGAACAGCTTTAAAGTCTGGGAGATAATTTTCTATGAAATCCAAAAGTCCGCCATCGTCGGGCGTTTGACTTTTGCAGGAAATCATATATTTGAAAAGTTCCAACAGTTGCATTATTTTGCTTCGCCCGGATTGTCGTAAAAGATGTAAGGAGTGGCATAATCACTTATTTCAAAGTAAAGTTTTTTCTCATCTTCGTCTACTTTGTAGTTGAAGTTTGCATCAAGGTAACCATAGCCATAACGGTAATTTCTTGAGACGTCACCCTGCGTTGCTTCTGCCGTTGAAAGCTTGTCAATCTTAATAAAGCGCTGTACAAGTTTTTCACCCATGTAGATGTCCAAAACGCCATTCGTGCCTGTCCAGTTTTGAATACTGCGGCCGATTTTATTCTGTGTCTCTTGCGTACATGCACTAAAAAAAAGCATAGCAAACAGAGTCAAAATTACAGTGATTTTTTTCATCTATTACTCCTGATTATTAAAAAAATAATTATACAGAACTATGGCAAAATATTTTATTAGCCGAAATTAAAAATTGTAAGAGATACCCCAGGAAAAGAATGGAATAGTTGACTTAATAATGGTGAATATCTGCTTCATTGCCCCCGCATCAAGCTCAACAAAAGCTTCTGTTTTTTGGGAATGAAATTTTACAAGTGTCTTATTGTTTTTTTTAAGATGCGAAAAACTTAAATCTAAAAGAAGTTCATCTTCTTGTTTGTAGAGAGTAAGATTCGCTTCATCGGCTACAGAAGTTGTCTTATCTTTTCCTATATTCTCTTTTATCTCCTGTTTGAAGTTTTTTTGCACATTCAAATCACTCTCATAAAACTTCATCATATACTCATCCAGAACAGGAAAAAGCTTTAAAACGAAAGCTCTGCTAATCATAAAATCAACTCTGTCTGCTATATTTTCATAATTGACAGAGAGCCGTATTCTGTCTTCAATCTCATCATATTTTGGAGTAAAGCTTACTGCCTTTACGCTTCTTTTTCCCATCTGAGTACAACCTGTTCAATATATTAATAGACGATTTTATCACAGGAGTTATCAATCTACACTTACACTTTTGCAGGCTATAAAGTGCTTTTACAGTTAAGTTACACTAACCTTGCATATATAAATTTCAGGTGAGTATACATATGATTGAAACAGAATTTTTAATAGTCGGCGGTGGCCCTGCAGGAGCTACCGTGGCAAAATATCTTTCCATTGCAACTATTCCAAATATCTTGATTCAAAAAAAATTCGACTTTAAAAAACCGTGCGGCGGCGGTCTGAGAAAAGATGCTTTTACTGAGTTTGACCTTGATACGAATATGATTCAAAAGCAACTCGATGAGATTCATTTAGTTTTCAAAAACAAGAGAGAAATCGTAGATATACAAGAGTCTCCGCTCGTCATAGTCGGACGCCGGGAATTTGACAGCTATCTCAGAGATGAAGCGCAAAAAAACGGCACAACTCTTCATGAAGCCAAGCTTGTAGACGTAGAAGTACAAGATGATTGTGTCATCTCTACAGTCAACTTTGCTTATGAAATAAAAAAAATAAAGTCAAAATACCTTATTGCCGCCGATGGAGTCAACTCTTCTATCAGAAAAAAGATAAACGGTGACAATGTAAGCGCCCAACTCACAAGCTATGCCGATTTACTTCAATACCGATGCGGTGTGTGTGAATTTCATTTTGGCTCAAAAATAGCCGGTAACTTTTATGCCTGGTCTTTTCCTGAGGGAGAAGGAACGAATATAGGCATCGTCGCTCATGGAGAGATTCCATACATGAATAACTTCATAAAACTACTCGATATAAATGAAGAGTTCAGAGTAAAAGGATACAAAATACCGGAGTTTGAAAATACTCTCTTCTATAAAAACAGAGTATTTTTTGTAGGCGACAGTGCTTCACAGGTGCTTCCCTTTACCTATGAGGGTATCTATTATGCAATAAGCTCTGCAAAAATC
>VMSZ01000071.1 GCA_013791885.1 Sulfurimonas sp. | reverse complement strand
ATCAGGTAGCTACAAATATTTTAGACATAACGATATCCAATCTTGGATAATGATTGATTTCTTGAATTTCTTTAAAAATCTTTCAAAAGAAAAACAGAATATTGTTTTATATAATTTGGAAACTAGATTTGATAGGATTAAATCATTTTCTAATTTGAATGATGATGAGATACCATTTTAGGGAATAGGCGTTTTCTAGTTCCGCCTTTCTCAAGGTGGAACTCCTACTTCCATCGTTCCCATCGTCCTCCGATGGGAATGCATATCATTAAATAATGCACATAACTAAGTAAAGCAGATATATATACTCCCACGCGGAGCATGGGAGCAAGAGAGAATGAATCTCCACTTTTTTCATGAGTCTTGCATATATCTTCAATCATAGTAACGCCCCTGAGAATTAATCTCCACTTTTAACAAAGAACTTGACATGTAGAAACCAAAAATCTGCATTGACATATAATACTTGACGTATTGTCAAGAATAAAGTACAATAAACCTATGAGAATTATTTCCAATAAAACATTGAAGCAATTTTATGAAAATCCTTTATATAGTGACAGTAAGTCTTCACTACAGAGTTGGTACCATGAAGCATTAAAAGCTTCTTGGCAAACTCCAAATGAGATAAAGGCTCAATATAAAAATGCAAGTATTATTGGAGAGGGCAGAGTTGTGTTTAATATACATGGAAATAAATATAGATTGATTGTTAAGATAAATTATCATGCTTCAATCATATTTATAAGATTTGTCGGCACACATAAAGAGTATGACAAAATTAATGCAACGGAGATATAAGATGAATATAAAACCTATCAAAAACGAGCAAGATTATGAGAGTACACTTCAAAGAGTCGATGTTCTTATGGATGCCGTACCAAATAGTGAAGAGTTTGATGAGCTTGAAGTTCTTACGACACTTATTGAAGCTTATGAGGCAAAACACTACAAAATAGACGCTCCAGACCCGATTTCAGCTATAAAGTTTAGAATGGAGCAGGAAAATCTTAAGCAAAAAGATTTAGCCGCCGCACTCGGAGATGAAACGAGAGTCTCTAAGATTTTAAGCGGAAAAAGAGAGCTAACAGTAACAATGATAAGAAATCTGCACGAGCAGTTTAAAATCCCTTTTGAGAGTCTGTTCGGGGAAGGGCAGCTCGCGCATTAAGCAGTTTAATATCCAACAACGCCCCTGAGAATGAATCTCCACTTTCTCTAGTTCCACCTTTGCTAAGGTGGAACTCCTAACTTAAACTAAAACTTCATAAAGTTTCCACATGCCAAAAAGAATATCTGACAAACTGTAATACTTTTTAAATCACCTTCATTTTTGCGATACAGTAAAAAATATATCTGAGGAACGAGTATGAAAAGTAGCAAGATTCTAGTGCAAAATACAGCAGTGTCTATCAAACAACATCACAAAGTTGATTTTATATCTTTGACGGATATTGCAAGGTACAAAGACAGAGAACGAAGTGACTATATTTTGCAAAACTGGATGCGAAATAGAGAAACGATAGAGTTTTTGGGATTATGGGAAAAGATAAATAATGATGATTTTAATTCCATCGAATTCGATGGAATTAAAATGCAAGCAGGTATCAATAGTTTTATACTTACACCAAAAAAATGGATAGAAAAAACATCCGCAATAGGCATAATCTCTAAAGCAGGAAGATACGGTGGGACTTATGCGCATAGAGATATAGCGTTTGAATTTGCCTCGTGAATAAGTGCAGAGTTTAAACTATTTCTCATCAAAGAGTTTCAAAGACTTAAAGAGGATGAGATACAAAATAAATCACTTGAATGGGATTTGAGTAGAAGTTTGTCAAAAATAAACTATAGAATTCATACGGATGTTATCAAAGAGCAACTTATAGTGCTTTCAAATCTTGAGAGTATCAATGCAGAACTTTTAAAACAAGAACTGCCGCAAAACGAAAGGCTTGTAAGATTAAATCAAACTGCTATTACTCAAATAAAATCACTCATAGACAATCCTTCTGTTAAAAAGTTAAGTAGTAAATGATTTTCAGTTGTCGGAGAATAACTCCCAAGCCGGAGCTTAGGAGCTAGATAAAATAAAAATGGCTTAGTTACTGCGTTTAGCGTAAAACGCAGCCTTATACTCTGCAAATCTATCTTCTAAAATAGCCTCTCTCACTTCTCTCATAAGGTTCAAATAATAAAAAAGATTGTGAATAGTTGCCATTCTGAAGTAGCTTATTTCACGTGCTTTGTAGAGATGGTTTAAGTAAGCACGGCTGTAAGTCTGACAAGTTGGACATTTACACTCAGGGTCAACAGGAAGCGGATCTTCTTTAAACTTTGCGCCTTTGATGTTAATCTTTCCAAAAGAGGTAAAAAGTGTGCCGTTTCTTGCGTTTCGTGTGGGCATAACGCAGTCAAACATATCTACGCCGCGCTCTATGTTTTCTATAAGGTCTTCAGGCGTTCCGACACCCATTAAATAACGCGGTTTGTCTTTTGGCATGAACTGCACCGTATGTTCAACCGTGTCGTACATCTCCTCGTTTAACTCGCCCACGGAGAGGCCGCCGATGGCAAAACCGTCATAATCCATAGCACAAAGTTCTGTCGCACTTTTAGCTCTAAAAGCTTTATCTGTACCGCCTTGGATGATTGCAAATATGTTTTGGTCTACGCCAACACCTTCTTTTTGTTTTGCTCTAAAGTAATCTATGCTCTCCTGTGCCCATGCTGTTGTTCTCTCAATTGAGAGTGCAATTCGTTCCTGAGTTGCGGGAAGAGCAACTAAATCATCCAAAATCATCATGATGTCTGAACCGAGATTATGCTGAATGTCGATAACTTTTTTTGGTGTAAAGAAGTGTTTTGAGCCGTCAATGTGTGAGCGGAACTCTATACCGTTTTCTTTTGGTTTTGACATATCAGAGAGGCTGAATGCTTGAAAACCGCCGCTGTCTGTCAAAAAGCTTTTTGGGAATTTTGTAAAGTTATGGAGTTTGCCCATTTTAGCCACAGTTTCATCTCCGGGACGAAGATACATATGGTAAGTGTTTGCAAGAATTATCTCAGCACCCAAAGTTGTAAGGACATCTTCCATATCCAAAGACTTTACACTTCCAAGTGTTCCGACCGGCATAAAAACAGGTGTTTTTATGGTTGAATGTGCCGTTTTGATAGTACATGCTCTTGCGTTTTTACTTGTCGCGTCTAGTTGAAATTCCATCAGATTAATCCCTAAAATATCTATATTTTTTTGAAATTATATCATTTTAACATTAGTCATAGTAGAATGAGGCAGAATAGAAATTTTGTGATAAATATCAAAAGGATGGTCGAGAAAGTGAAGCTTATACTTTTTTTCCTTTTACCACTCATACTTTTTGGTGCAGAAGACAAAGTTTCTTTGCAGTTAGTTTGGAAGCATCAGTTTCAGTTTGCAGGTTTTTATATTGCAAAAGAAAAAGGCTTTTATAAAGAAGTTGGATTGGATGTTGAGCTAAAAGAACACAACCCTTCTGTCCACGTAGTCGAAGATGTACTTTCTCGAAAATCGACGTATGGCATAGGACGTTCTTCCTTGCTCATTGAAAGAAGCCGAGGCAAACCGGTAGTGGTACTCAGTGCTATTTTTCAATCTTCTCCATCAGTGCTCATTACAACAAACAAAGAAATTCTTTCACCAAAAGATTTGAAAAATAAGAAAATTATGATTACTCCAGATGAAACAGATTCGGTTTCTACAACAGCTATGTTATTAGAAAACGGCATAAAATCTGAAGATTTTATACGACTGAAACATTCATACAATTACAGAGATTTAATTGATAACAATACCGATGCTATGGCTTGTTATATCTCGAATGAGCCTTATTTTTTAGAAAAAGCGTCTGTTGATTACACTGTTTTTTATCCAAAAGATTATGGCTATAACTTTTATGGAGATTTGCTCTTTACATCTGAGAAAGAGCTAACAGAACATCCACAACGTGCAAAAGATTTTAATAATGCAACAAACAAGGGTTGGCTCTGGGCATTTGAACATATAGAAGAGAGTGCTAAAATAATCTATGAAAAATATAATACACAGAACAAATCTTTAGAAGCACTGATATATGAAGGGAAAAAACTTAAAGAATTAGCTTTAATGCATGAAATTCCTTTTGGTCATGTCTGTGTGGATAGATTTAGCGAAATTGCAAAAATCTATAAACTTTTAGGTTTTATGAAAGAGCATGATTTGGAGAGTTTTGTCGACCCTCTGAAATTCAATAAAGAAGAGATTAAAATAGGTGTTTTAGCTAAAAGAGGAAGCAGGACTGCCACCAAAAGATGGGATAGTTTGGCAGTATATCTCAATAAAGAGCTTCATCTGTATGAGGTTAAAATAATTCCTTTGAATTTTGATGCATTCGAAGAGGCAGTTAAAGAAAAACGTATTGATTTTATTATTACAAATGATATGAACTATGTTCTTTTGGAACATGAATATGGCGTTACGAGAATCGCAACATATATGAATTTAGACAGTAAGGGTTCGCATTCTTTAAAAGAATATGGCGGTGTTATTTTTACAAGAAGTGATAATAACACCATAGAAACCATAGAGGATATAGAAGATAAAAAATTTGCAGTTGTCAATGAAGACTCTTTTGGCGGCTGGATTATGGCGTATGAAGAACTTAAAGCACATGGAGTCGGCAAAAATAATCTAAAGCTCAGCTACCATGATACACATGACAATGTTGTGAGGGCTGTGCTAGAACAAAAAGCGGATGCGGGAACTGTGAGAACAGATGTATTGGAATCTATGGCGGACTCTGGCGATATTAACATCTCAGATATTAAAATAATTAATCAAAAATTGTACGAAGATTTTCCTTATCTTGTAAGCACAAAGCTTTATCCTGAATGGCCATTGGCAAAACTTGAACATACACACGACAGAGTTTCCAGAGATCTTTTGTCTAAACTATTGTCTATAGATTTTGAAAAAAATCCCGAACTTTTTGAAAGCGGAGGATGGGGAGTTCCCTCAGATTATTCTTCCGTTCACACAGTGTTGAGAAAACTCAGAATAGCGCCATATGATGTTTCACATATAGAACTTTCAGAAATTCTGCACGAGTATATAGTTTATATTTATGCTATAGCGTTTATCTTTTTTGCGATAATCGGAAGGTTTTTATATATTAATAAAATTAACAAATATTTGCAGACATATAACAAAAAATTGAGTATCAACGTCAAAAGAAGAACAAAAGAGCTTGAAAAAGCAAATGAAAAACTAAAACTTTTAGCGCAGACGGATGCATTGACAGGAATATCAAACAGAGCACATTTTATGGATATAGCCAATATATACTTTGATATTGCCAAAAGGAATGTAAGCAGTTTGCAGGTACTTTCTTTGGACTTGGATTTTTTTAAACAGATTAATGACACGTATGGACATCAGGCCGGAGATATAGTTCTTGTTACCTTTGTAGAAGAGATATCGAAGCTGCTTAGAAAAAGTGATATCTTTGGACGTATCGGCGGGGAAGAGTTTTGTATTGTTTTGCAAAATACTTCCAGAAAAGGAGCCTTAAGTTTTGCGCAAAGAATTTGCAAAACAATAGAAAACACAAGTGTTGACTTTGAGGGAGAGAAGATAAAGTTTACGGTGAGTGTAGGTGTGGCGGATTTAGAAGGTGAAAAAAGTATGCTTGAGCTTATTAAAAAATCTGACAAAGCTTTGTATAAAGCAAAAGAGAGTGGAAGAAATCAGGTCCATATTTAAGCCTGCCTTTGGTGCACTTAAGTCCTTTTAGTGTAAAATTGCAAATTAATTTTTAAATCGAGGTGTGTGAATGGCAACTATCGGAATGAGCGATATCAAGAAAAACGTTCGTCTAATCGTAGGCGAAGTACCATACAAAGTGGTAGAGTTTCAACATGTAAAACCAGGTAAAGGTGCTGCGTTTGTACGTATGAAAATGAAGAGTTTTTTAAACGGAAAAGTGGTTGAAAAAACTGTTCATGCCGGTGATAAATTTGAAGTACCAATAATTGATTACAAAACTATGCAGTATCTTTACGATGACGGTGAAATGTACCAGTTTATGGATAACGATACATATGAACAGCTTGGTCTTTCTTATGAGCAGTGTGATGACGCTTCAAAATGGTTCAAAGACGGTATTAACGTAGATATCATTTTCTTCAAAGGAAACGCAATCTCTGTAAGTGCTCCTGAGACTATGGAACTCATCATTACTGAAACACCTCCAAACTTTAAAGGTGATACTTCAAGCGGAAGCAGAAAACCTGCAACTCTTGAAACAGGCGCGGTTGTTCAAGTTCCTTACCACGTTTTAGAAGGTGACCTTATCAAAGTAAACACAGTTGACTGTGAATACTTGGAAAAAGTAAAATAGTAAAGAGACTGCCGCGACTTCTTTGAAGTCTCGCAGTGACGACTCTTTTGTCATTGCGAGCGAAGCGCGGCAATCTACTTTGTAGCTTTTGCCCTCAAATTACACTTTTCTTTGAAACACCAAATTCTTCAAACTTCTCTCTTCATCATCGCTTGCAAACGCAGGAACATTCTCTAACCTTTTTACAAACTCAAAACTCGGTGCAAACTCTTTCATCATGTTTATAATAAAACTGCTCTCTAATTCAGGTGAGTTGAGGCACGAAAGCAGGGTACAATCATCTGCCGCCAACTCTTCAAGTCGTTTAATAATTTTTTCATAATCTTTTGTCGCTTCAAAACTGCCTCTCTGAAAACTTGGCGGGTCGATGATGATTAAATCATACGGGCCTTTGCGTTTGAGGGTAGAGAAAGATTTTAAAATGTTGTAAGGCAGATAACTCACACCTCTTGGTTCTATTGCGTTTAGAGCATGGTTTGATTTTCCCGTGGAGAGTGCGCCTTTGCTCATGTCAACGTTTATGACAGTGTAAGCGCCTCCAAGTTTCGCAGCGACAGAAAAGGCGCAGGTATAGGAGAAAAGATTTAAAACACTTTTGTCCTTTGCGTTTTCTTTGACAAATTCTCTGCCGATTTTCATGTCCGGAAAATATCCGCTGTTTTGGTTGGATAGAAGATTGAGCTTGATTTTCATCCCGTTTTCAATGATAAATAAGTTCTCAGGCAAAGTACCGATTAAAACCTCACTCGGAGAGCCTTTGACATATCTTCTTTGCACAACAAGGGTTTTGTATCGGCTTGCGTTTACAAATGCTTTAAGCATTGCTATAAGTTCATTTTCGTTCTCGTGTTCTGCGTAAAACGCAACGCTTAAAATGTCATCAATAGAGTCAATTGTAAGATGTTTCCACTCTGGGAAAAGTCCGCCGCGGCCGTGAAAAAGTCTTTGAAATTCCTCAGTTGCGTTTTGTGCATTTGTTTGTAAATGTGCTTGTAAATCGTTAATTGTCACTCTTATAATCCTAATTGTTTTGTTGTGTATTTGAGTATTTTTCCATTGTCATCGGCAATATAGAGATTGTTTTTATCATCAAAACAGATGCCTTCTTGTGCTGATTTTGGGAGTTTAATCTCTTGGATTGTTTTGTTATTTTTGAGGTCGTACTTGATGAGCAGATTTTTTTTGTCGCTTGTCATATACAAAAAGCCCTTGTAAAAACAAAGACCGGCAACGTCAACATAATCATGCTGATATGTACGCACTATTTTTGCCTCTGCGTTTTGCAAAGAGTCCAGTTCTAAAAGCAGAGAGTCGCGTTTTTTATCGGCTTGTTTTGAGACGTAAATTTTCCCCTCATGCACGGCAATATCTTCAATGCCGTCTTTTTTTGACTCTTTGAGAAGCTCTTTGCCCTCATAAAAACCGTCGATTTTGACCTCTTTGAGAAGGGCAAAACTCTTTGGTTCAAGAACTAAAATACTGTTTGTGTCTTCACGTGCTATGAGGAGAGTGTTACTTTTTTCTTCATAAGCGACACCTTCAAGGTCATACTTGCCCAAATACTTTTTTTGCAGAGTTTTTCCGTTTGCTGAGAGTCTGTATATCCAGCCTTCATCGTTGACAACAACGAATTCCCTAGCCTCTTTTATGAAGCAGATACCTGAAGCTTCAGGGATTTCTGCGAAGGTATTGGAGCCTAAAAAAGTTGAGGAGAGTGTTAAAAGCAGGCTTGAGAAAAGATCTGAAAATCCCATTTTTGCTTCTTACACCTTTTCCCAGAAAGTACCGTTGGGCGTGTCCATTATACTTACGCCAAAAGCCAAAATTTCATCTCGCAGTTTGTCGGAACTCTCAAAATCTTTGGCTTTTTTAGCTTCGTTGCGTTTTTCTATAAGCTCGGCTATTTTTTCTTTTGTCGCTTCGTCCATTCCAAACTGAAAATACTCAAAAGGATTTTTCACCCCAAAGCCTAAAACTTCTTCTATAAAGCTAAGATTTGCGAGAGTGTCGCGTTTGAGCTCTTTATGTTTACCCGCAGTATCGAGCGTTTCATTTGTCTTTGTAATCATCTCATCAATAAGTGCAAGTGCCGAGGAGACATTCAAATCATCACTCAAAGCTTTTAAAAGCTCCGTTTTAAACGCAGTCGGTTCACTAGATTCTGCCAAGCCAAAGAGACGTTTTTTGAGTCTGTAAATTTTGTCAAGACGTTTTTTGGCACTCAATAAATCTTCTGTATTAAAGTTAAAATTGCTTCTGTAATGCGTACTTAAAAGGTAAAAACGCAGCACTTCGCCGTCATACTCTTTGAGCGCGTCTTTGAGAAAAAAGCTGTTGCCCAAAGATTTGCTCATTTTCTCGCCGTCTATGTTTACAAAACCGTTGTGCATCCAGTAGTTTGCAAGCGCGTGGTTGGAAGAACAGCGTGTTTGCGCCGCTTCGTTTTCGTGGTGAGGAAAAAGCAAATCCGCTCCGCCGCCGTGAATGTCCACTGCAAAGGCTGCGTTTGGTTTTGCCAGATGTTTTTCTATCATAGCCGAACACTCCAAATGCCAACCCGGACGACCCGCTCCAAAAGGAGAATCGTAAGTGAGGGAGCCATCTTTAACACTTTTCCAAAGGGCAAAATCCGCTGCGTTTTTCTTGAGTGATGAACTCTCAACTCGCTCTTGTCTTTCATCTTCGTTTTGTACGCGTTTTGAAAGCGTTAAGTATTCAGAGTCGCTTGAAGTGTCAAAATAGACATCTCCCTCGGCCGTTGCATAGGCATGACCTGAGTCTATGAGTTTTTGAATCATGCCAAACATTGCCTCTAGGCTTTCAGTCGCTTTTGGCTCAATGTCGGGACGAGCCACGCCGATGGCTGCCATCTCTTTATGAAAAGAGTCGGTGTAAAACTCCGTAATCTCTTTAATGGTTTTGTTTTGTTCTGCGGCTTTTTTGATGATTTTATCATCGATGTCGGTGATGTTTCTTGCATAGGTAACATCGTAGCCGTTGGCTTTTAAGACTCTTGTGAGCAAATCAAAAACTAAAGCGCTTTTAGCATGACCCAAATGGGCATCATCATAAACGGTTGGACCGCAGACATATAAAGAGGCTTTGCCTTCTTCAAGCGGGATAAACTCGCGTTTTGTTTTTTGTACAGAATCAAATATATGCACTGATAATATCCTTGAAAAATAGTAATAAAATGGTGAGAAATGCAGTACCTGCAAGCAGATAGATGGCGTTTTTATTTAAAAGTATATCGAAAAACTTTTTGACGCCGAATACTCTGATGGTAAGTATAAAACTTACAAAACCGCTCGCCGTACTAGCCAAAGCCAAACCGCTTACCCCCATAGGTGTGATGAGTGCGAGGGCTAAAACAACATATGCGACCAAAGAAAAGGTCGCTATCTTTGCCGCACGCATCTGCATCTCTTTTGCATAGAGCCATAATACAAAGAGTTTTTGCAATCCAAAAGGAATGAGCCCTATCATGTACATCTGTAAAACAGCAGTGGTATTTGCAGTGTCCTGTTCAGTAAAGGCACCGCGTTCAAATAAAAGCCAGGTTATTTCATGTGCGAGAATTATTCCCCC
This sequence comes from Sulfurimonas sp., assembly GCA_013791885.1. Lineage (GTDB taxonomy): Bacteria > Campylobacterota > Campylobacteria > Campylobacterales > Sulfurimonadaceae > Sulfurimonas. The sequence goes on along the minus strand of VMSZ01000071.1, from coordinate 6,322 downwards.
TAGAGTACTTCCAACAAGTAAAAAGGCTAAAAACCAAAAAGCTTTTTCTAGAAATGCGAGAGCTCTCTTCTCATCCTGATTTTTCAGATAGCGTGCTATACGGGGAAAAAGTGCAATGGAAGTAGCAATGGCAAAAAGTGCCAAAGGAAGCTGAAAAATACGGTTTGCATAATAAAGGTAAGAGATAGATCCGGTGACTAAAAAAGAGGCTAAAAAGGTATCTAAAAAGGCACTTACCTGTGCGGTAGAATTTCCCCAGACGGCAGGAAAAAATTGGTTTCTGAATTTTCTTGTATCTTTTTTGATGATTTTTGACTTTACTCTGAGGTATTTAAATCCACCAAAAACAAGTTTTGAAAAACCCATTTTGTATATTGCAATGATGTGTACAATGAGTTGTAAAATACCGCCTATCACAACCCCGTAACTTAAATAGTAAACTATTTCTGCCTGGCTTTTGTCCTGTGAAAAATACAGAGCCAGAATAAGAGAGATATTTAAAAGAGCCGTTGAAAACGCAGAGGTTGCAAAATGGTGTCTGTATTGGAGCATAGCGCTCAAAAATGTAACTGCAAAAATAAGAGGCAGATACCAGAAATTTATAATAACAAAGGGTGTGGCTATGCGTACGGTTTCATCATCAAAACCCACAGCCATGGCTTTAGTTGCAAGTTCAGGCAAAAGGTTCACCAAGAGTGTGATGAGAAGAATAATAGATAAAAAGAGTAGAAAAATGTTTGCAGAAAAAACAGCCTTGTGGCGTGAACGCGCAAAGGCTGGAATAAATACCTGAGTAAAAGCACCCTCGGCAAAAATACGTCGGAAGAGATTCGGCAGTTTAAACGCGATGAAAAATATGTCGCTGTAGATATTTGCGCCAAGGGCCGATGCTGTCATCAAGTCTCTTAAAAATCCAAAAATTCTTGAGACTAAAATTCCAAAACTGTTTGTAAATATTGCTTTAAACATGGGCTTCTTTGGCACTTGTGTGTTATTTTTACGAAATTTTAACAAATCTTTAGTTAAAATATAGACTTAATTTTTACGGCATGCTAACAAACATTAACTTTAGGTGAGAAATATGGCTCTATTTGGATTGGGTAAAAAAGACATTTCGATTACTCTTAAAAAAGTAAGACCAACCGTAATCCGAACCCAAAACGTCGCAAAAGAACTGCTGGCGATTGCAAAAACTTTCGATGTTAAAGTTGAGACTCTTGATTTTAACTTGTTAGAATTTCAGACATATGTTCGTATGAATGATGGAACAAAAGAGACAGAGTGGGAAGATATCTCCAACGATGAACTCTATAATCTTGATGATGAAACACAGCTGTTAAATCCTAATTTTCAAATTAAACAAACCTATGAGGTAGAGATATTTACCATAGAAGATGATCCTTATAAAAGTTTTAAACTTTCAGTAGGCGCAAACGCGACGAAGTGCAAAATTTATTTGAGTATTGCTGCGGGTTCTGAGGTTGAATACAGCTCCAGATTTGAAGCTGATTTGGTAGATCTTATCAATAGAAAAAAAATAAGATCGGGAATTTTAATTAATATTTTTGACGAGATGTTACCAGAGACTATTTCCAAGATTACTTCTTATGTGCGCATTGAGGAAAAAGCTTTCTATCAACAGAATGAAACCCACCTTATAGCTGAGAGCTATGAACCGACACTTACAACGGATGATGCGCTTTTATTTCATTATGATAAAACCGAGAAAGTGGACGAGAAGCATAAAATAGATTATGCTTCTCGCGGATTTATCAAAAGCGTCAAGCAGGATGAAGTTTTAATAGAATACATCAAAGCAAGAGCCGGCAAGCCCGGCAGAAATTGCCGCGGTGAGTTTATGAAACCAAAAGAACCCGAAATAAAGAATGAACCGACTTTTGCTATTGATGAAACAATTAAAAAGATTGAAACAGATTTGAGTATTGAGTATATTGCAACTGAGAATGGGTATATCTCTTTAGAAAATAATACGTACTTAATAAAAACAGAAGTGGATTTGGGTCAAATAAGTTTTAAAACGACCGGTTCTATTGAGAGCGGACTGCATTCGGATGTCAGCATCATCGTCAAAGAGACTGACTCCATAAAAGATGCTATCGGTATGGGTATGAATGTTGAAGTGAGTGAGATTGATATTGAAGGCAACGTAGGCTCAAACGCAACCATAAACGCACTCAAAGCAAAGATTGGCGGGCAAACACATAAAACCGCAACCGTCCGAGCAGATAAGCTAGACATTAATGTTCACAAAGGCTCTGCATTTGGTAAAAGTATTCACATTACAAGACTGGAACACGGAACTGTTGATGGGAATGAAATAGAGATTTCTCAAGCACTCGGCGGTAACATTAGGGGAAAAGAGGTAACTATTGAAGTATGTGGCTCTTACGTGCATGCGACAGCCTCAAAATTTATAGAGATTAAAAAACTTCAGGGAAGTGAAAATGTTTTTACAATTGATCCGCTTCTCAAAAAAGATTTAAAAGCAGGACTTGATGAAAATCAGGAACAGATAAAATCTCTTGAAATTGACCTGAGAAACCTCAAAAAAGAGATAGGCCAGCACGAAAAATTTATTAACGAAGGTATGGCATCCTTTATTGATATTAAAAAACGATTGATACATTATAAAAATAATGGTGTCAAAATGCCTGATGCTTTTGTAAAGAAATACAAACAATTTCAAAAAATACAGGAACGTTTAATAGAAGCAAAAGCTGAATCTGCGAATAAAGAAGAACAGCTTCAGCTTCACACAACAAGAACAGCCTCTTTTCAAGATAATATTTTTGATGCGAGAATCATTAACAGAAGCAGATGGATAGGCTATAACGAGTTGAAATTTAAGCTTATTGACCCTCCAATAGAAGTTTCATACAATCCTCCCGAAGGTTCTGAAGGCAAAGTGTTTGCACTTGTAGAAGTTGCTGAGGGTGAATACGTAATAAAGGCGGTAAAAGAGTAATGGCAGAGACTGTATGATAGTAGGGCTAAAAGGCAAAGTAGAGCATAAAGAGCCTGCATTTGTTCATGTGGATGTACAGGGAATTGTGCATGAGGTTTTCATCTCTTTACAAACTTTCTCGGCACTTCCAAAAGAAGATGTTAAGCTCTTTATTTCTGAAGTAATCCGCGAAGATGCGCATCTTCTTTTTGGATTTTTAGAATTAGGAGAGAAAAAACTCTTTGAAAAACTCATTAAAATCACGGGAGTCGGGCCAAAAGTTGCTATGGCGATTTGTTCAACATATACACCCTCGCAGTTTGCAACAGTCATAAACAACAACGACTTAAAAGGCGTTTCAAGAGTCCCGGGCATCGGACCAAAGAGTGCAGGGCGAATACTTGTGGAACTCAATGGTTTTGATGTGGAGCTTCTGCCTGTAACGTCGGTTAAAACGCAGGCTTGCGATGAAGCTACGCAGGCACTCGAAGCTTTGGGATTTAAAAAAGAGAAAATCTCCAAAGCACTCAGTTCTTGCGCCTCGGAAGATACAGCTTCTTTAGTAAAAGAAGCTTTAAAATTATTACACACTTTATAAGGAAACAGAGATTGAAATTAAATATTTTATTCGGCGGAACAAGTTTTGAACACGAGATTAGCATAGTAAGTGCTATTACATTAAAAGAGAAATTATCTGGATTTGATTTAAACTTTATTTTTTGTGATCAGGATCACATTTTTTATCTGATAGACCCATTGAAAATGAGAGCAAATACCTTTAGTAAGGGTGAGCATAAAAAAATGCCGCAACTAGGTCTTACAAACGGTGCTTTTGTACAAAAAACACTATTTTCTAGAAAAACGTACAGTGCAACGGTTTTAAATTTAATTCACGGAGCTGATGGAGAAGACGGAACAATAGCGGCACTTTTAGACTTTTTTGGCATTGATTACATTGGTCCAAGAGTCGATGCAAGTGTTTTTTCTTACGACAAAAGATATACAAAATATTTGTGTGAAGCAAGAGGCATAAAGAGCGTAGCTTACGAAGTTTTAGCTGCTAATGAGCATAAAGATTTAAAAACACCATATCCGCTTATTATTAAACCGGCACGTCTTGGAAGTTCTATCGGTGTGAGTATTGTAAGAGATGAAGCGCAGCTTGACTATGCGCTTGACAGCGGTTTTGAGTATGACAGTGTAATTTTGGTTGAGCCTTTTATTGAGGGTGTCAAAGAATACAATGTAGCCGGTTTTATGGCTGAGGGCAAAATGTATTTTTCTATAGTAGAAGAGCCTCAAAAAAATGAATTTTTAGATTTTGAGAAAAAGTATATGGACTTTTCCCGCAGTGAACAGGTTTTAAAAGCTGACATAAGCTCAGAACTTGAAGCAAAATTAAAAGCTAATTTTGAAAAAATATATACAAACCTTTTTGAAGGCGCACTCATTAGATGTGACTTTTTTGTGGTCAACGGCGATGTACTTTTAAATGAGATAAATCCAATTCCTGGTTCTATGGCAAATTATCTTTTTGAAGATTTTAAAGGCTCAATCGAGATGCTCTCACGCTCTCTTCCAAAAACAAAGAAAGCAAAAACTTCTTATGAGTATATTCACTCAATTTCCTCGGCAAAAGGAAAATAATGGCTATTAAATCTATACAGTACAATCAGCATACTCTCGACATAAGTTATGAAATACTCAATCCGGAGGCGAAAATAGATTTAATCATCTTGCATGGTTGGGGAAGTAACAAGGGCTTAATGAAGCAATCTTTTGGCTCTGAGATGTCTGCGTTTCGTCATATCTATATTGATTTACCGGGTTTTGGAAGCAGCACTTGCAATGTAGCTTTGAAGACGGCTGATTATGCGCGTATAGTGGAGTTGTTAATGATTCATATGAACGCTTCTAAAGATATTATTTTAGGCCACTCCTTTGGGGGTAAAGTAGCACTCATTTTAGAGCCGAAAGTTTTGGTTTTAGTTGCGAGTGCCGGTATTTACATTCCAAAACCTTTAAAAGTAAGAGCAAAAATAGCGCTTTTTAAACTGCTCAAAGTTTTCGGTCTTGCAAAATTCCGTTCATATTTTGTAGCAGCGGATGCGAAAACATTAAGCCAGCCGATGTATGAAACTTTTAAGAATGTTGTGGATGAAGATTTTTCTTATGAATTTTCCCACTACAGCGGAAAAGCTCTTTTATGCTGGGGTAAAGATGACACGGCGACACCGCTGAGTTCAGGGCAAAAAATGAAAGAACTCATTAAAGACTCTACTTTGGAAGTTTACGAGGGCGACCACTACTTTTTTATGAAAAATGCAGCCGATGTTTCTGCAAAAATAGAAAAAACTTTTTTAAGTACACTGGAACACTAATATGGAAGATTACGGCGTTTTACTCGCATTTGTAACCAATGTCCTTTTTGTCACTGTTTTAGGATGGTACCTTATTACGAACCTTCAATGGTACGATTATAAACTCTCTCGCGTGATTTTAAAGCATCACAAACCGCACTGGCATATACTTTATTTCTTTATTCCCTTTGTTGCCTACCATACAACAGGACAGTATTTCAGCATATTTTTCTATTTTGCTATTTTACCTGCACTCTTTGTCTGGCATAAAAAACTTGACAAAAAACTGGTTCTTACATGGAGAGTGAAAAGATTTTTAATTCTTCTCATCTCATTGACACTCTTTCAAGATGTTTTATGTACATTAAAGTCCGCTTGTGAAGTCTACGGCGTTTTTATGCCTTTGGCAATTGCTTACATCGGCAGCTACATGATGGAAAAATTTCTCTTTATGGCTTATAAAAAAGAGGCAAAAAAGAAACTCCGTGAAATGAAAAACCTACAAATTATTGCAATTACAGGGAGTTACGGAAAAACAAGCATCAAAAATTTTGTGGCGCAGATTTTGGCTAAAAAATATAGAGTATACGCAACGCCAAGAAGTGTTAATACCTTAGGCGGAATTATGGGCGACATCAACAACTCTCTGCCGCTTGACACTGAGATTTATGTTTGTGAAGCGGGTGCGAGACAAAGCGGTGATATTTATGACATTACGACTTTTGTTGAGCCTCAAACGGTGGTGGTAGGAAAAGTTGGAGAAGCGCACATCGAGTACTTCAAATCTTTACAAAACATCATCGCGACTAAGCTCGAAATTATGCAGTCACCAAGGCTTGAGAAGGCTTTCATACATACTTCTGTAACAGATGAACCGCATGCAAAAGTGACGTTTTTTGGCGATGATATTCAGAACGTTGTCTCGACCCTTGATGGGACAGATTTTGATGTTGTAATAGATGGCGAAATACTCTCTCTGCACACGGACATTTTAGGT
>VMSZ01000031.1 GCA_013791885.1 Sulfurimonas sp. | reverse complement strand
TTTTCTAAAGTTTGTGCGCTGTATTCCAAAAAAATTCCTAATTTTTTAAATTCTGACTCCTTTGGAGTCAAGCTTCAGTAACCTTAGCGGTTGAAGCGTAGCTAAATGAGCTTTCTAAAGAAACATCGCTATGCGAACGATTCTCTTGTTTTGCTCATTTAGTGCTATAAATTATGGACCTAATATTCGTCGTGTGTTTTTGAGCTTTCTATGTAAACAAGTCCCATAGAAAAGATATTTGCTATAAGTGCGCCGACTGCCAGAGCCATCGCCCATTCTAAATTGCCGGCGATTTCAAGATAGATAAACGCAGGGATAAGGTGTAAGTCCGCTACTAAAGAGGAAGCCAAAAGCTCTGCTGAGAGAAGGTTTCTTACCCCGATTTTCAAAAATGTGGAAACTAGATTTAGGCTTGCCGCAACAAAAAGCCCAACTGCACTGTGTTCATATAAAAAACCCGCTATCGATGTTAAACTCATTAAAGAGAAAAACACATATATTACCTTGCCCCAATCCATCGTTCCATTCCTTCTTATTCAGCTGTAAATCCTTGGACAAAATGCCAAAAACACAACTAATTTGAGTAAATTAATTTGAGTGATTATACTCAAACATTCTTAAGGTGTGACTGAAAAAAATTTAGCAAAAACTGTAGAAACCCATCGCCAATCATAAAGTTTCTATTCGATTTTTACCTTTACTTTTTGCTTTGCTTAATGCGGCCTCAGCTCTGGCTATCATAAGATGTGCATCGTCATGTTCTTTGTAGGACGTAACTCCTGCACTTATAGTTTTCTTACCGACGCTTTTAAAGTCATATTGTTCAATTGCATGTCGAAGTTTCTCGGCAAGCTTTTTAGCTATTTGAGCATCCGTCTCTTGATAAACAATCACAAATTCTTCTCCGCCCAGACGAAGAACAGTATCTGAGAGACGAATCTGCTGTTTAATCAATTTTGCCATCTCGATGAGCACAAGATCGCCGACCTGATTTCCGTACGTTTTATTAATGTCACCGAAATTGTCTATATCTAAAGATAAAAGTGAAAAGTGATGTCCATAGCGTAGATTTCTGCTTATCTCTTTGTCTATAATTTCTTCCAGATGTTTCTTATCCTGAAATCCGGTTAAACTGTCTGTGGCTGAGAGAACAATAAGTTCTTCATAAGCTAAAAATGTATCTTTACTTAACTTTTCTAAAACATACGCTCCAAAAAAACCAAGAGAGAAGGAGAGAAAAAGCCAAAAAATATGCATAATAAAAATATCTTTTGGAAGAGGATATATAAAATAACTCATGCCAAGAGAAAATACAATCATGCCTATAACACTAATGGTTGCATGTAAAAGTCTTAGTCCAGACAATATAAATACCCAAACAATTATAAGATAGACTTCAGTTAAATATGTTTGAGGCACTTCAAGTCTGCCAACTATGAGCATATTGCCTGTTGCTGCGACTACCGGAGCCAACATCAACAGAGCAATCATAAAATTGTAATTGATTTTTTTTGCACTGAGATAACTTATGGTAAAAAGCGCTAAAGGAAGGAGACACAACTCTATAATCATCATATAACTCATCAACTCCTGCGGAGCGACGAGTCTGTTAAGCTGGTAATATAAAAGATATAAAACAGCGGTTAAGGCACTTACAGCAGTTATATGCCCCTGTTTTGCGTGTCTGTACCAATCATGGTAATGGTTTGAAATTTCTCTATCTTCAAAGTTAAAAAAATCGTTATTCCATAAAAAGAAATTTTTTAAATCAAACATAACATTTACACCTTGTTACCAAAATCATCTATTACTTAAAATTATAACATCATTTAGCAAAAGTTGTTTTTAGAATGATTTTACATAACCCCTGATTCAAACTGATCACGCATTCTTTGTTTATCAGCTTCACGTTTTGCTTTTTCTGAGAGTTTGATGTGATATTTTTTAACATCAAAACCAAACCAAAGTAAAATAGGTGACGCAACAAAAATAGATGAGTATGTTCCCACAACTATACCCACAAGCAGAGTAAACGCAAAAGAGTGAATAATCTCACCGCCGAACATGAAAAGCGTAAAGACCACAAAAAGTGTTGTCAATGATGTTAAAGTCGTTCTTGAGAGTGTTTTTGTCACAGACTCATTAATAGTATCTTCCAACTCCCCTGTTCTATTTTCAACTACTCCCTCACGAATACGGTCAAAAACGATGATTGTATCATTGAGTGAATACCCTAAAATTGTCAATAATGCCGCCAAAACATCGAGGTTTACATCAAGTCCGACCAAGGCAATAGCACCAAGAGCAATGGATATATCATGCACGAGCGCCACAATCGAAGCAACGGCAAAACGCCACTCAAAGCGAAACGCAACATAGATAAGTATCCCTAAAATTGCCAGAAGAAGAGACATCACACCTTTTTCTTTCAGCTCGCTTCCAACTTTCGGCCCTACAATGTCTACACGGCGAATCTCATACTCACCTGTTCCTTTGAGCGCCTCACGGGTAACATCGCCGATGTCTACCGTAACACTCGCAGAAGTACTTTTCATGCGAATGACCACTTCATCAGCAGAACCGAATTCAGTGATACTAGCACCATCAAAAAGAGCATCAGATTTTAACTTCTCTCTCATCACATCAATAGGAGCATCCGCTGTATATTTTACTTGAACAACTGTCCCTCCGGCAAAGTCAACACCGTAGTTTAGCCCTTTTGTTGCAAGAATAATGTAAGAACTTAAAACTAAAAGTACTGAAACTACAAGAGCAAATTTTGATTTGCCCATAAAGTTTAAGTTATTTGTATATTTAAACATTTCCATATTTATGCCTTAATCCCAAACCAAAAAAGGTTGTTTTTACTTTTTTGTATCTTGCTCTCCAGCATCTCATATATGCCGTGTGTTCCAAGAATAGCTGTGAGCATAGAAGCAAGAATTCCTATACTTATCGTAATAGCGAACCCTTTAATTGCTCCTGTTCCATAAGCATAAAGTACAATTGCTGCAATAAGAGTAGTAATATTTGCATCTAAAATAGCTCTCATTGCGTTTGAATATCCCTCTTCTATGGCTTTGTGCATTGATTTACCCTCATTGAGAAGTTCACGGATTCTCTCTGAGATAATAACATTCGCATCTACCGCCATACCTACAGTAAGCACTATACCCGCCATACCCGGGAGTGTCAACGTCGCTCCAAAGAGACTCATAACAGCTAATATTATAAACAAGTTTGCAATCAATGCAATATTTGCAATAACACCGGCTGCTCTGTAATAAACAACCATAAATATAATAACCAAAACAAAGCCGCCCACAAGAGCAATTAAGCTCGCCTGAATACTGTCAGCACCTAAACTTGGGCCGACTGAGCGTTTTTCCATCAGATAAATCGGAGCTAAAAGTGCGCCTGAACGAAGCGCAATAGCTAAATCCTGTGCTTCCATAACGGTATAGTCACCGGAAATTTGTCCACTTCCACCGCCAATACGTTCATTAATATTTGGAGCAGAGTAAACTTTCCCATCTAAAACAATCGCCAAGCGTTTTCCTACGCTTTTTCCTGTAAAGTCACCGAATATTTCAGCACCCTCTGCATTAAGTTTAAAATTAATGACAGGGCGGTTGTTTTGATCAAACCCTACAGAAGCATCTGTAAGCATTCCACCGTCTAAAATAGGAATCTCATGAACCAAATGTTTCACTTCAGGATTTTTTGCATCTTCTAAAATCACATCGCCATAAGCCGCGGCATCTGCATGGCTCATGTTGTAAACGCGAGCTACTTTGCCTTCATCTACTGCCATAAGTTCAAGTTTTGCAGCACGAGAAATAAGCTCACGCGCGCGTTGTTCCTCTTCTTGCGTTTTAATACCTGCAAGCTGTACAAGAATTTTTTCTTCACCCTGACGAGCAACTACAGGCTCAGCCAGACCAAACTGATCCAAACGGTTACGTATAGTCTCGATGGCTTGAGAGATTGCCTGCTGTTTTGTTTTTTCTATCTCTTGCGGAGTTAAACTCAAAGAGATTTCTTCTCCGTTTAAGACAATAGTTGCGCCCTCAACAGCAGCCAAAAATTCTTGTATTGTTTTTAAATCATCACTGTCTAAAAGTTTAAAAGAGACAGAGACTTCATCAAATGTCAAAGAATCAATAAGAATATCTTTTCGCTCGCTAAAGTGTTTAATACTCGCAGCCAATGATTTAATGCGGGACTTTGTAGCTTCTTCCGTTTTAACGCCAAGAAGCATATGAAGTCCGCCCTGTAAATCAAGACCTAAAGAAACTTTTTTCCCTTCTTGCGTCTGCAAAAGGGAAGGAATTGAAAATACAATGCCAAAGATTATTGCTAATGCAAAAATGGCTATTCTATAATTAAATTTCATCCTGAAACTTCTTAGCCACAGAATCTTTTGTAATTTTAGCTATCACATCATCATTCATTTTCACGCTTAAAAACTCTTCTTCAACCTTATTGATTACAACAATAAATCCGCCATTTGTAATCACTTTATCACCTTTTTTAAGTGCCGCTATCATTTCTGCTTTAGCTTTTGCCTCTTTTTGTTGTGGACGAATAATCACGAAATACATAATTGCGATTAAAAATACGAACGGTAATAATTGAGAAATAATTTCCATGTTGAAAATTCCTTTTTTGTTTAAATTGCGGCGATTATACAAAAACTATATTAACATAGGACTGAATATGTGTATAATTGCGCATGATAACATTCTTACAACAATCACGAAATGCAAAAAAATCTTTCTTATTTGAACTCTTTTTGGGTGTTCTGACCGCTGTACTTTTTAGTACTTTTCTCTATTTAGAACATTATGGAATAACTCTTAAAATCATTAATACTCTTTTTGGGCTCACTGCTTTGACCCTTTTTCTCTACATGCCAAAGCGTGCTGTTTTAATCGCCGGCTTTCTCATCGGCCTAGCATGGTTTTACTGGATTGGCTACAGTTTCAAATACCAAGGCGTAGGCTTTATGACACCTTTTATTACTCTTGGTTTTGCCCTTGTATATATGCTTTTTTTTGGCGTTTTAGCGCTTACACATAAAGTTTATCTCAGAGCTTTACTTCTTTTTGGGCTAAGTTTTGTTGAACCTTTTGATTTTAACTGGATGCAGATAGAACTTATTTTTGTCGATAGCTACATCGGCGTTTTCAAGTATCAACTCGCGCTTGTTTTGCTCGCGCTCACACTTCCAGACTACATTAAAGCACAGTGGAAATATACACCGCTTTTTCTCCTTATCGCTGCGTTTAATTTTTACACTCCCGTACAAAAAGATACACCCTTGAAGATAAAACTTGTTGCAACACATATGCTCCAAGAAGAAAAATGGCAGCGTGAAAACCTTTCTGGAACCATTACTATGGTCTACAAAGAGATTGAATACGCAAGAGATGAAGGTTATGACGTCGTAGTTTTGCCCGAGTCAGTTTTTCCTCTGTACATGAATAAAAATCCGCAAATAATGGACACTCTTTTACAGTATTCCTACGACATAAGCATTGTCACTGGTTCACTGCTTTATGAAGAAAATCAAAATTATAATGTGACCTATATGTTCCAAAACGGCGTTTATGAAGTCGCAAAAAAAATGGTGCTTGTACCTTTTGGTGAGTATATTCCTCTTCCAAATTTTGCAAAAAAAATCATTAATGATACTTTTTTTGCAGGAGCATCAGATTTTACAGGAGCCGACAAACCGACTGATTTTCTTATCAAAGGAGTCAAGTTCAGAAACGCAGTCTGCTACGAGGCAACATGCAGTGAACTTTACGAGGGAGAGGTTGATTTTATGGTTGCAATAAGCAATAATGCATGGTTTGCACCGTCTATTGAGCCGACACTCCAAAAACTGCTTATGCGCTATTATGCACGAAAAAACGGAGTCACAATCTACCACTCGGCAAACTCGAGCGGGACTGGGGTTGTAAAATAATTAAAGCTTTTGTTCTGTAGAATCTTCTTTAATAAACTGTAAAAAGAAAACTAAAAATATCCCAATGATAATACTTGTCACAAACGAAACAACTAAAATAAGTCCGCGTTTAGGTTTTATTTTATCTTTTATATATGCAGGGGCGGGTTTTGTTAATATATCACATTGATAATAGACCTTAGACTGCATAATCACTTTTTCTTCGAGTATCTTTGAAACCATTGCCGAAATACTTTGACGTAGCTCAAAACCTTCAGATTTACGCAGTTCTGCTTCAAAATATCCAAGCTTATTGTTAATAATTCTAAGATTATTATCTACTAAATATTTACTTGCATCTTTTAAAAACATCTCTATAAGCAGAGGAGGATAATTTCTGTCACTATCTGTAAACGTAACACTTATCAGTGCAGTTTTTTTATCACTGCTTATAGAAAAGTTTGCCGAAATATCCTTGACTGTTTTGTAAACATCATCTTCAAAGTCTCGTTCTTTTTTGCTGCCGTCTTTTGAATGAAAAAAATCATAAACACCTCTATAGCCTAAAGCAAACACATAATTTTTGTCAAAATCTTTATCTATTTTACGTTCTGCTATTTTATTATCAATAACAAACTTACGCATAAATTCGTAATTACCAAGTAATGAATTAAACGCAACATCAGGGGTCATTGTACCACCGCCGCCGATATCTACTCCAGCCATAGCAGCCAAACCGCCAAGACCGCCAAGGCCACTTGTTTTACTTTCGCTAGGTATAAGCACAGCCTCAGATTTGTATACATTGGGCAAATTCAAAACATAAATGAATGTTACCGAAACAACAATTGCAACAAGAGTAAAAATAATCTTCTTGCCAGATAAAACAGTTTTCCAGAGTTCTCGTAAATCTATCTCATCTTCTTCTAAATATTGTGCCTTATTTGCCTCAGAATTGTTCATTAAAACACACCTAAACTGTTCATTGCAGCTATAGTAAGTGCAAAGCTTGCAAGAATTTTTGCTACACTGTCGGTAACTTCAAGTTTGTCATACTCTTTAATATTCAAAGGTACGACGATAGTATCGCCTTTTTGAACGTTTACGCTGCCGCTGAGCCATCCTGAATTAACAGGTTCGCTTGTTCCATCCGCATGAATAATATAAACATTTGAGGTATCAGCAGATCTTGCATAACCGCTCGCCATCGCTATGTATTCATCAATGTCTTTTGTATCATCATATACAAAAGATGTTGGATTAAATACCTCTCCAAAAACGGTAACCGTATCTATTCGACTAGGAATCGTAAGAGTATCTTTATCTTTAAGCACTATATTAAATTGACTTTCTTCAAAAGTAGTTAAATTCTCATCAAGAGTAATGCTCACACGTCCAAGGGGCTGATATTTTTGTGCTTCAACGATTACTTCATTGAGTGAGCCGCTCGATTGTCCCATGGCAGCAGATTTTTTTGCATTTGCAGGCATTGCATTATATATTGCCAATTCTCTTTTGATTTTTGCCAGAGCATCGTTATATTGTTCAACTTGATTTTGTCTTATGCTCTCTCTTGTAAAAACTGCGCCTGGAAGAAAAGCATGTTCTGTAAAACCGCCTGCTCTTTTAATCACCTCACTCAGAGGTTCTGTTCCTTCTATGGTATACGTTCCTGGAAATCTCACTTCACCCTTAAGTACAACCTCTTTTTTCTCATTCCATTTTGGAATCTTGAAAACTGTCACTTCATCATATGGCTCTAACATAAACTCTTTAAAACTAGTCTCATTCGCATTTATACTCATAATAGTTTTTTGGCGGCTATGCGTTTCATCTATATAGTATCTGATGATTTCAAGTTTTTTTGTATAGGCTGTTTTGTTTAAACCACCGGAACTGACTATTAAGTCGTTAAGAGTCATCCCTTTTTCATAATAAAGTGTAGCAGGAGTTATAACTTCTCCTTTAATACTTACCGGCTCTAAGATATGTGTAGCATAATAATCATAAACTTCTAGCTCATCATAAGCGCTTAGTAAAATATTTCCATCATTTTTTAGAGAATAAAAAGTTGTTTTGGGCATAAAATCTTCAGTATTAAAAGTCGTTACTCTTACTTTATCATCTAAAATACCGTTAATTCCTGATGCATTAATTGCATCCTGGAGTGTAATCCCAGAGTAATACTGCAATTTCCCCTCTTTAATTAAACCTGAACCTTTTGTTATGACATAAGAGTTTGAGAAAATATCATTTTTACTAAAAATAAAGATTTGATCATTAGGGAATAGCTCTATTATCTCTTCATTATTCATCACTTTAGATAAATTAAACGATTGGGTTGCATAATTCAACTCTTTTGTATAACGCTTTATAACTCCGTATTCAAAATAAGTTTCAGGTAAAAAGAATTTTTTGAGGCCATCTTTGAGAGATTTCTTGAAAAAATCATTCAATGTTTTATCACCGTCTATTCTATAGCTCCCCGGACGAATCACATTTCCATAAACATTCACACTGCTTGCGGCTGTAAAATCCAGAGGATAGATATAAACCTTATCTCCATTTTTCATTTTAAAGTTTTTAGCATCTTTGAAACTTACTTCAAAAGTCTCAAAAGTAGCGTTATCGCTGTATCTGTCTATTTTAATATTTGAACTTGAAGCATTTGGTTCTAATCCGCCTGCATATTCTATGAGTTTATCTAAATTTTCTTTTTCACTGAGTTCAAATATTGCCGCATGACTTACATATCCATCAATACTTACCAATTTATCGGCCTTATTGATGATGACAACATCCCCGTGCTTCAATATGGTAGAACCGGAAACTTTTCCATCAAAGAGCAAGTCATAGAAATCTAATCTTGCTATAACTTTGGAATTTCTTTTAATGACGATATCTCTCACAGAAGCATTGTCACGTACACCTTTTGCCGCAATCAATAAATCCTTTGCGGTAGAGAATGAAGAGAGGTTGTAAAGTCCGGGATATTTTACTTCTCCTATAAGCGTGACCTGGATAGTAGAATAATTTTGCATACTTATATTAAAACTGCTCATTTTATAATGATCTTTTAAATGACTTTCCAAATACTCTTTGGCATCAATAAATTTCATTCCAGCTACTCGAAGCGGCCCAATAAATTCCAAATCTACAGCACCATCATTTTTCACATCAAGCAAATAGTCTATGTTTCTGTCACCATATACATGTACACTGATCGTATCACCCGCTGTTACAACATAATCCTCAGGTGTTGGCAGGGACGTCGAGTCGATTGTATTTTTGTTTGCATAAAAACTTGCCGAATAACGGGAGAGTTTGACTGAAGTAAAATCTTGCTGTTTTTGGACTAAAGCTTTTCTCAATTCATCACTACTTTGAAAAAGAAAAGGATTCACTAAATTAATGACTTCACCCTCTTTCTCTTGGGTGACAAGTTCATCAGATGTAGAATTTATGTCTATTTCATTAATAGCCTTTTCACTGCTTACTTCTATTGTGTCTTTTGTCGTGTTATTCTCACTAATCTTTTGCTTCACTTGCTCAGCCGTCAGTCCCTTTTCAGCCATCATAGCCCTCGCTTGAGGAGTTTCCAAAAGAGCCGGATTTTGGCTGACGGCTTCTCTTACTT
The DNA here is from genome assembly GCA_013791885.1 of Sulfurimonas sp. Classification (GTDB taxonomy): domain Bacteria; phylum Campylobacterota; class Campylobacteria; order Campylobacterales; family Sulfurimonadaceae; genus Sulfurimonas. The sequence goes on along the minus strand of VMSZ01000031.1, from coordinate 54,384 downwards.
CAGAAAGACTCGGCTCAGCCTGCAAAAGGAGCACGGAGACAATCATAAGCATAAATATTCGTAATAACATATACCATCCTAGAAATAAATTTTAATTATTCTACTGAAATGTTGATTACAGTTTCATTATATTTTGACTAATTCGTTATAATCACTTTAAATTTAAAGCCTGTTATATTTTAAAAGGAAAAGTCAAATGCTGCATAAATTTAAAGATACTTTGCCAAAGTTAGGCACAAATACCTGGGTTGCTCCTTCTGCGGATGTCATTGGCGATGTTATCTGCGGAGAGGATTGTTCTATCTGGTTTGGCTGTGTTGTTCGCGGAGATGTACACTTCATAAAAATAGGAAATCGTGTTAACATTCAAGACTTAAGTATGGTTCATGTAACCCACTACAAAAAAGCGGACAAGAGTGACGGAAATCCGACCATTATTGGCGATGATGTAACAATTGGACATAGAGTTATGCTGCATGGCTGTACTATAGAAAATGCTTGTCTCATCGGTATGAGTGCGACCATTCTAGATGGCGCAGTTATTGGCAAAGAAAGTATTGTCGGAGCTGGGGCACTTGTTACAAAAAATAAAGTATTTCCGCCGCGTTCGCTCATCATGGGAAGTCCGGCGAAAGTTGTAAGAGAATTAAATGAAGAAGAAGTCAAAGAACTTTACGCCTCTGCTTCAAGATATGTGAAATTTAAAAATGAGTATGAATAACGGTAAATAAGCTTTCGCTCATTTACTGTTTAAATTATGTTCTGTAGTCTGCGTTTACCTTGACATATTCATAACCTAAATCACAGCCGTACGCTTCAAACTTACCGTCCGCTATGCCTAAGTCACATGAAATGTCAAATTTAGCAAGTTTCATTACAGCTGCGGCTTTGTCTTCCATGGCTGCGTTAAAGAGAAGTTCACCTTTGTCATAAACGCAAAGGTCATTAAAGTGAATACTTAGGGTTTCTTCGTAAGCTTCAGCTCCGCTTGCGCCAACCGTTGAAGCAATTCTTCCCCAGTTTGGATCTTCCCCAAAAAGAGCAGTTTTTACAAGAAGTGAGTTAGAGAGTGCTTTGGCAACTACTTCTGCTTCTTTGTCATCTCTTGCCCCTGTTACTTTGTAAGTCACCAATTTTGTAGCGCCCTCGCCGTCTCTGACCATTTCAAGAGCTAAGAAGTGCATAATATTGTGTAGAGCTTCTTTAAATGCTTCTTTATCAAACGCAGCGCTTTTTTTATTGCTTAAAAGTAGAACAGTGTCATTTGTTGAAGTGTCACCGTCCACGCTTGCCGCGTTAAAAGTTGTCACTGTCACTGCGTCAAGTATTTCTTGCATTTGAGAAGCAGTTGCGTTTGCATCGGTAGTGATAAAACAGAGCATAGTCGCCATAGCAGGATTAATCATCCCCGCACCTTTTGCCATTGCCCCAATATGAAAATAGGTGCCATCTGCAAGCTCAACTTTAAACGCCATCTGCTTAGAAAAAGTGTCTGTCGTCATTATGGCTTTGGCTGCGTTTTGCGGTTCTCTTTTTGTAAAATCAAAAAGTTTTGCACCCGCAATAATTTTCTTTTTTGGAAGTCTTACACCGATAACACCGGTAGAGCTCATCAAAGGATTTGTAACATTCGGAATGGTTGCTAAAACTTCGTCTATGTCAGTAACGCCAGCTTTGCCCGTCATTGCGTTTGCGTTTTTAGAGTTTATGAGAATGAAGTTTGTTTGAAATTCACCTTTTGCACGGAAGTGTTTTATAGGTGCTGCGAACATTTTGTTTGTAGTAAAAACAGAAGCAACTTCACACAAAGCCTCACTGTAAATAAACGCCATATCTAGTGCTGCGTTTGCTTTTAACCCTGCACTGATACCATCTGCAAAAAAACCGTCACTTGCACATACGCCACCGTTTATTTGAACTAACTTATACAAATCTAAGCTCCTTAGGTTTTTCTCTTTTATTCATCAACTCTTTTGTCATATTCATACCCGTTTGTGTTCCAATCACCAGCAGTTTACACTCGCTCGTAATGAGGACATCACCCTTTGGCATGGTCATAAATTTGCCGTCTTTTTTTGTAATCCCGATGACAGAGCAGTTTGTAATCTCACGAATATGCGTTTCTTTGAGTTTTTTCAAAACTGCCCAACTGTATTTTGGGACATCTATCTCTTGCATATTAAGAGGATTGTCACTCTTGTACAAAAACTCTTCAAGCAGATTCTCCATATCCGGACGAGCTGCCATTGCGCTTACTCTTTGCGCTGTTAGTTTAGTAGGAGAAACAACAGTGTCTGAACCGAGTTTTTTGAGTTTTTCAACATCACTTAATTTTTCTGCCGCAGAAATAATATAATAAGGTCTTGGCAAAAAGTGCTCTTTTTCAAAAAGTCTTACAGAAGCGATAAGCGCAATATTGTCAGCAATAGAATCTGAAAGTGTAATAAGCCCTTTTGCAGAAGCCAAATGCGCTTTGAGCATAGAGAGCTCAGCATGCGGTTCTGCTTGTAAATACATAGGATATTTATGTTCAATAGCCCATTCATGAATCTCTTTTCTTGGGTCGATTACAACAAAAGGAATGTGATTTTTTCTTAACTGTTTTGTAACTTCGATAGTATAGTTATTGTGGTAACAAACAACAAAATGCTTTTTTAAACGCACAATTTTATATAACATTCTTCGCTCCTTGAGTATAGTAACAATATTGCCTCTGTTTAACTCTGCAACTAAAATACCAAGAGCACTTGTAAAAACAGCAAAACCCGCTATGATGAGCGTTATAGTGAAGATTCTACCGGCACTTGAAACCGGGGCCATTTCTCCAAATCCAACGGTGGTAAATGTAATACCAGTCTGATAGATAGCGTCCATAAGAGGAAAATCATCTATAATAACATAACCAAGTGTCCCAACCATCATGGTAAGTACGGTTAAATTTAAAGGTAAACGGAAAGCTTTTAAGTGTGGGTAAATTTCGGGCAGTAGTTTTTTGTCAGGTTTGGGAGCGCTCTCCCAGTGTAGGAATATGCGAATCCTTGTTAAAAGATTCATTTTTATTCCATACGACGCTTAAGAATCTTTCTTAAGTGTACGTAATTCTCTTGCAGAGATTTTGATTTTTTGAGTACTACCATCTTCTAGAGTGATACGTACTGTTCTTAAGTTTAGTAAAAAACGACGTTTTGTTCTGTTTTTTGCGTGAGAAACATTGTTCCCGCTCATAGGGCCTTTGCCGCTAATAGCACATTTTCTTGCCATTTTAGGTTCCTTGTTTAGGTTTTAAAGTTGCGAATTGTACCAAATCAAATCAAAACTGCAACTTAATCCAAAAAAAATATGCAACTATTTTGAAATTTATATTGCTCTTATCAATATAGAGGTAGAATTTATAAAATTTAACGACATAAGTGCATCATAGTGATAACAACTCAAATACTTAACTCATACATAGATAGAATCCCACCGGCTCCACAAGCACTTAGAGAGACTTTGCAGCTCCTTGATATTGGAGATTTAACAAAGGCAGCTAAAGTTGCTTCCGGAGATTTAGCACTTGCAAGCTATCTTAAAAATTTAATGAATAAGTCAATTTATGGTTTCAGAAATGAAGTAAGTGATATCTCACAAATTTTTGGAATTCTTGGTGTTTCAGGCTCTCAACAAGCAGTATATAACTATATGATTTCTCTTTTATCGCCAAAAAAATGGCAATTATTTAAACTAAACGCAACTGCATTTGGCAATCTTCAGGCAGAACTTTCTGTGAATTGGAAAAAAATCTTAACACATTTAAATATTAATGACAAAGATATTGAAAGTTCTATAACACTTCTTCCTGCAAGTATTATAGTTTCTGAAGCTCTTTTTAGTGAGAAAATAAACGATGTAAACTTACTTAGAAGTGCTAGCGCTATTGATTTGAATACTATTTTAAAAAGATTGTGCGGATTGGATTTGTTTGATATTTGTGAGAAAGTGTCGCAAAAATGGGAAATGAAAGAGAGTGTCGCAAAAATTGTTCAAGCATCTTCGGGCCTTAAAGCTCAGGGAGATGAAAGTATTGACCAGCTTGGCAAATGGATGCATCTTTTACTTTTTTACACTCTCAGCAAGCCTGTGTTTATAGAAGCGGGACTGAATGATTTTATAGATTTTCAGGTTGATTACGTTATGGATATTTATGATGATTTTAACAATGTTATTGGAGTTTCATGAGAGCAGTTGTTAAAGATGGCATAGGTATTTTTTCTCCACAGGGCTTTTTAGACGGGAACAACGGCAGCCTTTTTTTAAGTATAGAAGATATTGAGGCTACCAAAAAGCTAAACGCGGACATGCTTTTAGTATCCTTAAAAAAAGTAATCTTTTTCAATAAAAATGGACTCGACAGCTTTGTAAAAATACTTTTAAAAGTACGTGCAGCCAACCATGCTACGGTTGGTTTTTGCGATTTTGACCATAAAAAATTTCTATCTATTTGTAAGTTTTATGAAAATGATTTAAACTTTTCTCTCTTTAAGACGCAGGAAATTGCTTCTCTTTTTGCATCAAGTTTTAAAAATCAACAAAAAAATGTTCTTCTTTACAGCGAGGATAAATCTCAACGTGCCGCCATGGCTATAGAACTTCACGATAATGGGCATAACCCGATTGTTGCTCAAAGCGAAGAAGAATTCAATGAAAAATCCAAAGTAAAAACTGCTTATGACATAATTATTGACAATACTTACCTTGGGGTTATGGGACAAAAAGTTGCAACCAGAGTCACTGGGAACGCTATTATTTACACAGTTTCAGCTTTTTTAGATGCAGAAATAGGGAATACTTTTAATATTGCCTACCACAATAACTCCCTAAATGTCGGTTTCAGACTTTTCATATTTGACGCCTATAAAGTTGTTTCTATGAATGTTCATGCACTTAACTTTTTTTCCAAACTTGCAAGTTCAGGTGCTGAGTATAACGCTACAATCTGTTTTGTAGGTCTTACATTTGAAAAAACACCACTCGCGTTTAAGGAGACTCTTGAAGATGCTGGAATTGTCTTTTTTAATCATATGGATGATATTTTAAAAAACAAGGAGCTCTTGGAAGAGTTGGGTGCGAGCAGTGCCGCAACAGTAAAAAATAAAAGAGTTCTCAATAAAGCAATAGTGACAGAACTTCCTAACTTTATTGACGCGACAGTAGCAACTATAGAGATGATGACAAACTCAAGCGCAAGCAAAGAAACTGCACAGGTGAATAAACTTGAAATTTTACAAAAAGAAAATAAGATTGCAAGTTCCATAGGCTTTTACGGGGACATCGACGGCATGGTCATTTTAGTCTTTCCATTTGCCATAGCAAAAAAAGCTTGCACACTTCTCATAGGAGAAGAAACTGATGACAAAGAACAAATTTTAGACACTCTTGCAGAACTTGTAAACATAGTCGGCGGGAAAATTAAAACGCTCCTTGCTGATGAAAATATTTCCGTAAACATCACACTTCCAAGAACCTATTCAGAGATAGACAGCCTGCTTGAAGTATCACATGATAAAAAAGGTGTGCAGGTGGATTTGAAGTTTGATGATGATAGATTTTTATTTTTCCTGACAAGATAAAAATCTAAAGCCTTCTCTAACAACTTAGTTTGTATAATTCCACAAATATAAATTACAAGATATTGTTCTGCCTTGAATGAGGCAAGCTTTTACGAGAAATCATTTAGTGATTTCCTGCATTGGGCGTTAGCCCTTAAGTGGCCATAGCGGCCAGCGTAGTGAAAATGGGCTTAGCTCATTTTGCGTTTCTATCTAAAAAGGGAAAAAATGAAAGTTGCTCCAAGTGTTTTATCTGCAGACTTTGGCAATCTGCAAAGAGATGTAGAAGAAATTTGTGCTGCCGGCTGTGATTTAGTTCATGTAGATGTCATGGATGGCCACTTTGTGCCAAACTTAACAATTGGTCCTGTAGTTGTCTCTGCCATCGCAAAGGCTGCCGCAAAACCTCTTGACATTCATCTAATGGTTCAAAACAACACTTTTTTTGTTGAACTTTTTGCACCTTTAAAACCGGAATATATCTCTTTTCACATTGAAGAAGAGAAACATCCTCACAGGCTGATACAAAAAATTCGTTCTTATGGCATAAAACCGGCCATTGTTTTAAATCCGCATACACCGCCCGAGAGCATTGAATTTTTGCTAGCCGACTTAGATATGGTTTTACTTATGAGTGTAAATCCTGGATTTGGAGGACAGAGCTTTATAGATTCAGTCATTCCCAAAGCAAAAAGATTAAACGCAATGAGAAACAAAATTAACCCTCATTGTCTTATAGAAGTTGATGGCGGCGTGAGTGATAAAAATATACAAGAGCTTAAAGATGCCGGAGTTGACATTGTTGTTGCCGGATCTTATGTATTTGGTCATAAAGACAAAAAAGAAGCCATAAAAAGTTTGCAAATATAAATTTTCACTTTTGTGTGAAGCTAAAAAAGGTCGTGTGTTATGAGATGTAAAATTTGTGGAATAACCTCATTTGAAGATGCCATGATGGCAATAAACGCAGGTGCTGATGCTCTTGGGTTTGTCTTTTATGAAAAATCTCCCCGCTATATAACACCCTCACAAGCTAAACAAATCATAGATAAGCTCCCTCCTTTTGTTGAAAAAGTCGCTCTCTTTGTCAATGAAGATGCTGCGAGCATAAACGCAATATGCAAGCTTAGCGGTGCTACTTTAGCGCAAATTCATTTTGATGCAGAAGATGAACTCTATACACAACTAGATCTTCCATACATAAGAGTCATTCGCGCACAAAGCAAAGAAGATGTATATCTATATTCTAATGAATACAGACTTATTGATGCATATTGTGAAGCCTATGGCGGTGCTGGAAAGCGCGTTAATATTGAGTGGTTTGATGGAGTAGACTGTTCTAAAATTATCTTAGCCGGCGGACTTACTCCCCAAAATGTCACATCACTAAAAAAATATGCTTTTTACGCAGTTGATGTCAGTAGTGGCGTAGAAATATCTCATGGTCTTAAAGATGAAAAAAAAGTGCAAGAATTCATAAAAAATGCTCGTTAATAACTTTATCTTGGATGCGAAGAGTATCTCCAAACTTGCCTCTCGAGGGCTCTGCTTTGAGTCAATTAAAAAACAGGTCAATGAAAATGTAGATTCTTCTCTGGAGTTATGGAGAGCACAAGGTCTCAATATTATTAAACACAAGGGGTATTTCTATTTTGATACAAAATTTATTCCTGTTGAAGAGGCTGAATTTTGCATCGTAGACATAGAAACAAACGGCTCAAAACTCGATAAACACCAAATCATCGAGATTGCAGCCATTAAAGTGAAAAATGGAAAAATCATTGGTACCTTTGAGTCACTCGTTCAGTGTGACAGGATTAACGAACACATATCAAACATTACAGGTATCACGGTGGAAGACACTCTTAATGCTCCGCCGCTCAAAGATGTTCTCTATGGCTTTAAAACCTTTTTGTCAAATGCAGTTTTTGTTGCCCATGATGTAAAATTTGATTATATGTTTATTTCAGGTTCACTCACAAAGGTTGGACTTGAACCTCTTTTGAACAGAAGCGTGTGCTCACTTGGTCTCGCTGAACGCAGTATTGTCTCTTACAGATATGCTCTCTCGTATTTAAATGATTATCTGCATCTCAACGAAAATGCAACCCATCACAGGGCAATGAGCGATGTTTTGACAACCTACGGACTATTTAAATTGTCTTTGGAAAAAGCACAAGAAGATGTAAATAATGTGGAAGATTTGATTAAGTTTTCTAAAGAAGCTCCAAGGCTCAAAAGACCGAAATTCGACCCTCTGCTTGGTCTTGAAACAGAAGAAGAAGCAGTAGGAGAAAAAACAGAGTAAATTTTACTCTGAAAAAGCACCTGGTTTTACCAGTTTAGTATAACGAGCTTCCATTCTTTCTTCAGCTGGAAGTGCTTGAAGCTTTTTAAGCTCGGTTAAGAAATACTCTTTAAGTACCGCTGCAGCACCCTCTTTATCTCTATGTGCACCGATTAAAGGCTCGTCAATTACATCATCAATCAAATCTAAATCTTTTAAATCTGAGCTTGTAATTTTCATTGCGTTTGTCGCAGCTTCAACTTTTGATGGATCATTCCAAAGAATTGCCGAACAACCTTCGGGGGAAATAACGCTAAAAACAGAATAGCGCATCATTGCAAATTTATCTGCAACGCCAATAGCCAAAGCGCCGCCGCTTCCGCCTTCTCCAATTACAATAGAAATTGTTGGCGTATTAAGTTCAGCAAGTTCAAGAAGATTTCTTGCAATCGCTTCACTTTGGTTTCTCTCTTCGGCACCAAGTCCCGGATATGCACCCGGAGTGTCCACAAGCATAAGTACAGGCACATTAAACTTTTCGGCGAGTTTTGCTGCACGAAGAGCTTTTCTATAACCTTCCGGATGTGGCATACCGAAGTTGCGTTTTAACTTATTTTTCGTTCCACGACCTTTTTGCTCACCAATAACCATGACTTTTTGGTCATCGATATATCCAAGGTAACAAAGGATTGCCGCATCATCGCGAAAGTGTCTGTCACCATGAATCTCATACATATTTGTCATGATAAGATTAATATAATCGAGCGCGTACGGTCTGTCAATATGACGTGCAAGCTGAAGTTTTTGGAAGTCCGAGAGATTTTTATATATCTTTGCGACTTCTTTATCGAGTGTTTTTGTGAGAGAATCTACCGCACCCTGATCATGGCGAACCTGAGCAGAGATAAGATCTTCCTGAATAAATTTAATTTTTTGTTCAAAATCTAAATATGTAGCCACATGGAATCCTTAACTAATTAGATTTTTTTAAAAATTAAAACGCCGTTCGTTCCGCCAAAACCAAATGAGTTACTCATAACTACATTTAAATCTGCTTTACGTGCTTTATTTGGAACGATATCTAAATCACAATTTTCATCTGGAGTTGTGTAGTTGATTGTCGGGGGGATAAGTCCATCTCTCATCGCCATTAAACATACAACAGCTTCGATACCGCCTGCAGCACCAAGACAGTGACCGATTTGGCCTTTAATAGAACTCATCGGAGGACAGTTTTCTTTTCCGCCAAGTAAATCTTTTACCGCCGCTGTTTCGTTTTTATCGTTAATAGGTGTACTTGTTCCGTGTGCATTTACATAATCAAGCTTTGGCTCACCCGCCATTTTGTATGCAGCTTTCATCGCACGAGCAGGGCCATCAAGGCTTGGTGTAGTAATGTGATTTGCATCACCGCTTTCTCCAAAACCTATAATCTCACCATAGATGTTTGCTCCACGAGCAACAGCATCTTCATACACTTCTAAAACAAGTGCTGCGGCACCTTCTCCCATAACAAAACCGTCACGGTCTGCATCAAATGGACGAGAAGCTGTTTTTGGATCTTCATTTCTTGTAGAAAGTGCTTTCATTGCAGCAAAACCGCCAACACCGGCACCAGTTACTGCAGATTCTGCAGAAACAACCAGCATTTTGTCAGCACCGCCACACATAATTGTTTTCATAGCTTCACTTATTGCATGTGTTCCGGCTGCACAAGCAGTTACGCTTGAGAGATTTGGACCTTTTGTTCCATGTGCTATAGATACAAATCCGCCAAGCATGTTTACAAGTGCTGATGGAATGAAGAATGGCGAAATTCTACGAGGACCTTTTGTCTCTATAATAATAGAACTTTTCTCAATTGCCGGAAGTCCGCCAATACCCGAACCTGAACTGATACCGAATCTTTCCATATCTGTACTTTCTGGTACATTTGCATCTGCCATAGCTTCTTGTGCTGCTTTTAGTCCAAGATGAATAAATCTGTCCGCTTTTTTAACTTCTTTAGCATCCATAACAGTCGCCGGATCAAAATCTCTAACTTCACCGGCAATTCTTACTGCGTATTCAGTAGGATCAAAAAGAGTTATAGTGTCGATACCGCATTCACCCTCACATATAGCTTTAAAAGAACTCTCTTTATCATTACCAACTGAGTTAATCATACCAATACCAGTTACTACTACTCTTCTCATATATAAACTCCAAAAATATAAAATACTTTTAATAACTAATCTAAATTAACTACTAAAAAAATTCTACTGCAGAGGAAAACTCTACAGTAAGACGATGGCTAAACTTGTAACTATTTGCTTTCGATGTAAGCAACTACATCAGCAACAGTTTGAATTTTTTCTGCTTCATCATCTGGGATTTCAATATCAAATTTCTCTTCAAGAGCCATAACTAGTTCAACAACGTCAAGACTGTCAGCGCCTAAATCTTCAACGAACTTTGAATCCTCTTTTACCTCATCAGCGCTCACGCTTAATTGCTCAACTACTACTTCTTTAATATCATCTATAAGTGCCATTATAGCTCCTGTTTTTTTAATTTAATCGGGTAATTATAACAAATTTACCTTAATTATGCCATATTCATCCCGCCATTTACTTTGAGCGTTTCCCCTGTAATGTAGCTTGCATGGTCCGATAGCAAAAACGCTGTAGCTTCTGCCACCTCACTTGGATTTCCAAAACGGGCCATTGGAATCTTTGAAGTAAAACTTCCTTTGACTTCATCACTGAGGACATCTGTCATCTCTGTTGCTATAAAACCGGGAGTTACAGTGTTGTAACGAATGCCGCTTGTAGCTGCTTCTATTGCAAAACTTTTTGTCATGGCAATAACTCCGCCCTTGCTTGCCGCATAATTTGTCTGACCTGCGTTTCCTGTTTCACCCACAATAGAAGCGATGTTCACAACAGCACCGAATTTTTTCTTTCGCATTGTTTTCATAGACTCTCTACAGCCAATAAAACAAGAAGTAAGATTCGCGTTTATGACAGACATAAAGTCTTCAGTTTTCATGCGAAGAGCAAGTTTGTCATTTGTTATACCTGCATTATTTACAAGATAAGAAAACTCTCCGTCACAATCAACTATTGTCTTAATAGCATCAATAAACGCAGCCTCATCGCTTACATCAAAACCTATGACTGCCGCGTTTCCGCCTGCCGCTTCTATGGCTTCTTTTACAGCATCTGCCTCTGCAGCCCCGCTTCTATAGTTAATCCAAACTTTAAGACCGAATCCGGCCAAAGTCTTTGCTATTTCAGCACCAATTCCACGACTTGAACCTGTAACTAAAACATTTTTTCCAGTAAATTTCATCTAACTTCCTCTGCGTTTATATGTCAATATTTCAATAAAGAACAATAGCAAAAATTTGCTTTGTACAAAATTTATACATTATTGTAATCATTCTGAAACAAAATTCATTGTAGAATCCGATTATGAAAAAAATATTATTTATTCTTATATCTTTATTTTTTATTGCTTCATTATATGCCAAAACGCCGGAAAAAACGCAGTTACTTCCTCCGAGTGATTCTTTAGCGTTACTTGAAACTATCAAAAAAAATGCGATAGTATTTGGCGACGGCGATAAAGAAGTTCACACCTTTATTGACCCCCTTTGCTCTATGTCACAACTTTACTTGAAGTTCCTTTTTGACAAAGGTGATGTCATGTTTAAAAAATACAAAATTTATCTTTACCTTTATGAACTAGATGGGAAACATTCCGAGCAAACCATAAACACGATACTCTCTTCGGAATACAAAAATACAATATTAAGGTCTGTAATGCTAAACAAAGAAGATATTATCTTAGAAGATATCAATGATGAAGCTGCGGAGAGTGCCCACAAAATAGCAGAAGTTGCTCAAAAAATAGGTGTCTTCAAACGCCCATATATTATGATAAACGGAAAAGTAAAATGAGATATAACAAATTACCCTATTACAGCTATATTATCTTTCTATATAAGTATAAAGTTCCTTTACTGCTCCTAATATTTACAGCTCTCGCCTTACTTGGCAGCAGCATTAAAGACGGTTTTACGCATAGTGATGAAGAACTGTGGATTAAAGGAAGCAGTGAATACAACAAACTTCTAAAAGAGGATTATGCTTCTTCTTACATCAAAAAAGTAACTATAGATTTGTCTAGGGAAGATTTCAGTGTTGATACTGTCTCAAAACTCAAAGAACTACAGGCACATTTGCAAAGTCAGGAAAATGTTCTTGAAGTCAACTCTATATTTTCACAGAAAAAGATTTTCAATCAGGAAGTCTCAGATGAACAGCAGTTCATGGAGATTAAGCCTCTAGAAAGTTATAAGTCTGATGAAATTTATGCTTACATTTTAAAACATAAAGACGCCTACCGTTCTTTTATAGACAGTGATTTTAAGTCTGTTACCTATTATGTTAAAAGTTCTAAAAACATTCCAATACATATGACGGATTGCTCTTTCCCTTACGTTTCTCAAGGTCTTGAGACAAAAGAGGCCTTTTTAAATACTATTTTGTTTTCAATTTTATTTATGACAATTTTCATTTCATTTTCTATAGCCTTCAAATCTATTCTTCCATCCATACTCGGTGCCATATTTGTCGCTGCCACTTCTATCAGTACCGTGGCGATATTTCAAATCTTTTCAGCCGTCCAAGACATACATATGTCCATTATTCTTGTCGCTATAACCATCTCCGTCATGGACTTTGTATATGTTTACTACAAATGGCATATTCTGCAAAGTAAGCTCTCTGCAAAACATGCACTTTATCGCGTTTTGGTTAAAACCATTATCCCTATCTTTTGGACATCTGTTGTCTCTGTCATAGCTTTAGGTTCGCTTCTGTTTGTAAACTCCCACATTCTTTACACAATCGGACTCAATGTAATGCTCTCAGCGATTAGCGGATTAATCCTCAGCACAACTTTACTTCCTGTGATGCTTTCGTTTTTCTCACAGAAAAATCCAAAAATAATCACCAAAAACTCATCTAAATTTTTTGCTTCCAAAGAAGCAGCATCTTCTCCTTTGGCGCTGAAAGCTTTTTTACTTGTGACTTTGTTAGTCTTTTTATATGCAATGGCGTCATATTATTCCAATCCTATTGCTATTAAGTCCGACAATAAAAACAATCAGATACTCATAGCTTTAGAGACGAAAGGCTTTACAATTGAGAACCTCAGCAAACTCAAAAGCCTCGAACAGGAACTCTCACAGCAATTTGCAAGCATCCATTCGTTCCAATCTGCCTACAATGTGATAGAAGAGATACATAAGGTTGAACAGCCGGATGCAGCTTTAGATTTACCGCATATAGATTTGGACTCATATATTTTTAGCTTTGATTTGTATGACCTGACCCAAGGTCTTATCATAGATGACAGATTGACCTTAAGCATTTATATTGACAAAAATGAAGACCAAACAAACATTCTTGACTTTGTTAGAAAAGAAGGTTTCCTTATTCAGGATGTCAACAGTTTGGTATCTTTGGCGAAGGTTGACAGTATCAGTATTTTATTTAATGTAGTGATTTTCGTGTTACTTCTCATTATGGCCGTTATTTACAAAATAACGAAAAATAAAGAATTTACGATTATCTCTTTAGTTGTGAACATTATCCCGCTTATATGGTTTTTTGGAGCCATAATGTTTTTTCACATACCTCTTTCAACTGAAATATTTGTAGCCATGATTATTACCGTAGCACTGAGTTCTGACGCCACTCTGCACTTTATATATTTTTACCATAATGCACGTCACAAACCAAGAAACGCTGTCCTCTCACTTGAGAGGTCTTTTGTATATGTCGGGACACCGGTGGGCATGGGTAACCTCATCCTGCTCTTGACCTTTGCAATGCTCGCATTGATTCCTAACGAAATTATTGCCAACATAGGTTTTTATTCTACTCTATTGATATTTTTATCGCTTCTTGTGGATTTGTTTATTTTGCCTGTACTCTTTTTAAAGCATATAAAAAACAACACGAACGTACAAGACTATTTCCATGGCTAAAAAAGTCGCTATCTTCGGTGCCACGGGATATGTAGGCCTCATACTTGTCAACAGACTTATCAATCTCAATTGGGATATGAAACTCTTCGCTAGAAATACAAGAAGACTGCTCTATCTAGAGGAACACTCTAATATTGAAACTTGTAATACAGAGCTGAGCTATGAGAACATCTCTAAGCTCGCTTATGACTTGCAGGGTTGTGAGTGCATTTATTATCTCATCCACTCTATGTCAGATGCCGCATCAAGCTTTGAAACACTTGATTGTAATTTAGCGGAGATTGTGGCTTTAAGCGCAAAGATTGCAGGCGTAAAACAGATTATTTATTTAGGCGGGCTAGGTTACGAGGCGTCGGGGCATCCTCTTTCTGTACATCTTAGCAGCAGACATGAAATTGCCTCTATTCTTGCGAGCAGCTCTGCCGCACTTACTGAGATACGTGCCGGAATCATTATAGGAGCAGGTTCTGCAAGTTTTGAAATAATAAAATCACTTGGAGCGAGACTGCCATTTATACCAAAACTCTCTTATGTCAACGGTTTTTGCCAGCCCATTGACATTGACAGTGTTATAGCATATCTCATTGCTGTCCATCTCAATGAACATTATTTTAATAAAATTATAGAAATTGGAAGCAGTAAAATCTTAAGCTATCCGCAAATGGTTCAACTCTACGCCAAAACAATTCTGCAGCGGGACTTAAAAATCGTCAATATTCCTCTACTTGAAAAAATCATCTCCAAAAAAAACTTGGCACATATCATTGCCTTTTTATCTGCTATTCCCTATACATTGGCAAAACCGCTGATTGAGGGAGTAAATTCAAAAGCTATTATCAATCCGCTTATTTCGGATAAAAGAGCTTTTCTAGAGCTTCCGACCTTATCGTATGAGGAAGCAGTCAAAAAAGCATCCATGTATGAAACGCAGGGACTTGTTGAAAGTTTTTGGTCTATTCCATGGCAAGAACAAGTTCTTAGTCCAGACAAAGAGAAATTTTTATACATCGATTCAAAGATACCCAATAAAGATTTGCTTCAAGAGAGAAGGGTTAAACTCATAAACGCAACTGATGCCGATAAAATCTTTAAAGAGTGTCTTAAAATTGGTGGAAAACATGGGTATTGGAGTCCTAAATGGATGTGGGCAATACGTGCATTTTTAGATAAGCTCATTGGGGGGACAGGACTCGAGAGCGGTAGACAAACGAAAGAAAAGAAAATACGTGTCGGAGAGAGAATAGATTTTTGGATTGTTTCAGATTATTTGGACACCCCGGAATTCAAAGTTTTTACGCTCAAAGCCAGACTCAAAAGTCCCGGCAGTTCTTGGTTACAGTTTGCACTTCAAAAATCAAATGAGAACGAATGGAAATTTCATCTCAGAGCCTATTTCAGACCAAAAGGTATCAAAGGCTATCTCTACTGGTATAGTTTATGGATAGTTCACAAATACATCTTCAGCGCCATGATTAATAACATCATAAAAGAGGCGCTGAAATCCGGTTGATTTTATATAAGCGGATGATCCATCTCTTTTGGAATTTCAAGCTCCATCAGTTTCAAGATAGTTGGGGCAATGTTATTGAGTCCGCCTGACTCTACTTTTGAAACGCCATCAGCCATAACAAAACACCAAACTTTTCCAACCGTGTGATTTGTTAAAATATCATCATTCTCATCTCGCATCTCTTCACAGTTTCCGTGGTCTGAAGTAATGACAACAGCATAATCTTTTTCTTTTGCTTTTTCAAGGATTAATCCAAGTTGAGTATCAACCGCAGTTACAGCCTCTTTTGCAGCTTCAAAATTACCGGTATGCCCCACCATGTCACCATTTGCAAAGTTTACAACTACAAAATCATAATCATCATCCATTGCGTTTAAAACAGCCTTTCCAACTTCTGGTGCGCTCATCTCAGGTTTCTCATCGTAAGTTTTTACATTCGGTGATGGAATGAGCACCCGCGTTTCATTCGCGTACGGTTCGTCTATACCGCCGTTTAGAAAAAAGGTAACATGGGCATATTTTTCAGTTTCAGCCGTATGGAGCTGTCTTAACCCCTGTTTCGAAATCACCTCAGCAAGGGTATTTTTTGGAGAATCTTTTTTAAATAAGACAGGGTATGTAAAACTTTTGTCGTACTCTGTTATAGTCGCTATATGCAGATTTAGCTGTCTCTGGGCAAAGCCGTTAAAATTTTTATCACCCAAAGCCGTAACAAGTTCTCTCATTCTGTCACTTCTAAAGTTTATGGTCAAAACGCTGTCGCCGTCTTGCATTCCATCATAGCCCTCAAACGCAGCAGGCTCTACAAATTCATCTGTTTCACCGAGTGAATAAGAGTGCCCTATATAACTTTCAGGGTCAAAATCTGTTTTTGGAGTTGCATTCACCATTGCATTGTATCCGCGTTCTACTCTCTCCCAGCGATTATCTCTGTCCATAGAGTAAAAACGCCCTGAAATAGAAGCAATTTTAATTTGCTCACTCAAAGACGGCTTGATTTGTTTAAGATATTTTTGGGCAGAAGTCGGAGAAACATCTCTTCCGTCTGTAATAAGATGTAAAAATACTTCCTGTCCATTTTTTGCAGCTATCTCCGCCAAGCCTATAAAATGCTCTATGTGTGAGTGAACACCGCCATCACTCATAAGTCCTATAAGGTGAAGTCGCTTCGAAGCATGCATAAGCTTTTGTAACTCCGGGTTTGCTTCTAAAGTATGCTCAGACAAAGCTAAAGAAATTTTGACTAAATCCTGATACAAAATTCTCCCGCTTCCTATACTCATGTGTCCAACTTCAGAGTTTCCCATCTGCCCTTCAGGGAGACCGACGCTCAGTCCGAAAGTATCTATAAAAGAGTGTGGAACTTCTTGAAAAAGTCTGTCATAAGCCGGTTTTTTGGCATTGTAAAATGCATTATGTTGCGTTTTTGCGCAGTAACCTATACCGTCTGTTATTATCAAAATAGCTTTTTTACTCATTTTATTCCTTCAGAGCGAAATTTTATATGATTATACTATAATGTCACTTTTATTTTAAACACATGGATACGCTTTGCTATACTGGTTACATGAAATACTGCATATAAATCTCCTTGGCTATATAACCATTCGCGCGGGAATCGCTTTCTTTTTAGCACTTCTTTTTACTCTTTTTCTTATGCCTTTTTTCATTAGATGGGCTCAAAGAACATCTTCTCACCAACCCATAAACAACTGGGCTCCAGACAGACATCAGGCCAAGGCAAAGACACCGACTATGGGCGGGATTGTTTTCATTGGAGCCACGATCATTGCTTCTCTGCTGACTATTAAATTTTCAAACTATTTTGCTCTAGGAGCCATTGGAACACTTGTTCTTTTTGCACTTATAGGCTTTCAGGATGACTACGCAAAAATTCGTAAAAACGAAAATCTTGCAGGTCTCAAGGCAAGAAGCAAGCTTGCGTTGCAAATTGGCTCAGCACTTCTTATCGCCTTCTTTTTATACTCTTTTGTGGATTTCAGCACAGAGTTGTATGTTCCGTTTGTGAAAACTTCCGTTGTCAACATGGGGTATTATGCCTTGGGATTATGGGTGTTAGTCATGGTCTCTACATCAAACGCAGTCAATCTCACAGATGGGCTCGATGGGCTTGCTACGGTTCCTTCTATTGCTGCACTCTCTTCTTTTACCGTCATCATTTACATTACAGGAAACGCAACCTTAAGCTCTTACCTGCTTATGCCAAATTTTGACATAGGCGAAGTTGCCATTGTTGCCGCAGCACTTATTGGCGCTTTAAGCGGCTTCTTATGGTACAACTGCCATCCGGCTGAAGTTTTCATGGGTGACAGCGGTTCTTTGACTATCGGTGCATTTTTGGGCTATCTTGCCATCATCACAAAAAGCGAAATTTTACTGCTTCTTATTGGCTCTATCTTCGTTATTGAAACCCTCTCGGTGATTTTACAAGTGGGAAGTTATAAACTCCGTAAAAAAAGAGTTTTCCTTATGGCTCCGATTCACCATCATTTTGAGATGAAAAACTGGGCTGAAAACAAGATTATTGTAAGATTTTGGATTATCGCCATCATTTCCAATCTTATTGCACTCATTACACTTAAGATACGTTAATGAAAAGAGTATCTCTTTTTGGCTACGGAGGGACTACTAAGGCCCTCGCTAAACATATGCAAAACGCAACCTTTTATGATGACAAATGCCTGAAGCCTTTTCGTGATGAAGAGGGTTATATGGTAAAACCTGCAAGTGATTTTGACTCAAACTTCTCTGATTTGGAAATCCCATCTCCTGGAATTCCTCCATTTAATACACTCATCAAAGAAGCAAAAAACCTCATAAGCGAATACGATTTTTTTACAGATACAAAACCGCTCAAAATCTGGATAAGCGGCACTAACGGCAAAACTACAACCACACAGATGATGCAGCATCTGCTCAAAGACAAAGGGAGCCAAGAAGGCGGGAATATCGGCACGCCGCTTGGAAAACTCGACACAAACGCAAGTATCTGGGTTCTTGAGACAAGTTCGTTTACTATGCACTACACAAACATTGCAAAACCAAATATCTATGTTCTGCTTCCTCTGAGTCCTGACCATTTGAGCTGGCATGGGGATATGGACGAATATATCAAAGCAAAACTCAAACCTCTGAGCATGATGCAAGAGGGAGAAGTTGCCATAATTCCACAAGCTTATGAACACATACAGACCAAGGCTCATCTCATAACTTACAAAGACGAAGCAGAGCTCGCCGAACACTTTGGCATTGATATGCAAAAAGTTAAGTTTCAAGGTGCGTTTTTAGCCGACTCTCTTTTGGCTATGGCTGTAGACAAAGTCCTTTTTGACAGAATCGATTATGAAAAAATCAATGCCTTTGTTCTCGACCCACATAGACAAGAAGAGCTCAACGATATTCATGGAAGACTTTGGGTAAACGACACAAAAGCAACAAATCTTGACGCAAGCATCGCAGCTCTTAAACGCTACCGAGCTTCACATATTCACCTTATTTTAGGCGGTGATGACAAGGGTGTAGATTTGTCCGAGCTTTTTGTCTTTTTAAAAGATATGGACATACAAATATATAACATCGGTTCCAATAAAGAGAAACTCTCCAATCTCGCACAAGAGTACGGAGTTGCGTTTACACTTTGTAAAAACCTGGCAAACGCTATCGAAGAGATAAGTAAAAATCTAAAAATTGGTGAAATTGCCCTGCTTTCTCCCGCTGCAGCAAGTCTTGATGAATTTACCTCATACGCTCAAAGAGGCGACCAGTTTAAAGAGGCTGTAAGAGCGCTTACATGAAAAATGTAGCAATCCTGGCTTCACACAACGGAAGCGGCTTTGACGCACTCTACAGTGCACAACTCTCCAAAATTTTAGATATAAACATTAACCTTGTCATTTCCAACAATACAAACGCTGTCGTCTTGCAAAACGCAGCCAAACGCAATATAAACAACTATCTCATCAACGCAAAAACGCAGCAAAATCCGGATGAAGCACTGTATAATTTACTCAAAGAACATCAATGCGCGTTTATCTTTTTATCAGGTTATATGAAAAAACTCTCTCCAAAAATAACCCAAGATTTCAAAGTCATCAATTCACACCCTGCACTTTTGCCAAAATACGGTGGCGCTGGAATGTATGGCAGACTCGTTCATGAAGCCGTCATTGCCAATCAAGAAAAACGCAGTGGAATCACCATTCATGAAGTCAATGAGGAGTACGATGAAGGCAAAATTATTTTACAAAAAGAGCTGCTTTTATCTTCAGATGAAACTGTGGAAAGTTTAGAAGAAAAAATAAAAGAACTTGAAGCGCTTGCTATAGTAGAAGGTTTTGCAGAATGTTTGAAGTAGCTGAATACATAGGCATCATTGCCTTTGCTATGAGTGGTTTTTTTGTTGCCACACGCAACCATCTTGATTTGCTTGGAATACTCATCTCTACATTTTTAACAGCTCTTGGCGGAGGAATTTTACGGGATATCGCGGTTGATAAAGTTCCTTTTACTTTTTCACACGACTACCCCGCACTCATAGTAACAACTGTTTTAATTTTACTTATTCTTTTTAAATTTCATAGAAAAAATTCTCTTGAAAACAAACCTCTTTTCATTTTAAGTGACTCCATAGGGCTTATCTCATTTAGTATTTCCGGAGCGCTCATCGGGATTGAACACAACTTTAATCTCACAGGCGTTGTTACTATGGCATTTATCACCGCAGTTGGCGGAGGAATTGCCAGAGATGTCATCATCAATGAAGTCCCTTTTGTTTTTAAAACCGGTTTTTATGGAACAGTCTCACTTATTGTCGGTGCTGTGTTGTACTTTTTAAACCAAGAAAATCTCATTTCACTTTTGAGTATTACCATTCTCTTTTTTGCCGGATTAAGCCTTAGAATCCTCGCTTATTATAAAAAATGGTCTATTCCTCTTAGGTAAAATATATTCTTATATAAGCTTACTTTCAGTACCCAGAAGCTATAATTGCGCTCTTAAAAGATTGCCAATTAGCTCAGTCGGTAGAGCAAGTGACTGAAAATCACTGTGTCCTTGGTTCGATTCCGAGATTGGCCACCACCTCAACTTTATATCAAAATCAATTTTATTATTTAACATCGTAAACGCTAGCTTTGATATAATTTTACCTATGGGGACGATATGGCTTCGACTGGAGCTATTCTCCTGTAATTGCATGTCGGACTGAGCAACTCCGTTATACGGCTCACCTTGCTTAAATGCAAACAATACAAATTACCGCCCAGCTTACGCAGTAGCATAAGTTTTACCCCTCCGCAAGGAGACGGGCTGCTTCACCTATGGACTCTAGATAAGTAGGATTCGAAGTATAACCCCCTATGTAGATATATCCTGCGTTTGTCTCGAACGCAAGATGAACTCCAGAGGCTCGTCTTGTGTAGCTTTGCAAGCTGTGTGAAGCAAGATTAAACACTAAAACAACTTTACTAAACATGTAGACGTTGCAGGTAGCTAGCTTTAGGACTCCGGTTCAATCCCGGACGTCTCCACCAACTTATAATTTAAACCAATCCAAAAATATCTTTCAACACTTCATCATTTCAATACTTTCAGCAAAATATTCCTATAATTTTTCAAACAAGGATATATTGCATGATTATAGACTCTCTCGAAAACTCTCAATTTTATCATTTTGGCTCTGAATGGAAGAAAGCGTTTGATTTTTTAAACTCTTTGACTGCTGAATCCGAAGACAAAAAGTACATTATTCAGGGTGATGATATTTTTGCCCTAGTTATGAGCTACACAACTGCTTCGCAAGAAGAATCGATGCTTGAATCACACCAAAACTATGTCGACATCCAGACTACTTTACGCGGAGCAGAAGCTTTTGAGTGTTTTTATACTGACAAATTAAAAATAAAAACACCATATGATGCATCTAAAGATGCTGCGTTTTATACATATACGCCTTATTATCGAACTCGCGTCAATGTAACTCCCGAAACTTTTGTAATGCTGTATCCGCATGATGCACATATGGCCGGATTAATGATTGATGGGAAACCTGAATTTATAAAGAAAGTTGTCGTGAAAATAAAAAAAGAGCTTTTAGCCCAAATATAAGAATTATATTAAAAATGAATAATAATTTTTATCCTTTAATCGTAGATAGTGTATAATTTTATTATGAAAAATTATACAGATACACTAAGAAGCCATAATTTAAAAGCTACTCCTCAGCGTTTAGCCATTACAGATATACTCTATGCGCACGGGCATATCAGTATTGAGTCATTATATGATGTGATGATAAAAAAATTTAGCTCCATATCATTGGCAACAATCTATAAAAACATAAATTTGATGCTTGAGAACTCTTTTATCCAAGAAGTTAAACTTCCTAACCAAAAGACAGTCTACGAACTTACAAAACATTCCCATTCTCACATCATGTGTGACAGGTGTGGAATGGTCAATGACATTACCATAGACTTAAACGCTATTGTAAACACAGTCTCTACTCTGGAAAACTTTGAGGTGAGTAAAGCTGATTTAGTTTTGTCTGGAGTTTGCAAAAACTGCGCTTAAGTTCTTTGTTTTAACAAGGGCTCAGAACTAATTTTGTATAATTCGCGCATAAACTTTCCCAAGAAGGAATTCCATGCGTGGTTATAAGATTTTTGCTGGTTCTGCTAGTGTTGAATTTGGCAAAGAAGTTTGTCAAATTTTAGATGTTCCATTAGCTAAGGCCGATGTTAAAAGATTTAGTGATGGAGAAATTTCTATCCAAATCGCTGAAAGCGTGCGCGGACGTGATGTTTTCATCATTCAATCTACAGGAGCTCCTTCAAATGACAATTTGATGGAACTATTAATCATGACAGATGCGCTTCGCCGCTCTTCTGCTTCAAGTATTACGGCTGTTGTTCCTTACTACGGTTATGCAAGACAAGACCGTAAAGCTGCTCCTCGTGTTCCTATTACTGCTAAACTTGTAGCCGATATGTACCAAACTGCAGGCATTGACAGAGTTGTTACTATCGACTTACACGCTGGACAGATCCAAGGTTTTTTCAACATTCCCGTGGACAACCTTTATGGCTCGATTACTTTTGAGCAGTACATCAAAAGTAAAAATCTCAAAAATCCTATTATTGCATCACCGGACATTGGCGGTGTTGCCCGTGCACGTTACTTTGCAAAAAGAATGGGTTTAGAGATGGTTATTGTCGATAAACGCCGTGAAAAAGCAAATGAAAGCGAAGTTATGAACATCATCGGTGATGTTGAAGGTCATGATGTCATTATGATTGACGATATGGTCGATACTGCCGGGACTATGGTTAAAGCTGCAAGTGCCCTAAAAAGTAAAGGCGCCACTTCTGTTATGGCATGTGCAACTCACGGTGTCTTAAGTGGAAAAGCTTATGAAAATTTAGAGAACGGTGAACTCGATGAGCTCATTATTACAAATACTTTGGTAACGAAACCGCATAAAAAAATAAAAGTTTTAACGGTAGCACCTCTGTTCGCAGAAGTAATCCGTCGCGTTTACCACAACGAAAGCGTGAATAGTCTATTTTCATAATAGAGTATTTACGTTCTAGAGTTGCCTCTTTTTAGAGGCAGTTAATTTTCCAGAGGAAATATTTATTGAAAAATATTAGAAACTTTTCTATCATCGCACACATCGACCATGGCAAGAGTACCTTGGCCGACCGTATTATTCAGGAGTGTGGTGCCGTAACGCAAAGAGAGATGAAAACTCAAATGATGGACACTATGGACATCGAAAAAGAGCGCGGTATTACCATTAAAGCACAAAGTGTAAGACTTGACTATGTAAAAGATGGTGAGCATTATATATTAAATCTTATAGACACTCCGGGCCACGTTGACTTCTCTTACGAAGTCAGCAAATCTTTGGCTTCAAGTGATGGCGCACTTCTTATAGTAGACGCGGCACAAGGTGTTGAAGCACAAACAATTGCTAACGTTTATCTTGCTATGGAAAATAATCTCGAGCTTATACCTGTTATAAATAAAATTGACCTTCCGGCAGCAGATCCAATGAAAGTTGCTGAAGAGATAGAGACGAGTATAGGCATTGATGCTACGGATGCTTGTTTAGTTTCTGCAAAAACAGGTGTTGGAATTCGTGAACTCATTGATGCTATTGTTGACCGTGTTCCCGCTCCTGTAGGTGATCCTAAGGCTACTACAAAAGCAATCATTTACGATAGCTGGTTTGACTCTTATCTTGGTGCTTTGGCACTTGTTCGTGTATTTGACGGTTCTATAAAAAAGGGACAACTTGTTAAGCTTATGAGTAACGGTGAAGAGCATCAGGTTTTAGATTTGATGTACCCTCACCCGCTTAAGCGTCAAAAAACCGAATCTATCCAAACCGGAGAAATCGGAATAGTTGTTCTGGGGCTAAAAGAAGTGAATGTTATTCATGTCGGCGATACTATTACAGATGCAAAAAATCCGACAAAAGAGCCGGTAGTTGATTACGAACCTGCAAAGCCATTTGTTTTTGCAGGTATCTACCCTATTGACACAGATGATTTTGAAAATCTGCGTGATGCTCTCAATAAACTAAGACTCAACGACAGCTCTCTCTCTTATGAGCCGGAAACTTCTCTTGCTCTTGGTTTTGGTTTTCGTGTTGGGTTTTTAGGTATGCTTCATATGGAAGTTGTTAAAGAGAGACTTGAACGCGAGTTTGACCTTGATTTGATTGCTTCTGCGCCATCTGTTATATATAAAGTTTATCTCAATAATGGTGAAGAAATTGATGTTCATAATCCATCAGAGCTTCCGGAAGTAAATCGTATAGATAGAATAGAAGAGCCTTATGTTAAAGCTACAGTTATTACGCCAAGTGAATATCTTGGAAATATTATAACGCTTCTTATAAATAAGCGCGGTACGCAATCGAAAATGACCTACCTTAACGAAGGCAGAGTTATGCTTGAGTATGAAATACCTATGAATGAAATAGTTATGGACTTTTATGACACGCTCAAGTCTATCTCTAAAGGCTATGCTTCCTTTGACTATGAGCCTATTGAATTTAGAGTCGGCGATTTGGTTAAACTAGACATCAAAGTAGCTGGAGAGGCTATCGATGCGCTAAGTATTGTTGTTCCTCGCAATCAGGCTCTCTCTCGCGGTCGTGTTTTAGTTAAAAATATGAAGGAGATAATCCCTCGTCAGCTTTTTGAAGTCGCTGTGCAAGCCTCTTTAGGCTCTCAGATTATCGCTCGTGAAACAGTAAAATCTATGGGCAAAAATGTAACTGCAAAATGTTACGGTGGAGATATCACGCGTAAACGCAAGCTTCTTGACAAACAAAAAGCCGGTAAAAAACGTATGAAGTCCATAGGAAAAGTACAGCTTCCGCAAGAGGCATTTATGTCTGTCTTAAAGATGGACTAGGAAGATGAACTTTTCTTTTGACGCTAGTCAAAGCTTTAGTGAGGGGAATTCTTTTGCGGACGCGTTCGCGAAAGAAGGAGACTTCATAACAGAAGTACAGCTTCCGCAAGAAGCGTTTATGTCTGTACTGAAAATGGACTAACTTAACTACGATGAAATGTTTGCTTTGTGAGAGCTTCTCTTTTTCTCACATCTGCAAAAACTGCCAGGAAACTTTTTTAACTCCTTCACTTTACAAACGCAAGCTTTTAGGCATCGAGGTTCTCTCTTTTTACAAATACAGCGAAATAAAAAATCTGCTTCATACCAAACATACAGACCTTGGCTATTACATCTATAAAATTTTAGCTCAGAACAGTTTTAAAAAGTTTGCAGAGAGTTTTGAACTTTTACATCAGACTGTTAGTGTCGCCGTTGATGATGTCCCTCATAGCGGTTACTCACACACAGCAATCATCAATAAAGAGCTAAAGTCTTCGTATATAAAACCGCTATACAACAAACTCAGAGCCAGAAACAGTATCTCTTACTCTGGAAAAAGCAGAGAATTCAGGCTTCTAAATCCTAGAAATTTTGAAATAAAAAATTTTAAAGAAAAAGAAGTTATTTTAGTAGATGATATAATCACAACAGGTTCAACACTTACCCAAGCCATACAGATGATGCGAGCAAATAAAAAAGATGTCCTTTTTTGTTTAACGCTTGCCGATGTTGGCATCTAAGGAAAACTATGAAGAAACTTTTTTGCCTCTTTTTACCTCTGCTTCTAAGCGCTCAAATGCTGCAGGTAGGAGATTTCACAAAACCTATAGCACTCGTCTCGCAGCATGAAAAAAAAATATTATTATTTGAAGACGGTGTTTTGGCTATTACCTGGGACAAAGAAACTACACGCCTTGCAAATAAGTATTTTGAAAAATTTGGCATGAAAAGCGATACACAAATGCTCGTCGATGTCTCACAAGTGCCTTCTGGAATACTCAACCTCTTTGTGCTTCCAAGAATGAGAGACTATAAACATGAAATTCTTTTGAGTTACGATGAAGTCTATAACCTTGCCCTGCCATATGAAGAAAACGCAGTTACCATCCTCCATCTAAAAGATGGCAAAATAGAACAGATAGATTTTGCGCAGAACGAAGAAGAACTAAAAGCTCTTCTTCGATAGTCTAAAAGAGCCCTTTTAGGAATTTATTCACCTCTTTTTTCACTGCATCCCCTGCTTTTGACTTCATAAATTTTTCTAAATCTACCGAAACTTTAGGCGCATCAGTTCTTCCTTTAATAGAAGCAGAGATAGGATTATTATTCACCACTAAATCAAGATTTGAGTCTATCTCTTTCGTTTTAGAATTCAATTTTGTATTTTTTGTTTTTATAGAAGATTTATTAGATAGAAGCTCCAAAGATGCCACAATAAACTCTTTGTTGATATTTGCATTTACCTCGCCTTTAAATCTCTCTTCATACATATCAAGTACACCATACTGTTTAATGAGCGTAAATATCTCATTTTTAGTAAAGACTCCATCTAAAAGATTTGCGTTTAGATTTCCTTTTTCCTGAAGTAAATTATATGTCAGTGTTCCGTTCATCGAAGCTTGAAAAATTTCAGGGTAGATGAACATATTTAAAAGCTTTAAAGTTTGCAGCGATTTTAATTCCGCTTTAAAATCATCATTATGAAGATTTGCTTCTACTGTTCCGCCGGCTATATTAGAGTGTATGCTCAAGTCCAAATCTTTAGCTTGCTTGAATACCCCATCAGCCACAATCCCTCCGCGCATATGTCTTTGTGTTGCAAAATAAAACGCATCCAAGTTTTGTGCAGAGAGTTTATAATCTGTACTTAGCGAAGCATCGCTCATATCAAAATGAACTTTTTGCATATTTAATGTAGCAAGATTAGAATTAAGTGTAACCTTTGTGTCAATAATGTTCGCGTTTAAAACGCTGCTTGTAGTCAGGTCAAAAATAGTGCGTGGCATCTCGCTTTTAAACGCATAGGCTTTACTCATGTATTTGGAGTCCAATAAACCATTTATAATGGTTGTTTTAACACTCCCTTTGAGGCTTTTGCTTCTTGCATCAGAGAGATCTACATCAAGTGACAAAACGCCATCTGCGTAGTGTGGCTGATCAAGCATATACAAAACTTTTTCAAGTTTAAGATTTTTCATTTTTGCTTCAAGTGTTATTGGCTCAAAATCCTTCAATAAGGCTTGAAAGCTTGTATCTGAACCGGAAAAATCACTTTTACCGTCAACTTTCATACTCTCTTTTGTTCCTTTTACATTTCCATAAAGCTTCATTGGTCCGCGAAGAGGTCCATTTGTAATAGGTTTAAAAACTGCAAGTTCTTGAACATCTATTCCGTATTTCAAGTCCACTGAGAGAGGTTCGGGAAGAACTTTACCCGATGAAGTTATTTTTGCCAAATTTGAACTCAGCGCATAGTCATAATCTATTCTCTCTCGCTCAAGTTTCGCATTTAAGTTCATGCTAAACGCCATTTCAGGCATTGTGACATTAAAATCACTTTTCATAAGCTTCGTATCGACTTTCCCTTGTTGCGTTTGAAGTGTTATCATTCCATCAAGGGCATGAGGCATGATATTTTTAAAATCTACGTCCAAATCCACTTGTGCACTTGCATAAGGCTTTTGCCCAATCATACCAAGTAAAGTGAGTAAATCTGCCTGTTTTACTTTCGCAATAATTGAGGTTGGACTTAATTCTGTGAGCTCTACATGGTAAGTAGTTTCACTTTTTGCAAGGTCACTCACTCCCTCTATTGTCATAAACGCCATGTCTCCTTTTGCAGTTCCCTCCGTAAAAAGAGTTCCCACAAGCTGCGTTTGTGTAAGCGTTTGCAAATCATTCAGTTTATCGAGTCTGACTCTGTATGCGACGTCAAATACTTTTGAAAAAAGAGAAAAATTTCCATTTGCTTGAACTGTATTTCCTGGATTAAGCTCTAATACAAGCTCAAAATCACTCATGCTCAATCTAAAAGTAGTTAATTTACTCTCGAGTTTTGTCTCTTGCTGTATTTTTGACTCAATTATCGGCGCCACAATTGCGTTTCCAAACGGTGTAAATGCAAGAACGTATATTCCTACAATCACAACGGCCACCAGGCCAATAAACCCTGCTAAATATTTCATATCTCTTGGCTCCTATACATTTATTTACCTCTCTAATGATACACTAGCTTACTTTAATGAAGTACAAACAAATGAACTAAAATCATACTTGATAGTATTAGACTAAACTTTACTTAGTAAAATTATTCAATATACACTTGACATTGTTACACTCAATATGTATAATTACTCCAACTTTTAAAAAGGAGCAATTTAACTACTATGACAAAACAAGATGAAGAACAAACAAATTCAACTCTTGAAAATGAAGAAAACCTTCAAACGCAAGAGTTAAAGAATGACGAAGCTGAGGCAGAAGCTGTAGCTGTAGAGAATGAGTTTAATCTTCTGCAAGAAGAACTCACTGCTCTTAAAGAAAAGTATGCGCGTGTTCATGCTGATTTTGAAAATATCAAAAAAAGACTTGAACGTGAGAAATACACGGCGGTTGAGTATTCAAATGAGAAATTCGCCAAAGACATGATTCCGGTAATGGATTCACTGCAAGGTGCACTTCACTCAGCAAATATGGATGCAAATCCGGAGGAGTTGTTCGCAAAGCTCAAAGAAGGGATAGAACTTACACATAAACAACTCTTAACAGCTTTAGAAAAGCATGGTGTTACGATGGTATCTCACGATGAACCGTTTGATCCAAACATTCACAATGCTATTCAAAGTGTAGACAGTGCCGATGTTCCAAGCGGCCAAATAGTTCAAACTTTTCAAACGGGTTACAAATATAAAGAAAGACCATTGCGTGAAGCAATGGTTGTTGTGGCGAATTAATTCACACAATATAAATAAATATGGGCATTCCCACGCAGAGCATGGGAACGAGAAAAAGCTTGACTCTAACGAGTCAGAGTAAAATATAAAAACAAAAATAAAATTAAGGAAATAATATGTCAAAAGTTATCGGTATAGATTTAGGAACAACAAATTCATGTGTTGCAGTATATGAAGGTGGAGAAGCGAAAGTTATCCCAAATAAAGAGGGAAAAAACACAACGCCTTCAGTAGTTGCGTTTACAGACAAAGGTGAGGTTTTAGTAGGAGATCCTGCAAAACGTCAAGCAATCACAAACCCAAACAAAACAATCTCTTCAATCAAGAGAATTATGGGTCTTATGATGAGTGAAGAAAACGCAAAAGCGGCTCACGACAAAGTAACTTACAACATAGTTGACAAAGACGGAATGGCTGCAGTTGATGTTGCCGGTAAAATTTACACACCACAGGAAATTTCAGCGAAAATTTTGAGCAAACTCAAAGAAGACGCAGAAGCTTACCTTGGTTCAACTGTAACGGACGCTGTTATTACAGTTCCTGCATACTTCAATGATGCACAAAGAAAAGCGACAAAGGATGCCGGAACAATCGCTGGTCTGAATGTTTTACGTATTATCAACGAGCCAACTGCTTCTGCACTTGCTTATGGTCTTGAGAGTAAAGCTGAAGAAAACGTTCTTGTATACGACCTTGGCGGTGGAACATTTGACGTTACTGTTTTAGAAATTTCTGATGGTACATTTGAAGTTCTTTCAACTGACGGAAATGCATTCTTAGGTGGAGACGACTTTGACAACAAAATCGTTGATTATCTAAACGCAGAGTTTAAAAACACACACGGTATTGATCTAAAAAATGACAAAATGGCGCTTCAACGTCTTAAAGATGCTGCTGAGAATGCTAAAAAAGAACTTTCAAGTTCAACTGAGACAGAGATTAACTTACCATTTATCACTATGACAGAAGCTGGACCTCAACACCTTGTTATCAAGCTTACTCGTGCTAAGTTTGAAGGTATGATTGAAACTCTTGTAAAAGAGACTATTGACCATATCAAAACAGCGATGAAAGAGTCTGGCTTAGACAAAAACGCTATCAAAGAGATAATCATGGTTGGTGGTTCTATCCGTGTTCCATTGGCTCAAGAGATGGTTTCAGCTTACTTTGACGGTAAAAAATTGAACAAAAGTGTCAATCCTGATGAAGTTGTTGCCGCAGGGGCTGCTATTCAGGGTGGTGTTTTAAGAGGAGATGTTAAAGATGTTCTTCTTTTAGATGTTACGCCTCTTTCACTTGGGATTGAGACTTTAGGCGGTGTTGCGACTAAAATCATCGAAAAAGGGACAACTATCCCTGTTAAAAAATCTCAAATCTTCTCAACTGCAGAAGACAACCAGCCAGCCGTAAGCATCTCGGTTGTTCAAGGTGAGAGAGAGTTCGCAAAAGACAACAAATCTCTTGGTTTATTTGAACTTGGAAACATTGCAGCTGCACCACGTGGTGTGCCTCAGATTGAAGTTACTTTTGACATTGACGCGAACGGTATCTTAACTGTAAGTTCAACTGACAAAGGAACTGGCAAATCTCAGTCAATCACTATCAGCGGTTCATCAGGTCTGAGCGAAGAAGAGATTAACAAAATGGTTCAAGATGCTGAAGCGCACAAAGCGGAAGATTCGAAAAGAAAAGAGCTTGTTGAGTTAAAAAATCAAGCAGATGCGCTTATTGCTCAAACTGAAAAATCTTTAGTTGAGATGGGTGAAAAAATCGAAGCAGAAGAAAAAGCGAAAATTGAAACTGCGATTACTGAACTTAAAGAGATTCTTAAAGATGCAAACGCAACAAAAGAGCAAATTGAAGCAAAAGTAAAAACTTTAACAGAAGCTTCTCACAAAATGGCTGAGCAAATGTACAAACAAGAGCAAGGCGGTGAAGCAGGTGAAGCTGACACTAAAAAGAAAAAAGTAGATGACGACGTTATCGATGCTGAGATAGAGTAAATATCCTCTCTCAGCGTTGCTAGATAAAACAGGGGCTTACCTTGTTTTATTTAGCGAACCCCTTTCATTCACTTACCTAAAATCTTCTTTAGCTTTTTCATGTGCACCATTAAAATCCATTATCTCTCCACCGTAAAGTTTTTGAAATTTTTTCGCATCTTCAAGATTTGAAAAGGCATATTTGCTCACACGAGTCATGGTTCCGCGTTTGGAGCTTCCTACAATATAAAATGCATCAGCAATAGATATAAATTTTAATGTACTCACATCAACTACTTTTGGATTCTTTAGTGTCACACCCTGACCCAGATGTTCTTCCAGACAATGAATTGAGCAATATTGCACTGCTTTTCCATCTTGTTCTGCCGCGTGATTTGTTTTATAAAAACGCACCAAATCCATTCCACATCGGGAACAGTAGCGTTTTTCTTTTCCATCTTGAAGCAAAATTGCCTCTTGTTCTGTAACTGTTTGAAAAGCTTTTTGCGGAACACTTGCACTTTTTTCCAGGCCACAACCTGACAATAATAGCACCAACAATGACGAGCCAATAAATTTAATCATTCTTTTTCCTTAGTATTTTTATAATAATATCTCTAATGTATTACATTACTGTAAAGTAATTGTATAAAAATTTACTTCAATCGAGCCATAAATGAAAAAGAAACTTCTCTCATATGTAAAAGAAATAATACTCTTCATAGTCGTTATGACATTATTAGCCAATATTCTCAGTCTTTATAAAAGCAGTGACTTACCCAAATCAGCTCTTACTCTAGTTAATATTAAACTTATTGACAATAAAAGCTACGCATTAAACAACAAACCTCTACTTGTCCATTTTTGGGCAACATGGTGTCCTACATGCAAGCTTGAAGCTTCAAATATACAAATGCTCTCAAAACACTATGAAGTTCTTACAATAGCAGTGAAATCAGGTTCAGATGCCGATATAAAACAATATTTAAAAGAAAATGACTTAGATTTTAATGTGATAAATGATAGCAGCGGCTTTATTTCAAGTGAGTTTAATATTGCTGCATTTCCTACAACTTTTATTTATGACAAAGAGAAGAATTTAGTTTTTAGTGAGGTTGGATACACAAGCACACTTGGCTTGTGGCTAAGAATGCTATGGGCTAGCTTCTAGCAATTAAAAGTCCCTTTAATTCATTTATCTGCTGCTTAAGCTCAAGCATATCTCTATGTATTTTGTCATCATGATTATGCACTTCATCCAATACTTTTATCTCATCTTTTTTGTTTATTTCAGCCATTGCATCCACAACTACCGCTACTATTAAATTAATCATAATAAATGTTGCGACAAATATAAATGGTATAAAGAATAACCATGCGTATGGATTTGATTCCATGACAGGTCTTACAATGCCCATAGACCATGATTCAAGTGTCATGATTTGAAACAAAGTATAAAATGAGCTGCCTAAACTTCCAAACCACTCAGGAAAACCTTCTGAGTACAATTTAGTTGCCATAATCGCAAAAATGTAGAAGAATAGACTTAATAATCCAGCTATTGAAGCCATTCCCGGAATTACACTTACCAGTGCCATGACAACTTTTCGCATCTGAGGAACTACTGTTATAAGTCTAAATAATCTTAAAACTCTCAAAATTCTCAGTATCTCAAATCCTGCACTTGCAGGTATCAGCGATATAGCTACAATAGTAAAATCAAACAGACTCCAAGCATCTTTAAAAAAAGCCATACGATGTGCGTAAATACGCAATATTATTTCTACCGTAAATACAGCTATAACGAAACTATCAAATAGATTTAAAAATGAGCCGTAACTATGCGAAATACTTTTAGAAGTCTCCATACCCATCGTTATCCCATTAATAATTATAAGCGTAATAATAAAGTTTTGAAATTTTGCATCTTGTACAAAATTTAAAATACGATTTTGCATGTGTTATCCTTAATAAAATTAGGAAATATTAGCAAATCATTATAAATAAAGAGAAGTAGAAAACAATTTTCGTTGAAGTTAAGTTTAAAGAAGTTGGACATATAAAAAGCAGGAATAGTATGTAGGATAAACCTACATACTAAAAATTGAGGAACTATTATTTAAAATTTACAGCATAAGCTTTATCTGAAAGTGGTACCCACGGACGTTTAATGTGCTGTGGACGGCGTTTAGTTGAATTGTCATCCAAACCGCGAGTCAACTGGTCTCTCCATCCTTGATATACTTTGAAATTATTTTCATAATTTGCATAAATATCACCTATTTTATCACCCGGCTGTGCAGGCTCTAAAATAACTTTTTGGTGCCAACAATGCATACCTGAAATTGGATCCGGATGTGGAGCAGCCACAGAGTTTTGCCATGAACCGCTTAAACCATCCCACCAAATGTTTCCGCTGTCACGGTTATAATCAGCAAATCTCTCTGCATGGAAAGGGTGAATACCATTTACATACTTAAGTTTACCCTCTTTTCCATCCATTTGAAGTTCAGCAGTAGGTACACCAAAACTGTTGATACCGCTTGTTCCGCTGTAATCTTCAATCTTAATTTGTGCGCCTTCTTGACCTGCATTTTCAGGTGAATGAGCCATAAATTTAGGATCGTTCATGTTGCGTGCAACAGGCTGAGAATCTACTTTACCGTCTGTAATACCATTTGGAATAGTAACAGAATTTACAAGTTTCCATCTCCCCCCGTGGTGTGAACATGCTAGTGTTCCCGGGAGCACACCCTCAGTAGGTACAGCCATAGCTACAAAATAACCTGAAGCCAAACCTGTAAGACTGTCTACAATGTTTACACGAATTGCATCACCACGCTTAAAGCCTTGACGTGCCGCATCTGGAGTTGAAATCCAAATCGGGTCGTGATTTTGCGAGATTTCCATTAAGTGTTTAGAGTTTGCTGAACGTGTATGAATATTGTACGGTAAACGGAATACTGTATTTAATGCATACGAGTTTTTCTCTGTCATAAAAGAGTGATTAACATGAGAAACAATGTGCGTCATTGATTTTTTCTCTTCTTCACTTCTTGGGTAGAATGGAATTGCATACTCAGGCCATTTCCAATCATCTGCAAGCCATTCACAGAAAAAGTCAAGTTTCTTGTCAAGTGTCGCAAAACCTTCCATTTTTACACCATCGATTTCAATACCGATTGATGTTTTCTTTCCATGATGCTCAACAGACATAACACCTGTGCGTTTATTTGTTGAGACCTCATGTTTAGGATACTTATGTCCATGAGAAATATAATTTTCCCCATCATCTTTAAGTTCACGCTCTTGTGCTGAATAGATATTATTCTCTTCCATCCAAGCGCCGTGATCTCTCATGTATTCATACACTGGGAATTCAGAGTTTTTATATCTCTCATCCGCAGTTGCTGTTGCTTTAAGATTTGGCAAGTTGTCACCAAACGCAGCATCATACCACTCAGAAATAGTAACAGGACGACTTGGGTCTTTTTTAGACTGCCACATTTTTTTGATACCTAATTTACCAGTTGGATCAATATAGTTCACACACAAGTCAAACCAAAACTCATTGTCTTCCCAAACTTCACCAAGACCGGCTTTTATATGTGCCTCAAGTGTAGCACGGTTAGGATTCTTTGGTTTCCATCCAGCTTTTTCTAATGCAACTCTCATAACCGGTTGACGGAATGATGTCCAACGTGCAGGCATAGTAGCCTCAGAGTGTTGGTCATGTCTCTCACCAGCAAGTCCAACAGGAAGGATATAATCCATATACCAGTTCGTCTCACTCCATACAGGAGAAAGATTCATAGTAAGCTCCATTTTAGACTCATCTTTGAGTGTTTCTATCCATCTGAATCCATCCGGATTAATCCAAACTGGATTGTACATACGAGGGATGTAGACTGAAAGCTTTTGAGGAACACTTAATCCTTTGGCTCTCCATTTATCTTGCCACTCTTTGTCACTGAGTAAGTGTGGTAAAAGATATGACATTTCATATGTTGAAAGAGGCCATTCAGGTGGCCAAGTAAGTTCATTATATACATCAACTTTAGGAATATCAGCACCGCGAGGTCCTTGACCAACGGTAGCTGAGCCACCTTTTCCTGCAACAGAAATAACATGCCAGTGGTGGAAGAATGTACCACCCTCTGGTCCGATTGCACCACGAAGAGCAAGAGAAAGGTAACCAGTTCTACCGCTCATCCATCCACCACGGTTACCCGCAGCAGCAGCACGCCAGAAGTATGTAGATATCGATGTACCAGCCCATATAAACATATCATACAGTGCTTCCAGCTTATAAGCCGGTACATGTGTTTCTTTAACTGCATAATCTAAAGTATATGGAGCATATAACTCTTTTAATAGGTCCATAAATGCATTAAAATCATTACCTGCAGGAACCTTAGAAAGATAGCCTTTTTCAACCATAAACTCTAGGTATTTTTTATTGTCAAGCATAACTTCCCAGTTAAGCCACTTTTTCACGAACGCTTTATTTACTTTTCCTTCTTGCAACATTCTTTGCGCTAAGTAAAGGTAAATAACCGGCTCTGTTCCAGGCCAAGCAGCAATCCATAAATCTGCCATACCTGCAGAGTTAGACATACGAGGATCCATAACTACAAGTTTTGCACCCTTTGCTCTTGCATCGGCAATGAAAGACGCAGATTGTTGGAAATAGTGGCCAGCATCAGCAGCGTGAGACGAGTTCAAGAAAACTAGTTTCGCATTTGCCCAGTCTGGAGACGTTCTGTCATCATTTGCCCATTGAATAGTCGGTGTACGACCACCAGATGAACAGATGTTCGTATGTGAGTTATACGCATCGAGGCCAAGTGTATGCCAGATTTTAGGAACAAATCCGTTCTCATTTGGACGGCCAACGTGAAACATAACTGATTTTTTAGAAAGCTCATCGCCTTTTTCAATAGTATCAGCCATTTTCTTACCAATGGTAGTCATTGCTTCATCCCATGTAGTACGAATCCATTTACCTTCGCCACGAGCTGAACCTGGAGCACGCTTGAGTGGGAATGCTATACGATCCGGATCGTACATTTGTGATTGTGATGCATACCCTTTTGCACAGTTACGTCCACGAGATGCCGGATGAAGAGGGTTACCCATATACTTTTTAACTGTAAATGATTTTTTGTCAATCCATGCAGTAATACCGCATGAAGCTTCACAATTTGAACACGCAGTCGGAACAATCATATAATCATTAACTTCAATACCATCAGGGTTAGATTCACTTCTAACACCTTTACGGTCAATACCGCCTCTTTTCCAGTCATCACCGTCAAGCTCTTTGAAGTCATTCCACTCTTCCATCGGAGGATAGAATGATAATGAGTCCGGAGTGTTTGTAAATTTGCTTTGCTCAACAGATTCTGCAAGTACGTCTGTTGTAAAAACGCCCTTTGCAATTGCGGCGCCTGCAACAGTAAACGCAGCGCCTTTTAAAAATGTTCTTCTACTTTGTAAATACATTAATATTTCTCCTTAACTCATTGGTAATAATTGTGGAATCATCAGCCAAACATGTTTAACTAACCACAGACCTGCTAATGCTAAAATAGCTGCAAGTTTTAAAATATTTTCACTTTTACTCACTCTGCTTAATAAAATAAGCACCATCGGTAAAAGGTAAGCTATCCATTGGCCTAACCAGAACATTACTGTATATGGTCCATCGCCTTTGATGTATTCAAGAACTGCTGCAACTTCTTCAGCTTTCATTGGGCCAAAAATGTACTCTGACATATAAAGAGTAAATGACATAAATGCACTTAATCCAAGCACAACACCCAAAGTTTTCTTTGCTTCATAATTAAGCTTCGAACCGCTCATCAAAATCATAAATGCAGAACCCGAAAGAAGTGCTGCAAAAATCATTTGAGCAGATTCTGTCGGCATTTGCCATAGTTCACGTGCAGTACACTGAGACATAAGTCCTGCCGTGTAAAGTGTTACAGGGATAGCAAGAATTGTCACCCACGTCAGTGTTTTGTCAAAAGCAGCATTATCTTTTTTAATAAATGATAAAAACGCAAGTAAGAAAAGAAGACCAACAAAAGCTGTCGCCATCCATGCACCTACTGTAATTGCAGAATTCAAATGAGGATAGAAAAATATATGCCACATTCTAAATGGCTGATGCAAATCCGCCAATGTAAAAAGCAAGAAAATATGGATAAAAATTATAGAAACTACTGTTGTAGGAAATCTCAATTTTTCTACCTGATCAGGGTATTTTCTAATAAGCAGGAAAAGCATAAAAATTACACCTGTACCGATACTTTTCGCCCACATGTTTACTGTTACCAACCATGGCCAAACTATACCAGGTATTGCTACGTCTAGAGTAACTACGGCATTCGTAGCCGCTAATATTTCATGTGCCGCCATTAGTGGTGCCCTCCTACTGGAAGTGTTGTTATTTTAGTAAATAAAGAGTGACCCTCTTCTCTTTGAGAAGCAAGTGGGTTTAATGTAACATTTCCGCCATTTACATAATAATGATGAGGATTTGTTCCTTTTTCAGGCTTACGCACTTGAACATTCCCTTGATTATGTGAAATATATTTAGAGATATTTGATGTTGGATCATCTAAATCACCAAAAATATTTGCTTGAACCGGACACGCAACAACACAAGCCGGCATCATGCTTGAAGCAACACGGTGTGCACAATATGTACATTTGTCGGCTGTTTGCGTTTGTGGGTCTATATAGATAGCACCGTAAGGACAAGCCATAACACAACCTGCACAACCGATACATCTTTCTTTATCTATGTTTACAATACCATTTTCGAGGTAATGAAGTGCAGAAACTGGACAAATTCTCTCACATGGAGCATTCTCACAGTGGTTACATCTAAGAGGTGTAAAAGTTCTTTTCGTTTCAGGAAAAGTTCCCACATCCACGTATTTTACACGTAATCTCCATGTACTTAGTGGTACTTCATTTTCCACTTTACATGCGATTTCACATCCTTTACATCCCATACACAGATGTAAATCAACTAGGAAACCTAATTGCATATATTCTCCTTTAGCCTTTTTTATAAACGGCAAATTATTAAGATTGATAACTTCGACTAATCTATTTTAAAAGAAGCCCTTATCTTTGCTGACAGGGCGTCTTCACTGTGAAAATGGTATCTAAGAAACCTTAAAGTAGTAATAAATAAGTGACAATTTTTTGATAAAATCTTATCTCTGGGTAGATTTGAAAATCTAATAATTTATTATAAAAAAGCTGCTAGAAGAATTTTGAAAATTTGCGGATATACTTTTCCAACTTAAAAAGTAAGAAAATCTGTTGCGTGCGATTACATTTCTAGAAGGAAGAAGGCTACTCCTTTTCCTCTATAAAGTCTGATGGATCTGCCAAACAATCCATACCGTCCGAATGTTGTTCTACATTAGCACCATAAGTATAAGTGAGTTCACCGCCTATTTTCCCTTGATACAAAATCCCGCCAGCTATTATTGCAAGTAAAATAATAGAAAAAATTTCCGCTTTGATTCTTTTTGTAAAACATCCAAAAAGTTTGACAAGTGCCGCAATACCCATAGCGATTGTAAGATAGAGGCCAAAATCTTTGTGATCTCTCAAAAGTGCCTGCCCCAACTCTGGAAGAAGGATATAAGCTTCGCCGCCATCTGCTTTGCCTGTAAAAAAAGCTGCAACTAAAAATATGGCTGCAAAAACCATAAAACGTGTTGATATTTTTGACATCAACTCACTTGGTTTAACTAAATAAGCTATCCCTAAAAGTAAAGAAATTATTGGAAGTGCCACTGCAAAATGGGCTGCTGCTGGATGTAACATGTGTTTTTGCCTTTGTATTGAAATATTACAGAGGCATTTTACACATAAAAGTATAGTTTTTTCTTATAAAAAAATATTACTTGCTCATTCTTACTCGAACAGATTGTTCATGCGCGGTAAGACCTTCAGTGTTTGCTATAAGTGCACACGCTTCACCTATTTCATCTATTGCTTTTTTAGAAAATGCGATGATGGATGTCTTTTTCATAAAATTTTCCACTCCAAGCGGAGAATAAAACTTTGCAGTTCCACCTGTTGGAAGTGTGTGGTTTGGTCCAGCCACATAATCCCCGATTGCTTCTGGCGTATTGTGCCCCAAAAAGATTGCACCGGCATGTTTAATCGCAGGTAAAAGTTCAAAAGGCGAGTTTGTACACACCTCCAAATGTTCAGGGGCAATATCGTTCATAAGTTTTATAGCCTCATCCATGTCTTTCGCAATTATTATTGCCCCGCGTTCCGTTATTGATTTTCGTGCTATCTCTTCGCGCGGAAGTTTTTTGAGCCAATTTTCCAGCTCTATTTGCACTTCCTCTGCAAGTTTGAGTGATGGTGTTATTAAGATAGAACTCGCCATTTCA
The DNA here is from genome assembly GCA_013791885.1 of Sulfurimonas sp. GTDB lineage: Bacteria > Campylobacterota > Campylobacteria > Campylobacterales > Sulfurimonadaceae > Sulfurimonas. The sequence continues at coordinate 15,160 of VMSZ01000031.1, read as the reverse complement.
TCATGCTCTGCCTGAGAGAGCATATCTATAGCTAAGTGATTTGGGTTTGCGCTCTCGTCCGCTAAAATCCCAATTTCACTCGGCCCGGCTATCATGTCTATATTGACATCCCCAAAAACCATTTTTTTTGCTGTTGCAACAAAAATATTTCCCGGTCCTGTTATAACATCCACTTTTGGGATAGTCTCAGTTCCATAAGCCATGGCAGCAATGGCGCTTGCTCCACCGACTTTATAAACTTCACTTACCCCGCATAAGTGACATGCAGCAAGCAAAAGTGCGTTTGGCTCATTGTCCGGTGTTGGCGTACAAACAATTATCTTCTCAACTCCTGCAACTTGCGCAGGGATTACATTCATTAAAAGCGAAGACGGATATGCCGCTTTTCCACCGGGAATGTAAAGTCCAGCACTGTCAACCGCTGTCACTCTTTGACCAAGAATAGTGCCGTTTGCTTCATCATCAAACCATGATTTTGGTTTCTGTTTTTCGTGGTAAACTTTAATTCTGTCATACGCTAAATGGAGTGCACTTTTGAGTTTAGGCTCAAGTGCCTCATACGCTTCTTTCATTGAGTCTGTGCAAATTTTTAAATCTGAGTCATTCTCTGGTGTCCAATGGTCAAACTTGGCTATATGACGTTTAAGTGCACCATTTTTCTCAAGTTTAATCTCATCTATGATATTGCCTACTATTGTACTTACATGAGCCATATCCATCTTGCCGCGGCCGAGAAGTTCCTCAAAATTTTCCTGAAAGTTTATATCACTTGTTTTTACAAATATCATTTTTGTTTTTCCGTTTTCATAGTATCAAATTCTTCTTTGACAATGGCAAGTGCCTTTAAGAAGTTTTCTGCATCAACAGCGCCCATTAAAGGTTGAAACATTGGTTCACCGTTTGGCAGTAAAAACCAAAGTGTCGGGGTTCCTGGTCTAATGAGTTCATCTGGAGTATAGTCTCTCTCGTCGGTATAAGAGGTGACTGCTACATAGTCTCTGTTAAGTGCCTCAATTACCTTTGCATCTTTAAATGTCGTCTCTTCCAAGATTACACAGTATTTACATGAATGACGTGAAAAGACAAACAGTACTGGCTTGTTTTGCTTTGTTGCTTCTTTGATTGCACTCTTGAAATCTTTTGCCCAATGTATATCTGCCGCCATAAGCGAAGTTGTACACAGCAAAGCCAAAAATAATAATATCTTACGCATTTTTTGCTACCTTTTTTAATAATTCTTTTGTGCACTCTTGCACACTTTTGTTTGTTACATCGATAACTATATCAGCTAAAGCCAAATATTCCGGTCTTCTCATATCATACAGCTTTTTAGCTTCGCTCAGATTACTTAAAAGCGGTCTTTTTTTGAGCTTACTTTTGGCATTGGGATGGTCTTCTATACGTTTGAATATTTCTTCAAAAGGCGAATCCAAAAAAACAACTGTTCCGATTTTTTTCAGATTTTTCACCTTATAAAATCCCCCGCCGGTTGATATAAGAGTGTTTTTAACACTTTTTTCCAGCCAAACAGAGATATTTTTTTCTAACTCTCGGAAATATGCTTCACCTTCTTGCTCAAAAATCTTTTTAATTTTTCTGTTTTCCATACTTTCAATCAAGTCATCTGTGTCAATGGCAACATAACGGGAATTTTTCACTACCTCTCTCGCGACACTGCCTTTTCCAACACCCATAAATCCAATCAAAATGATATTTTTCATACTTTGCCTATTTATGAATTTCTTTGCCATTATATAGAAATAATATAAATTTGTTATTTAAACCACTTTTAACTATAATTTCCCTTCTTATATTATTAATGGATAAATTATGAAAAAACAAAAATACATTACACTCGGATTCGCAACTGTCGGTCTTACAATAACCCTCTTTTTTTCAAATAATTTATTTGCAAAAGAAGAAACCGCAAAAAAAAGCACAGAGGCTTCCAGACTTGAGTCTTTAGCGAAGTTTACAAAGGTTATCAGTATCGTTGAGCAGTATAATGTAGACGATGTTACTATTGAAGAGCTTATGGACAAAGCGCTAAAGGGAATGCTCACAAACCTTGATGCACATTCCAATTACCTTACACAAGAGGATTACAAAAAGCTAAAAGTGCAGACAGAAGGTGAATTTGGCGGACTTGGCATTACCGTAGGAATCAGAGACGGTGCTCTTACTGTTATTGCTCCAATTGAAGGAACACCAGCAGACAAAGCCGGACTAAAATCGAGCGACATTATCTTAAAAATAAATGAAGAATCTACAATTAGTATGACAATCGATGATGCTGTATCGAGAATGAGAGGAAAGGTTGGTGAAGGCATTGATTTAACTATTATTCGCAAAGATGAAATGAAACCTTTAAACATTCATATTGTTAGAGCTATCATCACCATAGAATCTGTCTATGCCAAAACAATAGGTGATGAGTATCTCTATATACGTGTGACTAGTTTTGATAAGAAAGTAGCTGAAGATGTCACGAAAGAGATAAACAAGAGAAAAGCAAGTACCAAAGGAATTATTCTTGATTTAAGAAATAATCCCGGTGGTCTTTTAGATCAGGCTGTTGATTTGGTAGATCTTTTTGTGGACAGCGGAGATATAGTTTCTCAAAAAGGAAGAACTGAAATAGACAAAAAAACCTATACAGCCTCTAAACACAAAACTATCACTAAAGTACCGATGGTTGTACTTATAAATGGTGGAAGTGCAAGTGCTTCTGAGATTGTGAGCGGTGCGCTTCAAGATCATAAACGCGGAATTTTAGTAGGTGAAAATACTTTTGGAAAAGGAAGTGTACAAGTAGTCCTTCCTGTAACAGAAGAAGAAGCTATAAAGCTTACTATTGCACGATACTACCTTCCAAGCGGACGTACAATCCAAGCAGTTGGAGTAAAACCAGATATTGAAGTACTGCCAGGCGAAGTGAAAAGCAGTGCAAATGAATTTTCAATCAAAGAGGCAGATTTAAAGAAACATCTCGAAGAAGAGCTTGACAAAATTGATGAAAATAATGGTACAGCAAAGAAAGATAAAGAAGATAAAAAAGATAATAAAGATATAATTACGCCAGAAATGCTCAATAAAGACATTCAATTAAAAGAAGCCCTAGGCATCCTAAAAGCTTTAGTAATCATGAGAGGATAGTAAAAATGGAAAAAAGAGAGTTGTTGTACGAAGGAAAAGCAAAAAAGCTGTATTTGACAGATGATGAAAATTTAGTTATTTCAGAATTCAAAGATGACTTAACTGCGTTTAATGGCGAAAAGAAATCTAGTGAAGCTGGAAAAGGTGCACTTAACAACAAGATTTCTACTGAACTTTTTAAACTTCTAGAAGCGAATGGCATACAGACTCACTTTGTAAAAATGTTGGATGACAATCATATGCTTCACAAAAAAGTAGATGTAATACTTATTGAAGTTATCGTACGCAATATTGCGACTGGAAGTCTTTCGCGCAATCTTGGAATAGAAGACGGTATGGTACTTCCTTTTACATTGGTTGAATTTGACTTCAAAAATGATGCCTTGGGTGATCCAAAACTTAATGACCAACATGCTCTTATCTTAGGCTTGGTTGATTACCAAGATGAGTTAGACAAACTTCGTCGTATGGCAAGACAGGTTAATGACATTCTAAAACCTTATTTTGCGGGCAAAGGATTAAAGCTTGTTGACTTTAAACTTGAGTTTGGAAAAGACAGCAGCGGAAACATCATTCTTATCGATGAGATATCTCCGGACAATTGCCGTTTCTGGGATATGCAAAGCGGCGAAAAAATGGACAAAGACAGATTCCGTCAAGGCCTTGGCGGCTTAAAAGTCGCTTACGAACAAGTTCTTAACCGTATCCTAAGCAAATAAGTAAATTAGAAAATAAAATTAAGGAATAAATTCATAATGAAAGTAATAGTAAATGTATCTTTAAAAGCTGGCGTTTTAGACTCTCAAGGGAAAGCTGTGCATCACGCACTAGACTCTTTGCACTTTGAAGGTGTGAGTGATGTTCGCGTAGGCAAACAGATAATCCTCAACCTTGAGACTACAGACGAAGTAAAAGCAAGAAAAGATGTAACACAGATGTGTGAAGATCTTTTAGCAAATACAGTTATTGAAGACTATGAGATAGAGCTAGTAAAATGAAAGTAAGCATACTTCAATTTCCTGGCACAAACTGTGAGTATGACACACAACATGCTTTTGAAGATTTAGGTGCTTCAACAGAAATAATCTGGCATAAATCTGAAACTATCCCAGCAGATACAGACTTGTTAGTTGTAGCCGGCGGGTTTTCTTATGGGGACTATCTCAGAAGCGGTGCTATTGCCAAGTTCAGTCCTGTAATGAGGGCCGTAAAAGAGTATGCATCTAAAGGCGGAAAAGTTTTAGGAATCTGTAACGGTTTTCAAGTTTTAACAGAAGCCGGTTTACTTCCAGGTGCACTCAAACGCAATGAGCACCTACACTTTATCTCTAAACACCATCACCTAAAAGTTATTAATAATGACAATATCTTTTTAGAAAAGCTTAATGAGAACGATGTTGTTAATATTCCTATCGCACATCATGACGGGAACTACTATATAGATCAAAACGGTTTAAAAGAGCTCTACGCAAATAATCAAGTTCTTTTAAAATACAGCGATGCAGAGGGTAATGATAAAAATCCTAATGGCAGTGTCGACTCTATCGCCGGAATATGTAATAAAGAAAAAAATGTATTTGGACTTATGCCTCACCCTGAACGTGCTATGGAAGCAATCCTTGGCTCAGATGATGGTGTAAAAATGCTGCAAGGGTTTTTAAAATAGTGAGTAAATTACTTTTTTTACTTTTTTTACTTTTAACCCCGCTTTTAGCTAATAAGGTTATTTACCTTAGCTATAGCGATGCTCCAAAGAGAGTAATAAAAGGTGAAATTTTTACTATTACCATAAAATCACTCTCAACAGTTGAAGATATTGAAGACATTCAGTACGATTTTTCAAAAACAAGCGGCGTTGAAATTCTTAACGACACACCAAACAGAGAGAAAAAAGGAAAGTATTTTTATGATACATTCTATCTCCTCGCAACTTCCACCAGTGCTAGAATTCCTGATGTTCAGGCCTCTCTCGTAGCAGATGGTGATTTTGAGCCCTCTTTTTTGTCAGGAAGTGAGCTAAATGTCATCTCTTTAAACCCTCCAAAAAATTTCTCTAACATTATTGCCGACTCTTTTGAGCTGTCTGAGTACAAAACTACATCTTATGATCACAACCATAACATTATAGTTTTTGTTGCACAAGCAGATAATTGCGCTATAGAAAAAATGAAATTTTCTTCTGTCTTTAAGCAGGGAACGGAATCTGTAAGAAAATCTTACACACATTCCAAAATCACTTATTTTGTTGTGGTAGATAAAAAATTGGAGAATTTTTCATTCTCTTATTTTAATCTGAAAAAAAATAAATTTATAACTGCTGTAATTCCTATAATTGTTGATGAGGATCGTGTCACAACACAGAGTGACCTGAAACCGCAGGATCAATCACATGATGACATTAAAATAGTTTCTGCTCTTATAGTTGCAGGAATTTTTGCTCTCTTTGTTCTTTGGAGAAAAAAATACAGTTACTTGATTTTAGTTATTCTTCCTCTTGCTTATATAGCATATATGAATAAACCTACTGAGAATGTCTGCATAAAAGCCGGGACTAAAATACATCTGCTTCCTGTGTATAACGGCACCATTTTTGAAACAACTTCCAAGGAAAACTATTTTGTTCAAGGCGGAAATGTTGGAGATTTTATCAAAGTAGAACTACCGAACGAGCAAATAGGCTGGGTTAAGAATGAAGATATTTGCACACCTTAGTTGGCTGTATGCTACTATAATAATAATTGTAGCCCTTACAATTTCAATAATATTATATCCATTGCTTCCAAGACCGTATGCCAGAAAGTTTTCCTCCTGGCTCATTCGCCTCAGCACATTCTATTCAGTTGAAGTTAAAGGCAAAGAAGACCCTGATGTTCAAATGTTTATGCTCAATCATCAAAGTGATTTAGATATAGGAATCATGGAAACAAGTACTGGCAAAGATTTGGCATGGGTTGCAAAAAAGGCTCTTTTTGACATTCCTTTTTTTGGACTTGCACTCAAACTGCCAGAAGATATTGCTATTGAGCGAGAAAGTAAAACTTCTTTAGTAAAACTTCTCAGAGCTTCTAAAGACAGATTGAATAAAAACAGAGTCATCACCATTTTTCCTGAAGGTACACGTTCAACTACCGGAAAAATGCTTCCTTTTAAAATGGGAGCAAAGGTTATAGCAGACAAGTATCAACTCAAAGTCCAACCAGTCGTTCTCATACAAAGTTCAAAATATTACGATATTAAAAAGTTTTTTTATATGCCGGGACGTTTGACACTCATATATATGGACTCTTTCGTGGCAGATAAAAGTAATGAAAATTGGCTCAAAGATTTAAGAGTAAAAATGCAGAAGGTGTATGATGATGAGTTGGCAAACAATCCTAGCCATAGGTAGTGGTGGCTTTATAGGAGCTGTCCTTCGGGCATACCTCAACGGTCTCATCTCTCACAAATTACCTCACGACCTCCCTTATGGAACACTTGGCGTTAACCTGCTGGGTAGCTTTTTTATGGGTTTGTTGATGGCTTATTTTATGTATACAAGCGTCTTCTCTATACAAGCAAAATCATTTTTATCAACAGGACTTCTTGGCGCTTTAACAACCTATTCGACCTTTGCTATAGAATCTCTTTTACTTCTTCAAGGCGGTCATGTCTTTTTAGCCACTGCTAATATCACCCTAAACGCAGTAGGAACAGTATTTATGGCTGGAAGCGGATTTTATGTGGGGAAATTTTTAACACACTCTTAGAGGGATATAATTTCATCCGAACACCATTTTGCAAGTTCCATGTCATGCGTAATTAAGAGCATACCAATATCATTCATATTTTCTATAAGCATACTCATAACCTCCAGCTGAATCACATTATCAAGTGCCGATGTCGGTTCATCCAAGAGCAGAAGAGAGGGTTTCATTAGCATAGCACGAAGTATTGAAGCACGTTGAAGCTGTCCGCCGGAAAGTTCATGAGGGAGCTTATTTAAAAGAGCATAGTCCATCTTCATCTTCTCCAAATAAGTTTCAATCTCATCTATCTCAGCCACATCTTTTATTTGATTTAAGAGAGAATAACTTGGATGAAAAGAGCTGTAAGGGTCTTGAAAAACTTCAGAAATTCTGGATGAAACTATATTGCCGTGAAGCGGTTTAAGATTTCCAACAATAAGTTCAAAAAGTGTACTTTTTCCGGCACCGCTTGCTCCAACAATAGCCTTGATTTCACCTTTTTTTACAGACAGAGAAAGTCCCTCAAACAAAAGAGTATCTTTGGTATATCCAAAAGAAAGCTCTTCTATCTCCAAAACACTCTGTTTCAATTTAGTTCTTTGTAAATGCTAAATATGTTTTTGTCAGTTCTCTATAAAGCATATCAGGCTTAATATCAGAATTTTCTTCCCAAATTATCTTCATAACGACATTATCTTCCTGTCCATCCCACACTTTGATATAACTTCCGTCTTTATAGCCATTATCTTGGCGGAATTGATTGAGGATGTTTTTTCCAACGTAGAGTCTGTAAAGTGTCTCTAAATTCAGACCGCTCATAAGAACCAAATCAAAAAAGTTTTCAAAAAGAGCTTCAAGTTTCAAGTCACCTTTGTCAAGTGAAATTCTCATAAGCTCCTCTACCTTAGCAATAATTTCGTCCTGAGTCGCAAACGCAGTCTCTGAGGTGTTAATTTGCTCAAATGATTTAAGTTGTGCTACATTCAAAGCCAAAGTATCTACCGTTCCACGCAGCGTTTGTGCATAGTTTTCAATAGCCAAAGAGATAATGAAATGCCAAACGTCTACCACTTCAATTTGAAGATTATCCCAATCAGGTTCCTGATCAATATTTTTCCAATGCTTCCACGAAAAAGAGTCTATCATCTCTGCACATTCCATATAGATGCATCTGCGCCAATTAATGACTTTTTTATTTTTTGTGATGCCGCTAGTCCAGTCAGGACCATTTGTAGATTCGTTCAACTCAGCTTGGAGTTGGAACATAAGTAATAATTTATCCATATCTTTTCCTAATAAATTTCATATAATTTTAATACGTCCAAATTATATTCAGTCACTAAAGTTTCACCTTCGGTGAGAGGAGTCATTTTGGCTCTTTTAATTTAATTTGCCTATTTTACCTAATATGATAAAATACGCCACTTAAATTTACGAGCCATTATGAAAAGAATTAATTGTAGAAGATGCCAGCACTATTTTGTAACTTGGGAACCTTCAAAACCGCATGGCTGCAGAGCGTATGGCTTTAAAGCGGCTAATATTCCCTCCCTCGTAGTATTTCAAAGTACGGGAACGGACTGTGCCCTTTTTAGTGAGAAGGTGCATTCCAAATAATTTTTTTTCCAAAGCCCAAAGTATTGTCTGTCATTTTAAAATAATTCACTTTTATTTGCCATAACTTGGGAATAAGCGCAAGCGCGTAGGGAAATTTTTTAAAATAAGCATATTCAAGAGCGTCGTTTGTGAGTTCTAAAAACTCACCGCTAAACTGAACTCCCTGAACTTTTCCGACCATCTTCGTTTCAAGATAAATGTTACCCGAGACTTTGTTGTTACTTTGAATGTGACGCATATGCACTGTGTTTTCATTGCTTGCAACAACGAACGAATTAAAATCTCTATTGTATGCGTAAAACAAAGAACAGACGCTTTGCTCTTCAAAATCCGTAGTAGCCAAACTCATCACATGGTGCTTAATTAGAAAAGATTCTATTTTATAAAGTTCTAAGTCCATTATTTTGTTTTTAAAAGATAGTTTTCCATATCTTCTGCATCACGAATATCGCGTTTTTCGAGCATCATTTTCCCTAAATCATCTTCTGCCAGCGAATCATAGATATCATAGGGATTTACTACATTGTAAAAACTTTTAAAAAAATCTAAAAGAATCTCAAAGTTATCTTCTTTATGGCTATGGCGTTTATATTCTTTGTATTCATCCCAGTTTATTCTTATCATAAAACTCTCCCAAACTTTCTTTCTAAGGCATTTTCAAGCAGCGAGACTGCTTCTAGCATTTTAGCATGTGAGAGCGCAAAGTTCAAGCGCATAAAACCGCTTCCTTCTCTTCCAAAACTCAGTCCCGGGCTCAGCCCCAGTTTTGCCTCGTTAATGAAAAATTCTTTGAGCTCTTTATCGCCAAGCTGCATACCACGACAATCAAGCCAGGCCAAATATGTTCCCTCAATCGGAGTTAGCTTAAGAATATTCGGAAACTTATTAATCAAACTTCCAAGCATCTCATAATTTTCATAAAGATGCTTTTTCAAATCTTCCAGCCAGAGCTTTCCATCTTTGTAAGCAGCCTCAAAAGCTACATGCGACAAAACGCTGCCTTGAGCAAAGTGCACTCTTTTATAGACTTTTAAAAACTTTTCTCGCAACTCTTGGTTTGGTATGGCGACACTGCTGATGGCAAAACCTGCCATATTGAAAGTTTTTCCGACGCCGATTGTTGTAACTGTTATTTCTCTCGCACGCTCGTTTAAAGCTGCAAAAGGAATATGTTTATTTGGGGCATACACCAAATCTGAATGTATTTCATCTGCAAAGACTACTATATTATGTTCAAGACAGAGTTCCAAAATCTGCTCCAACTCTTCTCGTCTCCAAACGCGGCCGACAGGATTATGCGGAGAACACAAAAGCAGCAGTTTAGTTTTGTCATCTATTTTGGATTTTAAATCTTCAATATCAAAGCTGTAACTTCCGTCCTCAAGCTCTTGAAGAGGATTTTTCAGCACTTGGCGCCCGTGTTCTTTTACGGCATGAAAAAAAGGAGGATACACAGGAGTTTGTACAATTATTTTATCACCTGCATCGCTAAAAGCTTCAATGGCAACACTCATACTTGCTACGACGGAATGCGAATAAAACATATCTGCGCTCTCAAATAAAACACCGTGCTCGCTTTGCATCCATCTGCATTGCGCATCAAACGCAGTCGTTGGAATGTCTTCGTAACCTATAATTGGATGCTCAAGCCTTTTTTTGACTGCGTTTAAAACAAAGTCAGGTGTGTTTATGTCCATATCTGCAACCCAAAGCGGCATAACATCTTCACGCCCGAAAAGTTTTTTTCTTAGTACATACTTTTCCGCATTTGTGTTCTCTCTTGAAGCTGCGTTTAGAAAGCTGTAACTCACTTCTTTTTCCACACACTGAGTTGGGAAATAGTGTGCTGATATTTTCTCGCACTCTCTTTTATGACAAAAGGCAAATCTTGCAGATGAATCAGCTCAAACCTCTCATCTAAAACTTTTTTGAGCGTATCAATAGTTTTTATCTCTTTGCCCTGCTCGTCTTTGTAGCCGCCAAGCCAAAGCTCTTTTTTAGTCGAGCTTTCCTGCCAAGTGTACGGAGAAGTTATAACTAAAACTCCTTCTGCGTTTAGCCGCTCATGAATCGTGTCTAAAAAGAGTCTCGGGCTGTAAAGTCTGTCTATAAGGTTCGTCGCGATGACCAAGTCATAAGCGGTAAAATTTGGTTTAAGATTACATGCGTCACCCTGCCAAAAAGAAACCTTATCTTTGATATTTTCATATCCCAACTCTTGCAAAGTGACTTTTTTATAACTGACCAAATCGCCCTCTTCTTTGGAGCTAAACGCAGCATAACCTTCAGATTTAAGTTTCGAGCCGACTTGAATAAAACGCACGGAAAAATCTATTCCTTCTACCTCATCAAAAGTTTTTGCAAGCTCAAAAGTGGCGCGGCCTGTCGCACAGCCAAGGTCTAAGGCTTTTGTATGATTAATGGCATATTTTGACGCTATCTCTGCACATTTGATTGCAAAGTTTTCAACTCCAAAATGTCTGTCTCCATACTGGAATTCACAGTACTGCGAAACCAAATCATCACTTTCATAAATATCTTTAGTAATTGTCTGCGTTTCATTGGCGATAACATAACGAAAGCCTGCGTTTTGATGAAAATGTTTTCTAAACGAATAACGTGAATGTTTCATAATGAGGTTCCCGCTGCTAGCCCATGAAGAGCCGCAGATTATGTTATGTTTGCCATCAAAAGTAGGTGTAGAAAAATCATCATACGCAGGATGCACTTCAAAACCCTCATAAGCAAATATAGGCGTTCTACTCCACTGCCACACATTACCTATAACATCATAAATGCCCTTAAAATCGTGCTTGTCAACAGGGCATGAACACATGTTCACAAGGTTTTGGTTCGCTCTATTTTCCGGTAAGTCCAGTACTTCTTTGAGTCCCGCGTACTCATATAAAACTCTATACTCCGCTTCGCTTGGAAGTTGATAAACAAGACTGTCCTGCTTGCTTTTAAATCTACAAAATGCCTCTGCTTCGAGTGCGTTTACATCCACTGGCCAATTCAGCGGCATTTCAATAAGTGAAGTGAGCGTTCTATATTTATAAACGCCCTCTTCTAAAACCCAAAAACGCGGATGTTTCGCTCCGGTTATTTGAAGAAATTTTTGCCCTTCTTCATCCCAAAACGCGGCTTCCCCATAGCCTCCTGCTTCCACAAAAGCCATAAATTCGCCGTTGCTTACCAAATACTTTGAAACCTCAAACTCTTCTACATGTTCTTCATAACGACCATACTCATTATCCCAGCCGTAAAGATTATGTGACTTCTCTTTTCCAAGTTTTACATCACTTGCAGGGATTTTTACCAACTCATTTTTCGGAGCAATACCACTTGTTTGCGTACACTCAAAATCTTTGAGCTCTTTGACAAACGCAAGGGGCATCTCACGGTGCAGAACCAGCGAAGTTTCAAGATGAATCCGCTCATGTTCAATACCCATCAGAATAATCCACATTGGACTCTCGTCGTTTATTGGAAGTGTGAATTCCATTTCAGATATGAGCTTATCTACAACGGTGCGCACTTTGCTTCTGTATTCTCTGACTGCTTGAACTTCCGGCCATTTATAGGCATCTTTGCGCATGTCGTCCCAGTCCATTTCATCTACGCCAACGGCGAAAACAGATTCAAACTCCGGGTTGATTCTTTGTTTTATAATGTTCGCTGCGATGAGCTTGTTGATAAAAAAGGTGGCCGTATGCCCAAAATAAAAAATCATAGGATGGCGTGTCGGTTCAGACTTTTTATAAAAAACAGAATCATCTTTTAAAACTTCAAATATTTTCTCAAAAATGTTCATTGTATTATGGAAATATTCTTTTATCTCTTTGCGTTTATTTTCTATGCAACCGCCGTCTAGCGTTACAGGATATATACTAAATTTACTCAAAAAATTAACCTTTAAATTTGATATAATAATCACTCATTTTATGCACTAAAACGAGCAAAGCCCATTTTAGCGGCAAGGACATAAATGTCCTTTGCAAACCCCTAAAGCTTTCCGCATAAATGCGAAAGATTCACAAAGTAAAGACGCACTTTTTATAAAATTGCGTAAGGTTGGTTATTATATGAAATTTTATCAAAGCAAATTATTAAACAATTACGCAAACCTCACTCATGCCTTTACCACTAAGAGTGGAGGGGAAAGTTTGGCTCCATACAGCTCTTTAAACCTTGCGTTTCATGTGGGAGATAATCCTCTTACAGTCCAAATAAACCACGAATTACTCGCCAAAAAGCTCTCTTATGAAAAAAGAACACTTGTTCACATGAAACAAATACACTCAAACATCGTTAAAATTGTTACCCAAAATGACAATTTTGATGCCCCACCTACTTGTGACGCGCTCATAACAAACAAAAAAAACATTCCTCTTATGGTTATGGTGGCGGACTGTTCTGCTCTGCTTTTTTATGATGATGTACAAAAAGTTATCGCTGTCGCTCATGCAGGACGCGCGGGTGCTTTTCAAAATATTATCAAAAATGTCGTGAGTAGTTTTGTCGAGAATTTTCATTCAAATCGTGAAGATATTCGGGTGAGCATTGGCGCAAATATCGGTGCTTGCTGTTATGAAGTCGGAGATGAGGTTTACGAAGAAGCAAAAAAATTAGAGCTTGAATATGCTCTGCATAAAAAAAACGGACGCTACTATCTTGATGTCAACAAAATACTCAAAACGCAGCTTCTTGAAGCCGGAATTGAGACAAACAACATTGAAATCTCAGATGAATGCAGCTGTTGTTTACGTGAAAAATATTTTTCCTACAGAGCCGATGGAATAACAGGAAGATTTTGCGGCGTTTTAATGCTACATTAAATCTCTGGATTATCGTAATAAGAAATTTGATTTTTCCCAAGTTTTTTTGCCTGATACATTCTCTTGTCTGCTTGAATTAGGAGTTCCTCTTTTGTAATAGATTCCCCTTTAAAAAGAGTAACCCCAATGCTTACACTACAGCTGTACTCAATAATCTTTTTCTCACCAGTTGTACTGATGTTGAGCTTATACACTTTAGCAATCGCTGTAGATATTTTTTGTGCAATGCGCATAGCATTCTCTACTGAAGACTCTTTATTCTCATCTAAACTGCCAAGCAGTACTATAAACTCGTCACCTCCGAATCTGGCAACGGTATCTACTTCACGAGTTTGCTTTCGCAGGCGTAAGGCAACATTTTGAAGCAATAAATCGCCGATATCATGTCCGTATGTATCATTGAGGGGCTTAAAATTATCTATATCCAAAAACATAACCGCACCATAGGTATTTGCTCGTTTACCTGCTGCCATAGCCTGTGTTAAGCGATCATAAAAGAGTCTGCGGTTTGGCAAGTCGGTAAGAACATCATAAAATGCCAGATAATGATTTTTCTCTTCTATATTCTTACGCTGAGTAATATCTGTAGAGATGCCGCAAAGTGCGTAAACAGTACCATCTTCTTTTAGTAAAGGACTCTTAATGGATAAAAAAACTTTTCTCTCATGATTGGGACTCAAGCGTGTCTCTTCTTCTTTAATGGTTTCTTGATGTTCAAAAACCCTTTGATCATTGAGAAAGATACGCTCAGCACTCTCTTTTTCTAAAAATCGGCTGTCATCTTTTCCAATTATTTCCTCATATGTCATGTTGAAAAGTTCACACATATGTTTATTTACATAGGTATATTTATGGTCTGTATCTTTAATGTAAATATATCCTTCAACACTATTTAAAATGGTGTTAAGCTTATCCTCATTTTCTTTCAATGAAACGGTGCGTTCTTGAATTTTTTCTTCAAGTTCCTGATTGTGTGTTTGAATCACTTGAAGTAATGCATTAAATTGCTCAGAAAGGCTTGCTATCTCACCACTGCCGATAGTTTCAATTTTGACATATTCATTATTATTTTGAAATTCACTCATCTTATTTTTAAGTTGAGTCAGCGGCTTGAGTATAATTTGATTATAAATATAATTTACAAAGAGTAAAAAAAATAAAAAAAGCAGAGTCAATGTGGCAAAGATATTGAAGTTGTTAACAAGAGTCAACTCTTTGGAGTCAATAAACGTAAGACTAAACCAGCCTAGCTCTTTAAGATAGGATATTCCTAATAATTTTTGCTCTAAATTTTGTGTAATCCATAATGTTCTGCTGTCATTTGGAATCTCAGAATTTTCTAGTTCGTGCATGAGTTGACGTATATTATTTAAATCATCTCTGTTTTTCACAATCAAATCAAGTGATTGACGCGCTTCATCTGATGTTGTGATACTCGCGTAATCAATGAGAGATTTGTCACTCTCCAACTGTATAGCCATTTTTTTATCTATAAAAAGATTGCGAATACCCTTTTCATTAATATCTACGGTCTCTTGCAGGAACTCAGTTAAATCAAGTCCCGTACCTATCACACCTATGGTTTTATTGTCATGTTTTAGCAGGTAATTAATCCAAACTTTTGTCGTACCTAAAACAGTGTCTTTATTTACATTAATCTGGTATTCATCTTCAAGATCCAAAACGGCAAAAAACCACGCATCGTCTTTGCTTGATTGTGAAAGTCTATAACGCAACTCTTTCCCGTAGTAGCTGTTGTTTATGTCATTAAAATAATAATTTTGTGTATTTTTAAAAGCAGCAAAATAGTTTCTGTCTTTAAAA
>VMSZ01000009.1 GCA_013791885.1 Sulfurimonas sp. | reverse complement strand
TCCAAAGAAAAAAGCTTCTGTTCGGGATGTTGAAATGTTATCGGGTGTAAAAGAATTTTTTTTAGAACAGTATAAAATCACTGGTCATTTAACAGATGAGGTGTTTGTAAATAGTTCAAAATTACCATTTTATAGTCATGACTTTATAGCAAAACAGTTTAAAAACTTGTTGTCAGAAGATGATACAAGATATCTGTATCAACTAAGACATTCATTTGCATCGATGATGATTACAGAAGGGGAAGATATATTATGGGTCAGTCGCATGATGGGACATAAAGATTCTAATATTACTTTACAAACATATGCAAAAGCATATAAGATATCAAAGAGAAAATCAGAAAGAAAAGCAAGGGCTTCCTTTCTGGAAAAAAGGCATAGTATGGGCATAGTGAACAATACAAGCTATGAAAAAGCCCAAGAAATAGGGGTTTTAAAGTGAAGATACGGGTCTATTACGAAGACACAGATACTGGTGGGGTTGTTTACCATTCCGTGTACTTGAATTTTTGTGAAAGAGCACGAAGTGAGGCTTTTTTTACAAGAGGGCTAAGTCCTATTTTAGAGAGCGGACATTTTGTTGCAAGAAAGCTTGAAGCGGATTACTTTACGAGTGCAAAACTTGGAGATGTTCTGGAGATAAAAACTGAACTTCTTGAGATGCGTTCGGCATCTTTTAAACTGCGTCAAAACATTTATAAAGGTGAAAAGAAAATTTTTGAACTAAGTATCACACTTGCGCATATCTCTTTTGAAGGAAAGCCCCAAAAAATAGACTCTAAAACTAAAGAGCTTCTTTTAGGACTTTTTGAGTAAGTTTATAAATCGCTTCCAAATGGAACAAATCTGGAATAAGATGGTTGTAAAAGTTCTATTTGGTAAAGTATCTGGTTATTAACCATTGGCAAGTTGTATTCTCTATCTTCATTTGTCATACGGTTGAAAAAGTAGTCAATACCGACCGTTGTCGTGTAGTTAATCCAATCATACACTATGTCGTTGCTCAAAACAGCATTTGTTTCTACAAGAACATTTGTATTTCCTGTGATGGAGTTTGCAACAATCATTCTTTTTCTGTCATTGATTTGTGTCATTGAGAGTAAAAGCGGGTCATAATTTATCTGCGTTGATAAAATATTTTTATATTTCACATCATAGAGTGTAATTTGGGACATAATCATTCCTGTTTTTACAACAGGAGTGTTAATGAAAAAAGAACCGTTAGCAATTTTATAATTTTTGTCGAGATAATTTTTAAGGTTTGTCGTTTTGCTTGGCACTGAGTATTTGACAGTTCTATTGGCTCTACCTGAAGCGTTGTTTTGAAATGTGCCTTCTTCATAAAGGGCAAGTTTCGTGCCGATGGTTGAATCATCATAAAAGATGGCAAGCGGTGAAGCGGCCTCAGCGAGGAGTTCATCTGTCTGCGCTCTGTAGTCAATGCCTCCATAATGCAGATACGAAGAGTTAGTATTTACATCTTTTTTGTTAATTGTTGGAATATAAACGAAAATTTTCGGGTCTATTTTCGCCATATTATTTGCACCGTTTTGTGTCAGTGGAGCTACGACAAAATCAAAATCATCGTCTTGTATTTTACTCAGTGCAGTTCGTAAATCTTCTTCACTTTCACTCTCTATTTTATAACTTTTAAGCTCAAAAGGCTGCGTTTTTGTCATAAGGTAGGCAAAGGCTGCGTTTGTAGTAGACGGAGCATATTTGCCAATGATTCTGTAAGGCAATAAAAGGGCGATACGGACTTTTGCTGAAGAGATTTGCTGTGAACCGACATTTAAAATAGCCATATTCATAACACGCATTTCATCTAGTTTTTCGTCTGAAAGTTTACTTTGGGCATGAGCGAGAAATGAAAAAATCATTCCTTTGTCTAAATAGTTCTGCATACAATCTTCGTCACACTCGTAAGGGTCAACATTCATTATGTATGTTTTAGGCAGTGGAATACTTGAAATCAAAAAACTTTTTGAAAAGGCAAGGGCAGGCAGAAGTAGGAGAAGTAACAATTTGTTCATAGGAAGCTCTTTATGGTTTTAAGGTCGGTTAAGGTAACTTTTTTTAGTTCAGGGTTTCTTAAAAGATGTTGCGGGTGGTAAATAGGAATGAGTTTTGCACCCATAAAGTCTATCACATGACCGCGAACACTTTCAAAATTTTCTTCATCTGCGTTGAGTTTCGCATAGCTTTCATGGCCTAAAGTCACAATAACTTTGGGCTTAATAAAATCAATCTGAGAAAAAAGATAATTTTTACACGAATTCCATTCTGACGAGGATGGAGGGCTTGATTTGAGTGGTTTGCATTTTATGGCATGGCTTATAAAAACATCGTTTATACTGAGTAAAAGTACATTTTCTATCATTTTTTTCAAGGTTTCTCCAGATCTCCCGGCATAATGAAAATTTTGTTCATCTTGTGCCTGGGAGACACTAAAATCAATAATCATCAAATCTGCGTTTTGGTTTCCATATCCACCCATGCTTTGCGTTCTTGCTTTACTCAAATCACACAGATGGCATGTACTAATATTAGAATTTAGTTCCCCAAGTGTTCTGGGAGTTTCAAAAGTTGTTTTCTCATTAATGTTGAAATGGTCCACATATTCAAAGCCAAAAGCACGCAGGCGATATAAGTTTTGAAGCAAAACAAGATTTTGAAATGAATTCAACAGCAATACCTTTGGTTTAAAATGTCTGAGAGTATATTTAAAGTGTGGTTAAAGTATACTTTATTAATAAAATGTGATAGAATGTAGGAATTATTGTCGAGGGGATATTTTATGAAGGTGAAGGATGTTTTTATGGTTAAGAGTTTCTCACTCAGTTCTTCAAGCGAAGTTTCTGGCATAATAGAACAAGTAGAACAGTTTGTGAGCGAAGAAATTCTTATACATATCACTTCTTTTCTTCATAACACGGTTTTGGTGCAAAGCCTTAAGTCACAGCTTGCAAAAGTTCTTCCAAAAGCCAGAATTGTTTTACTCCGACATGAAGACAAAACTGTTACATCTTTAGAGCTTTTTATGCTTGAGGATGAACTCAATATTAAAGATATGAGTGATGCGATTGTGCATGAGCTTTTTTTACAAAATAAAAATCAAAACGCAGCACTTGATGACTACAGAAACAAACTCTTTAGCAGATACTTTACAGACCATCTTACAAATCTCCCCAATATGTATAAACTTCGAAAAGATTTGGATGAATATGAAAATTTCAGTTTCATTATTATCAATATAGATAACTTTAAAACAATCAATAATTTTTATGGATTTGTTGTTGGAGACTATGTTATTGAAGCATGCGGAAAATATTTACAAGAAAATATATCACGAGAAAAAATATACAGACTAACCGGTGATGAATTTGCTTTAGTGATTGATCGCAGTTTAGGATTTTATGAGTTAAAAGAGTATTTGTCACAGCTCTACGAGAAAATAAAAGATACTAAAGTTAACTATAAGGGAATGGATATTTACATAGATTTTACGCTCGCCTCATGTGTAAACTCTCAAATAAATAATATTTTTTCTAAAGTCTCTATGGCCTTAAAGCATGCAAAAAAGATGGGCCTTCCTTTTTGGATTTATGAAAACAGAATGAATTTTGAACTTGAATATGAACGCAATCTATATCTCTCCGGAGTTGTACGTGATGCTGTCTACAAATCAAAAATATTTCCTTATTTTCAGGCTATTCTGGATACAAAGACGCGAAAAATAGTCAAGTATGAGTGTTTGGCAAGACTTATGGATGCAAATGAGAAAATTCTCTCTCCTTTACTTTTTATTCCGGTTGCAAAAAATATCAAGATTTATAGTGCGGTTACACGAATTATTATAGATAAATCTTTTGAGATGTTTGAAGAAAATAATTTTGAGTTTAGTGTGAATCTCTCTATTGATGATATTATGAATCAGGAGATATTCCATTACATTATGGAGAAATTGAAAAATTCCAAGGCCTCTTCAAGAGTAACTTTTGAAATTTTGGAATCCGAAGCGATACAGGACTTTCAGAAGGTGACACGCTTTATTAGTGAAGTAAGACGTTACGGTGCCAAAATTGCAATAGATGACTTCGGCAATGGTTATTCAAACTTCTCGTACCTCACAAAAATGAATCCGGATTTCATCAAAATAGATGGAGATATTATTAAAGATATCGATGTGGACAAAACAGCCTATTTAGTAGTTGAGACGATAGTCGCGTTTGCAAAAAAATTAGGTATTCAAACAATCGCAGAGTATGTGCATTCAAGTATGGTTATGGACAAAGTAGCAGAGTTGGGGATTGATTTTTCACAAGGGTATTATATAGACGAACCTTCGATTTACCTCAAGAAAAAGGTTTGATAAGTTCTTATCCACCTCTTTTGAGGTGGAACAAAGAAAATACTTTAAAAAATATTACTCTTTATCGCTGATAGCATTTCCCAAATAACTAAGAGATCCAACTACACCGGCTAAACTTTTTTGCCAATCTGCGGGCATAAACACAACTTTGGAGTTGTCCGATTCAGCGAGATTTTTTACGCTGTCAATGTAGCGTTGTGCAAGAAGATAATTCGGTGCTATGTCTCCGGCCGCCAAGCCTTGCCCTACAATCATTATGGCTTTGCGGTCTCCGTTTGCCAGTTCAACTTTTGCTTCTGCTTCGAGTTTTGCAGCTTCGAGTTTTCCCTCTGCTTCTAAAATCGCTGCCTGTTTTTGTCCTTCAGCCTGAGCAATGGATGCTTTTTTCTCACCGTCTGCAATCATTATGGTAGCTTCTCTTTCACGGTCTGCTGCTGCTTGGCGTTCCATCGCTTCTTGTAAGTTCGCACTTGGACGAATGTCTTGAACTTCCAAGTTTCCAAGTGTCAAACCCCATCCGCTCAGAGAATCACGGATTTTCAGCGCAACCTGTGCTTTAATCTGGTCACGTTGTGAAAGGGACTCATTCAATGTCATCCCGCCAATAACTGCACGCAAGGTTGTCGTAGTCATATTAGCTACGGCACTCTCAAAATTACTGATAGAGTATGATGCTTTCCCGGGATCTGTAACGCGGTAAAAAACTACAGCACTAATGATGACTACGGCGTTATCTTTCGTAATGACCTCTTGGTCGCGTGTTTGTTGAATAAGCTCTTTAGTCACGATTTTATAGGCTACATTATCCACAACAGGGATGAGCAGACTTAGTCCCGGCAGTAGCGTTTTATTATATTTACCCAATCTTTCTATAACCCATTCTTCACCCTGAGGTACAATACGCACCATTTGAGAGAGAGTATAAACAACTCCGGCAACTAAGACAAGCGAAAAAACTATACTTACATCCATAATAACTTCCTTTTAATTTTTTGTAACTACGAGAGTATTTCCCCGAAGTTCTACTATTTTAATTTCCCTTCCAACTTCTGCCTCACCATCGAGACAAAGTGCAGGCCAACGGCGGGAACCGAGTATAGGCTCTGAGAGTTCAACTTCCCCCTCAACATGAGCAGATAAAGAAACAAGGACAACACCCTCTATTCCCACAAACTCATTATGGGTGCCGACTTTAGAAGATGGAGAATCCGCGATATGCTTTTTCTTAAAAATCAGTGCCCCGATTAACATAAACACAGAGGCAATAATGATTTGCCAAAAAAGTGATTCAGGCATGAAGTACGCCACAACTGCAGAGAATAAAAAACCGACTCCTGCAAAGAGTGCAAAAAAAGTGGGTATATTCATTTCAATTACAAAAGCTAAAACAGCCAAAATTAACCAGATATAGTATGACATTTTTTATCCTTCATTTATGAGCTTTGAGTTAACAGCTGTTGAGAAGTATATAATGTGAATGCTTAACAATAAACAATTTTTAAGCATTAAATATGTAAAGATTTTTTTGATGAAGTGGCAATAAGGCAACTCTAAGATACACTCCCCGGCAAAGCGTGAAAGCAAGGGAATGAGGGGATTGTTTAACTCATTTTAAGTGCGCATGCTTCTTCGTAGGTCTTTTTTTCAACATATAAGTTTGCATTTTTAATGCCATCATAAAGATTGTCGAGCTTATCTTCCGCACTCATGCGTTTGAGTTCTTTTTTATCTAAATCTGCATAGTCAACGAGTTCGTTCCAAACTGAGCTTTCATCGAGTGCAAAGGCATAGACAGTAACACCTTTGTACTCAAATACTACATTGCTGAGTAAATTCCCGACAAACAATGTTACAAGTGTGTTTGGTGTCAATATTTTTTTGTAGCATTCAAAGCTTGCTTCAAAGTTAGCAAAGTCTTCAAGCTCTGCGGCAAAAAGCAGTGCCTCATCTGCGTTTGAGATGACAATGGCATGTTTAATTATTATCTTTGTAGATGTGACCGTTAACTCTCCTCGGTAGCCGAAGCGTCCCGGAACTCCTAATTCACCTTTAAAAGATGGTTGCAACTGTAACTCGTTTTCGTAGATATAATCTATAGGTGTCCCCATTTTGGTTCCCTTTTATGTAGTCGTATCTGTTCAAGTTATGTGCGTAGCATTGGGTGTGGAATGTGCATGCTATTGCTCTTAAGTGAAGAACTAAACTAATGCATATACTGTGCTAGATATAGTGACATAATAAAATGCACTGCCATAAAACTTGAGCTTTGGAGCGAGACATAAGAACCGGTAAAATTGCTTTGAGTCAGGTTTATTACATTTTATTCACAATTTTGAAATCTCTTGGATACAATTCCAATATTATATTAAAGGAGTGTATTGTGATACATTTGAAAAGTTTTTTTTATTTTGCGGCTTCGGCTGTTTTTCTCGCTCTGCTTGGCGGGTGTGCAAGCACTCCTCCTACTGCTGCTGCAGTTGCAACGCCAATCAAAACTGAATGTATGCAAGAGGCCATTGGTGCACCTTCTTGGTTCAATAACCCTCAGGTGGCAGGTGCTTATGCAAGCTTGGGAATAGCACAAATAAATGGAGCTGATAAGGCTCAAGCAATCAAAGATGCTCTTCACAATGGTCGTACAGAGCTTGTAAAACAGGTGCAATCGCAAGTGAGAGAGAAACTTGATAATTTTGCCCGCACACCAGAAGGCAGCAATAAAGAAAAAGTTGATCATCTGTATACATCTATTGCATATGCGGTGAATCCGAGAGACTTATATCTTCAAGAAATGCTGCAATCTTGGACCACTCCTTGTGGCAAAGTGTATATACATGTTATAGCTACAAAATCAAGTCTTGATGCAGCAGTAAAAAAAGCAGTGAACTCAAGCTATATAAATGATCAGGTTACATGGCTTGATTTTAACTCTAAGCAATCAATTACTAAGCTTGAGCAAGAGTTTGATATACAATTGGCGAAGGTGGAAAGTGTAAAGGTGGCGAAATTATTTCAAGTAGAGACCGTCTCTGATATGATAGTAGGACGTAATAGAAAACACTAATTTTTAAAGCCTTTTCTTATTCCTAAGTTTTCCTCGTTCCCAAGCTCCTGCTTGGGGATGCATATATCATCAAAATCCATACTACATAGTGACTCCCACTCAGAGCGTAGAGTAAGAGTAAAACGCAACAACCACCTAAAACAAGCACTTCCCTCCCTTCTCGAATAAAACTTGCAATATAACCGTTAATACAACTCCAAGGAGTATTGACATGGTTAATCGCGCGAAGATAAAAGAGCTTATGAATGAGAGTGCCTGCTCACACTCAAAAGATAAAAAACCCGGAGCAGGGTGTGACGCTCCAAAACCTGGGATGGCGGCTGGAGGATGTGCGTTTGACGGAGCGCAGATTTCACTTTTTCCTTATGCCGATGCCGTGCATTTGGTGCATGGCCCGCAAACCTGTTTGGGCGCTTCTTGGGAGACAAGAGAAACGCTGAGTTCTTACGAAGGACGTGACCACACTTACATGGGTTTTACTACGGGTATCACGACAAATGATGTCATATTCGGCGGAGACAAACGCCTTGAAGACTCTCTCAACTACATAATGCTTCACTACAAACCAGAGGCTATCTTTGTCTACTCAACCTGTGTTACGGCCATGGTTGGCGACGACATTGACATGACCTGTAAACTCGCAAGTGAGAAACATGGAGTGCCGGTTGTCCCCGTACATGCTCCGGGTTTTGTCGGCGGTAAGAACTTGGGTTCACGCATTGCCGGAGAAGCTGTTTTAGAACATCTCATAGGCACAAAAGAGCCTGCGTTTACCACACCTTATGACATCAATCTCATCGGCGATTACAATGTAACGGGCGATATGTGGCAATACCTTCCTCTTTTTAAAAAGATAGGTATCCGCGTTTTAAGCTCTATGAGCGGAGACGGTCGTGTCGGTGATATTCGCACGGCGCATCGTGCGAAACTCAATGTCATTGTCTGTGCGAAATCACTTGTCACTCTGTGTAGAAAAATGCAGGAGCGATACGACATCCCTTGGGTTTCTGTCTCTTTTTACGGTAAACGCGACACTACTTTTGCCATTATGGAGATAGTCAATGCCTTAGGCAATGCAGAGCTCATCGAGCGGGCAAAGAGCGTTATAGCGGAGGAAGAAGAAAAACTCCAAGAGCTTTTAGTCCCCTACCAAAAACTTTTTGCAGGAAAAAAAGCGGTGCTTAACACAGGCGGAAATAAGGCTTGGTCCATAGCCTCGGGTCTGCAAGATTTGGGCATAGAAGTTGTGGCTACTTCCATCCGTAAATCAACTGAAGATGACATAGAAAAAGCAAAAGAGTATCTTGGCCCCACGGGCATTCTTATGAAAGCGCCTGCGTCTGAACAGGCTAAAATCATAGATGAACGCGGTGCTCATATCTTACTCGCAGGCGGGCGCAGTCTCTATACTGCCATCAAGAAAAAAATCTCTTTCATCGATGTTAATCAAGAGAAAAAGGTGAGCTATGGCGGCTATAACGGACTGCTGAATCTAGCGGAAGATTTGAAATATGCTTTTGCAAATCCCGTCTTTGCCAATGTTTCCAAAAAAGCTCCGTGGGAGATTGCCTAATGGAAGCCCAAACTAAAATAGAACTCTCAAAAAGAGAGCATAAACCGCTTCAGGTTAATCCCATTAAACACTCTCAGCCTATGGGCGCAGCGCTTGCGTTTATGGGCATACAAAATTGTCTGCCGCTTATGCACGCTTCACAAGGCTGTGCTTCTTACACTAAAGTTTTTTATACACGCCACTTTAATGAACCCATTGCCATGTACAACACTTCTGTGAGTGATATTACCGCTGTGTTAGATGGTGGCGATTACTCTATTTTAATGGCGATAGAGAACATTACACAAAAAAACAAAACACTCAAACCCGAACTCATAGGTCTGCACACAACAGGACTCACCGAAACCAAAGGTGATGATGTACGAAGCGTCGGTACGCATATAGAGATACCTTACTGTTATGTCAATACGCCTGATTATGAGGGAGGTATGGAAAGCGGTTGGGCTTTGACTGTTAAAGCGCTCATAACGCAGCATACAAACGCAACAACGCAGATAAAGCAGAGCAAAATTTTGCTCTTGCCTCATGTAAGTATGCAGCCCATAGAAGTGGAAAAAGTCAAAGAGTTTTGCGAGAGTTTTGGTTTTTTTACTCTTGCTTTACCCGATTTGTCAACTTCATTAGACGGATATTTGAGTGAAGGTCAAGGAAAACTCGGTACAGGAGCCATCAGCATAGAAGATATTGCCGGGCTTGGAAATTGTGAGAGCGTCATTACTATTGGAAGCTCTATGAACATAGCCGCTAAAGCTTTAGTAGAGAAAAATCCAAATATTAAACATCTGCATTTTAACCATCTGATGGGACAAGATATGAACGACAATTTTGTAGCGGCTCTCATGCAAATGCGACAAATCCAGCCAAAACCTCTGGTCAAACGCTGGAGAGGAAGACTTCAGGATGCCATGCTTGACAGCCACTTTTTGATTGGCTCTTCACATTTTGTCATTACGGGTGAGCCTGATATGTGTGTCGGCATGTGTGAGCTGCTGCAAAGTGTCGGAGGAACCATAGACGCCGTCATAGCGACAAACTACAGCAGCGTTTTAGAGAGCATAAACGCAGAGAATGTATTTGTGGGAGACCTTGAAGATGCCGTGCCATATTTCGCAAAAGCAGACTTGGTGATTAGCAATTTTCACGCAGAACGATTATTGCACTCACAAGAAAAACACACGGCTTTAATGCTCAGAGGTTTTCCCAATTATGAAGAGCTAGGCAATCAACTTAAAAACGACCAACTTTACGAAGGGAGCACATATTTTCTTTTTGAAGTGGCGAATGCACTACGACATATAAAACATGAACAACACTAAATGAAACCAAAGGAAATGATTATGGGTGAGTCAACAAAAATAACGGTTCAAGGCGATTCTTCGATACAAAATGCAATGAAAGTTGCTTTTGCAAGCAAAGATATGGAAACAATAAACGCACACTTTGGCGGTGCGAAAGAGTTTGTAGTATATGACGTTTCAAAAGATGGTTATGTGCTCAGCGGCGTGGTGAAAACTGATACTTCCGAAATGGAAGGGGATGACAAAACAGACTTTAAAGTTAAAGCGCTTGCAGGCATCAACATTATGTATTGTGAATCTATCGGCGGAACTGCGGCTGCAAAAGTAATTCGTGGCGGTATTAACCCTATGAAGGTAAATGAGCCTCGCCAAATCAAAGAAGTGCTCGGCGAACTCGTAGAGATGATAAATGATAATCCTCCTCCGTGGGTAAAAAAGATTATGAACCTAGATACAACAGAGGACCCGCGTTTAGCACGCTGGTCTGCAGAGTAAAAAGCGACTAGTCGCGTGAGCCTTGCGCTGAGCAAAACTTAGCGTTAGCGTAAGTACTGGAATTACTTCCAGTGCTGTAATGAAAAAATGGAGGGTTCCCTTCATTTTGTGAAACAAAATTAAGGAAAGCAATATGAGCGAAGCATTAAAAGAAAACAGTTTATTTACACAAGAGTTGATTCGTCAAATACGCGCAATAGATCAGTTTGGCAACTGGGCAAGACTCAGTGATGAAGAAGTATTGACAAAGATATATGTCAAAACAAAAGAGGATTTAAAACTTATTCCTATCATCGCAGATATTGATGAGATTTTGACAGGGCAGATAAAGATGATATTTAAAGCCGTGGCACTTCAGTTTGAACGTAAAACAGGGGTTATGTGTAATGTTGTTATGGAGATGAGCCATGAAGGTTTTGGTCGCTGTATTGTCATAGCAGGCCGCATTGTTTTAGTAGATAAATACTTTAAAGACGCGCACCGTTTTAGTTTTAGAACCATAGAAAAATTGTATGAAGAGGGCGATAAATATCTTGCACAGTCATTTGCAACGTATGAGCAGTATAAACCATGTATCAAAGGAGATGAGTAGATGCCAAGTATCGGGATTTTTGTGGGAAGTAGCGGCGGAGTAACTCTCGAAGCGGCTGAAAAATTGCAGGAGCTTCTTGAAGGAAGCGAATTAATCAACATGGAAGAAGACTATGATGATTTAGAACAACTCGGCGAATATGATGTTTTACTCATCGGTTCTTCTACATGGGGTCAAGGTGACCCTCAGCGTGACTGGGTTGACCCTCTTTTTGAAATGCAAAATGACGAGCCTGATTTTAGCGGTAAAAAAGTTGCGTTTTTTGGTGCAGGCGATCAGGAAAGCCACCCTGAAGAGTTTGTAAGCGCTCTTGGGAAAATGAAAGATATTTTTACAAAACTCGGTGCTGATACTGCGTTTGGTTCTTGGCCGACAGAAGGCTATAGCTACAAATACTCTTTTGCTGAGCGCGATGGAAAATTTTGCGGACTACCGGTAGACGACATCAACCAAGAAGATTTAACTGAAGAAAGATTACAAAAATGGGCTGCGCAGCTTAAAAGCGAAATGGGTTTATAAAAAGTAAAACAAAACAAAAATGTACTCTTTTGTAGAGATTGTAAGCTTTTTACCCAAGGCAATTAAGAGCAAAAATTGCAAGTTATTTATAAATAGATTTAAAAGGATTGAAGATGAGCAGATTTGAAGAATTTTCACAATTGACAGACACAGAAGAGTTTTTTGACTTTTTTGATCTTGAATATGATGAGCGTTTAGTGTATGTAAAGCGTTTTCATATCATGAAAAAATATGGGGAAATGCTGGAAAAAGGCAGACAACAAAACATTCAGGATGAAAATAAACTTCTTGACTTTTATAAATTTGCACTTATCAGCGTGTACAAAAACTTTGAAAACGGTTACTCGCCGTCTGCTGCTGATGTCTGGAACACCTATGACAATCCAAGTGCTTGTTCTAGCTGTTCAACTTCAAGCAGTTGTAATGATATAGAGGAGGTCAGTAATGGAGTTCACTCATGCACAAGCCAGCCAAATCTCAGCTTCAACTAAAGATGAAATTCTTCCCGTTTTTCGTATAGGGCAGAGAGTGCGTATGACGAAGCCCATACGCAATGACGGCTCAAATCCTTTTAATGAACCAAATGAGATCTTAATTCCTGCGGGTGCCGAAGGTTATGTCAAACACATTGGCGACTGGCTTCAGGTTATTCGTATTTATGAAGTACACTTTATAGAAGAGGGAAACACTTATGGCTGCCGCGAAGCGGAACTCCAAGCTATAGACGACCTTGACGGCTATGATGAAGTTGAAGAAGAGCTCAGATGGCTCAAAGAACACAGAGCTGAGAAAGAAGCACTCAAAGCTGCAAAATTGCAATCTCAAAAAGAAGGAGAATAACTTTTTGTGAATTGACAATCATGCGAGCATCGACCATAATGTTCAAATGTGATAAATTAAAGGAGAAAGAATGGTAAATGTAATATTTTGCGGTTTTGGTGAAGATATGGACAAGCGTGTCATAGCAAAGCAGGGTGATTTGCTTTTACGTGTAGCGCAAGACAACGGAATTGCTATTCCAACAGAGTGTAAAGACGGAATGTGCGGAAGCTGTGCGGTGAGAGTTGAAGAGTTGACTATTGATTCTGGAACTGGAACGAAGAGTGACGTAGATCCGGACGGTTGGGATAAAAATAAATATACAACGTATATGGAAGATAAAGAACTCAATACACTTGTAGAGATGGGGGCTATTTCAAAAAAAGAAGCCGAATCTTCACAGCAGTATGCGCAACAAACTCCGGTGAGACTTGCTTGTCAATGTATCATCAAGGGTTCAATGCTTGTTAAACCGTTTGAATAATCAAAACTAAAAAAACTAAGGAAAAATAATGACAACACGTGTAGAAATTATCAATGACTTTTTAGCTATAAATGTAAAGCCAGGTAAAACGATTCAAGATATCGTTGAAGCATCGGGAAGTGCGCTTCCTTTTGGTTGCCGTGACGGTGAGTGCGGTACTTGTATCGTAACAATCGAATCAGGTATGGAATTTTTAAGCGAAATGACTGCTAAAGAGAAAACAGTTATGAAAATGTTAAATGAGCCAAGCCCAAAAGCTCGTTTATCGTGCCAGATGAAAATCGTTGAGCCAAACGGTTTAGTTCGTCTAAAATACTAATTTTAAGCACTAAAACGAACTCGTCCGTTTTAGTGGCAGGGACAGATGTCCCTGTACCCCCTAAAGCTACCCGCATCTATCGGATACGGGAGAAAACTGACTTTTGATGCTCTTTTTGTAAATTTCTTCCTGCGTTTCCCATAAAAATAACAAAATTGTCGCAAAAAAATAAATCTAGAACATAATATGCATATTGTATAAATAATGACCTATATTTTTGGTTTTTAGCAAAAAAAATAGAGTAATATTTTCTCAAAGAAGCAAAAAATGAAACAAGAATTTAATTTTAAACAAAAGCAGTTACCAAGGCTTTCAATGCAAACTTGGTTACCATTGTTGCAATGCTCGCTGAGTGATTTAGATAAGCATATTCAGGTAATTACAAATGAAAATCCATGCTTGGAAGTTGAATCCGGATTCGAGATGGCGGAAAGTTCGTCTGAGAGTTCTCATAACACTTTTATGGAATACCAAAATCATGTTTCAAACTCTGCCACAGAGGAAATAGAGTGGATGAGTGTTGCTACTGAGTCGCTTTATGAGCAGCTTGATGCACAAATTAGCGCTCCGCTTTTTCCGACACCAATTTCTCAAAAAATCGCAAAACAGATTATTTTTTACATAAGCGATGAGGGGTATTTTGAGGGAGATGTCAAAGAGATAGCCGAGCAGTGTGGCGTAGATGCTTACAAGGTGGAACAGGTGCGACAGCGTTTTGCTTATCTCAAACCCATTGGAGTCGGTGCGGTCGATTATAAAGAGTCATTTTTATTTCAATTGAATGATTTTGATATGGATGATGAGTTGAGCATTTTGATGAGTGCGCTTATAACGCAGTTTGAAAATATAGAAAAATTTATAAAGCATCCAAGACTTCATGATGCAAAAGAGATTTTAAAACACTTAAATAATCCTCCGGCCATAGCTTATATGGAGAGTGAAATGCAGATTTTGCCCGATTTGTTCATTGAGTTTAAGGGCGATGAATTAACAATTCGCGTCAACAATGACTTCTACCCGAACCTGATTGTCAATCAGATAGACAAATACGACAATTTTGCAAAACAAAAATTTAAAGAGGCTCGTGAGCTTGT
>VMSZ01000051.1 GCA_013791885.1 Sulfurimonas sp. | reverse complement strand
CAAACAACCCATAATCATCTTCTGGAATCACAAGGGATACTACATTATTACCTGTATTTTTATATTCAACTATTCCTATTTCGTTATCTATGGTAGCTGAGCTTGATATAGCTTCATTTTCTCTTACTGTACTGTTTACTAAACTAGAGACAGTTGCAGCAATAGTTCCCCCTGCTTGTATTGTAGAGTCTGCATTATCAATTAGTGTTAATACGGTAGTATCTGTATCAGATTTATGGTACCATGAACAACCACTTTTAGGCCAACTATTACTGTCGCAATGTTGAACATAACCTGTCGTTCTAACTATTTTATTCGCTACTAAATTAGCTTCATTAATCAAAGAACCTACAAAGGTCATATTTTCTGATGCAGCCATTAAAGAATATTCATTATTTGTATTTGCATCTATATAAACATTTTTTCCAGACATTAAAGTTGAAGGAACATATTCTGTTTTATCAAGTGACTCTATTGTTGTTGTAATATATCCTCTTGTTCTCCAGTCATCACCAAGATTTTTAGTATAATAAATACTACTCTCTTGATAGCTACTTATTGTTGGTGCTTTTGTTGCTTTATTTGCAAAATCATTTGCATAAATATTTATATCACCTTGTAAAGTTTCAATTGTAGCTGATTTATTTTCTATTGTTTGTGTTTTAGCATTACTATTATCTGCCGCCATTGTTAAATTATTTACGGCAAGTATATAGGCACTTTCATTATTTAGTAAAGTATCTTTAGTATAAAGATACATATCACTACCACTAAATATGGTTCGATTATTTGTTAAGTTATTTGAAGTTATTATTAAATTGTTTGAGCTATTTATTATTGCATTATTTATAATATCTTTAGTATACATAGACATATCAGTTACACTAAAAATTGTTTCATTGTTTATTAGACTATCTGTTGTAAGGTTTAGTATGTTCTTTGTTTGAATAAGTCCATTATTTAATATTTTATTATCAATATTCAAATTCATACTGTCTAAACTTATTATATTAGTATTATCTGATTCTAAAACTTTTGCTTTTATATCAACATTTGTTGCTGATATTTCACCATTAGTAGTATTAATATTAGTTGCATCTATATATAAATCATTTGAAGCTGTTATATCTTTACTATTACTAATATTTTTACTATCTATATTTAAGTTGCTATTAGAATGAATTAGTCCTGAGTTTATTATAAAATCATTTTCTTCGATCTTTAATTCTCCATTTGCAACAATATTATTTTCATTTTTAAAACTAATCGCATTCATACTTAAAACATCACTACTCTGTATATTTCCTTTATTTGTAATAGTGTTAGCGGTTAAATTTAAGACTCCGATATCATTTAAGCTATTATCCTCATTTACTCCAGCAACAATTGTAGATTCATTTATAATAAAATCTGAGATTATTTCTATTTTATTTTTTGATTTTAAATCATTATTATTTAGTAAAATTTTATTTTTTGATTCTAACTTCGTATCATTTGCACTATATGTATTACCATTAACTTCTATATCACTATTTAATGATTTTACTTCTATGTTTTGCTTAGCACTTATTTTATTTAATATAATATTTCCATCATTTGTAATACTAATGTCCCCGGTAGATGCCAAAACTTCAGGTGGCAAATTTACACCTAAACCTTTATCTGTACCAACCAAAGAGATTCTGTTTACGTACATTCCGCCTAGAGCAGAAGCATCTAAAAGTAGGGCTACTTCATTACTGTTTGTAGACGCTGTGATTTGTTGCGTAGTAGAGTCAATATTGTTTTTACCCAGTTTTATTTCTAAATTTTTTGCATGTATTTGAGCATTAAGTTTTAAAAAGTGCGTATAGATATAGGTACTGTCCGGGCCCATGGCATCTAGTCCTTCTCCATCTATGCTTATATCTCCTCCAAGAACATTTAATGATTCTAACCTTCCATCGTTTAAGATAGGTTTTGCAGTAGTCAGGGTGACGTTTGAAGTGTTTATAAAACCAGCACCGTTTACACTAAGACCATTTGGATTTGCAATGATTAGGTCTGATCTTTCCCCGGCTACTTCTGTATAACCATTTAACTGAGATCTTGATGTGCTTGTGACTTCGTTTAGTATCACTTTAGCATTAGAAGTCAGATTTGAATTACCAAATATATATCCACCTAACTGCGTGTTTACGGTAGTGTCTTTAGAATTATTTAGGATTAAGCCTTCTTTACCTACATTGTATTCTTTAAATTTATTGTGAGAGAGACCTATGGCATTAGGATTCGCAATGTTTACTACAGGTACATCATTTCTAGCTTTATCCAGGTTTGTTTGTGTTGAACCATCTGTTTGGAGATTAGCTGCGTGTAGCGGCATGAATGCTAGAGTGTAAGAGAGTAATACGGCCAGTGATTGTTTTATCTGCTTCATTTTTTTTCCTAAAATTTCAAGTTTGCATTAAATCGAAAGAGTGTTTCAATATCTAAATTTTCAACTTTTGTTATAGCTCGACTCAATGTAAAGTCTGTGTTAATCATTTTAGAGTCTGTTTTAAACCCAACTGCTGAACCTATTAACTCACCACATGCTGGTTTATTTGAATCTTGACAACTAACGTAGCCATAGTCAACTCCTATAAAAGGCGATATTGTTTCCAAATAAGCTGGACTTACATTTACACGGAATGTTTTTATTAAATCATTTTTTAAGTATGCACCGGTATCGCCATAATAAGACGACTCATATCCTCTTACTGTGTAGTAGCTACCGACTCTCAATTTGTTGTTGTCATAAAGTAAATCATCTGAATATTGAATATAAAGATTTGAGTTTACTTGATAGCTATTATCTGGAAGATAATAGTAAAGGTTTTCACTAAGGGTATATTTTGTAAATTGCAGTTTCTCTTTTATATCCCCTGTAAAATAGCTGTCATTTCTAGCTCCAAACCAGTCTGTACCTCTGTGAAAACTGTAGGTGCTTATAAGCTGACCCCAATTTTTAACATAGGTATGTGTTAAGTCGATTTGACCCAAAGTACTTTTATAACTTGAAATCTCTATGAGTTCATCGGAAAAATAATTTTTAGTATTTTTATGTAAGATAGACAAAGATAGTTTTAGCTTATTGCTTTGATTTCTAAATAATATTTTACTGACCTTTAGCGTTGCCCCTACTGTTTTTCCTTCAGATATATATGAATCATTTAAGCCTAAAACTCTTTGTTTATATAAAAAATCGAACCATATAAACTCAAGCAAATAACTACTAATGGGAAAAGAGTAATTTAATTCGTTCCCTGAAGAGCTTTGGTAATCTTGTTGTATTCCACTACCATTACTTCTAAAAGTTAAAATATCATTAATTTTCAACGGGTTATCAAGTGAAACTTCTGCCGTTAAGTATAAGTTGTCATCGTATATATTTTTCTCTCCTGTCGCACCTATAGTGAGATGCAAGGGAAAAGTTTCTTTGCTATTTATCGCAACTATACTAGAACCATATTTACTTCCTGGCTTTATTTCAAACGTGGCATCAGTAGAAGGAACTCTATTTATCATCTCTAAAGAAGTTTCTAAATTTCTTAGATTTAAAATATTATTTTTTTGAAGGAAAAAAGCTGTTTTTATTTTATTGTTTGTCTTACTAGTGTTAGAGTCAATAATATCTTCAATTAAACCTTTTGAAACAGAAATTTCAATTTGCCCATCTAAAATATTTTGTTCTTTGAGGTAGGGCTTAGTTGTAATATAGCCCTTTCCTATATAGTACTGAGAAATAGCAGATAAAAAACTTTTGATTGTTTCTGAACTCAAACATTTATCATAATAGGGTGTAAAAAGTTTCTCTTGAACTTCTGAATCTAATATATCGTTTTCATCTAAATTTATATGTTTCAATCTAATACATTGTTCTATATAGTTATTTTCTTTTGGTTTTGTTATATACTGAGGTTGATTAGTCTCATTTAGATTCTTTAGCGGTTCTGAAATAAAACTCATAACACCAAGGGAAGCTTTTGAGATATACAGATTATTCTCTTTTAGTTTACACCAGTCATACCTATCGCAATGGTCTAGTTCTACAACAGTTCCTAAGTCATAAAAGTCAACAATATATCTACTATCGGGAAGCGCCCTATTTTGTACAGTTGCTTTTGATACTTTTACAATACCAACGACTCTTTTATCTAGTTCATCAGCAAAAGCGCTAAGTGAAAAGATACACCCCAAAAACAAATAAAAAACACTTCTCGCACGCATTACTAAAACCAATTCATACACCTACTTTCCTTGAGATTTATAGTATAGATAAGAACAGCTATTGATTCAATTCTTTTTTATAGCTATTTAACATATTATAATGATTATTATTTTAAATAATTGTATCAAATTATTCTTAAAGTACATTCACTTCTAAAAAGCGAATCAATT
>VMSZ01000017.1 GCA_013791885.1 Sulfurimonas sp. | reverse complement strand
GTTTTGCTTTGCCATTGTCTATTTTGAGTGTTGCCGCTACACCTATCTTTTTCTCACCCATATGGCAATCGACACATTTTTTCTCACCGGCAACAAATTCGCTTTGCATATCCGTAAAAACAAATCCCTCTACAGATCTGTCATTTGCATGGCAGACAAAACAGAGTTTATCTGGATTTGAACTCATAAAATCACGCTCTTCAACTTTGTGATAAGGTGATTTAGCATCATCATAAGGACCTGTCATAGTTCCGGATTTTGTCCATTCTACTCTATTTATACCGCGTTTAGTCGGGTCTTTGTCATCATGAATTTTATCAATGTTGTGACATACGATACAGTTAATACCTTCACTTATTGCATTACTCTGTAAGGCTTTATTGACTTTAGAACCTTTATCCAACTCCATAACAGCCATTATTTCATAATCCATTCCCGTTTTTGTAACGGAAATTCTCGGATTGTGGCATGTAGCGCACTCTACCTTGACTGCGTTTAAGCTTTTATGTGTTTTTCGACTCACATAATCAATAGAAGCTCGCAGGTACTCATCACTCTCATAGTGACTATTCGCATGCCAAGACTCTTCCCATTCCTTTACAATATGTAAATGACACGCTTTACAGTTTTGTGACTGCTGGAACCTCTCATCCACCTCAACGACTTTAGCTGCAAAAAGCAGACTTGTAAATAGTAAAATAGACGCTATAACTTTCATTAAACTCCCCTTTGTTTTTCAAGCCAGACCATCAAACCTTTTTGGGCATGGAGTCTGTTTTCTGCTTCACTAAAAACTATTTCCGCATGGCTTTCTAAAACTTCCGCTGAAACTTCTTGACCTCTATATGCCGGAAGACAATGTAAAAACTTCGCATTTTTTTGCGCCAAACACATCATCAAATCATCTACCATATAACCTTCAAATGCTTTGATTCTCTGTTCTTTTTCATCTTCTTGCCCCATAGATGCCCACGTGTCTGTTGTTACTACGGTTGCACCATGAATAGCTTCTTTAGGGTCGTTTGAGACCTTAATAACTGCTCCGCTTTTTTTGGCAAACCTAAGAGCATCCTGTAAAATAACTCCATCCACTTCGTAACCTTTAGGCGTTGCAATACGAAGTTCAAAACCAAGTTTTGCAGCTAACATCATCCATGAGTGTGTCATATTGTTACCATCACCCACGTAAGCAACGATTGCATTTTCACTCACACCATATTCAACCATTGTCATATAATCAGCCAGAAGCTGTACCGGATGGTAAGAGTCTGTAAGACCGTTAATAACAGGAACTTTAGAGTATTTTGCAAATTCTTCTATCATCGAATGCTCGAACGTGCGTATCATTACCATATCACACATGCTCGAAATCACTCTTGCAGTGTCTTTAACAGGCTCTCCGCGGCCAAGATGAATATCGCGGTTTGACAAAAAGAGTGCGTGACCGCCAAGCTGAAACATTCCCGTCTCAAAACTTACTCTCGTTCGTGTTGAACTTTTTTCAAAAATCATAGCGAGCGTTTTATTCTTGAGTTCTTCTTTATAGATGCCGGCTTTCAAATCATTTTTGATTTGCAGACCTAAATCTATAATTTCCAAAATCTCTTCTTTTGTATAGTCTCGAAGCGTTAAAAAATGTCTCAACTTATTTTCCTAAAATTATAAAGTTATGTATTTTATTATAGTTTTCTTTAATTTAACAAAAACTAAGCATTTTGCAAAAGAAGCGCCACTTCTTTTGCATGATATGAAATAATAATATCTGCTCCGGCTCTTTTAAAGCTCACCATAGTTTCCATGACAACTCTGTTGTAGTCAATCAAATCATGCTTGCCCGCAAGTTTGAGCATTGCATACTCGCCGCTTACGTTATAAACCGCCATTGGAAGACTTGTCGCATCTTTTATCTCACGAACTATGTCCAAATAAGCAAGCGCAGGCTTAACCATCAAAATGTCTGCGCCCTGAGCCTCATCTTCAATACTCTCAGCAATAGCTTCACGGCGATTTGCCGGATCCATTTGATACGATGCTCTGTCTCCAAAACTCGGAGTAGATTCTGCAACGTCACGGAACGGTCCATAGTAACCTGACGCAAATTTTGTCGAGTAGCTCATAATCGGCAGATTTTCAAATCCTGCATTATCTAGTGCATTTCTGAGCGTTTCTATAATTCCGTCCATCATGCCAGAAGGAGCAATCATATCTGCTCCCGCTTTTGCGTGGACAATGGCTTGTTGTGCAGATATTTCAAGTGTTGCATCATTATTGACCGTTTCATGACTTAATATACCGCAGTGTCCATGGTCTGTATACTCACAAAAACATAAATCTGTCACTACGAACATATCGGGATGCGCTTTTTTTATTGCGCGGACAGAAGATGCAATAATTCCGTGCTCACAAAGCGCATCTGAACCGACAGAATCTTTAACATCAGGAATTCCAAAAAGTATGATTGAATACAGCCCAAGTTTTTTCAGCTCCTCGCACTCTTTTAAAATCTCATCTATACTCATTTGAAAAACACCCGGCATAGAAGCAACTTCTGTTTTTATTCCCTCACCGCTGCGTACAAAAAGAGGATAGATAAAATCATTAACACTTACGCTTGTTTCGCGCACTAAAGCACGAAGATGATTATTTAAACGTGTTCTACGAAATCTTTGATACATTCTTAAACCTTTTTTTCGCTATAATAATTTTTTTTGAAAAATATTTTACCGTTTTAAAGATTAATTTAATGAATATAACAATTTCAGAAGTAGCCAATCTCCCTTCGAGATTTGGTGATTTTAAAGTAAAAGCTTTTAAAGAAGGCAACAAGGAGCATCTTGTTGTCTACACAGAGGCAACAAGTGAAGTTCCTGTTGTGAGAGTTCATTCAGAATGTTTAACCGGCGATGCAATCGGGAGCCTAAAGTGCGACTGCAGAGACCAGCTTGAGTATGCGCTTACACTCGCCGCACAGACAAATGGTATGGTTATTTACCTCAGACAAGAGGGACGGAACATCGGTCTTTTAAATAAGATAAACGCTTATGCCCTTCAAGACAAAGGTTATAATACCGTAGAAGCAAACCATCAACTTGGGTTTGGAGCGGATGAGAGAACTTATGAAATCGTCACTTTTATACTGCACCACTTTGGTATTCATAAAATAAAGCTCTTAACAAATAATCCTGACAAAATAAAATCAATCAGCGACATTGAAATTGTAGAACGCTTACCAATTATCATGAAATCCAATATACACAATGAAGATTACATTGCTGTCAAAAAAGATGAAATGGGACATCTATTTTAAGCACGGAGAACAATATAGTGCCAGTGAAAATATTAGAAGAAAATCTCAATCTGGCTTTAAAAAAACTCGAAGCCAGAGAAAATAGTATGCGCCAGTTTGAGGAACTCTCAAACCTTGGCAGCTGGGAAATAAATCTCAAGACAAATACAACTTTGTGGTCAGAACAAACCTATAATATTTACGGAGAAGATTACTCTGTCAAGCCAAACTTAGATCTTTTTTTCTCTCACTTAGTCCAAGAAGATTTTCATAGAGCACAAGAGATGTTGAAAAATGCTATGATAACCGGCAAAGTTACCTCATTTCAATGCAAAATCAAAAGAAAAAACGGTGAGATTGCAGATATTCTTATTAACGGTCAGGTCATTTATGATGAGACTAACAATCCAGATAAGCTTATAGGAACGACCCAAGATATCACTCATTTAGTAAGTATTAAAGAACACTCTGATGAACTTTCAGAACTTATAGAACACTCCTCTAATGAAATTTATATTGTCTGTTTTGAGAGTTTAAAATATTTGTATGTAAACAAAGGCGCCTGCAAAGCTCTTGGCTATACTGCGGGTGAATTTTTGTCTATGAATATATATGATGTCAACCCCTATCTTACAAAAAGCAAAGTTCAAAGACTCAAAAACGAACTGTTACAAAACGACTATATCCTCAACCGTACTGAACACAAAAGAAAAGATGGCTCACTCTATCATGCTCAGTCATACATCCATAAACTCAAATACAACGGTGCTGATGCTTACGTTATTTTTGATATCGATATTACACAAACCATAGAAGCAGAACGAAAACTTCAGGAGCAGAGTCAACAACTCCAACATCAGGCGCAACACGATACGCTCACAGATTTGCCAAATAGAACTCTTTTTAAAGACAGACTTTCTCAAGCAATTATCTCCTCAAAAAGAAACGAAAAAACTTTTGCTTTACTCTTTATAGATTTAGACCAATTCAAAAAAATAAATGACTCCCTAGGGCACCACATTGGAGATGAAGTACTCATAGAAGCTTCGAAAAGACTCAAAGAAAATCTCAGAGAAGAAGACACCTTAGCTAGGCTTGGAGGGGATGAATTCACCATTATTTTAAAAGACATTAAAAACATTCAAGATGTCTCCAACATATCACAAAAAATTGTACAAGCCATAAAAGAGCCTATGAAAATTCATGGGCATACCTTGTATGTCTCTTCAAGCATTGGAATAAGCCTTTACCCTCAAGACTCTTTGAACGCACATGATTTGATTAAATACGCCGACACCGCTATGTATAAAGCAAAAGATGAAGGAAGAGATAACTTTCAGTTTTACTCACCCGACATGACGGCCCTTGCATTTGAGCGGGTTGTTATGGAAAACAGTCTTAGAATAGCACTCAAAGAAGATCAGTTTGTAGTCTATTTTCAACCTCAATATAACGCTCAAACAAACACTATCGTTGGCATGGAAGCGCTTGTAAGATGGCAGCATCCGGCATTGGGATTAGTTCCTCCAGGGAAATTCATTCCTATTGCCGAAGAGAGCGGATTAATTGTCGAAATAGACCAGATTGTTATGAAAAAAGCTATGCAACAGTTTTCTTCGTGGTATAAGGACGGCTTAAATCCTGGCACTCTTTCTCTTAATCTTGCTATGAAGCAGTTAAGTGAAAAGTACTTCATACAAATGTTGCTCGAAACAATGCATACTCTAGATTTTCTACCACAATGGCTTGAGCTTGAGGTTACAGAGGGACAGGTTATGAATAATCCTGATGCTTCCATAGAAAAGCTCAAAGTTATCAGCGATCTTGGCATTGAGCTCGCTATAGATGACTTTGGAACAGGCTATTCCTCTTTGGCCTACCTCAAAAAACTGCCGCTCAATAAACTCAAAATAGACCGCTCTTTTATAAAAGATTTACCTCAAGATGATGAAGACGCAGCCATTACAAAAGCCATTATTGCACTTGGGAAAAGTTTAAATCTCACACTGATTGCCGAGGGTGTTGAAACAGAAGAACAAAGAGATTTTTTAGTAATAAATGGTTGTGCAAATATTCAGGGATTCTTTTATTCACCTCCCTTGGCAACAGATAAAATTACACTGCTGCTAAACGCAGCACTTTAAATTTTTAGTATCTCTTCTCAAACTTCTTTAACATAATTAAGATAAAATACTTTTTTTACAAGGATATTTATTGGATTTAAAAGCAAGCTTACTTCAGGAGAACGTGCATGTTCCTGAGGATTTTTTTAAAAATGTGCAAAAATATAAAGAACATCTTTTCAAGTGGAATAAAATCCATAACCTTACAGGGGCAAAAGATGAGCAGACAATTAACGAATTTATTTATGACGCAGTTTTTCCTGTGAGCTTTTTACCAAAAACAAAAAATCTCTTAGACATAGGAACAGGTGCCGGTTTTCCTGGGATGATACTTGCGTTTGCACTGCCTGATACTGAAGTTACTCTCGTTGAACCATTGGCGAAACGTGCGAGTTTTCTACAATTTGTAAAGGCAGATTTGAGACTTAAAAATGTAACGGTTGTCAAAAAAAGAGTTGAAGATATGGAGCCCAAAATATTTGAGCTTATCACCTCTCGCGCTGTGACTGACACAAAAATGTTACTTAAACTCAGCGAAAACTTTCGAGACAAAAATTCTCAGCTTCTTTTTTACAAAGGGGAAAAGGTATTTGAAGAAGTGGATACTGACTATAAACATAAAATTATTCAAACAAACAACAGACACTATCTGCTCATACAAGGAGACCGTACATGATACTTAAACTTTTACTTCTCATAGGGATTGTCTACGCAGTTTATTATATTTTTTTCAAAAAAAAGCCAATCTCCGGTTCCAATAGAGATGAGCTTCAAGGGAGTGACATGGTCGAGTGTGCAAGTTGCGGCGTGTACAGCCAGCTCGATGATTCTATTTTGAGCAATGGAAAGTACTACTGCTCAAAAGAGTGTTTGGAGAAAGCATAATGTTACTCTTTGGACACAGATTTATAGCAAGTGACTCTTTTTATCATATCAGCAGTATCGACTGCATTAAACACACTCCGCCATCCTCAACAGTCTGCTTAGAATTCAATGAGGCAAATCTGGACATTATTGAGCATGTGAATGCTAACTATGTTCCCCTGGCCTTAAGAGTTGCAAATATTACAGAGCTTATTTATGCTTCGAACTTAAACGCAAAATATGCTTTTGTGACACCAAAAATGGCAAAAACTGCGCAGAATATTGCCGAAAACTATCTCTTTGACATGAAAATAATAGTACTTATTGAAGAGGAAGAAGAAATAGAAGAACTTGCACTTCTTGGAGTCGACGGAGTTGCATTCGCAAACGCAATCATTAAAACCAACTCCTAAAAAGAGTTGCGTTTAAACAATCTTTCTTGTAATCTCCGGCTTTAAAGAAGTCAAAACCTCATAACTGATTGTCTGAGTAAACGCAGCAACGCTTCGTGCATCATTAAAAATAAGCAATTCATCCTCGTCACATAAAAAAGAGCTGTTGTCCATAGAGATACGCCCGACCAACTCTATTCCTTGGGGCGTTTTATAATTATTTGAAAGTACCCTGAAAAAGCCGTCACCATAGCCAAACGCATAGTTAGAGACAACACAATCTTCCTGCGTTTCATACGTGCCGCCATACCCTACTCTGTCGCCTTTTTTGAGTTCTCTTGAAGAGAGTTTTGAAGCATACAAAGAGAGAACCGGCTTGAGGCCTTCCACTGCTATTGCGTTTGGAAGCTCCATACAGCCATAAGCCGCTATGCCCACACGCGCCATATCTTCATCAAACGCAGCGTTTCTAAAAAGTGCTGCTGAATTACATGAATGAAATCGGAGTGATTCAAATCCAAAGATGTGGGCAAGTTCTTTGGCATGCGTTTTTACTTTTTCAAAATTTTCTTTTTGCCAAAACCATTCACTTGTCAATTCATCTGCGCTTCTATGATGCGTAAAAAGAGCACCCAAAGAAAGCCCCTGTTCTTTTATTCTGGCAAACGCGGTGTAGAGTTCATCCGGTTTCACTCCGTTTCTGTGCATTCCCGTATCTACTTTGAGTTCAACTTTTGTGCCTGGGGGGAAATTGTAGACTGCGTTTAAGTCGTTAATTGTGTAATAGATTTTTTCACTTGGAACAGTTGGAAAATCTGCTAAAACCAAAATATAATCAAAAAATTCAGCCACTTTGAGTGCCTCAGATTCTGTTTGAACAACACATTTTTGTATGCCATATTCCTTCGCCATAGTTGCCATCTCAATGAGTCCATGACCGTATGCATTGTCTTTAAGGACAAGAGCAATTTTATCTTTTGCTTTGGTATGTTTTGAGATAATGTCAAGATTGTTAAAAAAGTTATTTTTATTTAAAATTATTGAAGCCATGAAGGAATTATACCCATGAAAAGATTAATCGCCGAGTTTGAAGAACAAAGTTTTACACAGATAATTTTCCCGCCAAAACAGAGCGATTGGTCTGAGTACCTTGAAGAAGCCGAAGAGAATTTTACCAACATCATAAACGCAATCATCAAGTACCAAAAATGTCTGGTTGTCTGTGATGATTTAAGCAGAGTTCAAAACCGCTTCGAGCCAAACGCAAACCTCTTTTTTGTAGAATGTGCAACCAATGACTCTTGGGCGAGAGACTGTTCTGTTTTATGTGTCGAAGATAAAAACGACATCAAACTACTCGACTTTACTTTTACGGGATGGGGTTCAAAGTTTGAAGCGAAGAAAGACAATGCTATGAGTCAGGCAATAGCAAACCGCTACTCGAAAAAACTCAAAACAGTCGATATAATCCTTGAGGGCGGCGGAGTTGAGAGTGATGGAGAAGGTATAATTTTAACAACCGCAGAGTGTATGCTCAATCCTAACCGCAACAAACACTTAAGTAAAGAAGAGACAAACGCTATCCTCAAAGAAGAGTTCGGTGCGACTGAAATTCTCTACCTAAACCACGGCTACTTGGCGGGCGATGACACAGACTCTCATGTCGATACACTCGCACGTATCATTTCAAAAGATGCCATTATGTATGTAAAATGTGAAAATATTTACGATGAACACTACAAAGAGCTCAAACTTATGGAAGAGGAACTTGAAGCAATCTCAAAAGAGCATGGCTTCAAACTCATAGCACTTCCAATGAGTTCAGCAGTTTATTATGATGATGAAAGATTGCCTGCAACCTACGCAAACTTTCTCTTTGTAAACGGCGCTGTTTTGGTTCCGGTTTATGGTGTGAGAGAAGACGAAGAAGCTTTGAAAATCTTTAGAGAAACTTTCCCAGAGAGAGAAATTGTGGCAATTGACTGCAGCGTTTTAATCCGCCAGCACGGCTCCCTTCACTGCGTCACCATGAACTTTGCAAAGGGTGTAGAACTTATTTAGTCATTTCGTTTTGTGTTGCGTTTACATCTTCTTGATTTAAAATTGCAACACCACTCATGATGAGATATGTTGAAAAGGCAAAGCCTAAAGCTACTAAAATGATTCGTTTTATTTTTTCTGCTGTACTCATGATGGAATTCTAGCAAAAAATTAACGCTTATGTAACACTCAACCCAGTAAAATACTTTAAAATTTTTATCAAGGTATTTTTATGAATAAAATGATTCCTCTCTCGCTTATGGCAGTTGCTTCACTTTATGCGAATGAAGTGACTCTCTCTCCTATCAGTATAGAGTCTACAACACTCACAGAAGTTAGTCAAAACGCAAAACTCTCGGCAGACTTGGCTCAGGCACTCAGCACTTCAGTTCCAAGCATCGACATGAGCCGCCGCAGCGGTATTGCAAACGACATCTTCATACGTGGTCAAAAACGCGACAATATCTCCATTGAAGTTGACGGTACAAAAATTTGCGGTGCCTGTCCAAACAGAATGGACCCTCCTGTTTCTCACATTTTGGCAAACCAGATTGACGAAATAGAAGTCATCGAAGGGCCTTACGATGTTGAAACTTTTGGAACAATGAGCGGCGGCCTTAAAATCACTACAAAAAAACCTACAAAAGACCTGCATGGTGAATTAAATTTCGGTGCGGGCAGCTGGGATTACAGAAAACTTGGTACGACTATCAGCGGCGGAAACGACCTTGTCCGTGTTTTAGTAAGTGCTTCTCAAGAATCAAGTGACCAGTATAGAGACGGAGAGGGAAATACACTTTCTCAACAAAGAAGTGAATACGGTTTTACACCTCCTGCTTCTATGACAAATCCAGACAATAGATACGCATCGCAGTATGAAGATATGCAAGCCTATTCTAAAAAAAGTCTTATGGCTAAAGTATATGTTACAACTGCAGAAAACCAGGAGCTGCGTTTAGGTTACACAGGAAACAGAAGTGATGATGTTTTATATGCAAATACACCTATGGACGCTGTGTATGACTACTCAAATATCTATAATCTAGAATACAACATTAAAGATATCAACGATATCTACGCCAATGCAAATCTTCAATACTACTACTCTGATGTTGACCATCCAATGAGTACACAGTACAGAAACGCAGGCGCTATGAATTACAAAACAAACCAGTTGCAAACATCTATGGAGGGTTTAAAACTTAAAAATGATTTTGAACTTGGCTCTCATAAACTTTTAGTCGGTCTTGATGGAAGCAAAAGAACTTGGCAAGGAGAGTCTTTTATGACAAATGTTGCCACGGGGGCGATAAGCGGAACTGCCGTAAGCTTAACTCCGACAATGACGACAAATACGGCTATCTTTTCTAAACTCAAAAAATCTTTTGGAGATTTTGACTTTGAGCTGGGAGCTAGATACGATAGAACAACTGTCAATCCTGAAAATACAGTGTTTGAGTCAAACAACTATTTTGCTCTTGGAGCAAACCTGCTTACTTCTTACAATATTGACGCTCAAAACAAAATATTTTTGGGTGTTGGTCAAGCTTACCGTGTGCCCGACGCAAGAGAGTTATATATGAACGGCTCTAGCAATCCTGACCTTGATCAGACAAGAAACCAAGAGGTAGATTTAGGGTACGAACTGAGCAATGATGCAATGAAGTTTAAAATAAAAGGTTTTTACTCAAAACTTCAGGATTATATCTATCTTCAAAAGCTTACAAGCACTACATTTAAATTCCAAAACATTGATGCAATAGTGTACGGCGGCGAAATCTCTGCATCAGTTTATGCAACAGATGATTTGACAGTAGATATGGCAGCTTCGTACAAACGCGGTCAAAAAGACGAAGCACTTGCAGGCCAAACAGATAAAGATTTGGCAGATATGGCTCCACTTCGTGGGAGTGTAGCGCTTAACTATGAGTATATGAACGACTCTGTTGCAACACTCCAAACGCAACTCTCAGACAGATGGGATGATTTTGATGCGGACAACGGTGAACAAGAGCTCGCTGCCTGGGGCATCTTCAACGCTAAAATCAAACATGCCTTTAACAAAAACTTTGACTTCACTTTTGGT
Organism: Sulfurimonas sp.; assembly: GCA_013791885.1. Lineage (GTDB taxonomy): Bacteria > Campylobacterota > Campylobacteria > Campylobacterales > Sulfurimonadaceae > Sulfurimonas. The sequence goes on along the minus strand of VMSZ01000017.1, from coordinate 18,774 downwards.
GTAAACAACATTTTTGATGCAACGTACGCACAATCAAATACTTATGTAGACCTCACACTTATAAGTGCGGGAGCAGAGACTATGCTTCTTAATGATCCAGGCCGTTACGTCTACACGAACCTCGACTTCAAATTCTAACTTCTAACTTCTTTTTCCTCACAGCTGCACAATTTTGTGCAGCTAACACTTCACTAACACACTTTAAATATACTACAGCAAAATTCCCCACCAAAAAAGGAAATATTATGTCAATTAAACTTATAGCATCGTCTCTTGTCGCGAGCTTTTTACTTCTTGGATGTGGGGGTGGCGGCGACGATTCTACCACTGCCATCACAACAATAGATGGTCAGTTAGTAGATAATTATGTTGAAAATACGACTTACAGCTGTAATGATGGCACTGTTGGCAATACTGATAGAAACGGAAGATTTAGTTGTAAAAGTTTACCCGTCAGCTTCTCACTCGGAGGCCTGAGACTCGGTTCTGTGGATACTTTACAATCAGACAAACAAGTATTTCCCCAAGATTTACTCAAAGTTGCAAGAACAGATACAAACAACACAGATGTTCTTGCAATGGCAAGATTTTTGCAATCATGCGACAGTGATAAAAACCTAAGCACCGGTATAAATATTTCAGATGAAACGAAAACAAAATTAGATATATATGATGAAGATTTTAATGCAACAAATATAGACAACTATGCTCAAGATACCAATGTAACTCTTGTAGATGAAGAATCTTCTCAGGAGCACCTTGAAAATACCGTGAATTTTGTAGACGCAGTAAACGCAGTTACTTCCCTACCTCAAAATGTAAAAGATGAGTTGCTGACTGCCGAGTCTGTCTTGACACAAGAGCTCAAAGATACGCTCTCATATATGCAAAATGAAGAGAGACTCGCTTATGACGTTTACAATGAACTTTATAAACTGTTCCCGACTGCAAATCAATTAAACAACATTGCGACAAACTCTGAGAGCGCACATATTCAAACAGTTGAACTGCTTATTCTAAAATATATCAACAGCGTAGATGAGTTTTCTAATCTTGATTTGAATACTGACCTCTCTGAAACGACTGCAGGTGAATACAGTATTTCTGCAATAAGAGATTTATATGATGCGCTCATGGCAATAGGCGATGATTCTAAACAAGCAGCGCTTGAAGTAGGCTGTATGATAGAAGTCACTGACATCAATGACCTCAATGACGATATTGCACTTGCACAAGCATCCAACGCAACCGATGTAGAAGCTGCGTTTGTCTATCTTAGAAATGGAAGCTACAACCACTACTGGGCATTTGACAGTGGACTCAAAAATATGGGTGTTACTGAAGGTTGTTGTTCTCTTGGAACAGTAAATGGTGTAGACTACTGTCAGAACTATCCGAAATAATAATTTATACTTGCCCTGAGTGTAGGGAAGAAATACTCTTGGGGTGCAAAATAAATCCATATACATTTTGTATATGGATTTGCTAAAGCATCTATTTATTCTCTTTGAGATAAAATCTTTTTTATGATTACAAGAATCCCAACCAAAAAAATATATGTCGGAAATGTTGCTGTCGGTGGTGATGCGCCTATTAGTGTGCAGTCTATGACTTACTCACAAACTGCCAATGTAGCAGAGACTGTTGCGCAGATAAACCGCCTCCATTTTGCAGGCTGTGACATTGTCCGTGTCGCTGTTCCTGATATGGAAGACGCCCTTGCACTTAAGGCTATAAAAGAGCAGATTTCACTGCCGCTCATTGCGGACATTCACTTTAACCACAAACTCGCTCTTATTGCCGCTGAAGTTGTTGATTGTATCCGCCTTAATCCTGGAAATATCGGCTCCAAACAAAAAGTAGCCGAAGTTGTCAAAGCGTGTCAGGCGAGAAATATTCCTATTCGCATCGGTGTAAACGCAGGAAGTTTGGAAAAAGAGTTTGAAAACAAATATGGACAAACTGCTGAGGGAATGGTCGCTTCTGCCGAATATAACATCAAATTTTTAGAAGACTTAGGCTTTACAGACATCAAAATCTCGCTTAAAGCGAGCGATGTTCAAAGAACCGTAGAAGCCTACAGAATGCTTCGTCCAAAAAATTCTTATCCTTTTCATCTTGGGGTTACCGAAGCCGGAACACTTTTTCACGCGACAGTAAAAAGCTCCATCGGTCTTGGTGCACTTTTACTTGATGGTATTGGTGACACTCTGCGTGTCTCAATTACAGGCGAGCTAGAAGAAGAGATAAACGTAGGTCGTGCCATCTTAAAAGACAGCGGCGCTATGCCTGATGGTTTAAACATCATCTCATGTCCTACTTGCGGGCGTATTGAAGCGGACCTTGTCAGTGCAGTAAGTGAAATAGAAAAACGCACGGCACACATTAAAACGCCACTCAACGTCTCTGTTATGGGTTGCGTTGTAAACGCAATAGGCGAAGCGGCTCACGCTGATGTTGCCATCGCTTACGGCAAAGGAAAAGGTTTGGTTATGGTAAAAGGTCAAGTTGTTGCAAACCTCGATGAAGCTGAACTTGTAGACAGATTTGTGCATGAAGTAGAGCTTATGGCTAAGGAAGAGAAATAATGCAGGACAATTTATATAATCTTGCGTTTGAGCGTTCAATTCTCAGCTCAATAGTTTTTGAACCTCAGCAGTTTGACGAACTCAGTTCACAACTTAAAAAAGACGATTTTTATCTTCCTGCCCATCAAGATATCTTTGCTTCTATGCTTTCTCTTTTACAAAAAGACCAGCCGATTGATGAAGAGTTTATAAAAAAAGAGCTTCAAAGAGCTAAAAAATTTGATGAGCAGATTATGCTTGAGATTCTCTCAGCAAATCCTATTTCAAATACAAAAGCCTATGTAAACGAGATAAAAGACAAATCGCTCAAACGCCACCTGCTCACACTTACAACCGAGATAAAAAGAGTAACCGTTGAAGAGCAGCTCTCATCTTCTGAGGTCATCGACATTGTAGAGAAAAAGCTCTATGAAATCACCCAGGACAATCAGACAAGCGATTTTAAAGACTCGCCAAAAATGACCTACGACACCATGGAATACATTAAAGAGATGAAGGCCCGCGGGAACAATGTTCTTGTCGGTGTTGATACCGGTTACCATGAGCTCAATAAAATGACAACAGGATTTGGTAAAGGGGATTTGGTCATTATTGCCGCGCGTCCGGCGATGGGGAAAACTTCTTTTATTTTAAATACGGTAAATTCACTCATTATGCAAGGCAAAGGTGTTGCGTTTTTCTCTCTTGAGATGCCTGCTGAACAGTTGATGTTGCGTTTACTCTCCATCCAAACTTCCATTCCGCTGCAAAAATTGCGTGTCGGAGATATGGACGACAACCAATGGAGTTCTTTAAATGGTGCTATTGACAGAATGAACTCGGCAAAACTTTACGTGGATGACCAGGGAAGTATTAACATCAACCAACTCCGCTCAAAGCTCCGTAAACTCAAAAACCAGCATCCTGAGATTGAGATTGCCGTCATTGACTACTTGCAGATTATGATGGGTGTTGGAACGCAGGACAGGCACTTGCAAGTCTCTGAAATCTCACGTGGGCTCAAAATGCTTGCACGTGAGCTTAATATGCCTGTTGTCGCACTCTCTCAGCTTAACCGTGGATTAGAATCCCGCAACGACAAACGCCCGATGCTCAGCGATATTCGTGAGTCTGGTTCTATTGAGCAAGATGCCGACATTATTCTCTTTGTTTATCGTGACGACGTTTACCTCTACAAAGAAGAAAAAGAGCGCGAAAAAGCGGCTAAAGCAGACGGTAAAGAGTTCACGCCTACCTATGTCGAACGCGAAGAAGAAGAGGCTGAGATTATTATAGGTAAGCAAAGAAATGGTCCAACCGGACATGTAAAACTTGTTTTCCAGAAAAAACTCACCCGTTTTGTGGATGCACCAAAACATGCCCCTGCGTTTGAAACTGTTTTTGAAAATGTTGACACCCGCTCTGCGAACATCGACATGGGCAACTCTTCCATCTCGATGCCGACACTTTAGCGATGCTTGAAAAGGCTTCTCTCTTTGCAACGAAGAGAGAAGCCTTTTTTACTTTAGGACTTTTTGCATTTATACTCACATACTCTCTTCTCATAGAATTTCAAAACTACAAAAACCTTACACGATTTGATTCTGCCCAGACAAACGCAACCATACTCAAACAGTATAAAAAAAGTAAAGAAACAAAAAATGGACAGCTCAGAAACTACCATATTTTAAAGCTAAAAAGCGATGAGGGTTACACTTTTTATACCAATACAAAACTCTCGTATCCCCCTTCGCTTGGCAAAAAAATCACCATTGTCTTCTTTGCCCCCGAAATCAGTTTTTATGAGTACTTACAAAGTTTTTACGCACCCGGTTACATACTAGAAACTAATGAGACCAAAACTCTCAAGCAAAAAGTAAACGCAAGCATTGCCTCTGCACACACAAACGCAGAGAGTACAAATATTTACCAAGCGCTCTACACCGCAACCGTCCTAGACAAAAGTCTTCAAAGTGCTTTTTCAAACTTAGGCGTTTCACACCTGCTTGCCATCAGTGGTTTTCATCTTGGAGTACTGAGTGCCGTGCTCTATTTTTTACTCAAATTCCCTTACAAATACCTCCAAGAAAGGTACTTTCCTTATAGAAGCCAAAACAGAGACCTTTTTGTTTTAGTTGCGATAGCTTTGTTTTTTTATCTTCTTTTTTTAGACTCTCCGGCATCTGTTTTACGTGCTTTTGGCATGCTTCTTGTAGGATTTTTTCTGCATGACAGAGGCTTGAAAATAGTTTCCATGCAAACGCTTCTTCTGAGTGTTTTACTTCTCTTGGCCTTTTTTCCAAGACTCTTCTTTGCTCTTGGGTTTTGGCTCTCTGTTGCAGGTGTTTTTTACATCTTTTTATTTTTGATTTATTTTCAAGAGATGCAAAAAAAATGGCAATTTATTCTCTTGCCCCTTTGGGTGTATGGAATGATGTTGCCCTATTCCCTCGTCATATTTGGAATATTTAGCTCCTATCATCCGCTCTCAATTATTTGGACATTTTTATTTACATTTTTTTATCCGCTGAGTATTTTTTTGCATTTTGTAGGTTTTGGGGATTTATTTGACACCGTTTTGCAGCTTTTCATCGGTTTGGGTCAAACACACATAACTCTCAGTATAAACGCAGCTTGGCTTGCGTTTTATGTTTTACTCTCTGTTTTGGCTATCTTTAAAAGAACTGTTTTGAAGCTTCTCATCCTCTTGGCTCTCGCGTTTTTCATATACTCTGTTTATCATGTAACATAATTTAAGCCCGTAAATAAAGACAACCCAAGAGACATAAATCCATAAAATAAGAAAAATAACAATGGAAAACGAACCATACATTGTGGCGTAGGATTTGTTGTAAAAGACATAATAGATAAACGCATTTTTGGCAATAGAAAAAATAATAGCAACAATAAAGGAACTTAAAGCAGAAGCTTTTGCATATATTTTAGTATTTGCGCTGATTTGAAATATAAGAAAAAAGAGCGCCCAGATGATAAGATAAGGAATATATGGAAGAATATTTATCCCCGCCGTATATTCACTGCTCGCCATCAAATTTGCGACATAACCCGTGATGTAAAAAGAGACTCCAAGCCCAAGCGGCGTGAGTGTCAGAAGTGTCCAAAATGTTGTCACCGACTGCCAAAGACCGCGTTTAGGCGCATGAAAAATTTTGTTTGCAATATACTCAAAATTTTGAAAAAACAAAAGAGAAGAGACGATAATCATAGCAAAACTTATAGCACTCATTTCCACTGAGTTTTGTAAAAATCCGTTGATATGTTCCATGATTGCTTCGGAGTTTCCAGGGAGAAGATTGGAAAAGATAAAGTGCTGAATTTTTTCGTAATACTCAGCAAAAGCCGGTAAAGATGTGAAGAGCGTTAAAACTATAAGAAGTAGAGGGATAATAGTAAAGAGAGTATAAAAACTCAGACTTGCCGCATAAAAGGTCAAGTCCTTGTCAATAAAAGAGCCAAGAAAAAGTCTGAGATGTCCATAGAATTTTTGTATCTTTAAGTTCATCAGAGCCCTTTTTAGAGTTTTACTTCAGTCCCATTTTCGCAGGGTTTAAAATGTTGTTTGGATCAAACGCCATCTTAATTGATTTAAATAGTGCCATCTCTTCATCGGTGAACGCCATGTGCATATAAGGTGCTTTTGCGAGACCTATTCCGTGTTCACCTGAGAGTGTTCCACCCAAATCTATGGTCGCTTGAAAAACTTCTTCAATAGCTAGGTAAGCGATTTTTACCTGTTCTGGGTCTTTGCCGTCTACCATTACATTCGTATGAACATTTCCGTCACCGGTATGCCCAAAACATGGTATTTTAATGTTGTATTTGTCAGCGATTGCGTAAAATCTCTCAAGAAGTTCCGGTAGAGCAGATCTTGGAACCGTCACATCTTCATTGAGTTTTTTACTTCCGTAAACGCTGAGTGACGGAGATGCGTTACGGCGAGCAAACCAGATGTCTTTGGCCTCTTTGTCATCTTTTGCAATTTTAAACTCACTACATCCATTTTCACGAAATACTTTTTCAATCTGCGCGAGCTGGAAGTTTAAATCTTCTTCAAGGTTTCCATCCACATCTGTCACAAGTAAAGCACCCGCATCAACCGGGAGACCTTTATGAAATGTCTCTTCCACCGCACGAATAGTGAGATTGTCCAAAAACTCCATAGCAACAGGTGTAATCCCGCTCGCCATAGTTTTGTAAACCGCTTCCATCGCCTCATGCACCGTTGGGAAAATTCCCATTGCAGTTTTTGTCATCTTTGGTTTTGGGATGAGCTTCAGTGTTATTTCTGAAAGCACCGCCAAAGTTCCCTCAGAAGCAATCAAAATACCGCTGATGTTATAACCCGCGACATCTTTAATGGTGCGTTTTCCCGCTTTTATAATGTCCCCATTTGGTAAAACTGCACGTGTTGCCATAACATAATCTTTTGTTATTCCATACTTTGCAGCACGCATACCGCCTGCGTTTTCACTTACATTCCCACCCAGAGTTGAATACTCTTGAGATGCGGGATCCGGCGGATAAAAAAGGCCAAGCTCTTCAACTGCACGCTGTAAATCCATATTTATAACACCCGGCTGCACAACTGCCACCATGTTTTTCATATCTATCTCGAGTATCTTGTTCATATGCTTTTCCATAGCAAGGACAATCCCTCCGGAACTTGGAAGCGCCCCGCCGGTAAAACCGCTTCCTGCTCCACGGGGAACAATCACAATTCTATGCTCATTACAGTATTTTAAAACCTTAGAAATATCGTCTTCATTTCTTGGAAAGACAACTGCATCAGGCTCAAAGTGCTCACGCGTTGCATCATATGAATAAGCTATAAGATGTGCTTTATCACTAAAAATGTTTTCTTGACCTACAATAGAGGCAAAATGTTTTATATGTTTAGAATCTATCACTTTTTAATCCTTAAAATCAAAATCATCTAACAGATAGTGAAGTTTTTCACCCTGCTTTTTTATAATTTCATACAAAGCTTTATTCTCTGCATTATGTTCAACTAAAAGCTCATAATAGTGCGGTGAATATTCTTCAAGCGGTGAACTTCCCGCTCCCCACCATGCAGAGTCTATATTTTCAACACGTGTGTAAAAAGGAAGAACCTCATTATCTTGAACCATCGGTGCATCTGCAATGCTTAAAATAACAAAACTTTTTGCATCGATTGTGTAAACTTTTTCATCCAAATAGATAAAGATTATTCCAACGGCAGCAGAGCTTGTAAAGGCATCAAAATCCTCTTTCTGAGGGGCTGGATGTCCTCTGAAAGATAAAATTGTTGCAAATATATCTGGATGAACCCACTGAACATTCACACTTTTGGAGAGTTTGTAAAAAATCTCTTCACTCGGTGTAAGTAAAAATGCTCTGTCATATCCAAACGCAAGTACTGCAGTGTCTCCGACTTTCACCTTCCACTCACCCTTAGGTAAAGCATTGTTTTTGAGTGCATCATAATCACTCATCTCCAAAGTAGCTTTTTTTGTTTTTGCGTCATACGAAGTTACAACAACATTCTTTAAAATACTGCTGTGACCGGGTGCAATTGTATGCAAAATAAAACCGCTTACCCCAACATCTATCTTTTCAACCTCTATGGTAGCACTTAAGGTTTCTTCATCTACGCTCAAAAGAGGTAACTTCATAATTGCAGCACTCAGTTCCAAGACAAGTATAAACAGTAAAAATATTTTTTTCATAGCTCTTCTTTAAAATAATATATTGCGATTATATCAAACAAACCTCAGACTAAGCCAACTTTTGATAGAGTTTGCAAATAATTTATTTCAGGATTATCTTTATGCTACGTTTTCTTATCCTCGTTGTCCTGTTCTGGACCTCACTTTTTAGTTCTGAAATCGAACGCTACCGCTGGATAAACGGCGAAACTTACCTTGTATTTTTAGAAAAAAACAACCTCCCTACAAAAGAGCTCTACTACAACCTCGACAGAGACGACCAAAGACTCACAGAAGAGCTGCTCACTGGAGTACATTATCAAGTTTCAAAAAATTCAAAAGGTCAAATAGAGCAAGTACTCTTACCTCTCAATGACGAACTCCAAATTCACATCTATAAAGAAAATGAAAAATATAAATTTGAAGCAATTCCAATAATAACTACCACTCAAACAGAGACATTCTCTGTAGTGATTACGAGTTCACCTCTTTACAATATTCAAAAAGAAACGGGCTCAAAAAAGCTGGCGCATATTTTTCATTCAAGTTTTAAAAACTCACTAAACTTCAAAACAGGTATTAAACCCGGAGACACTCTTGTGATGATTTATGAGCAAAAGTACCGTCTTGGCAAAACGTTTTCTATGCCGGTACTTAAAGCGGCAATGGTTGAACTCAGCGGCAAAAAACACTATCTCTATTTGAATAATGATGAAAAATATTATGACGAAAAAGGCTCACAAGCTGAAGAATTTTTACTTGGCCGTCCGGTATCGGGAGCGAGACTCTCTTCTACTTTTACAAAAAGAAGATTCCATCCTGTTCTTAAAAAATGGAAGGCTCATTTAGGTGTGGATTATGCGGCAAGACCGGGAACACCGGTTATGGCCGCTGGAGATGGATTCATCAACTATGCGGCAAACGCAGGCTCTTACGGAAACCTCATAAGAATTTCTCATGCTGATGGTTTTGAAACACGATATGCCCACCTAAAATCGTTTAAAAGCGGGGTGAAAAAAGGGAGAAACGTCAAAAAAGGCCAAGTTATAGCCTATGTTGGAAACACAGGCCGCTCAACCGGCCCTCACCTACACTTTGAGTTAAGAAAAAAAGGTGTTGCTATCAATCCATTAACAGTTGTTCAGGTAGCTACCGTGAACCTCTCCGGCAAAGAAAAAGCTGCGTTTGACAGCTTAAGAAAAGAATATAACGACAGTATAGACGCGCATCTTAATAATAAACCAGAATATGTAAAAGCGAGAAAAACACGCCCAAAATGCTACTTTTTCAACGAGCCTGAACCTCAAAACTTAGAAGAGACAGAGGCAGATGGCTAAGATAGACCTAGTCACACAACTTACTCAGCCTAGCTACATTAAACCCATAAAGATACACTACACCCAAAAAAAAGTACAAAAAACATGGGAGGCCGTAATCTCTCATGACAGTGTCGCCATTCTTCTTTGGCACCAAGAAAAAAATGCTTTTATCACGGTAAAACAACTTCGTGTCACTGTTTTAAACACCCATAAGATAGATGGTTATACCTATGAACTCTGTGCCGGAATTGTTGACAAAGAAGCTTCAAAAGTCCAAATAGCAAAAGAAGAAATTCTTGAAGAGTGCGGTTATGACGTGCCGCTTGAAGGCATCACAAAAGTAACTTCATTTTACACCAGCGTAGGAATATCAGGAGCACGCCAAACGCTTTACTTTGCCAAGTGTGACGAGAGCATGAAGGTAAGTGAAGGCGGCGGTATTCATGATGAAGACATTGAGGTCATTTACATTCCCCTTGATGAAGCAAAAAACTTTATGTTTGATGAAAGTTACAAAAAAACGCCGGGAATGATTATGGCGTTTTACTGGTTTTTTGAGAATCAGGATCGCTTAGTTTAATTAACCGAATTCTATAGGGTCCATATCTATCTCAGCCAAATCTACCCGGCACATATTAATCGCCCGAATTAAATCTGTACTCTTATCTGAACGCAGCAAAATCTCAAATCTATACTTGTCCGAAACCCTCTCAATAGCACATTTTCCATAACCCACTATTTCAATGTTTGATAAACGTGAAAGAGCTTCTTGCATTTTATTCATCTGTTCCTGAGCTTTGAGGCCATTCTTGTGTGAAAAAAGAATCCGGCAGAGTTTTTTATAAGGCGGATATAAGCCTTCTCGAAACTTTTTTTCATCTTCTAAAAATCCTTCGTAGTTTTCCAAATAGAGTGAAAAAAACTCTTCATTAAAACTTTGTACTATTACTTTTGCATCTTTAGCACGTCCGCTTCTCCCTGCTACTTGAATGAGTGAAGAGAGTGCTTTTTCGCGGGCCCGGTAGTCACTCATATTGAGCATATTGTCCATGCCTAAGACCACAGCCAAAGTTACTCCGTGGTAGTCATGCCCTTTACTTAACATCTGCGTTCCAACCAATATGTCACTCTCTTTCTCATTGAAACGCTTGAGAGCTTTTTTGAGTTTTGCCGATGTGGTAATTACGTCTCTGTCAAACTGCTCTACTCTCGCTTGAGCAAACTCTTCACTGATGTTTTTTACAGCTTCTGCCGTACCTAAACGCGAGCTTGTCAAATGTCCGCTGCCACACTTGCTGCAAACCTGAGGGATAGCCTGCGTGTAGTTACAGTAGTGACATTTCAATGCATGAGATTTTTGGTGAATACTCATCCCGATGGAGCAAAAAACACACTCATACGTATGCCCGCAATCCCCGCAAATAAGATACTTAAAATTGGCTCGTGTGGGTAAAAAAACGATGCTCTGTTCTTTTTTATCTAGTGTAAATTTTAGATTTTGTAAAATCAAAGGAGAGAGTGTTTCGGCACTTTTTTCATAGACAAACTCTTTGTCAGAACTGTAATGACCGCCCTTAAGTCTTACATGGGGAAACTTTACATAAGAACTCAGAGATGGCGTTGCAGAACCCAGAACAACCGGAACATCATAAATTTTTCCCATGTAAATGGCAATATCCCTTGCGTTGTAGCGCGGGCGCGAGGAGGATTTATAGCTGTCGTCATGCTCTTCATCCACCACAATCAAACCTAAATCTTCTAGGGGTAAAAATAGTGCTGAACGTGGACCTGCAATAATAAACGCAGTGCCGTTATAAATTTTCTCCAATGCCTTTCTTTTTTGCAAAGGTGTAAGTTTCGAGTGCCACATCACAACTTTCTCACCAAAATGTTCTTCCAAACGCTGACTCATTTGAGGTGTCAAAGAGATTTCCGGCATTAAAAATATGCTGCGTTTACCCTGAGCTATCATTAACTCAAAATACTTCATATATATTTCTGTTTTACCACTGCCTGTGTCGCCAAAGAGAAGAGAGATTTTGTGTTCTTGCAAAAATGCAAGCGCTTCTTTTTGTTTTGCTGAAAGTGTAATTGTAGAGATTGCTTCGCTTCGCTCGCAATGACGGTTACTCTCGTTCCCATGCTCCGCGTGGGAACACATACCTGACTCATAAGCCAACATCAAGCCAAGTGCTTCGCCCAAAGAACAAATATAATAAGAGGAAATAAACTGAGCAAGGGAAAGTTGTTTGGAAGAGTAAAAAAAATCACTTACTTCTAAAATTTCACTCGTTGTAAAATCTGGCTTAGAAGTTATTTCTGTGACTACTGCTTTGTAGTTTTTATTTCTCAAAGAAACTTCAACCACTCTCCCTTTTTCTAAGTCCAAAGAAGAGTGGTATGTAAGTAAAGAAAGAGGGGAAGAGAGAAGTGCTACTTCATAAAAATACAAATATAATCTTCTTGCTTCATTAATCAGTAAGTTTTGAACAATCGCCGCCACTGCAGGTGAAAGTTCCATTTGTATTTGTGTAAGTAAAATTTGTTGTTACACCTGCCGCTGTAAAAGTGTAAGCGTCCGTAGTTCCCGTCACGCTTCCGTGAGCCCATTCACCTGCGGCTATACCATACATTAACAGTGTTCTGTTAGCATCACTTCCAGTAAATAAGTTACCACTTCCATAACTTAATTTTGGTATCCATGTATTAACACCTTTAATAAGCTGACTTTGTCTTTCAGTCACAATTGCTGAACGAATCGTTGCAACGTCTGCTTTACCTTTAGCCAAAACAGCATCATTTCTTGTAACTGCAAATTTTGGAATTGCTACAGATGCTAAAATACCCAAAACTACGATAACAAAAATTAGTTCTATCATAGTAAACGCAAATCGACTATTTTTCATGGAAGCCTCCTTAAATTATATCTTTAAAATAAATGATCTATTCCAACAAGTGAGGAAAGTTTAGGACTTTCAACAAGTAGCTGTGCTTTTTTACAAACGCTCCCATCCACTACTCCCGATACATGTCTTACATTGAGTATGCCCGTAGCATTATCAGCAGATAATACAAAACACTGATTTCTTGCTGTTACATCGGTACAAGCTGAACTGTTGATGTCAAATGTGCCTGTCTTAGTATATTCGCCGCAGGCCATTTCAATACAATCACCCAATTCTAGAGCGATTTTTGCAGCGCTGGCATCATTTTTGTTAGCTACTAGTTTTGGTAAAGCAACTGAAGCCAGTATCCCCAACACCACTATTACAAATATAACTTCTATCATCGTAAAACCGTTTTTTAATTCACTCATAATAAAAACCTTCTATCAAAAATATACAATTTCTTGTATTACCATGATTTAGATTATTTAAATTTAAACTTTAGCTGATTTCAAGAAAGAGGCAAATTACATTCTCAAGCATTAGCTTGAGAATGTAACAAATTTAGAATTGATGAATAACACCAGGAGATGCAGCAGATAAATTATTTACACTTGTTAACGTATGGGCTTGAGTACATACAGCACTAGTATTAGTGTCTGCAACTGTCAATGTACCATTAACGTCATCAGCAGTAAATGAGTAACACTCAGCAGCATCAACACAAGCAGCACTATTCGTGCCATTAGTAAAGTTTCCATCCATCATATACGCACCACCAGCATCATTTACACATGTCGCAGCAGATGTAGCAATCGTAGAAGCCGTAGCATCATTTCTAGTCGCAGCAAGTTTTGGAATAGCTACAGCAGCCAAAATACCTAAAATAACGATAACGAAAATCAATTCGATCATTGTAAAACCAGCTCTTTTCATAAAGAACTCCTCAATTGAAATATTTGGATTACACTAGTAACCTTAACAAGATTATCCATCAGTAATTCTAAAATCTTGCTTAAAATGCACTTTTTAAACAGTAATATGATAAATTAGCTGAAAATACTATAAACTAAAAAAAACAATAAAAATTAAATATATTTTCTGTCTGTAAATTTATAAAATCATATATATTTGGAACTAAAAATGCTTATCTTTCATAATTATAAAAAAGGAGTCTCTCGTGGGCATTCAAATTTCTCGTGCGCATTCTCTCATAAAAGATGCGCTTGACTTTAGAGCAGCGCGTCAGGACATGATTGCATCAAACATTGCAAACGCGGACACTCCTTTTTATAGACCTAGAGACATAAGCTTTCAAGAGGCTCTCCTTACTAAAAAAGCAGATGCGTTAAATGAAAAAAGTCCACATCTTGAGATGGCTCAGACAAATGCAGGTCATCTTCCGCTTCAAAATGAAAAAAGCAGCACCAAGCCAACTCTTTTTTTCAGGGACGGACATATGGCAAGAAATGATGGAAACAGTGTTGACTTGGATGTTGAAACAACTGAGATGAGTAAAAACTCTGTGATGTTTAATGCACTCATTCAGGCAAACAAAAAAGATAGCAATATTTTTAAAAGCGTCATCGATGCTTCGAGTAAAATAAGTTAAGGATTAAAAGATGTCTCAATTTTTAAATAGTTTTGATATTAGCGGTTACGGTTTATCTGCTCAAAGAGTGCGTGTAAATACAATCTCTAGCAACATTGCAAACGCACAAACTACGCGAACTGAAGAAGGCGGACCTTACAGACGCCAAGAAGTAGTTTTTAAAGCTGTAGATTTTAATGAGTACTATAACAAAGCCCTTGGTGAAAACAGTAACAGTGCAAAATACGAAGATCCTCTCCAAGAAGGTGCGTTTGGCAAAAAAGTAAATCCTGCTATAATGAGCGTTTTAGTTGACAAAATTTCACGTGATGACAGAGAACCGAAGTTAAAATTTGACCCAAGCCATCCAGACGCAGATGCAAATGGATACGTTGCATACCCAAACATTAATCCTGTGGTAGAAATGGCCGATTTAGTAGAGGCAACACGCTCATACCAGGCAAACGTAGCTGCGTTTGAGAGTTCAAAAGATATGGCGAACAATGCCATTTCATTATTTCAATAAGAAGAGTAGATTATGAATAATATTGGCGGCATACAAGGAATATCTTCCTCTGACCTCTTAAAACAAAAAGGTAAAGCTGATCTTACGGGCGGCGAGGCTTTTAGCGAACACTTAAAATCAGCTATCAACGAAACTAACGAGCTTCAAGTGGACAGCGAAAAAGCTATCGCAGATATGGCAACAGGTCAGGTAAAAGATTTGCATCAGGCAGCCCTCGCGATTGGCAAAGCTGAAACAAGTATGAAGCTCATGCTCGAGATAAGAAACAAAGCGCTAAACGCTTATAAAGAACTCGGACGTACTCAGTTATAGCCACACATAATTCTCATTCTCATGTTTTATCTTGGAATGGGAATACTTTTTCTGCATTATCTAAACTTAAAATGCTATAATCCTCTCAAAAACTAAAAGTACCCATAAAATATGCTAAACCAAAATAAAAGCAAAAAAATACTTCTTCTTTACTCACTCATAGGGTTCGGATTTTTTATATTTTTATCAGTGATGCTGCTTAATGTCCTCAAATCCCGTGATTTACCCTCTATGTACACAAGTGATAACACAAAAGCAGCGCGTGGAAGCATCATTAGTGCTGACGGTTTTCATGTTGCAACAACGCAAAAACTTTACAAAGCAGTTGTAAATACCAACTATATTGACCCTCAAAAAAAGGATCTATTTGTTGAGCTTTTTAGTATCTATTCAGGCATTGATGCCAACGAGATACGAAAAAAACTGAGTAAACGCAAGGGTGTTGTTGTTTTAAGCTACCTTATTCCTCAGCTTCAGGCGCAATATCTTAAAAAATTGGCATACGATCTCAGGGATTATAAAGTATTTGTCGAGAGAAAAAATCCTCGAACAGGTATGAGAATGCTTCATGGTCTAAGTGTTTTAGAAAGTGGAGAGAGCAGAGAATACCCTTATGGGGATTTACTCACTCCGGTTATAGGTTATTCGCATAAACTTGAAGATGACGGCTATACACGTATTCGAGGTGTTAAAGGACTTGAAAAAAGATTTGATGTAGAACTTGCAGCACGACAAGATGGTTCAAGCCAAGGTCCAAGAGATGTCAACAGCTACATCATTCTCAATAAAAACAGTTTCACAAAGCCGGAAATCAACGGTCTCGACATTAAACTCACTATACCCGTAGCGCTTCAGATAAAAATAGAAAGAATGCTTGACAAAATGAAGCTTGAGCTTGATGCCAAGCAAATCATGATTGCCATAATGAATCCCAAAGACGGTAAAGTTCTCTCTCTTGCAACTTCTAGCAGATTTATGCCAAAGAACATTCAAAAAGAGGACTACCCTGCGCTTAATGCCGGTATGACTGAGTATTCCTTTGAGCCGGGAAGTGTTGTTAAAGTTGTCACCTTTGCTATACTTTTAGACAAAGGCCGTATCAGTCCTTATGAAATGGTCAATGGATACAACGGAAGATACAAACTAGGGAAAAAAGTTATCACAGATGAACATAAGTTTTCAATGCTCTCAGCTGAAGAAGTTATAGTTCACTCTTCTAATATTGGTATATCGCAACTTGCGCAAAAAATGTCAGGCTATGAATTTTACGAAGGCTTGCAAGCTTTTGGATTTTCTAAAAGATCTACCCCAGATTTAATTTATGAAAGAACCGGTTCAGTTCCAAGCGCAAAAAGACTCGACACTGAAATCTATAGAGCAACCTGTTCTTACGGCTACGGAATGAAGGCAAACCTTATGCAGCTTGTTCGTGCATATACTACGTTTAACAATAACGGGAAGATTTCAACACCAAAAATAGTTAACAATTTTATTGATGAATACAAAAGAGAGATACCTATTGCTGACGAAGAGCAGATTCAGATTATTAAAAGTTCGACTGCGCAAAGAGTAAAAGAAATTCTTATTAAAACTGTCAATGAAGGAACTGGGGTAAAAGCGAAAACACCGGGCTTGGAAGTTGGCGGTAAAACAGGTACGGCACACATTGTTGAAGATGGTGAGTATGTTAGAAAATATAATACTGCGTTTATGGGCTTTGCCAATGATGAAAATAACAAATACACTCTTGGCGTTATTGTTATTCAGCCTAAAGTAAGTCAGTTTGCTTCACAGACAGCTGTACCCGTTTTTAAGGCAGCTGTAGACATTATGATTGAGGATGGCTACTTAAAGCCAAATGTTGTCGAGTAATCTCGTCTGTCCCACTTTTGCCTCAACAAGTATAATTGTGTTTTTCAATTCCACTTTCTTAATCGATTCAAACTCTCGATTCACAATTTCAACATAAGATATCTCTAAAGATTCAAGATATTCTCTCATTGCATCTGTAATCTCTTTTGCATCTAAAATATTTTTACTTACCATTTTTGAAGCCAAATAAAGTGAAAGTGGTATTTTCAAAGCTTCTTTTTTTTCAAGTGGGCTCAGGTATGCGTTTCTGCTGCTTAAGGCCAAGCCATCAGAATCTCTTTGTGTATCCACGGGAATAATTTCTACACTCATGAAAAGTTGCTTCACCATTAAAGTTATAAGATTCAGCTGCTGCGCATCTTTTTTACCAAAGTAAGCTTTTGTAGGATTCACTATATTGAGCAGTTTCATAACAACGGTCAAAACGCCATTAAAATGTCCTGGTCTGCTCGTACCTTCTAAAACAAATCCTCTGACCTTTGGAGCAAGGAGTGAGACTTCATCTTGAGAGTACATGTCACTTATCTGAGGGTAGAAAAGAACATCCACACCGCTAAGCTGACATATTTTTTTATCTGCTTCATCTTTTTTAGGATATTTATCTAAATCTTCGCCCTTTAAAAACTGTGTCGGATTTAAAAAAATAGAGACAACCAAAAGCTCATTTTCGGATTTTGCTTTTTTAATAAGAGAGATGTGTCCCTCATGTAAAGCCCCCATTGTAGGTACAAACCCTATGCTTTTATTACAATTTTTTAAATACTCTTTGAGTTCCAAAGGATTTGAGATAATCTTCATTTTAAGTCCAGATATAATATAATGCAATTATACCAAATGCAGCCAAGTATATATATCTTAAACGAGAATATTGCATTAGAGTGCAAGGCGAAAGTACGCAGGAGCTACTAGTAGCTTCAAGTATT
Source organism: Sulfurimonas sp. (assembly GCA_013791885.1). Classification (GTDB taxonomy): domain Bacteria; phylum Campylobacterota; class Campylobacteria; order Campylobacterales; family Sulfurimonadaceae; genus Sulfurimonas. Next base: position 1,071 of record VMSZ01000017.1, on the reverse strand, counting down.
TTCAACGAAGCAATATGATGCAATATTCTCGCCCGAAGGGTAAAATAGAAGCCATCATCTAGCTTCGTTAAATCTTTTTGGATTAACCAGTTAGTCCTGCAAAGATTTGCCTTGAAGCTAATAGCTTCTCTTTTATTTAAGGTATTTATACTTGGCTGCATTTGGTATTACACACTATTGGATAAATTTTATGGATAACTACGAATATACTGAACTTTTAAAGAACACTTCTATCAAAATGGAAAACATCACTGATGTTATTGAACCGGATAAAATAAAAAAAAGATTGGCAGAAATAACTGAGCTGGAAAATGAACAGGCTTTTTGGGATGATGCAGCAAACGCAGCTGTTGTACAAAAAGAGAAAACGCAGCTTCAAAGAAAACTTGAAAAATATTTATTGGCTAAAAATGCAGTTGATGATGCGATTGAACTTTATGAGATGGCCAAAGAAGAAAATGACGAAGAGTCAATAGAGCAACTCTACGCTGATGCGCCTTCTTTACAAGAATCCATTAGAAATATGGAGGTGAGTGTTTTACTCAGCGGTGAAACCGATGCAAATAATGCCATCCTTTCTATTCATCCCGGAGCTGGCGGAACAGAGTCCCAAGACTGGGCTTCTATGCTTCTTCGAATGTACAAACGCTTTGCTGAGAGACGCGGATTTAGCGTTGAAGTTCTTGACTACCAAAGCGGTGAAGAAGCCGGCATTAAAGATGCTACACTTCTGATAAAAGGCGAAAATGCTTACGGCTATCTCAAAGTGGAAAATGGGATTCACAGACTTGTGCGCATTTCACCTTTTGATTCAAACGCAAAGCGTCACACCTCTTTTAGCTCCGTTATGGTCTCTCCGGAGATTGATGATGACATTAACATTGTCATAGAAGACAAAGACATAAGGGTAGATACCTACAGATCAAGCGGTGCCGGCGGACAACATGTCAACAAAACAGAATCAGCTATTCGTCTCACACATATAGAAACAGGCGTTGTAGTTCAGTGTCAAAACGACAGATCACAACATAAAAACAGAGCGACTGCTATGAAAATGTTAAAGTCGCGTTT
>VMSZ01000038.1 GCA_013791885.1 Sulfurimonas sp. | reverse complement strand
TTAGTCAGTAAAACAACTTCATTTGTCTCATATCCGACTTGAGCATCAACCTTCTTTCCTATTAATTGACTAGCGTTAAATAAGCAAGGAACTTCTTTGATTTTTTCAACATCAACATTTGAATTTATAAGTGTATTGACAATTTCCATTTCTCTTCCTAAAACACTTACTACAATATAGTCATAACTATATCCATCTAGCTCGGATAAAGGCAGTAATAGACATTCCTCTATATTATTTTTTCTAGGATTTTTATCCACTACTCCCACAAGACTTTCGCCAAGATAAGAAGCCAATATTTTACCAAGGTAGCCATATCCATAAACAAAAACTTTTTTCTTATTTAATTTTATATCCTCAATTTTTTTCAACATCAAACTGATTTTATTAGAAAGAGCCATGTTATTTGACTTTGGAATATATAGCTTATTTTTTCGATTAATTTCTTCAAGGATATCATTCGCTTTATATTCTTGAACTGTGACTTTGTCTTGCACTGTGGGTCTATTTTCTACGGTTGGTGACTCTACAAAAAGTGGATGTGTATAATAAGCATCTAAATACTTTGCAGCTTCTTCAAGATTTTTATTATCATAAGAAAGATTCAATAAAAGTTTTTTAATTTCAATATTTGGTTTTGTAAGAGATCCAATCTCTTTTTTCGTATGTTCTTTCCATATATTTTCATATTCTAAAGAATGAATTTTTTCATACAATACAATAAACGGAAGTACAGTTTCTCCCCTTTTTTCTACAAATACTATTCTGCTTTGAGGATACTTTTGCACTATCCTTTTCACTGTGGCACTTACTAAATTTGCTGTTGTAATATATAGATCAAACTGCTCTTCTTTATATCTAGATATAATCGCTTCACATTGCTCAAAACTATCTTCTTCAAATATGTGTAGTACAAGTGCGTTTACACTATCTTTTGTACTAAAAGTATTGTCTATGGTATCCAGCAAACTATTTTCGTAGTTTTTTAAAATAGAATGAGTGGCTTCCAAATATCCGTACCCATACTCCCTATCTGGCTCTAGATGTGTGCCTTCTGCCCATTCATTCCACGCATTAATGAAAATAAATTTCTCTTCATCTTGAAGCTCTATGTTTTTATATGTACGTAGTGCTACATTGCTAAGCCATTCTTTATACTTGTCTAATGAAAAATTTGTAAATATATTACTGTAGTTTTGTTTGCGTGCCGTATTATCCCACGATAGCATCAGTGTTTCGTAGCATTTATAATCTACATTTTCTTTGTTACATTGATCTTGCACTACTTGCGCATAATCAAATATATTGCCCGTAAACTCTTCATTGATTAATTTTTTATTTATCTTGTTTTCTGAATCCAAAGTATTATGAGGAGGAAATTCCATAGCTACATCAAACCCATACATTTTTGGATTTTTTATCCCGTATGTTTGTGCACAGACTAAATAGAGACCATCAAAGCCTGCGTTTTTAGCTTCTTCTCTCCATAAATTTGTTGTTTCAAAAATATTTGGGATAATGTCACATCTATAAATAATCAATACAGGCTTATTGTCTACACGAATATACCTCGCGTCTTCGAAATATTGAAACATATTCTGAATAAATGCTTTTGAATCTTCATTAGAATGCTTTTGAGCAATCAAAACTTCATTTTCAGAAGCGTCCCATGTTCTTGTCCAATTCTCATTTGCCCATGTCATACAAAAATTAATGTCTATCTCTTTGTGTTGTAAAAGTATTTCAAACGGCTTTTGCATCAATACTTTACCACCAAACCAATAGTAATAAAAATTGAAGCCATAGATGCCATAATTTCTAGCAAGTCTTGCTTGCTCTATCATAACTTCAGGAATCCTCAAATCGTAAAATCCGTTGTGTATTGGTAAATGTGGCTGATAATGACCATAAAAACTAGGCTTTGCTTTTGTTACATTAGTCCACTCTGTAAAACCTTTTCCCCACCATTCGTCATTTTCTTTAAATGGATGAAATTGTGGTAAATAAAATGCAATTGCTTTGAGTTTTGACGCAATGTTTTCGTGTTCTTGATACTCTACAAAATTAGTGACATCTTTTTCTTCATCAAAAGTGATATGCTCTTCAAAGTCAGAAAGAAGAGATGGGGGCTTTTTTTTCACTAGCTCCATGACAAATTGATATGATGTAGAGTGTTGCTGCTTCTTAAGATACGAAGCCACATTAGAAGGCAGCTCATCATAGTAATTATTAAACTCCGTATTCTCTGGCTCTTTCCTAATACTTGTCTCATACTGCTTATACAAACCACTATCTTTAATCATCGTATCTAGCGTTGTTTTTGTAAATAGTCTTATATGTGTATTGTCAAGAAGTCCCACATTTCTATAAATAAATTTATCTTGTAACAAATCAATTAAAATAGAAGCATGGGCGATATTTGGAATGGAAATTAAAATACTCCCTTCTTCATTCAAATAATGTTGTACATTAATAAGAATTTTCTGAGGATTACGAAGATGTTCTAAAACATCTGCAAAAATAATATAGTCAAAAGATTCTCCTTGGAGTTCCTCCTCCCACAAAAGACTCTCAATATCTCCAACAATCATTTTTTGAGCATATTGTGCTGCCTCTTGCGCTGCCTCTTCATCAAGTTCTACACAGCAAACATTACATTGCATATACTCTTTTAAAAAACGTGTCAATCTTCCATGGGATGGCCCAAACTCTAAAATCTTACTTCCAGTTTTAATTCTACCTATAATTGCTGAAAGACTATTTTTTGTCTCTAAATCTAAATCGATATCATACTTGCCCACTTAATCTCCTTTCCTTATCGCCAAAATACTACCTACTCTCTACAAGATCATAAATATCAAAAATAGTATTGTACTTATGTAACTGTAATTTAATTTCTTCAACATAGGAACTAGTAATTACGACGATAAAATCATAGTTTTGCAATAATATATCATCTGGGCTAGATATACTATGTTGTTTAAAAAATGTTCCCTGCTTTAGATGAGAATTATCACATATAAAATCAGGAACAATTCCCTCTTTTTTTAAATCTTGATAAACTTTTTCAAGTCCACTCGAAGCACCAAAATAAACCAATCTATAATTTTTATTTTGGCTGTTTAACTTATGCAATAATGATAGTTTATCTTGCTTAATTACTCTTATACACTCTTGTAGAGCATCAGCATCTTTATTCATATACCTAATTTCTAATTCTAATTTCGCTTCTCTAAAATTTATAATCGTATTAAAATTAAAATGTATCTGTGGCGATTCTGTCTCAAAATAATAAGTATTCTTCTCTTCTTTAAGTGCATTTGTAAAATATGGTTTGCACTCTATCGGGTGTTTATTTGGAAAAACAAGGGCCATTCTTTCTATCTCAACAACACAACTTTTTTCCAATAAAAAAAGAATAAAGGGAGCAGCAATTTCCACATAAGAAAGATCAAAAACATACTTTTGTACATCTACAGTATCGAGCACATAAAAGCATTCAGCTTTTTGGCTTTTTTCATTTATCCTCATAGATGATTTAATATACGAAATTTCATCTGCAACGACAGAAAAAACATTATATTGGGCAGAAAGCTGTACAAGCTTTAAATAGTCAAAATCATACAGTGTTTTTGCACATTGTGAGAGTTCTTTGTCATTAACTATTTTATAAAGTAAATTAAGTCCCAAAAGATTAAGATCACTCCAATTTTGGACATCTAGAGCCATCATGGCCAAGCCATACAAAGGAATACATTCACCATTTACATTATAAATAGAAGCTTGAGGGAAAATTTTAAGAAGTGACTCACAAGAAGCAATATTTAAATAGTTTTGCATAATTACAGAGTGTTCATTAAACATACGAATTTTATTTAAAGGAGTCTCTCCACTACTATTAGAAGCATTATCTCTGACGCGAAAATGTACCAGTTGCTCTGAAAGAATATGTATCTCATACTGCATACATAATCGTATCCACATGTCGAAATCACCTAGCTGTGCCAGTCCATAACGATAAGGTCCACAAGATTGATAACACTCTTTTCTTATTAATACACTTGGATGACATAACACGTTTCCTTGATAAAAAAAGTAATTGAGCCACTCATAGCGTGTTCGATTTGCTTGATTAAAAATAGAATAGTAAAAATGTTCTTTATTTTCAAATGGATTACTTTTTTCATCAATTGCCATAGCATTTGTAAAAACTGCACCTATATCTAGATGACTTTCTAAATATTCTACTTGTTTTTCAAGTTTTGTTGGTTCCCAAATATCATCTGAATGATGGATAGCGATATATTGACCCTTAGCAACTTCTGAAATAGCTTTGTTTATTCCATATACACCGCGTTGTGAGACTTCATTTCTATATGCTTTAATTCTTTCATCATCATAACTATTAATTATTTCCCAGCTATTATCTGTTGAAGCGTCATCCCAAATAATAAATTCAAAATTTGTGAAAGTTTGATTCAATACACTCTCTATAGCCTCTTTTAAATATGCACCATGATTGTAGGATGTTAATATTATTGACACCATGATTATTTAATTCTTTTCATCGGAAATTGGATAAATAATATCATGTTTATAAAAATTTATTTTTTTAATATCTACTACTTTTGAAGCATACTCTATCATCTTTTCACTGCCTTTTTCAGAAATAATAACAATATCAGTTTCATTCATTTTAATGGCATCTTCTATAGTGTAAACTGTTTGTCCAAAAAAAGTTTGTTCACATTTAGATAAATTTGTGTCAATGAAAAAATTAATTTTTATATTCATACCATTGATTCTTTCCAAAAAATTAATACTTAATGCATTGAGTCCCCATATGGAAAATGATTTTAAATTATTATCCATAATAATATTTATTAAATTATCAACTATATCTTTTTCAAAAAAGTTTTCAGAAATATTCATTGAATTTAACTGATTCGTAGTTTCTTGATCTTTAATCGTATAGATAAATCCTGTATTTTTAACCACTTCTAAATTAGTATCTAATCTATTTTCAGCAATAAAAGAAAGATAATTCTTATATCTTTGCTGATAGGTTAATTCAAATTTCTGAAAATTAGCTAACATAACAATGTCATTAAACTGTGTATTATCTAACAAGCCATGTTCAATTGAAGGAATATTAAAAAATTCCGCCAATTCTTTCGTTCTTAAATCACGAGTTGTCAGTACAGCAGGGATGCCCTGTATTAAAGAAGCTATAACACCATGCAATCTAGGCCCAAAAATAAAATCATGTTTTTTTATGGTTTCAAACCACTCATCAAAATTCTTTTGGAAAATGCCTTTGCTTGTTATATATTGTAGAACTTCTTGCGGATTTTCAAGATTTTGATAAAAACTTCTTTGAAAATCTCTTAAAGATATATCATTTTGTAAATTATCTGTAAATATTACTTCATCTTTAAAATCTTGTCCTAGTAAATTAAACTGTTTAATTAATTCAAATCCGTCTTTTGCTATATTTTCTTGATAAACAACCAAAGGATTGTTGTATTCTTTCTTGGTGTTAATAACTATTTCAGGTTTCATATTCCAAAAAACTGTAGGACAACCAATTGGAACAACATTTTTAAATCCGTTCTTACTTAATATATGAGCTGTATAAGGTCCTCTTACTCCAATCCAATTTGAACTTTCTTGAGCTAAATTCAAAAGTGCTTTGATACTGGAATGAATCTTAATATTTAATTGATTGTTATTTAAATAATCAGAAACACCTAACGATACAATGACGACTTTCATATTTAATTTTTTTAGAAGCTTCACATACATACTCACATCTCTGGCTTCATGAACGTGTGTAGCAAGTGCCATTATGCATGTATCATATTTATTCTTCAATGTTGCAATATCACTAAAATCATTGACATAATCTGCGTTAAACTCTTTCATTATTGCCCTGGTAATAAGCGAACCCCCGTGATTAGATGCATATTCTGTATTATTTGTATTCCATTTTTCTAATGTGCCTGGATAATTATAGTATGGGCTTATTCCGATAGTCATAGCTTTCATGGTTTTACTCCCTTGTAAAACTTATTATAAGCATCCAAAATATTTTTATCTTTTGGGCACTCTCGTGTCACATGAAATTTCTGTTCACCTCTATATTCTAGTCCCATTTCATATCCTTGAATTCTCAATTTTTCAACAAGCTCGCTATAAGTTTTTTTCGGATTCTCACAAAAATCTTCGTAATTAACTATCATTTTTTTATGCTCTGCAACATTTTCAAGCCCTGATGCCACAGCTTTATTTATGAAATATATTTGTCCTGCCACCTGTTCGTATGGGTTTAATTTTTTAAGTTTATCGTATTCCGGTATCTTGAAAGAATACCACTCCATGATGTTTCCAAGTTGTTTTTCTCTCGCTTTAAGAGCCGATTCTATATTAGTCAAAGGATCTCTCTTTATATATAAAAAGACTGCATTATCAAATACCTTATCTAAAAAATCAATGTTATAATTGAGTATCATCCCTTTTAAGCCAAATGGTTTTTGAAAGACATTTACTATGCCTGCCAATTCTGATTGCAGAGTTTCAATATCTACTTTTTTAAAAAGTTCATCCGTGGGTAGATAATCTAATTCTTTGAATGGTAAGAATCTTCTCCAAAAATACCAAAACTCGTTTGGAGACAAAGCACCGTTTGTTTTGCCATTTTCGCTATTAAAATTTATTGCACAATTAAAATCTCTTATTTCATTTCTATAGTTATATCTTTCATCAGTTAAAAGTAATTGGATCTTACTCCCAATAATCGGTGCCTTGTAAAATCTAGACATAAGATTTGTGGGGTATGCTATCGTATCAAGATTTGCCAACCACTGCATGAGCAGAGTAGTGCCGCTCCTGTGTGCTCCCATTACAAATATTAACGGATATTCAGCTTTCTTGGATGTTAAAAGTCTTTTTTCTGTATTCCACAAGTCATTATTTATATCCATTAAAAATTCTTCTAATAAATCATTTCTTTTAAAAGTTTGTGTTCTTTGTTTTTCCTCTTGACTACTATACATTAAAAATTTTCCTTAATTATCTGAACTATTCTTTTCATATCATCCAGATTGTACCTTTGATCAAGTGGTAAAGGGATTAAGTTTTTAGTCAAGTTTTGTTCATTTTTTGGAATATCTTGAATTTCTAAAATATTAGGCCAATACGTTGCTACATAAATTTTATTTTCAATTAAAATCTTTTTTAATTCTTCTTTAAATAAAAATGGATAAATCATGGGGATGGATAAAGAATCTTCATCTATTCTCAATGAATTCATCATTTTCAAATTATCATGCAAATACATAAAATTTTCTTTTCTTTTTTTCGCTATGTTCTTATAGTCAATTGTGGAAAGAATATACTCTGTTGTTGTAGACATTTTTTTTATATCTTGCATTTTCAATGAATTATCATTTTTTTTATATGTATCATAATATTTCTCAGCATCAGAATCCAATCTGCCTATCAAATGATTCATTCTCTTTGCAGAAAAGTCTTGTTCTAAGGAATTTTCTTCTATATTACCTACTAAATATCCTCCATCTGAAACTCCAAAAAATTTTCTTGGCGAATAAATAGCATATATATGCTTTTCAAACTTAGCAAAAAAGGCTTGGCTGTTATCAATAATTAATTTCTCTTGGTATCTTTTAATTAATTTTTCTACATATTGATTCTTAATTCCAAAATAATTGATATATAAAATTAATTCATTGTCTTTTAATGAAATTAATTTTTCTATTTCTAAACTATCGTTAATCGCATAATATTTATAACTTGTAAAAGTTTTAAGAAGTGGTTCCAACATGACATCACAATTATAATATGGAATATAAACCGTATTAACTTTTGTATGTTTCAGTATATATTCAAATGCGTTTCTTGCTGAATTTAATTGAATCGCTTGCATATGAAAATGATTTTTTCTTTCAGGAAGCTCTAGTGAAAAATATCCGCCAATTTCTTTCATTGAACTACTTTTCATTCATTATTACCAATTCATTTTTGCTTAATATATCAAAATCTTTTCGTAACATTTCATTGACTTTGTCTTTATCATTAAACATAAGAATATCTATAATTGATAATCCAGCCTGAAATTCCTTCTTCCAAGATTGTTGATATGGTGTTAATTTTGCTTTTATAAATGTGATACCTACTCCATGATTATTATATTTTATTTCATCAAATATTTCATAGCCACTGTATGGATTTATATATTCATTTGCTTGTAAACTTTTTGAAATCGCCAAAGCCCAATCTCCTGAACTTTCTATTGCATGCCCGCTAATATCGATATTTGAAGCTATTTGATACTTAAAATTTAATTGTAAATAATTACATACCTCTTTGATTGATTCTATAGACAAACTTAAAAAACTTGTATAATCTTTCAGCAATATGTTATTTACCAAACTTATTACTTCATCATAAAATGGAGCTTTTAACTTTTTATAAAGCGTTAATTGACCCAAAAGCTTTTCTCTCCATGCTTCATCATTATTTATAAGAACATTTTTTATCAAAGTACCATGCGAATGTTTTTTTATGGGAACTGAAATATATTGAAATTGATATGAATTATCTGGATGCAATACTCTATTTCTACTCATCCAGCTTTTTTTATTATATTGAACTGTATCAAAAAAAACAAATTCATCGCTATTAGCTATAAGTTGCCAATATCCAATATATGGGAAAAGGTATGGTTGCATTATTGCTATATTCATAAAGAACTCTTTAAAATATCAATTATTTTGTTTTGAATTTTTTCTTCAAGCTCTGAATATATAGGTAAACAAAGTATCCTTTTAGAAATATCTCTTGATATTTGCATATGTTGTTTTGGCTCTATATAGCTCAGCGTATCAAGTGATGGATAAAAATATCTTCTTGGAAAAATATCCTCTTTATTGAGTGCTTCTTGCACTCTTTTGAGTTGCTTTTCACTTTCAAATACTATGGGAAAATAGCTGTAGTTTTGTAAAATATTTTCATTTTGTTTCTGAAATACCACCAAATCTTTTAATTCTTTTGCATATCTGCTATAAACAACTTTTCTCTTTTGTTTTATCTCTTGGATGTCATCAAGTACGCATAGCCCCATAGCTGCTTCAAATTCATTCATCTTAGCATTCGTACCAAGTTCGGGTATCTCTTCTTGATTCTTTATCCCGAAGTTTATCAGATAGCGTGCTTTTTCTACTAAAGCATCATCATTAATTATTAAGGCACCGCCTTCTATCGTATGAAAAAGTTTTGTAGCATGGAAGCTCAAAGTAGAAATATCACCATAATTAAGAACGCTCTGTCCTTTATATCGAACATCAAAAGCATGTGCGCCATCATAAACTACTTTTAAATCATATTTATTTGCTATTTTTGCTATTTTTTCTACTTCGCAAGCATTTCCAAAAACATGCGTAGCTACAATAGCTGAAGTATTTGATGTAATCAATGGTTCTATATTTTTTGGATTGATATTTAAGCTTTCTGGGTCTATATCTGCAAAAATCGGTAAAAGCCCATTCGTTACAAGCGAACTTGTAGTTGCCACAAAACTAAAAGGAGTTGTGATAGCAAGGCCTTTTAAGCCAAGTGTTCTATACGCAATTTCCAGCGCAACAGTGCCATTCGCAACAAGTACAATATTTTTTACACCAAGATACTGAGCCAATCTAGACTCAAGTTTTTTTAATAACGGTCCATTATTTGTTATTTTTCCACTTGCATATATTTCATCAATATATTGTTTATATTTTTTCTTATCCGGCAAGTAAGTCTTGGTTACATTAATCATATGGTATTTATCTTATCTTCTTAAAAATATAAGAATGTTCTTCAAAAGATTTGAGATAAGACAGCTCTCCATGATTAGAAAAATATTCGAGACGAAACCCAAGCTTTTTCATCACTGATATTAAATCATCTGAAACAATTCCCCATTGCCAAACATGATGCACATCCCTCCAGATTCTATCATGTAGAGGATGTTTTTCATATAAATTGTCAAAAAGTGTATTGTAAGGGGCTTCATTGATATTATGTGGTACATTTTTAAAATATTCTTCTTCCCCTAAATCAAGCAATCTTGTAGTTAAATTACTTTTTATCCAATCTTGATTAAAAATTATAAAATACTCAGCATGGCAAGCATACATTTCTAGTAGCCTTGTCCAATCAGGCGCCACTTGATGCAATAAAACATCAAACAAAATTACGGCATCCACATTACCTATGCTTTGTGGCATATGTTCAGCGCCAAAATTATCTTTAAAAACTTCTATTTCAGGATAATTGGAAACTCTCTCCATCGCTGTATCCGTCCAATGCGTGTCAACCATCTTTACCTTATTTAGTTTAAATTTTTCCAGCGCATAAATACCATATGAGCAATCTATTCCCCAAACGCAGCCAAGTTCTGCAGCAGATTTTATATCATACTTCGAAAAGGCAATATCCAATAGCTCTTTTTTTTCTATTCTAAACCTGGGATGATAATCAAAACTTTTGTCATCTTCTAATTTTCTAATGATTGCATCTATTTTTTTTAGCATCTTTTATCCTTTATATTCTATTACGATAACAATTTATAAAGTACTGTTCTTAAATTATTATTGTTTTTTATAAATTGCTTACTTTGAAATGCGAGAGAGATAAATTTCATATTTCTTTCTTTCATTGTTTGTTCTAAATCTATAAAATCTTGCTCTCTAAATTCATACCCTGTTCCTTGTAGTATTATTTTAGTTCCTATTGTTGCATGATGATTGTATCTATTTATTTCTTCCAAGGATAAAGAAAATAGTTCAATATTTTCCTTATATTTTTGAACAATCTGAGGTGAATTAATCTCTTTAAGTTTTCGATTCTCTATATCTGGGTGGTGAGTTGAGACATAAAGATTGTCCAAGGAACAGTTTTTTATAATCATAGAATCTACTTTAGTTTGTGCATTGGCAAGCAAAACTTCAACATAATCTTGAATATGATAGATTGTGCTTATCTTAATGATATCAATGTCAGCAAAGATACTTTCAATCTTATCATTGTCCGTGTCATCAAAGCAGAATGCACTTAATTTTACTTCCCTAAAATTATTTTTGATTTCTTTAATATAAGCAATAAAATCTTGATCTTCAAGATTTTCACTTATTGCTAAAAATCCTATCACATTTTTAGAATTCAGATCTTTGGCTTTTACTTTATTTTTGGGTTCTTTCAAGCTTCTCATAAAACTAAGTTCATTATACTTCTCGTCATCTCGTCTAAAAACATTCACAAATGTAGCAGGAAGAACATTTTCATTTTTCGCATCTTTAAAAACAATCCTATTACTCTTATCCAGATATTCATCCGGCACGTCATACAAAATACCTCGTACATCCACATCAAAGACTCTGCCATTTGTGGCTGTAAAGTTTTCACATACTATGGTGTCTATTTTTTCGTTTTCCAGATAAACATCTATCTTTGAGACTTCATTGATAAGTGTTCTTGCTCTTGCATATATTATTGTTTTGAGTATTGCGTCCATGATTCCTGCAAAAGAAAAAAGCCATGCCTTATAACTTCGAAGAAGTATTCGCATTTTTTCTTCATTTTCTTCTTCATTTTTTACTTTATAGACTTCAGTAGGTGCTAAATCCATCTCTTGAACCAGCATCATTGATTGAGCAATATGCCACACTACCTGCTCATATATCTCTTCATCTTTACGTGCTTTTATTTGCTCGACATGTTGCAGTAACTCTTGCATTCTAGCGTTTGTCACCTCCCTTGCAGCATCAAGTGCATCACAAGTGGCAGCTATATCCAGAAAAAGAGTCTTAACCTCCTCTAGTAAATCTGACACATAAAGAACAATGTCATCTATATTTTTCCATGTTCTGTTTTTACAAAAATCCAGCTCTTTTTTTTGCATTTTTTCTAATCTGAGAGGCTTCTTTACACTATTTTTATTCACACATAAATTTATCGCTTCACTAAACGCTATCTCTTTTGCTCCTAAAATGCTTGCTCCGCCTTGTGTCGCATTTATTGTTAACATATCATCTTTGATATCTGCCAAATCTTTTTCAAAAAAATTGCGAAACATTGTCCAGTTATGGTTAGTGCGCACAGTTGTCCCGCCCCATCCCTTCACCCAAACATCACTCTCTTTGACTTTTACATCATTTTCTCCAAACACGTGCCCTTTTGCATGAGAAGTCCCGTCTTCAGCATATGCCAAATCTTGTCCTATCAAAATACAATTTTTAAATCTTGAATAATATATAAGCTCAAACGCCATATTTGCAGCACTCGAACCTATACCTAGATATCCCCACTCTTTTGGTCCGGTTGCAATCATATAGCCAAGGGGACGCAAACTCATAGTTGTCGTACCTCCCTTTGGGCTTTTTACTACATCTTGATGCTGCAATGAACTCAACACTGTGACAACGTCCTCATAAGCTTCTCTGGGTACTTGTTGAAAAAAGCGTGCACTTTCCTTAACCCGTTCCATAGAAACAACTACATCAGGTTTAATTCCTGCCTGATATAAAACTGGAAAACTCGCATCAACTGCAATAATTCTTACATACGGAGCTATCTCTTTTAAAAGAGGAAGTTGTTTTGTAAGAGATGGTCCCGTAGAGACTAAAATGGCTGTATCTGTCGTGTTTAATTTATTAAGCAACTCTAATAATGGTGGAGTCTCCAACAATACAGGAAGATTCGCTATATGCTGCTTCAGCCCAATAAGTGCGTCAATCGTGTCATTCCCTACACTATTTATAGCATGGTACAAAGCCTCAAGAAACATTTGATTTGTGCGCTGAATATGCTCATGATGTATCTTCTCATAATAAGAAGTATTAACATGCATATCGTACACTCTCACGTAACGTTGTTCATCAAGTGTTTTAAATAAAGTGAGAATATTTGGAAAATTCACATCAGTTGCAGATAGAAGAACTACTCTGCCGGATTCCAGTTCTTGAGAAAAATCCACCATATGTAAAACTACATAAGCTAACTCCATCTCAGGCTCTACGACAACAATTCTTTTAAGATTTTTATTTTCTAGTAAATGTTTGAGCAACATCCCATTGCCTAATCCATACATATATAAGTACGGATACTGCTCAAACATTTTAAAGTACTCTGCACCATTGACTATGCTCTGTGCCGGAGTGTTTTCATACAGAGGTGTAAAATTTTTTGTATTTACAAAATTTAAAGTCGAAACATCATTTTCATCCATAAAAATTTCAAAATCTGCAACTTCACCAACATCAGAGAGCTGATTTGCAAAATTTAGATTTTTAGCAGTAATTGCGGATAAATTAATTTGAAAAAATGACATGAGAACCTTTGCGTTTAAAATACAATTATAAGAATAGATTTTATGTGATGTACAGCAAAATGCATACCATACAGAAGAAGTCTAAGAGAAATAAAAAAAGGCCGGTGAGAAAATCTCACCAGCCTAAAAAGAAGGTCAAGATTATAACTATTGTAACAATCTTAAAACGTTTTGTTGAACTGCGTTTGCTTGACTCATTGCATAACTTCCTGATTGAGCTAGGATGTTAGCTTTTGCAAAGTTTGCAGATTCTTGAGCAAAGTCAACGTCACGGATTTGAGATTCCGCAGCTTTAACATTTACTTGAGTTACTGAAATATTATTTACAGTAGCAACAAATTGATTTTGAACAGAACCGATGTCCGCACGAACACTGTCAAGTTTTTCCTGAGCAGATTGAGCAATTTTCATCATTGCTTGTGCACCGGCATATGTTGCAACACCTGCTTCTAAATCATCATCAATTCCAATAACATTCTCATTTGCAAATGCACCCATTGCTAGCGCATCAGCATTATCAATCGCACCCATCATATCACGAAGACTAAGACTCGCTGCATTAGCATCTGTATCAAAGTCAGCACCTGCTGTACCAGTAATCGCTACTCGAATATCAGCAGCACCTGCAGCAGTCAATGTTAAACGACCTGTATATGTAGCATCAGCTACAAGTGCTTCAGTATCTAAACCTGTAGTTATTACTGCTCTACCATCTGTTGATGTAAGTTCTAAATAACCCCTAGCATCTACACTTGCGACAACACCTGTTGTCTCTTTATGTTGATTAATTGAATCCACTAGAACACCATTATTATCATTGGCTTCCAAAACAAGTCCCGCAGCAGCAACTGTAGTACCATTGATTACAATATCAGCAACTGTTCCTGTCGATGCAGTAGAAGCAATAGCACCTGTTCCCGTTTGAGTCAAACTCCAGCTTGCACTTACACCCGTTTCATTTGAAGATTTATTAATAACTTCAGCTAAAACGCTAATACCTGTACCTGCAGTTGACCCAATTGTAACAGTTTCCAATGTAAGTGTACTCCCATCTGCTCGTGTAAACTCTACTATAGCGTCACCTGTTCCAGATGCTCCACCCATATCGCTTGTCTCAAAACGAGTGTGACCTATTTTATCTGAAGATGTAGCACCAATCGTCATACCGATTGTTTCATTACTGTATGCACCTACTTGGAAAGATGCATTTGTAAATGAACCAGAAAGTAAACTTTTACCATTGTAAGAAGTTTGAGTTGCTATATTATCAAGTTGCTGAGTAAGTCTTGATATATCCGACTGAAGTGCTTTTCTAGAGCTTGAACTTTGACCATCTTGTGCAGCTTGAGTAGCTTTTACTTTGATAGTGTCAAGAATTTTAATTTGCTCATCCATCGCTTTATCAGCAATTGTAGCAATTGAAATACCATCGTTTGCATTGTTGATAGCTTGACCAAGAGCCGAAGCTTGTGAACGAAGTGAATCTGCGATTGACATACCAGAAGCATCATCTGCTGCCGAGTTAATACGAAGACCTGAACTTAATTTTGAAAGAGAACTATCGATGTTACGATTGTTCATACTAGCGTTTGTGTGTGCGTTCATTGCCGCAACGTTTGTGTTAATTCTAAATCCCATAATAAATCCTTTTCGGGTAAGAGCCTTACGCCCCCAGTTAATTTTGTATCTTGACATCCTTGCCTTGATGTTAACTAAATCGGTAACTAAAAATATAACTTTAATGAATTTGCAAATATTATGAATATCTTTTTCTCGTGCGCCTCTTTTTTCTCAATTTAATATTTTTCGGGTACACTTCCAAAATCAAAAAACAACTATACTATATATATTAGGAACGCTATTTGAACTTAATTATCGTCGAATCACCTGCTAAAGCTCGGACAATCAAAAACTTTTTGGGCAAAGATTATGAGGTTATTGCCTCCAAAGGTCACATCCGTGATTTGCCAAAGTCCCGCTTTGGAATTACCATAGATGAAGTCACAAAACACCTTGTACCCGCTTACAGCGTTGCTAAAGAAAACGCAGCAACTGTTAAAGAGATAGCCGCTCTTGCGAAAAAGTGCGACACTATCTATATCGCGACCGATGAGGACCGCGAGGGTGAAGCTATTGGCTGGCATATCGCGCATGCCATTAAGAAAAACCCTGAGGAACTTCCACGTATTGTTTTTCACGAGATTACAAAAACAGCTATTAACCATGCACTTGAATCAGCTAGAAAAATAGATATGAATATGGTAAACGCGCAACAGGCACGTCGTCTTCTTGACCGTGTTGTGGGGTACAAACTCTCTCCGCTACTAAGTTCAAAAATCCAAAAAGGACTCTCAGGCGGACGCGTTCAGTCTTCTACACTTAAGCTTGTGGTAGACCGTGAGCGTGAAATTCGCGCCTTCATTCCTGAAGAGTTCTGGACGATCGACACGATGTTCAAAAAAGACATTGAAGCGGCACTTATTTCACACAATGGTGAAAAACTCTCAAAACTCTCTATTAAAAACAAAAAAGAGGCTGAGGCCATTGTCAAAAGCGTAAACGCAGACAGTTTTACCATTACAGCGATCGAGACGAAACAGAGAAAAAGTGCGACACCTCCGCCATTTATGACATCAACGCTTCAGCAAACAGCTTCAAGCAAATTAGGATTTACTCCTAAAAAAACGATGATGGTCGCGCAAACACTGTATGAGGGTGTAAAAACGCCGGATGGAACTTCAGGTGTTATTACCTACATGAGAACAGACTCCCTTAATATGGCTGCAGAAGCTGTAGGCGCTGTTCGGGGCATAATAGAAAACAGATTTGGCAAAAAATATCTTCCAAGCGAGCCGAAATTTTACGGTAAAAAAGCAAAAGGCGCACAAGAAGCTCACGAAGCTATTCGTCCTACTATGCTTCACTTTACTCCTGAAGTTGCACAAAAGTTTCTCAAAGCGGACGAGATTAAACTTTACCGCCTGATTTATGAGCGTTTTATGGCATGTCAAATGGAAGATGCCCTGTTTGAACAACAAAGCATTACTTTTACAGGTGCCCAAAATATTTACCGTGCAAGTGGCAGAAAACTTCTTTTTGACGGTTTTTATGCGCTAACAGGTGCTGAAGACAAAGACAAACTTCTTCCGACACTCAAAGAAGGCGACAAAGCAGAAGTTCAAAGCATTAAACCTGAGCAGCACTTTACAGAGCCGCCGTCTCGCTACTCTGAGGCAAGTCTTATCAAAAAGCTTGAAAGCGAAGGAGTCGGGCGTCCATCTACGTATGCTCCGACTATTGCAACGCTGAGTTCAAGAACTTATGTGACCATAGAGAAAAAGCAGATTATTCCGACTGAGATTGCGTTTACTGTAACGGACATCTTAGAGAAAAACTTTTCAAACATTGTAGACATCTCTTTTACGGCAAACATGGAAGAAAAACTTGATGAAGTTGCTGAGGGTGAAGTAGACTGGCAAGAACTTTTAAGTGATTTCTACTTTCCGTTTATAGAACAGATTGAAGAGGGAAAAGAAAAAATTGTTTCCCTTAAAATGGCAAAACCGCTTGGGCGTATGTGTCCGCAATGTGGTTCAGAGCTTCTTTTACGTTCTGGCAGATTTGGACAGTTTGTTGCGTGCAGCGGCTTTCCAAAGTGTAAATACACAGAGCAAGTGGACGAAGAAGGCAACAAAGTAGAAGAAAAAGTAGAAACTTCTGACGAAATATGCGACAAATGCGGCAAAGCTATGGTTGTCAAAAACGGCCGTAACGGGCAGTTTTTGGCATGTAGCGGTTACCCTGATTGTAAAAATACGAAAAGTATGGCTGTTGAGAGCAAAACTTCTGAGATTCCATGTCCGGATTGTGGCGGAAAACTTCTTTGGAAACAGTCTCGTCGCGGTGCGTTTTGGGGCTGCGAAAATTACCCAAAATGTAAGTTCATCTCTAAATTTGAACCGACAACCATTAAATGTAGTGAAGAAAAGTGTGACGGCGTTTTAGCGCCTAGAACTTACAGAAATAAAGAAGTGTACGAATGCGTGAAGTGTAAAACAAGAACACCTCGCGAGGACATCGCGGAGTAGTTATGAAAATAGGCATCCTCTCCGACACACACAAAAAATATAAGAAGGCAAAAGTCATTATCGATATGCTTATTGCCGATGGCGCGGAATTTATCATTCATGCCGGAGATATTGTGGAAAAAGAGATTCTAGACCTGCTTGGCTCCTGTGGAAAACGCTATGTTGCGGTTTATGGAAACAACGATTCACACCTCGTGAGTTACCACAATGAGTACAACCTTGTTCAAGAGCCTTACTACTTTAAACTTGCCGATACAAATTTTAAACTGATGCATCTTCCTTTTTATATGACTCCCGACACCGAAGTCGTTATTTTCGGACACACGCATCAGTTCAAATCAGAACTCATTAACGGCACACTTTTTCTTAACCCCGGAGAAGCATGTGCAAGAAACAAGCCCATTTCAGAGTGTGTTATGCTTGAAGTTGATGCAACTGCGTTTCATGTCAGCTACTATGCGAGAAAGAAAAAAACAGATTTTTTTGAGAAAGAGCATTTTTCATATTCAAGGACAAAAAATGGCAAATGAGATTTTTTTATGTTCTATTTGTAATATTAACAGCGGGACTTGCAACGAAGATTGCAAATTTTGCTCTCAAAGTGTACGCTATAAGGCTAATATAGAGCGCTATAAGCACAAACCGATGGAGAGAATTTTAGAAGAGGCAAAAGCTGCGCGAGACAACGGAGCATTGGGTTTTTGTTTAGTAACAGCAGACAAAGGGCTTAACGATAAAACGCTTAAGTTTGTTTGTGATGTCGCTCGTGCGGTTATGGAAGTAGCCCCCGAGTTACGTTTAATAGCCTGCAACGGAACAGCAACACTCGAACAGCTTTTAGTCTTAAAAGAAGCGGGTATCAAAGCATATAACCACAACCTTGAGACTTCAGAGAGTTTCTACAAAGAGATTTGTACCACACACCCTTGGAGTGAGCGTTATGAGACTTGCCAGAATGTTAACAAAGCCGGAATGGTTCTTATAACAGGCGGTATTTTTGGTCTCGGTGAAACGCAGGAAGACAGAATTTCTATGCTTGAGTCACTCAAATCACTCAATCCGACTTCTGTACCCATAAACTTTTACCATCATAACGAAGCGCTGGAACTTCAGCCAAATCCTCTCACTGTCGATGAAGCACTTGAACTTATAAAACTCACACGGGAGACACTTCCAAACGCAGAGCGTATTATGGTTGCAGGAGGGAGAGAGTTAATGTTTGGCGAGAGACAAGAAGAGATTTTCAACTACGGTGCAAATTCAATTGTCATAGGCAATTATCTTACAACAGCGGGTCGCGTTATGAGTAAAGACTTAGAAATGCTACAATCTCTTCATCTGAACGTTGCAAAAAAAGTGAAATAGAGGGCCTATGAGCGAAAATGTTGTACTTATCATTACCATCTCTTTGATAATCATATTTTCTCCATTTTTCGCAAAAGCTCTCAAGCTTCCTACAACTCCTATTGAGATTATATTAGGCTCTCTTTTGGGATATGTCGGTTTTGTGCATGAAGCACACCTCTTTGACGTGGTTGCAGAGTTTGGGTTTTTATTCCTCATGTTTATAGCCGGAACTGAGATTAACCTCAAAAAAGTCATAAAAATGTCCCCTGCTGTGATGCGAAGGGTTATTTTTTACCTCATTATTTTGTACGCATTTTCCATAGGCTTCTCTTTGTATCTCGAGCTTGGAAACGTATTTATGGTTCTTTTACCGCTTATCTCCGTAGGGCTAATCGCCACTCTCTCCAAAGAGTATGGAAAAACCCCATGGCTAGAACTTTCCATGACGGCCGGCGGGATTGGGGAAGTCGTAAGTATTGGCTTCTTAACCATCACCTCAGCAACCTTACACTCGGGCTTTGGCCTTGGACTCTTTCAAACGCTTATGGCACTTTTAGCTTTCTTAGTTTTTATGTTTTTGCTCTTTCGTGCCATGCAGCTGCTGTTTTGGTGGTTTCCGGAAGTCTCCACCGCGCTTATGCCGCATAATGATAACAAAGAACAGGATATAAGACTCTCTATGGGCATCTTTTTCCTACTCGTTGGCGCTATGCTTTTCTTAAATCTTGAGCTTGCGTTTGGGGCTTTTTTGGCGGGAATTTTTATCCCGACATTCTTTGAACACAAACAAGATTTACCAGAGAAACTCTCTTCTTTTGGCTTTGGATTTTTAATTCCTATCTTTTTTATCCATATTGGCAGCTCTTTTAATCTTGAAGCTGTATTTATGGATGGACTTATCACGATGGCACTCACAATTACAGGAATTATGATTGCTATGAGAGTCATTGCTTCTCTTGTATTTATTAAAGAACTTGGAATCATAGACTCCCTGCTTATGGGGCTCAGCCACTCTATGCCGCTGACTCTTCTTATTGCGATGGCAACTCTGGCATTTAATGCCGACTCTATTGACACTATGCATTACTATGCTTTAATCTTAGCTGCGCTCTTTCAGGTTATTGGCGTTATGGTCATTATAAAATTGTTAAACAACTACAAACTAAAAAAAGAAGAAGTTTTAAAATAAGATATAATTTGAAGTTTTAAGTTCTAAAATGAGGAGTTTGTTATGAGTCGTTCTGTTTTACTTCAATTAGCAAGAGACTCCATCGCTGAAGTTCTTGAAGCACAAAGAACCATAGACAGGTCTGCGCTTCTAGAAGAGCACCCTCTTTTGGCCGAGCCAATCTTTTCTACCGTCAATCTCTATCTCGATAAAAAACTCAGAGGTTCTTCTTCGTCTGACGATTCTTGCCCTTCTTTGCTTGAGGGGATTGTCAAAAACGCTAAAAAAGCTGCGTTTGAGGACAAAAATTTTACACCTATTTCCACCTCGGAATATCTTGATTGCGAAGTGGAAATACTTTTAGATACCCCTGATGGCGTCATCAGTCAGAGGGACAAGTCTATTATTTCCGATAAGAAAACTCCTAAACTTTAGACTGTATAAAACACGCTATCGCGTAGCCGTGGTTAAGACCGAGTGCAATGCTCCCGCCGCTCTCTTGCGTAATATCTCCGGCGACAAAAAGACCAGGGATATTGGTTTCATAATTATCATCATGAACCGGTCTGCCATCTTCTTCTGTAATACCAGAACTTGCAAGAAAAGCGCTTGGTGTTGTTCCGCCAATTGCATAAATAACTCTGTCATACGTCACCGCGTCAATTTCATTGAAAAGAACCTTCACTCGTCCATCATCATCTTCAACACCGTCAATGTTTACGCCAAGCACTGCGTTTAGCTCTTTATGCGCAATTGCATTTGCTATGTTTCTTTGGTTTGTAGGGTTCGCACGTCTAAAAGTCTCTCTTCTGTAGCAGATTGAAACATCATTTGCCACACTCAAATCAACAGCGTATTCTATGGCACTGTCACCGCCGCCAACAACTAAAATTTTCTCATTGCCAAGGCAGCCGTCAAGCGTATAACCTACTCTTTTTTTAAGCGAAGAAGGAATTTTATATTCGGGTTTATTTGGCTTGCCCATACGCCCGATTGTCACTACGACATATCTTGCGTTTATAAGCTTTTCACCCAGAGAAACCTCAAAATACTCTTTCTCATGTACATCCGTTTTTTTTACAATGCTTTGTACTTCGGAATGCGTTTGGAGTTCTACCGAGTGATTGGCGATTATCTCATCAAAGAAGTCCAAGGTTGTCTCTTTTGTGCCATCGACAAAGTAAATTCTTCCGTCAAGTTCAACTTTTTGACCTTTCCAGTCTTTGTCTACTCTCTTGTTTTCTTTATAATACTTTCTGATTGTTGAGTTATGATTGACATCTTTTTCTAATAAAACAATATCGCGTATGCCTAGCATATAGCTCTCAACGGCTGTAGCGATGCCAGCAGGTCCGGCGCCAATAATGGCTAAATTATACATATGATTCATAAACTTTCCTCATCCTAAACTCCCGCTTAAAGCGGAAAAAGTGAAAGATTTTAGCATAGTTTAGTTTATATGAAGTCTTAGCCGAGCTTATCAGGAAAGGTTAACATGAACTTTTGTAACTTTGGAGCAATAACTACCTGGCAATAGCCTTGTGCTGAATTAAGTGCGTAATAATTTTGATGATACCCCTCAGCCGGATAAACAACTCCTAGAGGACTCACTTCTGTGACTATTTTGTCATTAAAATCTTCTTGAGCCAAAGCTATAGACTTCTCTATTTGCTCTTTTTCCTCCTCATTGCCGTAGTAAATAACAGAACGGTACTGCGTTCCTCTGTCTGCGCCTTGTTGGTTGAGCGTCGTCGGGTTATGCACTACAAAAAATATTTTAAGTAAATCTTCTAAAGAGATGATATCAGCATCGTACGTAATATCAACAATTTCGGCATGTCCTGTTGCACCTGAACATACATTCTCATACGTCGGGTTAGCTCTTGCGCCACCCGTGTAACCGCTGATAGCGCTAAGAACTCCTTTAACGTTTGAATAAATAGCCTCAACACACCAAAAACAGCCTCCGCCCAAAACCAATCGCTCTTTTTTCATTCTCTTTCCTTATTTGTAATTGTAAAATTATTACACAACACTCTTGGAGTTGGGTGCAAAAAACTCTTTATAGCAAAGAGTTAAGTAATTTTTATACTATAATTAAAAATAATGATTTTCTAAAGGCAGTAACTTGAAATTAATTGTACTCTTATTTTTTACTCTCTCACTTTTTGCACAAACCCAAGGGGAGTATCCTTTTATACAGCCGGTATCGGTAGAAATTTCTCCTGTCAGTACACCTGAAATATCTTTACAAACGCAGGACAACACTGTTGCAGAGCCCAAAATAAACATAAAAACAGATAGTGATTCAGACGGAATTCTAGACAGTGCAGACATCTGTCCTGACACGCCCAAAGAGTTTATAGTAGATGCTTCCGGCTGTCCCGTTCAAGCGACTTTACAAATTAACTTCAATTCAAATTCCTCCAAAGTTTCAGACAAATACTCAAATTCACTCAAAGATTTTTCAGAATTTCTTCTCAATAACACAGAATACCAAGTTCTTATTTATGGTTTTAGCGATACCCTTGAAAACGACAAAGAGAGCAAGGTTCTCTCTCAAAAAAGAGCAAATGCCATTAAAGAAAAACTCATGCATTACGGTGTCAGTTCTACAAAACTCACAGCCATCGGCAGAGGAGAAGAGAGCCCGATTGCGGACAATGAAAGCGAAGAAGGGCGTGCTCAAAATCGTCGTATAGAGATAGAAATAATCCCATAAAATTCAATAAAAAGGAGAAATATGAACCCAGTAAAAAGTTTTTTTATTACTTTAGCCCTACTTTTAAACGCAAACGCGCAAGAGAACTCGAATGAGGTCGTTATAAAGATGCCTCAAGTTGTGCAAGCACCCAAAGTTGAGGCTGTTGTTCCCAAAGTTGTGACCGTGGAAGGTTCAAACTCTCAAAGTAATGAAGAAATTCTCAAAGAGATTATGAAAGAAAAAGTTGTTATTTTCAGCGACCATGTAGCACCGGAAATTGCCGAACTTCAAAACGATGCAAATAAAACAATAGAGCCTGGAGATATTGACAAAGGAAAAGTTACCGCTTATTTGCATACCAATGCTCTGAGCCTGGGTGAGCTTCAGAAAAAGCTTCAAGAAGCCGGATTTGAGATTCTCGGTACCTATACTTTAGATAAAGAAGAGACTCTCTCGTCTGTTGTTTTTACAAACAAAGCTCTCCTAAAAAATGCTTCTAAAATGCAGCGGGGATTTGCAGCAAACCTCAGAGCTACACTTGACACAAAACACAATCTACTGAGTATCTCCAATCCACTCTATCATCAAAGAGCTTTTATGCAAGATGAGTACGATCAGAATCTTTCAGAAAGTACCCTACAGACCTTGCGTCAAAACTTTAAAGATTTGAATAATTCCGATGAAGTTTTGAAGTTTGCCGTGCTTGAACGATTTCAGTTCATGGAGGGAATGCCAAAATACGGTGAGATGAAAGTAATTGCCAAAGGTGAAAATGCAAAGCTTTTAGCTCAGGCCAATACGTCCAAAAAAGTGCTTTTTGAACAAAAACTTGAAAATGGGAGCACTCTTTTAGGAGTACAACTCAGCAAACGCACCAACAAGTTTATAGACAAAATCGGTACACAAAACGCAGGTCTTCTTCCTTACCCTGTGCTCATTGAAAACGGTGAAGCTAAAATACTTGACCCAAAATATTATATTGCACTTATGTACCCGATGCTGAAAATGTCCCAGTTTATGACCATCTCGACAGTTCCGGGAGCCATTCAAAAAGATATAGACAAAATCTTCCGCTAAAGTTTCTATGAAGCACACTATTACGAGCTTTGCTCGTAATAGTGGCAGGGACATAAACGTCCCTATAACCCCCCTAAAGCTACAAAAAACAAGTTTTTTGAGATTCTAAATAGAGCAATCTTTTAAACGCAGTGCCTCATATATCTTCTGCATGAGCGGCGTTTGTACCTTGAGCTTTTGAGCTTCTTCGACAATATAGCCGCTCAAAGTTTGCAGTTCGTTGCGTTTTTTGTTTTGAAAGTCTAAGTGCATAGAGGTTGAAGCATCCTTGGGCAACTTACTCGCTGTCTCTAAAGATTTTTGAACTTCATCAAAAATATCAACTCCCTTTGCCTCTGCAACACTTGCTATCTCATTTAAAAGAAGCTCCGTTTCTTCCTCATAATTTTCGTACACAAAGCGTATGCTTTTGTCATAATACGTTGTCAGAGTTGCAAAAGCAGCAATAAAAATATACTTTTTCCAAATCTCTTTTTGAATGTCTACTGGTGCTTTAAAACGCAAGCCGGCATCTTCGAACACTTGTGCCAGAGCATGCGCTGCGTTTACATCTCCGCCAAAAACAGCTGCGAAAACCTTCCCTTTCTTATGGATAACACCAGCTTCTTCTTGATGAGAAAGAATATAAACGCAACCATCAAGAACAATGCTTTGACTCAAGCCCCGAAGAGTGTCTCCATTGGAAACGCCATTGGAAAAACTCAGTAAAATTGACTCTGCGTTTATGTGAGGTGCAATTTTTGCATAAGCCTCTTGCAAATCATAACTCTTCACACAAAACAAAACTGTGTCAAAAATACCATCAGCTGCGTTTAACTCTCGCGCATCTAACTTTACACTCCAAGAATTTTCATCTTCAACAATCTTTATACCCTGTTCTTGAATTTTTACAAGATGTTCACCCCTTGCAAAACCGACCACTTCATGCTCTGTTTTGGTTAAATTTGCCGCAATATAACCGCCTACTCCGCCAAGTCCAACAACTGCTACTCTCATATTAACCGCCTTTATATGGAAGTATTATATAATATCGTTCCAAAAAGGAGAAGAATGCCACGCGTCGATAATGAAAAATTTTACTCTTCTGCAATTGAGAAACACGGTCTCAGTGCAAAAGGCTTGAACTGGTTTTCAAAAGAGTATCAGGAGTTGCGTTTTCGCGCGCTTTTAGAGATACTGCCAAAAGATTTGAGCAGCTACACCGTGGCAGATGCCGGATGCGGTTTTGGTGATTTATACCTTTATATGCAAAAGAAAAAAAGAACGCCAAAAAACTATATAGGCTTGGACTCTTTGGTCACTATGTATGAGGTGGCTTCTTCACGTACTGGCTGTGAAATTCAAATTGTCGATGTCTGTAAAGACAAACTTCCTCGCGCTGACATTTACATTTGCAGCGGTGCAATGAACACGCTAAGCCCTTTTGAAACCACGCAGTTTATTCACAACTGCTATAACTCTTCAAACTACGGATTTTACTTTAATGTTTTACATGGTGATTTACAAAGTGAAACCTATAACTATCTTACAACAGAGCAGATAGAAGCCTTTGCAAAAGAGTTGCAAGTCGAGCGTATTGAATATGTACGTGATTATGTAGAAAATGACATCACCGTTGCGTTTATAAAAAAGAGTCTCTGAGTGTGTGCTGTCTTTGGGGTTTTAGGAGAGTTTGACGAGGCAACTGCAAAAACAGCTCTTGCCAGACTGACCCATAGAGGACCTGACTATTGCGGGGTTGAACTGCGTAATAACCTTTTCTTTGCCCATCAGAGACTCAGTATTTTAGATGCAGATGCACGTTCTCACCAACCTCTCAAACATGAGAATATACTACTCTCCTTCAACGGGGAAATCTACAATTTTCAAGAACTTAAATCTAAGCTAGATTTTGATTTTAAAACGCAGAGCGACTCTGAAGTTATCATTGCTGCGTACCTGCAATGGGGCGTAGATTTTGTCCAACATTTGCGGGGGATGTTTGCTATTGCACTTTTAGACGGGGAGACACTCTATCTCTTTCGTGACAGACTTGGGAAAAAACCGCTTTTTTATCTTGAACAAACAAACACTTTTGCCTTTGCCTCAGAGATAAAAGGAGTGCTTCCATTTTTACGAAAAAAAGAGATGAACGATGATGCACTGCTCAGCTACCTCACTTTTTTAGCCCCGACACCGCCCTACACATTTTTTAAAGGTATTCACAAGCTTGCCGCGGGAGAGTATCTTATATATAAAGATAAACACGTCAAAGTCCAAAAGTATTTTGACCTTTTAGATGCCAAACCAAATCTTATAACTTCTAAAGATGAAGCCGTTCACACGCTTTCCTCTTTGCTTGAAGAGTCTATAGAATTGCGTTTGAACGCAGATGTGCCGATGGCTTCGCTTCTCTCCGGTGGAATTGACAGCGCTTCTTTGAATGCTTACGCGCTCAAGCACGGAGCAAAGCTTCAAACCTACACGCTCGGCTACAAAGAGTTTGCAAAGTATGACGAGAGAGCAAACGCCAAAGAAAGTGCTGCATTTTTGGGTTTAGCTAACACAGAAGTCGAGATTTGTCAGAGTGACTTCATAAACGCAAGCGAAAAAGTTTTTGACGTCCTGGATGAACCGCTCAATGACCCTGCCGCTATTCCTCTTTACCTGCTTTTTGAGAAGATAAAAGAAGACGGCTACAAAGTTGTTCTCAGCGGAGAAGGAAGTGATGAGCTCTTTTTGGGCTATAGACAATATTTTGAATATCTCGACATTGAGCAGGCGGCAAACTTGGGTCATAAAAACTGGCTCAAAAAATATTTTCGTTCAAACTTTTCTATGAACAGGGAATGGGAATGGTACAAAAGGGTTTTTGATGAGACTCTTTTGTTTCGTACTTCAGGAGAAAAGTTTACCGACCTGCAAAAAAATCTGCTTTTACGACGTAATGTAAAAGACAATGAGTCACTCAAATATCTCAAACCTTATAGAGATACTTTCGAAAACTCAGAACACACTGATGAGAGCATTTGGTACAGCTACGTCGACCTCAACATCTTTCAGGCAGAGCACTTTCTAACTAAACTTGACCGTGTGAGCATGGCACACTCCATAGAATCACGCACGCCATTTTTAGACTACAAACTTGCAAGCTGCGTTTTCTCCATTGCACCGCAGCTGCGTTATCAAGATAAAACGACTAAGTCATTGCTCAAAGAGATTATGAAAACGCAGCTTGATGAGAAAATTCTCAAACGTAAGAAAAAAGGATTCTCTAACCCTTATATGGAATATCTCATTGCAAGCGGCGGACTTGAACTCATCAAAGAAGTCAATATGCAAACAGGACTTTTTCGTGAGGAAGAGTTAGAGAAATACATACAAACAGCTTCAAAGGGAAGTTTTAAACAGCATCTTTGGGGACTCTATGTCTTATCTGTTTGGATTAAAAAGCACCTACTCTAATTTCATTCTTTTTCTAAATAAATGAAAAATGTTACTTTACTCTACACTTCTCTCATTTTGATAAAAAAATGCTCTTTAATTATTCTTATTATATTTATCACAATTAATAAATCAAAATTTTAACAAAAGCCCAAATTATAGGCTCCTAGAAACATAATCACATATATGTGATATAAAAAACATAAGTAAACATAATCTATACTTATGTTTTATAAAAGAAAAAAAACTATCATAAATAACTAAATAATATATTTAAGTTTCGACTTATATTATAAATTGTAATATTTCCGCAGTCCGAAAATCTACTATGGTTTTTGAAACATACATTAAGGGGAAAATATGAATATGAATCGTCGTGATGCACTTAAAATTGGAGCTGTAGGCGTTGCTGCAGCAGCTGTAACAACTTTGACAGGATGTAATAACGCAGCAGCAACACCAGCTGCAGCTGCAGCTGCAACTACTACAGGGAAAAAAGTACTTGGCAAGCACCAAATTGTTGTTATCGGTGGAGGCTTTGGGGGTCTAACTGTTGCAAAAGGCTTAAAGAAAAAAGATAGTAAACTTGATGTACTTGTAATTGAGAAAAATGATACATTTATGTCTTGTCCTTTTTCAAATGCTTACCTAGGAAAACTTGAAGGCCTTAACCTTGGAACATTTATTTTTGATTATGCTCAACCGGTTAGCGCTCATGGATATGGCATGCTCAAATCAGAAGTTGTCGGTATCGACAGAGCTGCGAAAGAGGTTCATACTGCACACGGTATAGTTCAATATGAAATTTTAGTTCTCTCTCCGGGAATTGACTATGACTACGAAAATCAGTTTCCTACTTTCTCGAAAGAAAAAATTGCTGACCTTAAAAGAAATGCTCCGGGCGCACTTATTCCAGGATCTGAGCACGTTGCACTTGACAGAATGCTAAAAGGAATGGATGACGGAGATGTTGTTATTACAGTTCCATCAGGTAAATTCCGTTGTCCACCTGCTCCTTTCGAGAGAGCAAGTATGATAGCTGCGTTCATGAAAAAAGAAGATATTTCCGGAAAAGTAATTATTCTTAATCCAGGAAAAGATATAGCAAAAGGTGCTGCGTTTAAAGAAGCTTGGAAAGAACTATACAATGGTAATGTTGTACATATGGACTTCTGTAAGATTGATGATGTAGATACAAAAGGTAAAACTATCTCTTTCACTCAAAAAATTCCAACAGGCAAAAAAGATGCTGATGGTTTTGAGATCATGAAAGAAGAGAAAAAATCTCATAAATATGCTGTACTTAACCTCATCCCTAACAACAAAGCAAACGGCGTTGTTGCTATGTCTGGTGTTGAAACAACAAAAGATTCTTTTGGAAAAGTACTTATGAACGGTTGTTCTTTCCAAACTAAAACTGACAAGGACATCTACGCAGTAGGCGATGTTGTTGGTCATGGTATTCCTCCAAGCGGTCAAACTGCAGTATGGGCTGGAAATCAATGTGTTGATGAAATCATTAACCGCCTACAAGGTAAAGCTTACGAGCTTCCAGTAAAAACAACTACTGTAAATGCTGGAAATGTTTGCTACTCAATGGTTGGAGATAAACCTGAAGAAGCAATCATGGTTACTCATGACTTCAGCTGGACTGGCGCAGTTATTACAGGTAAAGGAAATGTTCCAAAAGGTCCTGATGGGAAATTCCGTTCAAGTGCAACTGCAAAAGCTACACATGACTGGTATCGTGGAGTTATGGCTGACTTATTCAGTTAACAAATAAGAGGCTTTATGCCTCTATTTAGAGTAAAATATTATAAGGACTACCATGGATAGAAGAAACTTTTTAAAAGTTACTGCAGCTTCAGGAACACTCATCGCACTGTCTCCATCTCTCATTACAACTTCATTACGCGCAGAAGATGGTATTCTGTATCAAACATATGAAAAGGTTCAGTTGGTTGATGCTGCCGGAACACCAATTAAAGCAAGCTCATTGAAAAAAGAGACAAATTATGTTTTTAATTATCCATACACTTCAACCCCTTCAATCCTGCTTGACCTTGATACGCCGACGGCACAGGATGTAAGTTTAACATCAGAAGACGGACAAGGATATATTTGGAAAAGCGGTGTAGGTGCGAAAAGAACCATAGTTGCTTATAGTGCTATTTGTTCTCACCAGTTAGCCCATCCAACTCCGGATGACAGCTTCTTGCAATATTGTACAAAAGACAAAACTACAATGGCTTATGAGCATGGCGGAGTTATGGTATGTTCGTCCCACCTTTCTGCATTTGATGTCAGCCAAGGGTGTAGAAGATTAGCCGGACCAGCTGCACAGCCACTCGCTTCTATAGTTATTGAAGTTGCTGCAGATGACACGTTATGGGCAGTAGCTGTTTTGGGTCCTGATAAGTTTCATGAGTACTTTAAAACTTTTAAACCGGAGTTTAAAAAATACTACGGCGGCAAAAGAGAAGCAAAAACACTCGTGAATACAAGCGCTAAAATGGTTACTCTTAACGAGTACACGAAAGAAATCATTCAATACTAAAAAGGAGACACATGAGAATAGTATTACTCACTCTGCTTTCTGCTCTGCTTGCTTCATCGCTTTTTGCAGCAAATACGACAGAACAATCGAAACTATCCTCGGATATGCGAACCATGCTTAGTGCTATGGTAGACATACAAAGAGCTGGATATTACCTTAACAAAGCCGGTGTAAAAGAGGGAGCGGATAGACTTATAAAAAGTCTAGACTCTCTTCTTACAACAGACCCGACATCTTATCTGCCTGATGATAAAGTAAATGCAGGTAAATTTGCTAAAAAAAGAGAGCAAATGCTCAAACTTTATGCCCAAGAGTTGATTCTTGCAGTTGAGAACGAAGACACGGATGAAGCGATGAGTAACTACACTCTCATCATCAATGAATGTACATCATGCCATTCACGCATTAGAACCAGAGCGTGGAAATAATTAAATAAGCTTTTCTCGCCAGAGAGAAGCTTGCTTCAACTTTAAGCCCATTCAAGGAGAAAGTAAGATAATCTTTCATCCGATGAATCACAGACACTTTACCTACCTTCTTATCTTGTCAATGTTTTTGTGGGGCGGAGGTTGGACTGCACTTAAAATACTTACAGTTGAAGTTTCAGTTGATGTGATGGTTTTTTGGCGTTTTTTTATTGTCAGTCTCTCATTCTTACCAATTTTATACCTTCTAAAAAAGCCGCTTAAAATTAACCTTGCAAACCTTAAATATGTCGCAGGAAGTTCTATTTTGAATATTGCGTTTATGGTTTCTGCTTTTTATGGCATAAAGTACGGTTTTGCAGGTTCGGGCAGTGTTATTATTACAACGCTCAGTCCTGTAATGACTTTTTTACTTGTTGCGCTCATATTTAAAAAAAGACTTCAAAACATTCAATACTTTGGATTAATTTTGGGAATTATCGGTGGTATCGTCATGCTGCAGCTGAATGATTTTTCTCTTTTTTTCAACAGTGCCAACCTCTTCTTCTTACTTAGTGCCACCATATGGGCCGGCATCACCATGCTCTCTCAACACTCACAGGTACATATTCACCCCATACATTACAGTTTCCTTATTTCTATTATTGCCAGTATCGTATCTTTCTTTTACGCATATAACTCTGATTTGTTAGCTGTATTGGAGATGGGGAGTAAATTCTGGATTTCACTTCTTTATTTAGCAGTTTTAGGACAGAGTGTCGCTACGACTATTTTTTATATGGCTTCTGGAAAACTTGGAAGCGAAAAAACTAGCTCCTTTATGTTTTTAGTCCCTGTGTTTGCACTTTTTATTGCCTGGCTTGTTTTGGATGAGCCAATAGAGTTACATATTGTCGTAGGTGGCTTTATAAGTGTTTTAGCTCTTTTCTTTATAAATAAAAAATCTCCAACGCAAACAAAAAAAGTTTAGGGCGCCTTTAATCAGCCTTTAAAACCAAAACATATACTATTGCTCATAGTAAAATGACATATCAGGGGGAGCTTCATGAAACGTATTTTAATTTTAGGCGGAGGATTCGGGGGAGTTGAAGCTGCAATCTACCTCAAGAAAAATAATTATGATGTCACATTGGTAAGTGATAGAGACTTTTTTTATATCTATCCTACCTCCATATGGATTCCGACAAGAGAGTATGACTTTAAAGATGTCTGCCTGAGTCTGCATGATCTGCAGCATGCACATGACTTCAAGCTTATAATTGATTCTGTTATCAGTATCTCCGCAAAAGAGCATAATATAACACTAAAAAGCGGCCTTGTTCTTCAAGAATACGATTATCTCGTTCTAGCTATGGGTGCTTCAAAAATGCAGCATAAAGGCATAGAAAATACCCTCTCAATTTGTGGCACTCCAGAGCAGTCACTCGAGATTAGAAACAAATTCGATGCACTTATAGAAAAAGGAAGCGCTAAAGTTTGTTTTGGTTTTGGAGGTAATCCGCACGACACCTCAGCCGTTCGCGGAGGTCCCGGATTTGAACTTCTTTTTAACTTTCATAATCTTTTGAAAAAAAAGGGTATTCGTGAAAATTATGAGCTTACTTTTTTTGCTCCAATGGCTGAACCCGGAAAACGTATGGGACCACAAGCCCTCAAAATGATGGATACTTTTTTCTCCAGACTCAACATTAACAAGCATTTTGGTAAAAAAATAAAATCTTTTGAAAAAGATTACGTGCTCTTTGAAGATGATTCAAAGCTCGAATCTGACTTTACTATGTTTATTCCTGCTGGAAGCGGTCACACTGTGGTTAAAGATTCAGATTTACCACTAAACGCAGCAGGCTTTATTACAACAGACGATTACTCAAATGTCATTTTTAGCGATGAAACTATGCCTACGAATATTTATGCTATCGGTGACATAGCCGCTCTTGAAGGATATGAATGGAGAGCCAAACAAGGGCATATAGCAGAGGTTATGGCGAGAAATGTTGCGCACAACATCAAAGAACGAGAAGCCAATGGCACAAACTTCAAGGGCTACCATAAACACCTAAACATCTTGTGTGTGATGGATAGCGGTGACGGTGCTGCATTTGTTTACAGGGACGAAAAAAGAGCTTTTATGTTTCCTATGCCTTATCTTGGACATACTCTTAAAAAAGCTTGGGGGAAATACTGCAAACTCTCAAAATTAGGAAAGATTCCAAGAATTCCAGGAATGTAGTATTTATAGCTTACTTATCAGCTTGCGTTTTTGCTTCATCTTTCTCTTTGCAAGCTCACGCATATCGGCTGTTGTATCACTTTCATCGACTATTTCTACCCCTAAGATTGTTTCCACACAATCTTCAAGTGTTAAAATTCCTTCCGTCTGGTCATAGTTATCTCGCACTAAAAACATATGCTCTTTTTTGGCAATAAAAAGGTCAAGTGCCTTTGAGACAGGAATTTTTTCATTAATAGAAAAGATATCTTTTTTAATGGAGCCAAGTGTTACGCTGTCATCTGTCAGCGCTTGTTTAAAAATCTTTTTTGTTAAAACAATACCACTCACATCTTCTAATGAGTTAATATAAACAGGGATTCGTGAAAATTTAAAAATAGCGCCTTTTGTCTCAATAACTTCTTTAATAGTCATATTTTCATTAAGCGCAAAAACAACACTCCTTGGAGTTAGAATTTCACTCACCCGAACACTGTTGAGTTTTAAAATATTTTCAATAAAATCTGACTCTTTTTCGTCTATCACTCCATCACCTTCACTCTGAAACATACTCTCCAAAAGTTCATCTTTCGTGAGAACATGAATACCTGTTTTTCCTTTTGAAATTCTATTCGTCACAAAAAGAGTAGTCAATATAATAGGATACGTCATCCAAATAAATACACGTATTATGTAAGCAGCCATAGGAGCCAATTGCTTCCAATAGAGTGCGCCTATTGTCTTAGGTATTATTTCTGAGAAAAAGAGTATGGCGAAGGTAAGAATAATTGAAACATAAACAACTGCTTCGTTCCCAAATAAAATAGATGCTTCAGCGCCTACTGCTGCCGCTCCTAAAGTATTTGCAATAGTATTTAAAATAAGTATTGAAGCAATAGACTTGTTAATATTTCTTTTATGATGTCTTAAAAGCTTTCCAATATTTGGTTTTTCTCTTTCCAAAACAGCCACATAAGACATATTTACAGATAAGAGAACAGCTTCTAAGATAGAACACAAAAACGAAATACTCACAGCCAAAAGAAAAAAGAGTAACAATAGCTCCATTAAATTTTAAAGTCCTTTTTTAAAAATATATGGAAGTATTGCCAAAAATGTTTAATATAAGCATAATACAGCAGTTTAATTAAGTTTATTTGCTATCTCGTTTGTTAAATCAATAAAAACTTTTGCATACATACCAGGGAAAATCATGTCATTTTTCTTTTCAAAATGTACACGTATTTTAAATGTGTGTGCCATTGGATTTGCACTTGGCACAACTGCTTTTATATAACCGGAAGCTTTGTAGCCTAGCGAAGGAATTTTTATGTTGACTACTTTATTGCGTCTCACATACTTTAAATCAGACTCTGCAACTTCAGCTTCTATTTCTAAATGATCCATATCCACAATAATCATCGTCAGCATGCCGGGAGCCACCATATCTCCTACTCGTATGCGTTTATCTACTAAGATGCCATTATTTGGAGCTTTAACTTTGAGATACCCCATAACACTTGCAAACTGCTTTGTTTTCTCACTCGCCTCTTTGACAAGAACCTGTGCCGACTCAAGCGATGAGGAAACATTATCTGTCGCCTCACTGATATCATCCATATTCATTTTAAAATCTTGTTTTGAAAAAAGCTTTCTGTCTCGCTCAAGATTTCTTTTTTCTTTCTTAAGCGAGTTTCTTCTGCTCTCGTATACATCCACCATAAGTTTTGCCTGCTCGAGCGCCAAGTCTGCCTGAGATTCAAGAATGTCAAATTCTGCTGACTCTAATTCAAAAAGAGTATCCTCTCTCTCAACCACATCACCAACTTCAAAATTGATTTTTTTCACATATCCCATATATCTTGCAGGTATCATCTTCTCATTATTCGAAATGACAGTTCCCGTTAAAATGAGTTCAGAAGCAACTACGGAATTAAGTGCAATAAATAGTAATGCTATGGCGAATTTCATCTTTTGTAGCACTACCAATTACGCATCTCTCTGTGACAGGACATACATTGTCCCATAATTTTTGTATACTCTTGTAGCGCTTGAGCAGAATCACCATCCTTGAATCTTTCCAAAATAGTTAATGACTTTTTATTTATTTTTTTTACTATTTTATTTGTCATCTGAATCTTTTGATTCATATATCTCGCTATAAGATCTTTTTCTTGCACTTCTTCAGCAGGCGGTTGCACCCTTACTATTGCGTTTCTAAGATGCTCAACTCCTGAAACAACCGTATCATAATTATTGTAAAAAAAGCCGCTCTGTATCGTGTTCATTGCTGCCGCCATTTCATTCATATCACTTATTCTGTTCTCTTTCGTATACTCTGCCCCAAACAATGCAGATAAAGACACTACAAGTATTAAAACCCATTTTTTCATATTTCCCCCTAGTTATAGTACTACACAGAGTATAAGCTATTATAGCAAAAAGTTATTTTAAAGTATCTCTGCAAATAATAAAAGTTGATATAAATGTAACAAAATTTATTTAATGTGATATTTTAAAACATAATAAGTGATTATTACAAATAATTATGTAAATTTAAGTATTCATTTAGCTTTCAAGAGTTATAGTATTCCTAGATTCAAATTAAATCAGGGGAAGATGAATGACAAAAAAATTAGTAATTAGCACAGTGGCTGTGCTTGCAATGACGACAAGCTTATCGGCAGACTTTAGTTTCGGAGACATGTTCAAAGACATGAAAGATGGCGTTACTTCTATGAGTAAGGATGCTAAGGAAGCGGTGCAATCAGGGGTTGATGGCGGTGTGGAAGTTTCTAAAAGCGGTGAGAGAACCGTCACGAGCGTGAGTCACGATGCGAAGGATACTGCCGTTAAAGCGTCTGATGACCTTAAAACAAGTGAGATAGCTACTGTAAAAAGCGGCTCAGACACAACTACCGGTGTAAGCAGAGATTTAAGAGACTCTACTATAGAAATAGCAGAAGATACAAAAGACACTGCGTCTAACACTACAAGAGACTTTAAAGACAGTTCTACTATGGCTACTAAAGATTTCAAAGATTCAACTGTTGCTGTTTCACATGACATCAATGATGCGACAAAAACGACGTCTAACAATCTTAATGATTCTACTAAGACAATTTCAAATAATGCAAATGATTCAACGAAGACTACGTCAAACAACTTCAATGACTCAACAAAAACTATTTCAAATGACTTAAGAGACTCAAGTAACACAGCAACAAACAATGCGAACGATAGTACAAAAACTATCTCCAACAACGTAAATGACTCAACGAAGACTACATCAAACAACTTCAATGACTCAACAAAAACTATCTCTAATAATGCAAATGATTCAACTAAAACTGTTTCAAATGACTTAAGAGATTCAAGCAATACGGCAACAAACAATGCGAACGATAGTACAAAAACTATCTCTAATAATGCAAATGATTCAACTAAAACTGTCTCTAACAATGCAAATGACAGCACAAAAACTGTATCTAACAATGCAAATGATTCAACAAAGTCTATCTCTGAAAATGTAAATTCAGATGATTACAAAGAGTACTTAAAGTTAAAAGCAAAATACGAAAAAGCTAAACTTTAGTATTTTCTTTTAATCCCGAGTAACTGATTGGCACCTTGTGCCAATCACTCAAAGACTTCTATTAATTATTATGGTGTACTTCCGGGGCAATCTCTTCAATATTTAAAGTACTGCTATCCACACCACTTCCAGTTTCACATTCTTCAATCTTTTTATTTATTGGGCATATAGCACTTGCTTTTGCCATCAAAACAGGTATATAAAATATAGAAACAAGAGTGGAAGCTATACTGCCAAAAATAAGAGCAATACCAAGCCCTCCAAAGATGGGGTCTGTAGCAAGGAGTAAAGAACCTAAAATGATTGCAACTGCCGTGAGTAAAATAGGCTTAGCACGTGTTGCCGTAGAGATTGCAATTGCTCTGTTTTTATCTACCCCACTCTCTATAAGAGACATCGTAAAATCAATCAAAAGAAGTGAACTTCTCGCACTGATACCCATTAAAGAGATAAAACCAATAAGTGAAGTAGCTGTAAGATAAAAGTGTATATCTGCAAATATCAATGTTATCATGTCCGTAATGAAGTGGCCAAAAATTACCCCTATAATAGATAAAAAACTTCCTATAAGCACTATGCCGCTCAAAGCGAAAGATTTGTAATAGACCACCATAAGCAAGAACATTAAAACTAGTGCTGAAATAAATGCGCCTCCGAGGTCTCTAAAAGTGTCCAAAGAAACTTTCATTTCTCCATCCCAGCGAATTAAAACTTTTTCACCGCTTTGCTTATGAACAAGTGCCAGGTCAAACATATATGTGCTCATTCCGGTAAGTCGTTCAATCTCAAAATCTTTTGATAATTTTTCAATCATAATTTCACGGGCATCCATGAGTGGATAGACCTGAGAAACCAAATCACATTCCGCTGTTACAGAGACCATTTCTTTCATATTTTTCTTAAATATCGTCGGGTCTGCTATGGTAGGAGTGATGTCTACAACTTCTTTAAGAGGAACCATTATTCCCACTTTATTGACAAGCTTGAGACGTGACAACTTGAGTTCGAGTTCATTTAGACTTGAACTCTCAAGTTCTCTCGTTTCATCATCAAGTCTCACAAAAATTGGAATCTGATCTTGTTGGAGTGTTGAATTTTTTGTCGCTACTACATTTCCCTTAAACGCCATATAGAGGATATTACTTACTTGTTCAACAGAGAGATTACTGCTAATAATTTTTTCTACATTTGGAACAATTTCATATTTCTCATACACATCATCCTGCATAACATCAATATCTA
Organism: Sulfurimonas sp.; assembly: GCA_013791885.1. Classification (GTDB taxonomy): domain Bacteria; phylum Campylobacterota; class Campylobacteria; order Campylobacterales; family Sulfurimonadaceae; genus Sulfurimonas. The sequence goes on along the minus strand of VMSZ01000038.1, from coordinate 128,767 downwards.
CAAGTCCCTCTGTCTCTCGCAAAGACTCTGAAACAATTTTGGATGTTTCTCTTAAAAGCAGAGAGTCTTTTCCAAAAATATTGACAACTATAGTAGCAAAAGTCGGCGGACCTGAGGGCATTTCCACAAACTTAACCGTGGTGCCCTTATAAATGTTTTCACATTTTTTCTGTATAAGCGGTCTGAGCCTGTGTACCATCATGTAAGAGGCTTCATCTCGTTCATGTTTATCACTCATATTAATCACTATTTCTGCTTGATTTTTCAAACTCTTAAAAGAGCTTCCTTTTACTAAACCGGCATAATCAAGTGGTGCTCCTTGACCTAAAAACATCTCCATGTTTTTAATCTCTTTTTCACCTTTAAGCTCATTGACTACACACTCAACAACCTCTTTCGTTTGCTCAATCGTACTGTTTGTCGCCGTATCTACATATATGCTATAAGTATTTGCGCTTTTACCGGGTAACATTTTTGCAAGCACCATTCTGGTTGGTATCATCATAAGTGAAAAAATCAAAAGCCCCAAAATAATGAAACCGACTTTTCTCTGTTTTTCTTTTGAGCTTACTATACTATAAATATATTCTTCCATTTTTTAGTGGTTCCCCTGACTTCTTTTTATAAACTTCTTTGCTAAAAACGGTGTAAACACATAAGCAACAAAAAGTGAAACTGCAAGTCCAACAGGTACATTCAGTGGAATTGGCAACATAAACTGTCCCATCATGCCTCCGACAAACGCCATGGGAATCATAGTAAGCATAATCGCAATTGTTGCAATATTAGTTGAAGGTCCTATTTCATCTGTTGCTTCTATAATAAGTTCATCAAATTCTTTATGTTTTGAATCTTTAAGGTGCATATGCCTGTGAATATTTTCAATTACAATAATCGCATCGTCAACTATAAGCCCAAGACTGAGTAAAAATGCAAAAAGTGTAATCCTGTTTATGGTCTGGTCTGTCAAATAGGCTACAAAAAGCGTGGCTGCTAAAATCATAGGAACCGCTATTGTTACAACCAAAGATTCTCTCCAGCCCAAAAACGGAATCAAAATCAAGGAGATAATGACAATAGTAAGCACAAGGTGATGAACGAGTTCATTTACCGCCTCATTTGCCCTTTCTCCATAATTTCTTGTGACAATGTAACCTATTCCATGCTTTGAAAGTCTTTCTTCATTTTCCTTGAGTGTATGCAAAATTTCTTCTGCCAATGTAACTGCGTTTGTACCCTTTAACTTTGAGACAGTCATAGTTACCTGATCTTCATTTTGGCTAAAAGGTTCACCATCTTCATGATAAGATATGAGAGCTTCTTCATGATTTTGTATGTCATAGTGGTATTTTACATCTGCGATATCTTTCAAATAAATAAGTGAACCCAAATATTGCGCAATAATTAAATTTTGTAAATCTTCAATGGAGTTAATGGCGTTTTTGACTCCAAAAAGCACAAGTCGATTATCTTTTGTCGGCAGGTCTATTTCGGGAGAATTTTTTGCAATTGCCTGGATTGATTGCACAACCTGACCTATGGAAATATGGTATCCTGCAAGCTTGTCTAAATCCAAAAGAACATTAAACTGAGGCTTTTTTGCCCCTTTGAGTGTTGTTTTAGAGATGTTTTGTATTGAGTTTACGTCTTGCTGAATATCTTTTATCTGTTTATATAAAACAATGTGGTCGATGCCTAGTTCCTCTTTTTTGTAAAACGCAACAGTAACTATTGGTACATCTATGTCTATATCAAAAGGTTTTACAAGAGGCATCATCGCCCCGCCCGGCAAAGTGTCCATATTCTGCATTACTTTGTCGTAGAGCTTGAGGTTTGAGGATTCTCTATCTTCGCCTATTTCATATTGAATATTAAGCATTCCCACATTATGCATAGCTGTGCTGTAGACATCTTTAATGCCTTTTATCTCACTAATCCGTCTCTCAAGCGGCTTTAAAATGGCATTGTTAATCTCATCCGGAGAAGCTCCCGGCATCGGTACAATAATTGAGCCCCCGCTTACTGCAATTTGAGGATCTTCCTCTCTTGGCATAACTTCAAGCGAAATATACCCAAGAGTAAGAATGGAAAAAGCAAGTATGGATGTTAGAGGATTATTTAAAAAAGATTTTGCCAAATGTCCAGCGATATTTTTTATTTTATATTTTTTCATTCACATCCCAAGTCACTTTTATCATAGAGTTTTTAAGGCTAATATTACCCATTTGTTTCTAAGTTCATTTTATACCTATTGAGCATAAAATTGCAAGTCTAAGTATTCGTTCTTCAAATATTAATTGTTATATTTACCATATTACACAATTGAGTTATAAATAATAAAAATTAATATCTTATAAACATATTATATTAAATAAACTGATACTCTTATATAAAGATACTAAATTACTTCAAAGGAAAACTCATGAAAAAAATACTCTTAACTGCCCTTTTTATTTCTTCTTTAAGCTTCACTCTTAATGCTGCGAATATAGACGCAGGCTTACTAGTAAAAGTAGATGGAATTTCGTACGTCAAAGAAAAGCAAGATCCATTTACCGGAAATGCTTACTTCTTTTTTGAAAACGGGAAAACAAAAAAGATAGTTCCTTATTACCAGGGACAAATTGATGGAAGGCTTACTGAGTGGAGAGAGGATGCAACAATTAAAACTGTGGCTTATTTTCGCAAGGGAAAACAAGACGGCGAATATATAGGAAGTTTTATTAATGGTAAAAAGGCAGTGATCGCATATTATAAAGAAGGAAAACAACAAGGTGAAGTGGCCACTTGGTGGGAAAACGGCCGTAAAAAAAGTACAGCCTATTATGAAAATGACCTTCAAAGCGGAGAAGCAAAAACTTGGTGGGAAAACGGGAAAAAAGCGAGTGCCGGCTTTTATAAAAATGGACAAAAAGATGGAAAATTTGAAAAATGGTACGAAAATGGTAAAAAATCTTTTGAAGCTCTTTACAACAACGGGACATTGGTTGGAATTGAACAAAAATGGGATGAGTCGGGTAATCTAATACAATAAAAATTTGTATATAATTCAAATTCAATTACTATACTAGGAATTATTTATGCAAACTTTAAACAATCAGGCCAGATGCTCGGCAAACTTTATTGTTATTTCTGCTATACCTCTGCTATTTTTTACATTCGTTGCACTGGGCTATATCGGCTTTATTCCGCTAAACATCTCATTACATACTTTAAGTATTCTTGGCTTTATCCTCTTCATTTTTTTGCTTTTTATCAGTCATAATGCAAACTACAGTATCTGTAGAATGCGTTCTTCTCGTGCAGTTCTCGAGAACGATATACAAGAAAAAATCTCTACAACATCTTTAACTCTCGGAAATAAAACAAAATCTATTCTAGATTTAGATACTTTTTTAAACACCTATTACTCTGATATCAGAAACAACAACTTTGTATCCGTTGCATCTTCTATCTTTCCAATGCTGGGAATTTTAGGTACTTTTATTGCCATTGCCATATCTATGCCAAACTTCTCAGTCAAAGAAACCGCAGCTCTTGACAACGAAATTTCCATTTTACTCAGCGGTGTCGGTTCTGCGTTCTTTGCTTCTATTTACGGTATTTTACTCTCACTTATATGGACCTATTTTGAAAAAAGAGGACTTAGTAAAGTTGATACCTATTTTGTGACAATAAAGAGAGGTTTTGAAGATGCTCTTTGGTCAAAAGAGGAGCTCTTGATTCACAAACTATCCCAGCATGAGTCAAAGGAGCATAAATTTATCTCGGCACTCAAAGAAACTTTTAGCTTGGATTTTATTCAAACACTCAATAAACAGCATTTGGAAAGTTTTGAAAAAATCATGCTGGAAACAAATCAAAATTTTACAAATATTTCAAAACATCTTCACAGAGCTTCGATTGATTTAAAAGAGATACTCTCAGAAGTTGATAAATCACAATCTGCCATCAGCGCAAGAAATCATATAGATAAATCTTTGGTTGACTTTACAGTTGCCACAAGAAGTTTTGAAAAGACTACAAAACTCTTTAGTGCCGAACTTAACAACTCACTAAATGTTACTTTTCATAAAATTGACACGGAAGTTGGAGATATAGTTATAAAACTTGCAGACTTTGCCACTCACGTTTCTCAAGAGAGCAAAGAGGTGCAGGACAGTATAAAAAAATACCATCAGATGGTAGCTAGTCAACTAAGAGATAGATAATGTTTAGAAAAAACGCAAGAGATGAAGATACAAATTTCTGGCTATCCTATGCCGACTTGATGGCAGGATTACTCTTTGTTTTCATCTTACTCATAGGTGCAATCGTTATTAAATCTATTGTCTTAAAATCAAGTCTTGAGAGCAAGGAAAGCTCTCTTGAAAGCTCTCTGCAAATGCTTTTACTGCGTGATACAGAAGTGCAAAAGCTCAAACAACTTCTTGCACAAAGAAGCCAGGAATTAAGTGACAAAGAAAAGGAATTGCTTATTTCCAAGAGTGCGCTTGAACTCAAAACAGAAGAGATTGTCAATTTAAACAATATTCTGCTTTCTCAAACAATGAAAATTGATGATTTTAACTCCAAAATTATTATTATGCAAAATCTTTTAAGTGAGGCAGAATCAAACGCAAGTCTTCAAAATAAAAGTTTGCAAGATTACGAAAATAAAGTGTTGATTCTATCTAATGAACTCACAAGTAAAAATGACGTTCTCAAACTAAAAGACAGTGAACTCTTGAAAATGCTGCAGGCTCTGGAAGAAAAACAGACAAAGTATGACCTCCTTATTGCAAAATTGCAAGAGCAAAAAGCTAAAATTAAAAGTCTTACAGGGATTAAAATTAAAGTCATTGCCGAGCTTAAACAAAGCCTTGGTAAATATGTTCAGATTGACCCTAAAAGCGGTTCATTGCGACTTGCTTCGAGTATACTCTTCGACAAAGGAAGTTATGAACTCAAAGAGACGTCAAAACTGGAACTAAAACGCATTTTTATAAATTATGTCGGAGCACTTACATCAAACAAAAACATTAGAACCCAACTTGATAAAATTATTATTGAAGGACATACTGACAGTGATGGAGGATACCTGTATAATCTTGACCTTTCCCAAAAAAGAGCTTTTGCCGTTATGAATTATCTCTTAACGCTTGATTTTACACAAGAAAATAATCTCAAGCCTCTTCTGCTGGCAAGCGGAAGGTCTGATCAAGACACTATCAAATTCAGAGACGGCAATGAAGATAAAGAACTCTCACGAAGAATAGAAATAAAATTCACGCTTAAAAATGATGATGCGATGAATGAAATAGAGAAGATTCTAGATTATGAATGATTTTGAACCTAAATTTATAAAGATTGCGTCAAAATACTTAGATGAAAAATTCACTATTTTGACCAATGTAAAAAAGCCAAAAGCATACGTAGTGGAGAAGAAAAAAGAGTCTATAATAAGAAGATTGATGCACTCTTTTTTTAACGCCTAAGCTTATTTGAGTTGAATAAGATAACCCTCTGTCACTTCTTCAAGCTTATATTTATAATATCCGTCAAGCTCTAGAACTACTCTATAGTATCCAGAATGATTTCCAACTCTTATTTTAGAAAAAACACTCTCTGGATTTATTTTTGTGTATGCATGAAGAGTTGCATCTTTTTCAAAATCAAGAACTATTCTATGAGGTTGAGTCATTAAAAAATTTCGGATGAGTTTATCTTTTGTATTGATTTTAAAACTTTTACCTGAAATGTAAAAATCTGCGAAAGGGATTGAGCCAACTTTTTCATTGGCTTCTGCTTTTTGAGATGTTGTCGTTTTTTTTACCTTCTCTTTTGTTTTTGTTTGAGTTTTTTCACTGTCTTCATAATAACTCTGTGAAATAAAAAGCGGTAAATGCCAATCAATTGTATTTTCAACTTCAATAGTTTTGCTCTCTACTGAACCATCAAGATTTTTATATTTTACAGTAACGCTTTCAAGAATTCTTGCTTTTGAAGGAAGGGTGATTGTAGCACGTTTAAGATCGGGTAATGTTTTGTTTTCGTTTGTAGTATAGGGAATCTCTTTTTCTCCATCTGATGGAAAAAAAGGATTTTCTCTTGCGCTAAGAGAAGATAAAAGTAAAAATATTGCTATCAAAACCTTCATCAATTCACTCCTTAGGCATTTTAGTTAGCGGGTATTATAGCAAGTTATTGAGCAGAAATCTCTTTTAGCTCAAAATACTCTCTTTGTAATTCTGCATTTTCACTTCTTAGCCTATCGACTTCACTTTGAAGAAATGTCTCATAATCCTGAAGACCAAAAAGCACTTCAAGAGAATTTGTGCCGTAGAGGAGCATTCCCAAATAAATACCAAAGCCTATGACAATAAAAAACATGAGTAAAAACTTTGCAAAAGAGATACCGAGGTATTTTTGCGTTACACTCTGAGAATTATCTATATTGTCATAAAGCTCTTCATTGTCCATAGAGTCTTACTTATATTTTAAAAAGTTTTGAGCCTAAATATTCGCCATAGACAACTTCGTTTTCAATTTCCAAAAGACGGTTGTATTTTGCTGTTCTCTCACCACGAGCAGTTGAACCCGTTTTAATCTCGCCGCAGTTTAGTGCTACTGCAAAATCAGCGATAAAAGCATCTTCACTTTCACCTGAACGGTGGCTCATAACACATTTATAGCCATTTCTTTGTGCAAGGCGTACTGTTAGCATAGTCTCAGAAACTGAACCAATTTGGTTTGGCTTAATAAGAATAGAGTTTGCTATTCCTTTTTCAATACCCTCGTTTAAAATGTTTGCATTTGTTACAAACAAATCATCTCCAACAAGTTGTACTTTGTTTCCAAGTTTTTCAGTTAAGATTTTCCAGCCAGCCCAGTCATCTTCACTTAAGCCGTCTTCAATAGAAACAATCGGGTATTTTGAACATAAATCTACATAATAGTCTACTAGTTCAGCAGATGAAACTGTTCTGTTTTCAGAATCAAGTCTATAACCACCTTCGCAAACTAATTCAGATGCAGCAACGTCGAGAGCGATTGCCATTTGTGTTCCGGCTTTGTAGCCTGCTTTTTCAATAGCTTCCATAATGATTTGAATAGGCTCTTCGTTTGAACCAAGGTCTGGAGCGAAACCACCCTCATCACCAAGAGCAGTATTATGTTTTTTAGCTTTTAAAATAGCTTTTAAGTTATGGTAAACCTCCGCAGATGCTTGAAGAGCACTAGCAAAATCTTCAAAACCAATAGGCATAATCATATACTCTTGAAAATCAACAGAGTTATCTGCATGAGAACCACCATTGATAATGTTAAGCATCGGAGTAGGTATAACCATTGCGTTTGCACCACCAAGATAACGGTACAAAGGTACGCTTAAGCTTTGCGCAGCAGCACGAGCAACTGCCATAGAAACGCCAAGAACTGCATTTGCACCTAAGTTACCATAGTTTTCAGTACCATCTAACTCTTTCATCTGTGCATCAATTACAGCCTGATTAAAAGGAGAAAGACCTATAAGAGCATCAGAAATCTGAGAATTTACATTCTCAACTGCCTGAAGAACACCCTTACCCATATAACGAGAACCGCCATCACGCAACTCTAAAGCCTCACGTTTACCAGTACTTGCACCTGATGGCACTATCGCGCTAGCTATCGTTCCATCACTTAACTCTACTGTCGCTTTAACTGTTGGATTTCCGCGAGAATCCATAACTTCGATTGCACTTACATTATCTATAAACATTTATTCACCTCTTATTTTTAATCTTCGCCGAACTCTTCTATATCTGAAGTTTCCATAGTCATGAGCGTACTCATACCCATAGCTTCTTTTATTTTTTCTTCTATTTCTTTGGCTAATTCCGGCTCGTCTTTAAACTTCGCCTTCACGTTTTCACGTCCTTGGCCTAGCTTAGTTTCTCCGTATGAGAACCAAGCTCCACTTTTGTCAATGATGTCAAGTTTAACACCGTAATCAACAAGTTCACCCTCTTTAGAGATACCCTCTCCAAACATTATATCAAACTCAGCCTGACGAAATGGAGGAGCAACTTTATTTTTTATAACTTTAGCTTTTACACGATTTCCAATATTGCTTTCACCCTGTTTAAGTGCCGCTATACGACGAACATCAATGCGCACAGAAGCATAAAACTTAAGTGCATTTCCACCTGTAGTTGTCTCAGGAGATCCATAGCCCATCATCCCAATTTTCATACGAATTTGGTTGATGAAAATAACTGTACAGTTCATTTTATGTAAAATACCTGTCAGTTTACGAAGTGCTTTTGACATAAGTCTTGCCTGAACACCTACATTTTGATCAGACATCTCACCTTCTATCTCAGATTTAGGAGTAAGTGCTGCAACCGAGTCAATGACAATTAGGTCAATGGCACCGCTTCTGGCGATTGTCTCCACGATATCCAAAGCTTGTTCACCATAATCTGGCTGTGAAACAAGAAGATTATCAATGTCTACTCCCAGATTTTTGGCATATACCACATCTAGAGCATGTTCTGCATCTATGAATGCACAGACACCGCCTGCTTTTTGACATTCTGCAGTTATTTGCAATGCTAAAGTTGTTTTTCCAGAACTTTCAGGTCCATAAATTTCAACAACACGACCTTGAGGAACTCCGCCTATTCCTAACGCTAAGTCAAGCCCAAGAGATCCTGTGCTGATTGCTTTAATAGGTTCGAACTCTTTGTCGCCTAATCTCATTAAAGCGCCTTTACCAAACGCTTTATCGATTTGTTTCATTGCTAAGTCTAATGATTTTTGTTTGTTTGCATCCATCTTGGGCTCACTTATTATTAAATTTAGACTTATTATATGGCAATTTAATATAGTTTAAAAAAAATATTTCAATTTGTCATATTTATTCATTTTTTATCTAGAACTACCTACATAAATTGAGTGAAATTTTATCCTTATTTGGTTAAAATCTACTTTATAAAATTTAAATGCTTATTATAATGGAACTAATTTGAAAAAAACACTCATAGCCCACTCCCCCGATGCAGACGATATCTTTATGTATTATGCTATCAAATTTGGCTGGGTAGATATGAAAAATACTCAATTTGACAACATTGCCAAAGATATTCAAACGCTCAACGAAGATGCCCTAAATGGTGTTTATGACATTGTCGCAATAAGTTTTGCGCTCTATCCTCACATCAAAGAAGAGTATGCGCCTCTAAGAACTGCTGTAAGTTTTGGAGAGGGTTATGGCCCAAAAGTCATCAAACGCAAGGGCACAAAACTCAAACGCAATTTTAAAGTAGCTTTGAGCGGAAAACATACCACAAACGCAATGCTTTTTCGCATCGCTTACCCTGAAGCGAGAGTTTCTTATATGAACTTTTTAGAAATTGAGCAAGCTGTCCTTGATGGCGTTGTGGATGCGGGTGTTTTAATCCATGAGAGTATTTTAACGTATGCTGATGAGCTTGAAGTTGAACGAGAAATGTGGGATATTTGGCAGGAGCTAGCCGGAGATGAGCTACCGCTGCCTTTAGGCGGTATGGCTATTCGTCGCTCTCTTCCACTAAACAAAGCAATAGATTACGAAGCGACGCTTACAAAAGCAGTTCATGTTGCACGAGAGCACAAAGAAAGACTCTCAAAAATGCTTCTTGAACGCAATCTTGTTCGCATAAACGCAGCCACTCTTGAAAAATACTTGGAACTCTATGCAAATGACGACTCTATTTCACTCAGTCCTTTGCAGTATAAAGCCATTAACAAACTCTTTGAAATTGGCTTCAAACATGGATTTTATGATACCATGACACAAATAGAAGATTATCTTATCCCTACAGAGTACACAGAACTTAGGAATTCATAAATGGAAGCAAAACTCATAGCACTTGGTGTCGAGACTTTTAAAATCGCTCTGATCTTGGCATTGCCAGGTCTTCTAACCGGAATGTTTATTGGTTTGGCTGTGAGTATATTTCAGGCCACTACCCAAATAAACGAGATGACTCTTTCATTTATTCCTAAAATTATTGCTGTTGTAGTTGTTATAGTTTTAACCATGCCTTGGATGCTTAACTCTATGACTGACTTCTCAGTTAATATTCTCAATATGATTCCGACATTTGTAGAGTAATGCAAACAAAACAAGTGAATTTTTCAAAATTCTCTTCTATGAGAATTGGCCCGACTTTAGAAATTCCTCTTTTAGAGGATTGCCTCTCTTATTCAGAACAATACTATATTATCGGCTCTTGCAACAATGTGCTTATAGGCACTCAGCCTCCAAAACTTATGATGCTTGGCAAAAAATACGATTACATCAAAATAGAGGATGATGTGTTAAAAATAGGGGCTGCGACTCCATCGGGAAAAGTTGCTTCATTTTGTAAAAAAAACAATATTGCAAACTTTGAATTTCTTTCGCATCTACCTGGAAAAATGGGCGGTTTGGTTTATATGAATGCTGGCCTCAAAGAATATGAAATATTTAATTATATTTTGAGCATTCAAACTTGTTCAGGGAATAAACGCAAAGAAGAGGTAGAGTTTGGCTATAGATACACTAACATTAATGAGCCAATTCTTGAAGTAGGCCTCGCACTTTCTTATGGTTTTGATGAAGAAAAAGTTTCTATGTTTAAAAAAATGCGTTCAAACCAACCTTCTACTCCAAGTGCCGGGAGCTGCTTTAAAAATCCTGAGGGTGATTATGCCGGAAGACTCATAGAAGCGGTTGGACTCAAAGGTATGCGAATTGGAGAGATGGAGTTTAGCACAGAGCATGCGAACTTCTTGGTCAACCATAAAGATGGAAAATTTGAAGATGCAATACACCTCATTCAAGAAGCGCAAAAAAGAGTTTTTAAAGAGTTTGGCATTTGGCTTGAGTGTGAAATAGCTGTTTTAGATGAGAGATATATGGGGGCTGGTTCGCCTTTACTCAAGGCAAACCGCTCTTCTTAAAAACGCAGCATCAAACCTGCGTACAATCCTGAAAAATCCACATTCATAGCCGATTTTACGTCACTGCTCGAGATATCTATTTTCTGTATTCTATATCCAACTTCCAAAGCCGGCTGCACTGTAGGAATAAAACCGAGAGTGTAATCAACTTTAGCGCGGATATCTGAAACAGTTGAACCATCATAAGTGACATATTTCATATCTGCTTCAAGGCCAACATTTGTTTGAGGAATTTCTACTCTTGCTCGCAGGTAAACCAAAGGAAGGGCTATGGTTTGTGTATCGCTGTAGTTTTGATTTGCACTTAGGCCTATTATTACATCTTCTGCTTTGTAATCAAGACTTACAACTTTTAAGTCAAGACCCAAATCAAGGGTTATCCATGCCGCGTTATCGAGAATATTGTAGTAAGGAATAACATCAAATTGTGTCATTTTTAATGAAGTTTTACTACCGGATGCAGTAAAGTCTTCAAAAGTTCCACTCGCAATACCTGTAGTGTCTATATTTACATATTCAAGTCTCAGATTTGGTAAAACAGGGATTGGATGTTTCACCAGCATCCAAACATAAGCATTATTTTCTTCTTTTTCATCAAATATATTGCTGCCGTCTGCTCCGCCCTCCGTATATGAAAGCTCTCCCTTTGGCGTTTGCATCCAAATACCGGCACCCATTTCTACTCTGCTCATATCTGCACTCGCGATTGTTGTTACTATAGCCGTAGAAAGTAGTGTGGTTAAGATTTTTTTCATAATTTTCTCCAAAATAAATTGGGATTATTATATCAAACGAACTGTAGATGTTGCTGAATGCATGTTTATGAAAACACTATTTAGGACATAATGCCTAAATAGTAAAAGGGGAAAGTGAATAAGCTCTAAAAAAGCCTAGGAAAATCTAATCGCCAAAGGGGGGTTAACGATTAGATAGGTGAAACTTCTTAAAAAGAATTATTTAACAGCGTTAAGTGCCGCTTCGTAGTTTGGCTCTTCAGTGATTTCTGGAACGATTTCTTTGTAAGTTACGATTCCTTCTTCATTTACAGCAAAAATAGCTCTACAAGTTACACCAGCAAGTACAGAACCGCCAAGTAATACACCATAAGCGTTTGCGAAATCTTTGTTTCTGAAATCTGAAGTTACTGTTAAGTTAGTAATACCTTCAGCTTGGCAAAAACGACCAGCAGCAAATGGAAGGTCAAGAGAAACGATAGTTGGTTTAACACCTTCTAATGAAGCAGCTTTTGCGTTGAAGTTACGAGTTTCAGCAGCACATACACCTGTATCTAATGAAGGAACAACAATAATAAGTTGTTTGTGACCTTGAGCGCCACCAACTACTACATCACCTAAACCATCTGAATTTACAACTGTAACCTGTGGTGCTTTATCACCTACATTTACTTCATTTCCTAATAACTCTACGTCTGTACCTTTGAATTTTGTAGTTGCCATTTTGGCTCCTTGTTTTTGATTTATTTATTTATGGCAGAAGTATATTTGAAATCGGATAATTATTGTCTTATTTATAAAAAGAGTCTTCTTGCGTAAGCTATATTTAAGTTTATATGTTACTTCTTGGAGCTATCTCTAAATCATCCAAGCTGTGAAACATTTCTCTCTTATACATTTCTACGGCTACTCTTCCTATCATCGCAGCATTGTCTGAACAGTACTTTAATTCACTCAAAAGTAACTTGGCACCATAAGGTTTCAGCAACTCCTCTATATGAGAGCGCAGATAAAGATTTGCACTTGCCCCGCCGACTATGGCGAATGTCTTCGGTGAAGAAGTTTCAAAATATTTTTTGAGTTTCTTTATAATATGCATTGTAGCTATGTGTTCGAACGAAGCGGCAATATCCGCATAACCTTCTTCATCAGAATTTTCAACCGCAAGTCTCACTGCGTTTTTAAGCCCCGAGTAGGAAAACGCAAGTAAAGAGGATTGTCTTCCTTGCAGAGGAATAGTAAAGTCATACTTTTTTCTATCGCCGTTTTTTGCAAGTTCTTGTATAAGCGGCCCACCCGGATAACCAAGACCCATCATTTTTGCAACTTTGTCAAAACTCTCTCCAAAGCTGTCATCCATACTTTTTGCTACAGTCTTAATCTCACTTAGAGAATTCACTTCCATAACCTGCGTATGTCCGCCCGAAACTAAAAGTACCGTAAGTGGAAAAGTTGTCTCTTTTTCAATAAATAAAGAGTAGATATGTCCAACCAAGTGATTCACTCCGATAAGAGGAATTCCAAGTGCAACTGAAATGGCCTTTGCCATCGTCACGCCTTCAATGAGTGTGACCGCAAGACCTGGGGAAGAAGTTACTGCAACTGCTCTTAAATCTTTAAAGTAAGGCTCACACTCTTTTAGTATTTTTGGGAGAGCTTCCGCATGAAGTCTTGCCGCAAGTTCCGGTACGACTCCGCCATAAACGCTGTGTTCAAGTTCTTGAGAGATTTTTTTATGAAACAGCAGTTTGTTTGTTGCTATCTCGGTAATTGCTATTGCGCTGTCATCACAGCTGCTTTCTATACTAAGTATCATTTTTTTGCCTTATTCAATTCGATAAAAGCTTACTAAATTTATAAACAAGCCCAAACTCTAATACATCAGCATCCAGATTTCCATTTATAGAAACAACTTTTCCATATAAAGCCTCAAAAGCTACCTTTTTGCTGATTTGATACAAGAAGCCCCCCATGGGTTGCACTATATTTCCTCCTCCAACATCTACCCCGCCGCCACCGGCTCCGCCAATAGCAACTTCAGCCACAGCATAAAGGTCATAAAAAAGCGGCTGAATATATCCTGTTCCAAACATACCCACAGCATAACCTCCGGCACCGCCAGAATAAGCAGCAAGACCTTGACCTGTCAGATATAGATTATTCGTTACAAACCAATCAAGTTTAAGCCCTATTTGATCAACATTATCAGTATTATTTGGATTTAAACTCAAAGTATCTGAATATAAATATGTTTGATTACATATTCGGATATTTAACTTTTGAGTCGAAACAGAGTTATAATCTAGCTCTTTTTTGGAAGCGCCAACAGATAGAAAGTTTGTATTGATTCCTAAAGTCAGCTTGGCAAAAGGCGCATCAAAACCGCCATTAAAGGCATGTATATATCCAGCGCCTATACCTGTATTGATTTTTTTTGTCGGATTATAGTTTAAGTTTACAGAGGCCTTAGTGATACCGCCGCCTTCTGTATCAACATGCCCGCCACCGGCAGCGCCAACTGAAAGTTTTGCCTGAACGTTACTGCTCTTTGTAAGGTTTTGAGTATATCCCATACCTCCGAGAACTTCCATGTATCCCGGGGCTCCGCTCATTGCTCCGGCACTTTCAAAATATGCGATTACATTTTTTGACACATTGGTGCCATATTCTATACCCAAAAGATTGATATCATTAGTAAGAGGGGTTTTGCCTCTTGTAAGTGTCCCCTCTTTTGGAAAGTAGGTTTGATAGGTAGCAACTACATAATCTTCACTGCTTGTAATATGGTATCGTCGTAATACATCTTTACTCACGGGTCCATCAACAAATACAGTATCAAATTTCATAGCTCCAACAAGAGAAATTTGACTGCTGTCTATAGTGCCGTTTGGAAATTTTATGTACGAGTAATTTACCCCAAGAGTATAATCATCAAAATCATAAAAGCCTCCGGCATAAGACCTTAGCATTAAGCCTCCGCCCTGTCCTGCATCGTTTCCACCGCCGCCGCCACCGACAAAAACACCGGTATCCAGATACAAATCATCAAAAAGCTCGTACTTGAATCCACCTGTGAATCCACCAACAAAAAATCCTCCTCTGTTTCCATCAACAGCACCATAACTACCAAGGCCATAATAAAAATTGTCATTAGCCTCAAAGAGAAATTCTAATCCGGCAAGTCCCATATCCTCAGTATCGCTGATTTTCACATTTTCATAAGAGCCCCGCAGAGAAGCTTTTTTTATATTAATGGTATCAGAGTAGAGAAGCATGAAGGGCAGCAGCAACAGCAAGTATAATTTCATTTTAAATTTATCCTTTATTTTGCAATATAAAACTACGAACATCTTTATCGATTAGAAATACATCTTCAACATTTTTAGGCAAGGCGGTAAACTTTTCATACGCCTTGATAATATTTTTACTAATATCCATAAAGCCGATTTTTTTTGCTATAAAAAGCTCTATCGCAGCTTCGTTGGCTGCGTTTATTACCACCCCTCTGGCGGGGTTTTTGAGAAGGTCATTTTTAATCTGCCATACCGGATAGCGCTCCGGCAATATCTCACGAAACTCCAAAGAACCTACTTTAAGCAAATCCACATGAGCTAAAATATTTTCATCCATCTTTTTATTGAGTGCGTAGGCTATGGGCAACTGCATACTCGCATGTGCAAAATGCGCCGTCGTTGAACCGTCTTTAAAATCTATAAGTGCGTGAATGAGGGATTTTGTTTCAATGATAGCATCATATTCGCCCTCTCCAAAAAGCCATCTTGCTTCTAAGAGTTCGAACATTTTATTGACCATCGTCGCAGAATCTATAGTGATTTTTTGTCCCATTGACCAATTTGGATGTTTTTGCGTATCGGCAAGTGTTGCGTTTTGAAGTTTATTCAAATCCCAGTCGCGAAATGCGCCGCCGCTTGCAGTAATAATCATTTTTTTAATTGCTCTTTCTTGCAAAAGATACCAAAGGCCAAAATGTTCACTGTCTATGGGCTGAATTTTTGAAGTGTCAATGAAGGCCCCGCAAGCTACGAGAGATTCTTTATTGGCTAGAGCGACTCTTTTACCGGCTGCAAGTGCCGCAAGCGTGGGACGAAGACCTAAAAATCCTACAAGCGCATTGACGACAAGCTCGCTTGAAGAATCTTTAATAACATCGACAATAGCCTTTTCACCCGCATAAACGCAGTGATGACTTACTTTTGCTATGTCTTCTTTATCAGACACTATAACAATACTTGGGGAGTGTTCTTTTATTTGCTTGTTGAGTAGTTCTATATTTTTCCCAGCGACTAAAATCTCGACATTCATGCCGAATTTTTTAGCCACTTCGAGTGTATTTACACCTATGGAGCCTGTGGAGCCGAGTAAAATCAAAAAGCTATACCAAACCTCTCATAAGCACCAGCATTACAATAGCGCCAAATAAATAACCATCGATGCGGTCTAGCATTCCGCCATGCCCCGGAAATATTGTTCCGCTGTCTTTTACCTCTGCCTTGCGTTTGAGTAAACTCTCAAATAAATCTCCAAAAACAGAAGCGAGAGAAACGACAAAAGATATAACAAGCGCTACGCTGAAATCTACTATAAAAAGTCCGACAAACATACCGCCCAGCGTTGCAAAAACTACACCGCCGACAACGCCTTCTAATGTTTTATTTGGACTTGTCTCAGAAAATTTTGTTTTTCCTATGCTTTTACCTACCGCATAAGCGCCAATATCAGTAAACGCAACAATCACCAAAAGCCATAGAAGTGAAACTACATGATACTCTTGGTACATCGTAAAGAGGAAAAGCATCCCTGCTGTCGGATATAAAAACGGTAAAAAATTCTTCCATTCAAGTTCTTTGTTATAGGCTACAGCACTCGCATATGCCATACCTGCAAGAACAAACAAGTCGTCTCCGTATGGATAAATCCCCGCTAAAAGCCAAATCCCCGCTGCGTACCCAAGCTCTTTATCGCTTGTTATGCCAAAAAGCACCATTGCCTCTTTAAACGCAACAAGATAAATGGCCCCAAAAACAAGCCACATTACATAAAAATTATCTATAAAACCTACAAGCAGAACTACCGCTAAAAGTGCTGCTCCCGTAATGATTCTCTCTTTATGATCATTCAAAATACTCATAAAACATCCTTGAATTCTTTGTTAAATATTATAAAACGCAATTGTATCCTATCATACTTTAATATCAAGTTTATAATGGAGTTCTATCGCCTCTTCTTCCTCTTGTTTCTCTTTTTTTGGGCTTCGTTCATTTTGTGCGTCCGCCTCATCTTTTTGATGCTCACGGTCTGGATCAACTTCCTGGTTCTCTTCTGTCGGACGAACCTCAAGAACTTTCTCTTCTTTTTCATTTGCAGCAGCCTGCGCCACCATATTTTGGAAATCAACACGATTATTGTGGGCATTCTGAACAGAAGCAACACTTGCAGTCATCTGATTCACAAAGATAGCGTTCCCAATCGGACCTATTGCCATCGTACTCTCCTTAATTTTATTGCATAAAATGAAGGGACATCATCTTATTTTTCCGTAAAAGGAATACATCCCTTTTACTCCGCTCACGCCGCTGAGGCGACTTAAGGGCTAAAGCCCAATGCAGGAAATCACTAAATGATTTCTCGTGAAAGCTTCGCCTTTGGCGAGAGTTTATTTATTAGTCTCGGTTATCCACTTCAATTGTTTTATATTTATTGTAAAGCACATTCGCACCGCTTTGAATACTTACTTCACGCCGTGGAGTATAATCGACCAAAAACCTGTCTTTTTGAGTCGTGGTAAACTCTACGCAGAGTCTTGCAGCTCCTTCAATCACACTCATGGGAACATTTTGTTTATCTGTTGTAATGAGAACATGCGTAGATGGACGTTCTTTTAAGTGGAGCCAGACATCTTTTGCTTTGGCGTTTTGCAAGAGTTGTACATTGCCGTTTTCATTTTTGCCAAGCTGAACTTTGTAGCCTTCTATAAGAAACATCTCTATAGAATCATTCTGTTTTATTTTTTTACTTTGTACTTTTTTTGGAAACAAAAGCTCTATTTTTGCCACATCTTTAGCCTCTTGTACTGCATGGATAAAAAGTTTGATATGCTCTATTTTTGCACTTAAAGAATCTTTTTCTATATGCATATGCATGGCTTTTTGCTTTGCTTTTTTACTTTTTGTAAAGAGTGCATTTGAGATTTGAGGGAGAGTCGCATAGGCTTTATCAAGCTCTATTTCAATTTCACTTCCATCATAATCCTGCAGTTTCAAAAAACGTGAATAAGGCTTGATATTGTGCATATTTGAAAGCACAAGATTGCCGTAGTGCTGCGAAATATCCGCTTCTTTTAGCAGTGCCTCTTCATCATCCAAAGAGTTCAAAAGTTTTTCCAGCTTTTTGAGTTTCTTCTGTAAAAGAGCTATTTTTTGTTTTTTTGCAGATACAAGTTTTTGGTTTTGCTGCGTTTCATGCTGTGCATACAAAAAACTTTCAACATCCTCAAGCGGATACTCTTTTGCTTCAAATGGAGCAGAGGGAATATCAAGCAGCTTCTGCCCGACTCTTACTTCTCGAAAAGAGGAGAACAAATCCACATGACGAAGCGCTTCGAGCACAATATTTTGCTCATCTAAAATAATGATGTTTGTATATTTTCCCGTCATTTCAATCTGCAGGTAAGTTATCTCTTGCTTATACGCAGAAGCGACGGAAGTTTTAAAACGCAGTACTTTATCGTCATTTAAAAGTCCGACTTCAAGGATGTTCGAGCGGTTAAACCGCTTTGCCAAAACAACATCAAAAGGAGCATTGTAGACTTTGGAGCGCGGGTAAGACTGCGTTTTAAAAATGTTTGCATTTGAGCGCTGCATTTCAAAATATATTTCATCATCTCTGTCGAAAACCACTTTTAAAATAGTGTCCGACACCCTGAATATTGCAGAGATTTTTGTAAATTTTTGTATGTAAGAAGTTATTTGTTTTAAGTGTGATAGTTTCATGGCATGATTGTATCACATATGATTCATGTTATGCACTAAAACGAACTCGTCCGTTTTAGTGGCAGGGACAAATGTCCCTACAACCCCCTAAAGCTACCCGTATCTGTCGGATACGGGAGAGTAACTGTCCTTACCGCTCAAATGGACTTAGCTGATTTGAGTGCTTAAAATCAGTGATAACTCTCTATTTTTTCCACCAAAGCCTCGTTTTCCAAACAGCTTAAAACACGGCTCTCAAAGCTCTCGAAACTCTCACCCGCTTCTCTTTCCTTTTTATACATAAGCATGATTTTTTTTACCGTATATTTTGCTTCACTTAAAGGCACGGCTTTATAAATAATTCTTGCTTCTTGCGCCTGTGTTGCGGCTTTTCCACCTAGAAGAATGTGTACTCCAAAACAAGTTTCACCATTGGCGTCCTTGGCCTTGCAACCTTCAAAACCAATGTCGGCAATGCCGTGAATTCCGCACCCTTTTGGACACGCCGACCAGTACATTCTTACCTTTGCATCTTCAAGCGGCACCTCTTTGTACAAATATTCCGCCATCTCAATAGCATCAGGCTTATTAGGAATAACACCAAAAGAACAAGTCGCAGTCCCTGCACAGGCTATTTGGTGAACAAAATAAGGATTTTGATATTTCGCGTATTTTGCATATATCTCACTCTCTTTTATTTTGCCAATATCTTCATCCCTGCAGACGATGTAAAAACTCTGCTCTATCGATAAACGCAGCTCACCGCCAACTTCTTGGGCTTCCTCAGCAGAGGCAAGGAGGTCGCTTCCGCTAAAAATCCCGGAAGGAATATTAAACAAAAGTGCCGATTTTCCCTCTTTCAGTTTAACTATGCCATCAGCAGGAATTTTGTGTTCATTTGCAAGCAGAATTTCTCCGGAACTCCCCAATTTTGCTTTTGTCGTCTGCACAATAGCCTCCGCAAAAGCTTGCATACCGACCTCTTCTATAAGAAAATGCAGGCGGTTTTTGTTACGGTTGTCTCGAAATCCAAACTCTTTAAACAAAGATATGACAGACAAAAATGCCTCTTTTACATCCTCTGGTTTTACAAACAGTCCGCTGTCTTGTGCTTGCATCCCGACTCTTCCGCCAAGGTAAAGATTAAAACCCAAAGCCTCGCCTTTTTTTGCAAGAATAAACGAGCAGTCATGCCCGAAAATATTGCAGTCATTGGTTTGTGTTCCCAAAATTGCTGCGTTAAATTTACGAGGCAAAACGCCCGTCCACTCCTCTTTTTTCAAAAATATCTCTTGAAGCTCTTCGATAATCGGCATACATGTAATCAAACTCTCTTCGCTGAGTCCGTCGTATGAAGAAGTAACGATATTTCTAAAGTTGTCAATCCCCGTCTGAAACGTCGTAAGCCCCGCTAAATCCAAACTTGTTATGACCTCGTAAAGATTTTCAAACTTTATAAAACGCAGCTCTATCTGCTGTCTTGTGGTGATATCTATGTAGTCATTTCCAAACTCTTTGGATATTTTACCAATTGCCAAAGCCTGTTCAAGGCTGAGTTGCCCCGCAGGAACACGCACACGAATCATAAACTCGCCCTCGCCCTTGTCAAACAATCCAAAACATTTGAGAAAATATTTACTGTCTTCATCTTTGAGATTTTCATAGCCGTTTTCGCAAAGAATTTTTAGGTTAACATAAACAGACATTGGTGTTTTTAACTCCTTCATCTGCTCAATTTTATTGACTTTTTTACTGTGTGCGGCGTAAGCCTCATGCAATCTTTTCATCACATATCTCCTCTTTCATCTCATAACTCGGAAGTATTTTTGCTAAGTTCACCACATCCCCAAAGACGATAATCCCCGGTCTAGGTGCATCTTTTGCAAAACTTGGCAACTCTCTTAGGGTTGTAATAATTCGCGTTTGGTTTGGTCTTGAAGCGTTTGAGATAATTGCCGTTGGCATGTTAGCATCGGCTCCGGCCTCAAGCGCCGCTTTTACAATTTCATCTGCACGTGAAAGCCCCATAAGCACAATGGTTGTGTGGTTTTTCATCTTAAGTAAATCTATCCATTCGGTGTTGATGGAGTTTCCTGCCAAGTGCGCCGAAACAATGGAGAGGTTTGTTGCATACCCACGGGCTGTCGGTGCAATCCCCGCGCTCAGCGGTCCAGCTATGGCAGACGAAATTCCAGGAATGACATCTACACGAATGTTATGTTCTATGAGTGCCTGAGCCTCTTCTGCTCCGCGACCAAAAATGTAAGGATCACCTGCTTTAAGACGCGCAACTTCGAAGCCGTTTGAGGCGTACTCAATGAGCATCTCGTTGATTTTTTCCTGTTTGACGCTATGTGCGCCTTTTTGTTTGCCTACCGAGATTTTCATCGTATCTTTGGGAATAATCTCAATTATTTCATCGCTAATAAGATGGTCGATAAAAACCACGTCTGCGTTTTGAATACTTTTGTAAGCTTTGAGTGTCAAAAGGTCAACATCACCTGTTCCGCAGCCGACAAGTGTTACCTTGCCTAAGAGTTTTTTTGCCTCTTTTTTAGCCTCGTTGATGTCTATTATTCCTTCACTGCGTTTACTCTGAAGTGCTGCGTTTAAGCTCTCAAGCTCTTTTGGCAATACTCTTTGTATCTTCTCACGTACACTTTGTGCAAGCGTTGGACTTGCGCCAGAAGAGGACACTGCTATTTTAAGTGAACCGTACTCCAAAAGTGCGGCAAAAAAGAAGTCACACACAGCCGGAACGTCCACGCAGTTGTAGAGAAAATTTAGCTCTTTTTTATGTGCCAAAAGGCTGTTCATAACATCTTCACAACCTGTCGCATCTACGACAACTGCGTAGTTTTGCAAATCTCCCCGTTCAAAATCTTTCTGCGTTTGTCTTGCGTTTATACTTTGAAATTCTTCAATAAAAGCAGAAGAAACGCACTCAAAATCAACTGCGTTTCTCTGCATAACTTCCGCCTTTTGAAGCGCTACTTTGCCCCCTCCAATGAGCAGGACTTTCATATCTTTCAACACGATTGGCAGGGTTTTGTATTGCATTTTATATCCTTCCGCCAGCTTGAACGCCCCATGTCGTTCTCCATCTTGTTTTTACAAGAGAGATGCCCATGAGTGCGACCATAACAACCGCTGCAAAGATCATAAATCCTGCCGCGTAACCATCAAACGCACCTTTAGACCAGCCAAGTGTTTTAATAAGAGCCGTTCCGCCAAGACCGCCGGCTGCACCGATGATTCCCGTCATAATCCCGATATCCTTGCCAAATCTTTGTGGTACGAGTTGAAACACTGCGCCGTTTGCCATACCGAGGTTAGCCATGATTAAAAACAAGACCAAGATAGCTACACCAAAAGGCAGGGTCATGCTTGCGTTTAAAACTGCTAAAAGAATAACTGTCCCAAAGAAAATATAGAGTGATTTAATTCCGCCAAGTTTGTCTGCAATAGCCCCGCCTACAGGACGTAAAACAGCCCCTGCGAAGATACATAAAGCACCAAAATAGCCTGCAACAACTTTTACATTTCCCTCATCCAAAACATCCAAGCCAAAAGCGCTCATGTCAGCCTGGTAAGTGCTCATTAAGTAAACTTTCATATATCCTGCAAACCCGACAAACCCGCCAAAACTTACCGCATAAAAGAGGTTAAACCACCAAGTGTCTTTGTCTTTAAGCAGCTTGCCGTAGTCTTTTAACTTTTTAGGACGAGCCGTGTAAACTTCCGCGGGAGCGTTTTTAGCAAGAAATGCGTAAGCGATAAGAACAACAATCGCCATAGCCGCACCAACACCAAAGACTGATTCCCAGCCCCAAAGTTCCGCAATTTTAGGCGCAAACAAGAAGTCGATGACTACACCGATATTTCCGGCTCCTGCAATTCCCAAAACAACACCCTGAAGCTTTGGCGGATACCATTGACCTGCCTGTGGAAGTGCCACCGCAAAAGATGCCCCTGCAAAACCAAGACCTAGCGCAACAATTAAGAGTGCGTTGTATGTAATGTCGCTGCCCATGAAAAAAGCAGTTAATAGCGCTGCAATAACAACGGTTTGTGCCATCAAAGCAGTAACTTTAGCTCCAAGTTTATCAACACCGAATCCAAGCAAGATTCTCAGCAGTGCACCTGAGAGAATCGGAAGAGAAAGAAGCGTTGCTTTTTCTCCTGCACTCATTATATGCCCGGTAAGTGCTAAAGCTTCCGTAATCTCGGTGCTTAAGGGACCAAGCATAGTCCAAACCATAAAACTCATATCGAAATACAAAAAAGCCATGAACAGCGTCGGTGCATGCCCTTGTCCTTTTAAATCTTTAAATCCCGCCATCTTTTTTCCTTGTAACTTAACTTTTCATTAAGTTTTATTTATTGGAAAAATTATACTGCTTTAAGAATGGAATATACGCATGTAATTGCCTAATATTTATACAGTCAATACTTAATATTACATAAAAGTACTGAATTCTGAAAAACAATTTTTTAACTGTTTTGGTAGCCTATAAGAAGCAGAAGTGCCATACTGAGTACTGTCATAAGGATAAAGCCTGTTCTATAAAACGCAAGAGGTGAACGTTCAATAAGTGTTGCGCCTTTTGCAAAGAAAGGTTTTACTTTTTGAGGATTTGAAAGCTCATAAGCCATCTCGGAGTAATACGCATATCGCTGTTCTTTGTCGATGGCTATAGAACGTAAAATGACGCTGTCAAGCCAATCGGGGATGTTTTTATTGTAGGTGCTTGGTTTTTTTGCCTCTTTAAACGCAGGGTTTTGAAAAGGTTCTATCTCCCCGTAAGGATATTTTCCCGTGAGTGCCAAATAGAGCGTCACACCTATTGCAAATATCTCGCTTGTTTCGCTGATGGCCTCATTTACAAAACGCTCAGGAGACAAAAAGCTCGGTGTTCCCGCTTTTGAATGCGTCGAAAAAATCTCTGTAATACTTCCAAAGTCTATGATTTTAAATTCAAAATGTCTTTTTTCATCTTTACAAAGCATGATATTTTCAGGTTTTATATCGCCATGGACTAAATCGTATTTGAGTAAAAACTGAGACATTTTTAACAGCGTTTGTGCAAGCTTCACTCCATCATCAATACTGAGTTGCTGCGTTTTGAGGTATTTACCTAAATCTTCCCCATCAAAAAGTTCCATCACATAGTAACGTGCCGTTCTATTTTTTGGAATGACCGCTTTGGCAAAAAAGTCTGCCTTAAGCCGCTTAGCATTCCAGGCTTCTTTAACAAACAAGTCTAAGATTGTCTCATCATCTATCGCTTCTATTGGCGCAAATTTAAGTACATAACGTTTTGTTTTTTTAAACGCTATCCATGTTCTGTCGTTTTGGATTAAGGACTTTTCTAAAATATAGCCATCGATATTTTGCCCTGCTTTAAGACTCTTAGGAATAGGAACATTTTGTCTCTTGAGCAGCTCTTTTTCATCTGCATTTAACACTTCTAAAACAATTGCCGTAGTGTCATCAGGAAGATTGTCCTCCATAAGCGAACTCGCTTTTTTAACCAACGAATGCGCTCCCAGACCAAGCCCTTTACTCAAACGGTCTTTGCTCATAATAGTATAAAGCCCATCGCTGCACAAAAGAATAAAATCATCTTTTTCCAGAATATTTTCAAAGTAGTAAATATCCACTTCAGGAGCAATCCCTATGGCCTGAGTAAGAACATTCTCATATCCTGCTTCATCCATAGAATGGTCCGAGGAGAGTTGATGTATCTCGTTGTTTCTCTGAAGATACACACGGCTGTCTCCCACGTTTGCACCGTAGAGTCTGTTTCCCTCAAGCACTACAAGAGTGAGTGTCGTTACAAGCTCTGAGCGTTCATAATTTATTTGTGATTCTTCGTATAAGATGGCGTTTATAGATTGAATGAAACTCTTGATTGATTTTTCGATACTCCAGCTTTTTGGGCGGTTTTTGAAGTTATTCATAAGATAGTTTGTCGTGCGTTTTGCCGCTTCAGCACCCTCCTCGGCACTGCCAACGCCATCACAGACAATGGCGATTGTCACACCGCCTATGGTTTTTGCATCATAAAAATCATCCCCCACAAGCTCCTTGCGTTTAGCAAGAGAAAAAGCGGAAAACTTTATATTGTTTGAGCTCATTTTCACTCTTTATAAAAATATTTTATCGATTATATACTATTACTTATGTTATGCACTTAAACGAACGCGTCCGTTTAATCGGCAGGGACTTTTAGCCCCTTGCCACCCCTAAAGCTAACCCTATCTTCCAAATAGGGGAGAAAACTTCAGTTTTAAGTCTTCTATTTATTCATCGTCTTTTGCAAATTTCTCATATAAAAAGCTCAAAATTGCTTCACGGCAACGGATGTATTCCGGGTCACTCTGCAACTCAACTCTGTTACGTGGACGCGGAATATTTACCTCTAAAATTTCACCGATTGTCGCATCCGGACCATTTGTCATCATGATAACTCTGTCGCTGAGCAGTACCGCTTCGTCAATGTCATGCGTAATAATGACAACCGTGTTTTTCACACTCTCCTGAATACGCATAAGATGCTCTTGCAGATTTGCTCTTGTCAGTGAATCAAGCGCTCCAAAAGGCTCGTCCATGAGCAGTACTTTTGGTTTAATTGAAAGTGCTCTGGCAATCCCCACGCGCTGTTTCATACCACCGCTTATCTCTCCTGGAAGTTTGTCTTTGGCATGGTCAAGATTTACCATACTTACAAACTTCTCAACTCTTTGTCTGAGTTCAAATGCACTCAGCTGGGGCATAACTTTTTTTACGGCCATCTCTATGTTTTGGTACACTGTCAGCCATGGAAGCAGTGAGTGGTTTTGAAAAACAACCGCACGCTCAGGCCCTGGACCTTTGACATGCTGGTTTTCCAATAATATTGCACCCTCTGTTTGTGCATCAAGACCGGAGATCATATTTAAGAGCGTACTTTTCCCGCAACCGCTGTGCCCGATAATTGCGATAATCTCATTCTCTTTTATCTCAAGATTCACATCCGTCACAGCCACATAGTCTTCTTTTCCCGGAATAGGAAATCTTTTCTCAATCCCTTCTAAACTTAAAAACTTGCTCATTATGCTTTTCCTCTCTTTGTATAATCAAAATAATCCGCAATTTTTCCCATCAAAATGTCGAGTACAAAACCGATAAGACCGACTACGATAATCCCGATGATAATGTTGTGGTAGTTCAAATTGTTATACTCATCCCAAATCCAAAAACCAATCCCGATTCCGCCTGTCAGCATCTCTGCCGCGACAATTACAAGCCATGCAATCCCAAGTGAAAGACGCATTCCAGTGAAAATAAAAGGTACAGCTACCGGTAAAATTATCTGTACAATTTTTTCAAGTGGAGAAAATCTTAAAACCTTTGCCACGTTCATATAATCTTCGCTGACATTTTTCACACCCAAAGCCGTGTTGATGATAATCGGCCAGATAGAAGTAATGAAAATTGTCGAAATAGCCGTTAAGTTGATATCTTTAAATATAAACAGCAACAGCGGCAGCCACGCCAAAGGTGAAACCGGCTTAAATATTTGAATAAACGGGTTCAATGCGTACTGTGCGTTTTTACTCATACCGATTAGCAGGCCAACAGGAACACCGACTAAAATCGCTAATACAAATCCGGCGAATACTCTTTTAAGTGATTCCATAATTTGCCAGAAGATACCCATATCGTCTTGATTGTTGACATAAAACGGGTCGGATAAAACCCCGATAATCTCTTCACCATCCTCATCTATCCCGCCAAACGCAGCTGTATAAGTTTCGCTCGGTGTCGGAAAAGAGGCAACATTTCCTGCAATAGCCGACCATATTTGTATTATAAGCGCAAACACGAGTAGTGGCAGCACTATTTTTTTTATAAGTTCTGAATTCATTTTATTCCTTCGTTTTGAATTTAAAAATAGCTAAAACTTTAGTTATTTTTAAATTCAATTTGCAACTTGTTCCCATGCTCTGCGTGGGAATGCATATATACGCTCCCACGCAGAGCATGGGAGTGAGTACTTAGTCTATTTTTTCGTCACATACTTCGGATCAGCACATCCTGCCGGGCCATATTGGCATGAGTATTCCGGTTGGGCAGTTTTTAGACTTCCTTCCCATTTGTTTGCCGCTTTTAAATCAGCTTTACTCACCACTGCTCCGTTTACATCAAAGCTGTAGATGTACTCAACCGCTTGATTGGGGTCATACACTTTACCATCCATAAACATATTGTATTTGTCCACACCGTCTTTTTTCCATGCGCTTGGAGGCAATGTGTAGCCGACTTCTTTAGCTGCAATCTCAAATAAATCGGGTCTGTACACAGACTCAATCACTGCTTTCATATCTACAGCTTTGTCAATCTGTCCCCATCTGTACATCTGTGTGATAAACCACATACCGTGTGAGTAAAACGGATATGCCGCATAGTAGTTTGCAAAAACATTAAACTGAGGATTTGACTCAGATTTTTGCCCTTTGAGGTACTGAAATGTCCCTATCATCGATTTTTCCAAAACATTGACCGGTGCATTTACATAGTTCTTTTGGCTCAAAATTTTTGCCGCTTCTTTACGGTTTTCCCACGAAGCATCCAGCCACATTTGCGCTTCAATTACCGCTTTCATAACAGCCTTGGTCGTCTCAGGGTTTTTCGTAATGAAATCTGCTCGCGTTTGAAGTACCTTTTCAGGGTTGTTGTTCCAAATGTCATAGTTCGTTACAAGTGTTGAGCCCTCTTTCATAAGAACAATTCTCTCATTCCAAGGCTCGCCTACACAGTAACCCTCAATGTTTCCTGCTATCAGGTTTGATGGCATAGTCGGCGGAGGGAAAGGTTTAATCGTCGTGTCACGGTCAGGCTGAATCCCAGAACTTGCCATCCAGTAACGAAGCTCATAGTTGTGCGTTGAAACAGGGTGAACCATCCCGAAGTTCAACGGCTGGTAGTTGTCACCCTCGGCTGCGTGTTTTGCATCTATATACTTCTTAAGTGACTCAGAACCAAGCGGTCGTTTTTTCTCATCCATTCCGTATTTTTTCATCTCGTTGATGATTTTATTTCCAAAAGTGATACCGTTTCCGTTAAAGTCAAGTGATAACACAGCTTGAAGATTTGCATTTCCGTTAATACCTAATGTAGCGGCAATCGGCATTCCGGCGAGTGCGTGCGAGAAGTCATACTCTCCGCTAATCACTTTTTGCTGGATACCAGGCCATCCGCCACCCTCTTTTACAACATGTACATCCAAACCGTTTTTGTCAAAAAAACCTTTTTCTTCAGCAATGACTATCGGAGCACAATCCGTTAAGGCAATAAAACCTATGGTCAACTCTTTTTTCTCTAACTCAGCCAACAACGATGTTGCAACAAGTGACAATCCCAATCCAATTTTTACAATTTTACTTAACATTCCAACTCCTTAAGTTTTCATTAGTACTTTCTCATGGCAACATTGTATCAGAGCGCTGAATGGAAAAACATCATATTACTGATTAATATTTATACAGTATAATCTTAGTTTTACATTAAACTTTTGTGTATAATTCTATTTCATTTGCCCTAAAAGGGCAAGCTTTAGTGCCTTAGCGGCTAGCGTAGCAAAGATGGGCTTTGCTCATTTTGCGTTTTAATAATTAGTAGTGTGGGGTGTATTATGATTAGGTCTGTATGTGGGTATTGCGGTGTTGGATGCGGTTTGGAGTTTGATAAAGACAAACTTATAGGGGAAATCACTTATCCTGTCAATGAGGGAAATCTTTGTTCTAAAGGCGTTTCCGAACTCATTAGTATAGAAACAAGTTCAAGACTTCTTCGCCCGCATATGCGAAACGCAATCAGTGATGAGTACAAAATAAGTACCTGGGAAGAGTCCCTAAACGCAATTGCCAAGAAAATAGAACAAACACCCAAAGATAAAATCGGTTTTTACCTCTCAGGACAACTCCTCACAGAAGACTACTATATAGCAAACAAACTCGGCAAAGGTTTTTTAGGTACAAACAATGTGGATACAAACAGCCGCACCTGCATGTCAAGCGCTGTCGTTGCCTACAAAAAATCTTTGGGAGCCGACTTTGTGCCTCTTCGCATGAACGATATTTTCAGGTCAGACCTTCTCATTCTCGCCGGTGCAAATACGGCTGAGGCGCATGTCGTTTTTCACAACCAGATAAAAAAGGCCAAAAAGCAAGGGCTCAAAGTGGTCGTTATTGACCCGCGTTTAACAGACACTGCAAAAAACGCAGACCTTTATTTGCCCCTTCGAGTTGGAAGTGACATCGACTTTTTTAACCTTATTTCAAAAAGACTTATAGATGAAGAGCTTTACAACAAAGAGTTTGTAGCAGAGCACATTAACAACTTTGAACTGCTCAAAAATAAATTTAAAAGAGTTCCCGTGACAAAAATGCTCAAACGCACAGGGCTTTCTCATGAGCAGTTCGAAGAATTTTTTGAGCTCTATAAGAATAGTGAAAATATCATCACAGCCTGGACTATGGGACTCAACCAGTCCGTGCAGGGTGTAGACAAAAACCTGGCGCTTATTAACACGCATCTTCTCACCGGCAAGATATTTAAAGAAGGAAACGGTCCGCTCAGTTTAACAGGACAGCCAAACGCAATGGGCGGACGTGAAGTTGGAGGACTTTCAACTATGCTAGCTGTTCACCTCGGCTTTGATGAGCAGAGCATAAAAAAAGTTGCTGAGTTTTGGAAAACAGACAAAATAGACAATAAACCGGGGCTTACGGCAACCCAGATGTTGGAAGCCAAACTTGACGTGCTCATTGTCTGCCACACCGACCCGGTTTATCATCTTCCAAACAGAAACAAAGTTGAAGCACTCATAAAAAAAATACCTATGGTTGTAGAGATAAACGCCTATGAAAATTCTGAGACTTCAAAATTTGCTCATATAAAGCTTCCTGCCGCACCTTGGGGAGAAAAAGAGGGAACGCAGACAAATCTTGACCGCACCATCACCAAGCAGGAAAAACTCACACGTACCTCCATCGAGTGCAAACCTGACTGGGAGATTTTTCAGCTGCTTGCCCAAAAACTCGGCTACAAAGAGGCATTTAATTTTAAAAACACACAAGAGATATTTGAAGAGTATCAGGCTATGACGAAGCTAAACAGCTACATGGATATGGCAGAAATTGATTACGCAAAGCTCAGAGAAAAGCCCTTTGTATGGGGAGAAAAGATTAAGAACTTTTTAACGCCCGACAAAAAAGGCAATCTCTTTTTTGTCGAGAACAAGCTGCTGAGTGAAAAAACAAGTTTGGAATACCCTTTTGTTCTGCTTACAGGAAGAACAAGAGACCAGTGGCACAGCGGGACAAAAACGAATCTTCCGGCAACGCTTTTAAAATTCAAAGAACTTAATTTTTGTGAAATACATCCAAATGATGCAGAACTTTTGAAGATAAAAGACGGGGACGAAATCCTTGTGAGCTCAACAAGAGGAACTCTTAAAACAAAAGCGCTTGTAACGGAAAGAATCAATGAAAAAAATATCTTTATTCCCATAAGTAACCGTGAAATAAACTACCTGACAAACGACCTGCTCGACAAAGAGTCTTTTGAACCTGACTATAATCACAGTGCCGTAAAAATAGAAAAAGTGTGATGAATATTTATACACTTTCTTGAAGAAAAAACTTGGATATTTCATCATAATAGCACCATGATAAATGATTTAATAAATGAAAAAAACATTGAGATATACTTACAACCGATAGTGTCCATTAAAGATAAGAAAATCTTTGCTTACGAGGCACTCACGAGGGCAACCGACAGATATGGAGAAGCAATCTCTCCTCTGTATCTTTTTGATCAGGCGAAAAAAGAGAATCTTTCCTGTAAATTGGATGAGTATGTAAGAGAGCTCGCCCTTTTAAAGTTTCAAGAGTATTACCAACAAGATAAAAGTGTTCTGCTTTTTTTAAACTTTGAATCTTCCGTTATTGAAAATGAACAGGATAACAGCTTCGTGCCTACCGTTTACAAGTACAATATTCCTCCGGCAAATATTGTCATAGAGGTAAAAGAAGACAGGATTAAAGACTCCCATATTCTCAAAAAATTTATAGACAAATACAAAAAACACGGCTTTGTAATTGCCATAGATGACTTTGGAACCGGTTACTCGAGTTTTGACAGACTCGAATTTATAAAGCCCGATATTGTAAAAGTAGACAGATCTCTTATTTACAATGTTCACAACAACTTTGTGAACTCTGAGATTTTGTCTGCTATCTCCAATATGTGCCATAAAATAGGAGCTATAGTACTGGCTGAGGGAGTTGAGCATAAAGATGAAATTCTCTCCTGTGTTCAAAAAGAGATAGATATTTTTCAGGGATTTTGGTTTTGCAAACCCCAGAACAGCATAAACGCAGCCCTGATTGCGCAGATAGGAAGTTCAATAGATTATATTGGCAAGAGCTACAAGAACATTATCAAAGAGCGTCTTGAGAGAAAAAAAATGCTCTTGCATCATTCCAAAGAACTGACACAAAAAGTTCTCACCATACTTGAGCAAAATGCACAAGACCAAGAAGCTCAAATATCTGAAATAATTGCGCAGACTCCTAAGCTTGAAGCCATCTATATCATTCATGCAGAAAGTGGTTTGCAGATTGGCGCGACGCGTATCCATTCAGAAGAGCGATACCTTTATACACCCTGTAAAGATGGGCATGACCATAGCCTCAGAGAGTACTACTTTATTGCCAAAGACTCCTCCCGCGGGGATTACCTCAGCTCAAAGTACATCTCAAAAGCGAGTGGAAATATGTGCAGAACCTACTCTGCGAGAATATCTCTGGACAAGTGCGATTGCATCGTCTGTTTTGACATCCTGGCATAGCGACAATTTTTTTTCTTATGTTATAGTTTGACAACTAAATGCCTAGGATTTGTTATGGACTATCAAGCTATTTTAAATGAGATTGCGGCGGAGGTCGAACCTCTTTTGGAAAAGGGGAAAGTTGCAGACTACATCCCTGCTCTCGCAAGTGTAGAAAAAAAACAGTTTGCCATGAGCATTACACTTTTTAACGGCATGCAATACAGTGTCGGTGTTGCAGATACACTTTTTTCCATCCAGAGCATTTCCAAAGTATTTAGTTTTACCCTTGCACTAAAGTTCTACAGCAAAGATTTATACAAACGCGTAGGGCGTGAACCTTCGGGCAATCCTTTTAACTCGCTCGTTCAGCTCGAATATGAAAGAGGAAAACCCCGTAATCCTTTCATAAACGCAGGCGCTATTGTTGTCGCTGATGCGCTTATAAACCATTATGGAAATAAAGAAACAGCCTTTGAAGAAGTTCAAAAATTTATTCAGGAGGTCTCTTGCAACAACAGCATTGCTTCGAATCCTGTCGTAGCCGCTTCAGAAATGGAGCACGGACACAGAAATCTTGCTCTTGCTAACCTTATGAAAAGTTTTGGCAATCTCGATAATGAAGTACAAGATGTAGTTGAGACCTACTTCAAACTTTGCGCGCTTGAAATGAGCACAAAAACTCTCTCTCGCTCCATGCTCTACCTTGCAAACCACGGTATTGACCCTCTGTGTGCCAAACAGTTTATCTCACCCAACCAAGCTAAACGCATAAATGCAGTCATGCTCACCTGCGGCCATTATGACGCTTCGGGAGACTTTGCGTTTCATGTAGGACTCCCCGGAAAAAGCGGTGTGGGCGGAGGCATAGTTGCACTTATTCCAAAAGTGATGGGCATAGCCGTCTTCTCCCCCGGCCTCAACGCGCAAGGAAATTCGCTTGTGGGCACAAAAGCGTTAGAGCTTTTTACGACGAAAACAGGACTGAGTATTTTTTAGCTATACTTCGCAAAATATTTCAACTTCTAAAAATCTCATAAAACAAGTTTTATGTAGCTTTAGGGGGTTGTAGGGACTTTAGTCCCTGCCATTTTAATGGGCTTTGCTCATTAAGGTGCATAACATCAATGAAATGAGCAGCATGAAACTTCCTAAAGGTTTTGGTAAAAATTACTTTAACTTAAACGCAATCACTGCAACTGTCGGACAAATAAGCATAAACGCAACCGCTGTACGTGTGCAAAGTTTTCATACACTCACTTACAAATCAGAGGAGCTAGAAGCAGAAGAAGAGATAGAAGAACTCGCCATTCTCTGCCCGCTGGAGCTCTCTTTCAAACCTTGCCATTGCAACTGTTATTTCTTTAAAAAAACACGCAAAACCCTCAAACTTTATTTCAATCAAAAACTTTTTTTCAACTACTTCAAAACACTTAATAATGCCATTTCTCCACCTTGCAAACTTTTTCTCACACTTTAAAAATACATTTCAGGAAAATAAAATATGAAAAAAACAATACAATTATCCCTTATCTCAGTCGCTCTTTTGAGCTCACTTTCTGCGGAGGAGACAGTAACTCTCATACCTCTTAGCATCACATCAACAGCCATCGAAACAGATGAGCTAAAAGCCACAGATGCAGTAGAAATCTACACACAAGAGGATATAGAAAAAGCCCATGTGCAAAATGTTTATGAGTTTTTAAACAGCCAAACTTCTGTTATTACTATGCCGACTTACGGAAATCCGTTTTCTCAGAAGATGGATATACACGGCTACGGCATAGGCGACGGTTATCAAAACATTGTCGTGACACTTAACGGAAGAAAAATTAACAACATTGATATGGTCGCCCCTCTGCTCTCTTCTATCTCTCCGGCATCTATCAGCCGTATAGAAATCATCAAATCCGGAGGCATTGTCACAGGAGGTGATGGAGCAAACGCAGGTGTCATTAACATTACAACCAAACAAAACAATGACAAAGAACTCACGGTTTACGGCGGAAACTACGGCACGTATGACGGTTCTTTGTATCTTGGACACAGCGAAGAGAAATACTCACTTTCTACCGCTCTTGATACCAAAAGACACGCAGGGACAAGATACATAGGAGACGGGGACAAAGACAAAAATTCTCTTACAAACGGCTCCTTTGATTTGACAATCAATCCAATTGACGAACTTGAACTCAGAGCGGGAGCCAGTTTTGCGAGAACGAATGTTATTTACGCAAGCTATCTGACAGAAGATGAGTACAATGACAATCCATCAGTAGCAGGAGCTACAAACTGGGGTTCTACTGAGCAAGAGTATGATACAAATGCTCTCAGTGCCGGTCTAACTTATTTTATCAATAATTCATTAAACTTAAATGTTGACGCAAGCCAAGAGAAGAAAAAATCTAATTATATTACCTATGATTATGTGTCGAACTACACATACAGCGCAGCAAAATCTACTCTTGAATACAGTAAAAATAATCTCTCCCTTGTTGGCGGAATAGATGTCTTTAATGGGGAAAGAACTTCCGGTACGAAAACTACGGACAAGAACAACATTGCCGGTTTTATCATGAGCAATGTAAGCTTTGGAGATTCTACTCTAAAAGCAGGCTACAGATTTGAACAGGTAACATATAAACATGATGATACAAGCGTCAACATAAAAGACAACCACTCTTTGCACGGCGCGGAACTCGGCTATAACTATGCACTCGATAAAGAAAAATCACTCTTTGTAAATTATGCACACTCCTATCAGGCCCCCGATATTGACAGATTTTTCTCTTACGGTGTCTTCAATGATTTTATAGAGCCGATGCAGGCAAATAACTATACCCTCGGATTTAATCATATCCTTGAGCATAATAAATTTAAAGCCTCTTTCTATTATATTGATTTGAAAGATGAGATTTATTATTACAGTGACCTAATAAACTCGTGGCCGTCGCCAAGCTTATCTGTCAATACAAATATAGACAAATCACACAAGTATGGAATTGACATTTACGATAAATGGCTAATAAATGAAAAGTTTAATCTAGCGCTTAACTACAACTATGTGCAGGCTATAATAGATGAAGAAACTGGCAGAAACGGCGAAGATTATTCAGGAAACAAACTCCCGGGTGTAAGTGACCATAACATCAAAGCCACTCTGAGTTATCTTCCAACTCAAGAAATCACCTTGTCTCTGATAGAAGTTTACCGTTCTGAGGCCTATGCGGCAAATGATTTTGCAAACGACTTTGCGCAAAAACAAGATCCGTATAATACAACCGATATTTCTGTAACGTATGCAAAGAAAGATTTTGAACTTTTCGCTAAAATAAACAATATATTTAACCAGAGCAACGGTTTGTGGATTAAAGACGATGCCATCTATCCGGTAAACTTTACAACGACTGCTATTGCAGGTCTTAAACTAAAATTCTAGAGGCAAACATGAGGTTAAAAACTTTTTTCATTTTGCATTTTTTTATCCTCAGCCTCTGGGCGCAGGAGAGAATTGTCTCTCTGAGCCCTTCCATTACGGAGATAGTGTACGCTCTTGGAAAAGGCGAGGAGTTGGTGGCAACGAGTGCCTATTCCCTTCACCCCAAAGAGGCGCAAAGTCTGCCGATTATCGGCGGTTATGAAAGCCCTTCTTTGGAAAAAATTCTCTCTCACTCTCCTACTCTTGTCTTAGGTCAGTCGTATAATACTCAGCCGCTCGAAAAACTTGAAAAATTCCATATTAAAACTTTAGTTCTGAAACTCAAAACTCTTGAAGATATAAAAAAATCCATTACGCATTTGGGTTCTGTTTTGGGTGCAGAAGCAGAAGCCAAACAACTCCTAACAAACATAACAAACGCCATAACAAACGCATCGAAAAGCCAAAAACAGCACTCTGTCATGATTGTCTACGGACTCAAAGAAGATTTACGAAACGGTATTTACATTGCCGGACACAACATCTTTTTTGAAGATATTATCACGGCTTGCGGCAATACAAACGCCTACACATCAAACGCAGCGGAGCAACCAGTTCTGAGTTATGAAAATGTCATTGCGCTCAATCCTGACCAAATCATCATTTTACATTCTCACGCCACAGAGCCAAATGTAGACGTGACAAAGGCACTTGAGAGTTGGTACTCATTGCCGACAAACGCAGCTAAAAATAACAAAATTTCCATAGTAGATGAAGCGTATCTGCACATTCCATCCCACCGTGTAGCTTTAACCGCAACTCGGCTTTGCAAGGAGATGAATGATTGAGCTAAAAGAGCTGCAGTGTGCGTTTAATGGGAGAGTAATCTTAGAAAACGTTTCTCTAAAAATCGACTCTCATATTAGCGTTCTCGGAGCAAACGGTTCGGGTAAAAGTACTTTGGCAAAAGCCATTTGTGACCTTGTTGCGTTTAGCGGCACTGTCTTCATTGCGGGAAAGAAAACGCAGGAGTACACGCTAAATGAGCGGGCAAAATTGCTCTCTTACATTCCGGCTAAACTTGAAATTCATGACCCTTATATCAGCGTTGAAGAGTTTGTCCTTCTTGGGCGATTTGCCCACAAAAAGAGTCTGTTCGACTACTCTGACAAGGACAAGAATATTACCCTGCAAACTCTTGAGTTTTTGAACATTGTGCACCTCAAAGAAAACCCTGTGAGCTCTCTGAGTTCAGGTGAACAGCAACTCGTCCTCATAGCTCAGGCACTCACCCAGCAGAGTAAAATCATCATCTTTGACGAGCCCACGGCAAACCTCGACCCGCATAATGCAAAAATAATCGCACAGCACATAAAAGGTCTCAAAGAGTGGCATCAGATTATTCTCATCACACACGATTTGCATCTTGCCTGCTACGTGGATTCGCCCGTTGTTTTCATCAAAGACAAAACGGCTGCGTTTTACGAGAAAGAGTTTTTTGACGATGCAAGACTTGAAGAGTTGTACGGGGTTGCGTTTGAGAGCTTGGCGGTGAAGTATGTTTAAATTTGCCCTTTGGTTTTTCCTGCTCGCAATTCTCGTCATCTCTCCGTTCATCGGTGCGGTTTCACTAAACCTTGGCGATATTCTAAACGCAGATACCTTAGCCCGCAACATCTTTTTTGAGCTGCGTTTACCCCGAGTTCTCTTTGCCTTTGCGGCGGGAAGCATACTCGCACTCAGCGGGCTTTTGTTTCAGACACTCTTTCGCAACGCCCTCATGACCCCTTACACTCTAGGCATCTCTAGCGGTGCCGTTTTAGGCGCTGGCATAGCTCTTAAACTCGGGCTTGGCACACTTTTTTTTGGGGTCGCGGCCATCAGCATCTTTGGGTTTTTGGGCGCACTTTTTACCGTCTTTTTACTGCTCTATCTTGCACAGTTTTTGCGTTCAGGACATCATGAATCACTCCTGCTTTTAGGGATTGCCCTTTCACTTTTTTACACCGCGGCGCTTATGGTAGTTTTTTACCTCGGCAGTGCAATGCAAAACGATGTGCTCATCCGTTTTACCATGGGTTCACTTTCCATCATCGGCTGGCAAACACCGCTCTTGCTTGCGTTTGTTGCGTTTATGCTTTTCGTGGGCATTTATTTGTACAGATTTGAGTTGCAACTCCTCAGCATTTCCGAGCATCAGGCACAACTCAAGGGCATTAACACAAAACGCGTGACCCTCATTCTTCTCTTGCTCTCCTCGCTTGGCATCGGAATACTCGTGAGCATCAGCGGGCCCATCGGTTTTGTGGGGCTCATAGTGCCGCACATTGTTGCGAAAATCTACCCGCAAACTATCAACAAACGCATCCTTAAAACTGCCCTCTTTGGCGGTTTTTTCTTGGTCTTTTGTGACACACTTACAAGAGGACTGCAAACGCAGAGCGAACTTCCTATCGGCATTGTCACCGCACTTATCGGCGGGCCGTTTTTCATCTATCTTATTATCAGCAAAGGCAAAAAATGAGCTACACATCCTGGTTTGAAGCGCACGCTGCCAAACATAAAACCATAGTCAATAAGCTTCAAAAACAAGAGTTTACAAAAGCGCAGATTATCGACTATTTTGACTTTGAAAATATGGTTCAAGCAGAGCCTGATTTTTGTCCGCTCTACGCCGAACATAAAAAATGTCACGAGATGGAGTCTCTCAACTGCTACCTCTGCGCCTGCCCAAACTTCCGCTTTAAAGATGACGGCCTGCAAAAAATTGAGGACAAAACGCAGTACAGTTTTTGTGACATAGATTCTAAAGACGGAGCACAAGGCATCTACGGTGAGTCCATCCATCAAGACTGCTCCAAATGCAGCGTCCCTCACCATAGATCTTATGTAGAGAAACATTTTGATTTGGATTGGAAGAAAGTCATGCAAAAGTGTGTTTTGTAAATGAACTCCCTAAGCATCTTCGGCACAAGCAGCGACGCTGGTAAATCTACGCTTAGTTTTGCCATTACCTACCTGCTTCACAAACGCGGCATAAAAGTCGCTCCGTTTAAAGCGCAAAATGTTTCAAACAATTCGCAAGTTTGTGATGATGGCGGGGAGATTGCTATTCCCCAACACTTTGCTGCTGAGGCTATTGGAATTGCTACTTCACATTTTATGAACCCTATCCTTTTAAAATCGGGTTCCAAAAACGCGGCGCATCTTATCATCAACGGCAAAAGCGTGGGCGAAAAGGATGTCTGGAGTTATTACAAAGATATAGACACACTCAAACCCTTTGTCAAAAAAGCCTTCAAAAAACTCCAAACGCAGTATGAATGTATTGTGGCTGAGGGGGCTGGAAGTCCCGTGGAGCTCAATCTTATGGACAAAGATTTGTCTAACATCTATGTCGCCAAAAAGTTCAAAACCAAAATTATTTTGGTGGCGGACATTGAACGCGGCGGCGTTTTCGCTTCCATTTACGGGGTTTATAAACTGCTGCCAAAAGAGTTACGTAAAAATGTCATCGGTGTGATTGTCAACAAATTTCGTGGTGATATGAGCCTGTTTGACGAGGGAATTGAGATTATTCAAAATCGTTTTGGTCTGAGAGTTCTGGGTGTTGTCCCGTTTCTACCTTTTAATCTCGGCTTTGAAGACAGCCAATCGCTCATGGGCTATACTCAGGACACTTCAAAGGCACTCTTAAAAGTAGGCGTTTTAAAACTCCCTCACATGAGTAACTTTACAGACTTTGAACCCCTTGTTGCCGATGGGGAAATAGAGCTCTCGTTCATCTCCAATATCAGCGAACTCAGTTCTTGTCAGCTGATTGTCATTCCGGGAAGTAAAAGAGTTGTAGAAGATTTGGCTTGGCTGAGAGAACGAGGGTTTGAGTCAAGTCTTGTCAGCAAAAAGCAAAAAGTTGTTGCCATCTGCGGAGGCTACGAGATGATGTTTGAGAGAATTTCAGACCCTTTAGGCATAGAGTCTGGGGAAAAAGAAATCAAAGGTTTTGGACGGATAAAAGGCGATGTGATTTTTGAAGCAGAAAAAACAGTCAAAAAAGGCTCGTATAAACTCTTTGGACATAAAATTCAGGGTTATGAAATCCACAACGCCCAAACCAAAAATCTTGCAACAAAGAAGAAAAATCTCTACGGCACATTTCTTCACGGTTTGTTTGACAACGACGGAATCCGTTATGAGATTTTTTCACAGATAGACAAAAATTATCGTGGCTACAACTTCAAAGAGTACAAAAAACAAAGTATCAAAAACTTCGCACAGCACATAGAAAAACACGTTGACATCGACTTTATAGTTCAAAATCTACACTTAGGAAAATAATGAAAACTTTTAATCTTTTTACCAACCAGACAGACACTCTTCCAGAAGGAAAAGCCGATTTTCTACTTGCCGCAAGCGTAACACGAACCTGCGAAATTGAGGGAATAACACAAGCAGGAATTCCGGGGAAAATTCCTCTCACACCTACGCTTGACGCGGAATTTATTTGCACTCAAAAGCTCCATTCTCTGCCAGAACTTGCACAAACGCCAAGCGGAGTACCGACTCCGGCACTCATTACACGAGCCGTTCATAATCTCAACCCTTTTAAAAGCATAGAGATTGTGGACTTAGGACTCGAACTTCAGCCTCAGCAGTGCTTTGTGCATAATTTCAACATTCCTATCTCGGGTTCCATAGCGACAGGGGCGAAGATAGATGCCCGAAGCGTTTTTGAAAAAGGAATGCTTTTTGGCAAAAGTTACGAGCTCAAAGGGAGTTATCTCATCCTCGGCGAAAGCACTCCAAGCGGGACAACAACGGCGGCGGCTACTTCCTTAGCACTGGGCTATGACTGCCAAGATGCTTTTTCTTCAAGCTTTTTAAATGTCCCGACAAACATAAAAAACGCAACTATAGACCAAGCTCTCTCGCTGGTAAACGCAGAGATGAACAACTTTGAAAAGCTCTCTTATGTCAGTGATAATATGCTTCTCTTTTGTGCAGGTTTTTTGTTTGAGGCTTCGAGAAGATTTCATGTCGTTCTAGCCGGCGGAACGCAGATGGCGGCTTGTCTACTCATTGCCGACGCTCTGAGAGAAGATGTGCTTATGCGCATAAAACATGACAACATTACCCTTGCTACAACGCAGTGGGTGGCAAAAGATGAATACTCAGACATACAAAAAATTCTCTCTCAACTGAGCTACACGCCACACGCAGTCTATACAGAATTCAGCTTTGCAAACGCAGAAATTCCCGTGCTTAAAAAGTATGACGAAGGCGAAGCAAAAGAGGGTGTCGGTGCAGGTGCCGCACTTGCTTATGCGTGCGCAAACGGGCTTAGTAACGCAGATGTACTAAACGCAGTCGAACTCATTATGTACGAGATGTAAATGCGCGCACTTTTTATCGGCGGCATCAAAAGCGGCAAGAGCAAAAACGCAGAGAACTACATTCTTGCGTTTGCCAAAGAAAAACCCATTTATTTGGCAACGACAGAGTTTTTTGATGAAGAGATGCGTGAGCGAGTCGCCAAACACCAAACGCAGCGGGACGAGAAATTTATTACGCTTGAAGAGCCGCTAAATCTCTATGAAGCTACCCAAAATCAAGAAGCGCCCATTTTACTTGAGTGTGTGAGTATGTGGATTAACAATATGCTTTACCACGGCAAAAATGAGGCAGAAATTTTTGCAGCACTCACAGCCCTAACAAGCACAAACGCAAACATCGTGTTTGTTATCAACGACGTTAGCTGCTCTGTTATAGGCGAGAATAGGCTTGTGCGGGACTTCGTAGATATCAACGGCCGTGTCGCTCAGTTTTTGGCGCAACAATGCGAGGAAGTCTACAACACCGTTGCGGGCATAAGTGTGCGCATCAAATGAAACTCTTCTACGGTTTTGCCCTTGCGTTTAATATGCTCACTATCTTGCCTTTTTTTAAAGTGCACACTTTTTTCAAGGGAATCAACGGCTATTCGGCCATGTTTTATCCGCTTGTGGGTTTCATTATTGGCGC
The DNA here is from genome assembly GCA_013791885.1 of Sulfurimonas sp. Taxonomy (GTDB): domain Bacteria; phylum Campylobacterota; class Campylobacteria; order Campylobacterales; family Sulfurimonadaceae; genus Sulfurimonas. Next base: position 87,774 of record VMSZ01000038.1, on the reverse strand, counting down.
TGTTCTCTGGGGTGTACATTCACTTCTGCAAACGCAGCTCCCGCCAACTCATCTGGCGGTCCTCATCTTTGCTCTTTGGATTTTGCTCACGGGCGCGTTGCATCTTGATGGCCTCAGCGATACCATAGACGGACTTTTTGTCTCCAAACAACGTGCCTTTGAAGTTATGAAAGATGCTCATGTCGGCGGAATGGGGATGATTTTCACTTTTGCGTTTTTAGCACTCAAACTCTCAAGCCTCATCTACTTCGAGGCCTATTATCTTCTGCCGGTTTTGCTGATGATTTCACGCCTAAACGCAAGCCTTGCCATCTACTTTTTTCCTTACGCCAGCAAAGGTGTCGGCGCGCTTTTAAAAGAGGAACTTTCACTCAAAATGGTTCTTTTTGCTTTTATTTACAGCTGCGTTTTGGTCTATTTTTTCTCATTTGGCACTTCGTTTTTCCTCTCTTTGCTTGTCGGCCTTCTCTGCGCTGCGTTTTTTGTCAAACGTCTTGGCGGACTCAGCGGGGATATTTACGGCTTCATCATAGAAATCAGTGAACTCGTCCTTTTAAACGCAGTCATCATTCGAACTTACGCATGAAAATCACACTCCTCAGACACGCCCAAGTTCAAGACGATTTTTTGGGCAAATACAACGGGCACAATGAGATTGGGCTCTCAAAAAAAGGAGATGAACAAGCCTTAGCTTTGGCAGATAAGTACCTGAATGCAGGCTTTGACACGGTTTTTTGTTCTGACTTGCTTCGAGCAAAAGAAACACTTGCCCCTTTTGAACTTCAATGCAAACCCATTTTTTCATCGGCACTCAGAGAAAAATCTTGGGGACGTCATGAGGGCAAAAGTTTTGAGCAGATAAACGCAGAAGGAATTGAGTACCTTAACTTTGACTATTGGGTAGATGCACTCGATGGCGAGCGTGTAGAAGATTTTAGACGAAGAGTAGAAAACTATTTTTTTAAGACTATCTTCAAGCAAGATGCTCAAAATATTTTAGTTGTAACGCACAGTGGTGTTATCAAAATGCTCCTCTCACTTGTGCAAAATATTACACTCGAAGAGGCTTTTGCCACTGAATTGCCCTACGCTTCTTGCGTGATTTTAGATAAAATAGCCAATACATTTGTCCAAGTAAAGCCCTAAAAAATTAATACAATGAGTTCACAATGAATATCCTTTCCAAAGATGCCCCGCTCGAAGAGTCCTTAAAAAAAATGCGTTCAGTTTTAGAAAGCGTTGGCTGTGAAGTTACTTTCTCAGAAGAAAAACATCCTCTGCAAAACTGTTACTCAGTCAATTTGGCTTCTAAAGAAGCACCTAAACATATCTACTCAAACGGCAAAGGCACGCTCTCGGAAGCTTCCATGGCAAGTGCTTTGGGCGAGTACATTGAGCGACTTCAGACAAACAACTTTTTTATAGATTTTCATCTGCCTAATCGTAAATATTACCCCGATGAAGTTGCGTTTGACTTTGGCGGAGAGTATCTCAGCGCTGAACTCCTAAGCATTTACGACCCAAACGCAGAACTGAGCGATGAAGATTTGGTGGACTACAACAGCGATTATGAGGACAAGATTGTCTCCTTGCCTTTTGTCAAGCATTCTACTGGGGAACAAATTTATTTTCCAATAAATATATTGAGCAATTTGTATGTCAGTAACGGTCTTGCCACCGGAAACACTCCGCAAGAAGCGCAGGTTCAGGCACTAAGCGAGATTTATGAGCGCTATGCGAAGATGCAAATCATCAAAAACGGTTACGCCCTGCCGAAATTTCCGGATGAACTTGTAAACTCTTTTACAAAACTCTCACACGACGTTGGGGCACTCAGAGATTTAGGCTATATTATTGAGGTTTTAGATGCCTCTTTGGGCGGTGAATTTCCCGTCACCGCCATTTCTCTCATCAACCCGAAAAACGCCACGCTTTTTGTCTCTTTTGGAGCACACCCGATTTTGGAAGTCTCCCTTGAACGCACTATGACAGAGCTTATGCAGGGACGCGGACTTGAAAATTTAGACGGTTTTGAAACCCCTACTTTTGATTTGAGTTTAGTTGCAGACAACTTTAATTTAGAATCGCATTTTATAGATTCCAACGGCAAACTCGGTTTTCATTTTCTGAGCTCAAAAAAAAGTTTTCCCTACACACCATGGCGTTATGATGGTTCTTGCACAGAAGATGAACATGCGTTCTTAATTGGCATCGCACGTGACTTAGAACATGAAATATACCTCAGAGAGTACGACTACTTAGGCTTTTACTCCTGCCAGATGCTCATTCCAGGTATAAGTGAAGTCTACCCGATTGACGACCTGATTTACAACAACAAAAACACGCCAAAACGCATAAGAGATATGGTTTTAAACTTCAAAGAGTATGACCCTGAAGACATTTTAACCGAAATAGAATCCCTCGAAGATTCGCTCAATATGGAAAAATACATCGGTGTAATATTTGCGCAAAACTTCACTATGCGTGAGTTCAAAGCACAGGTTCATCTTATGCTAAGAAACTCTGAAGAAGTTTTTGAACTCCTCGAATTTGGACAAGACAGACTCGGCCACATTGTTCTTGAACTTATGCGAATGGATACAAACGATATGCTTTTTGAAGAGTATGAAGAGGGCTTAAACGCAATCTATACGGAAGAAAAAGTCCAAAAAGCGCTGGGAATTCTTGATGGCGATGAGTATTTGATAGATGTGACACTGCATCAGGATTACCGAAATATGCTCGCTATGTATGACAGACTGGAGCTCAAAAAACGCAGTAAAAATTCTTGCCCCAAAGGGGCAAAGCTTTAGTCGCCATAGCGGCGCAAGCGTAGCAAAATGGACGCGTTCATTTTGCGTTTAAAGAGTGAGTACACTTTTTGCTACAAAATGGTGACAACACCTTCAAAAGGAATATTACGCTTTGAAATCACTTAGTATTTTCGGAACAAGCAATGATGACGGAAAGTCTACTATTGCCTTTGCGCTTACTTACATATTACATAAACGTGGCTACAAAGTAGCCCCATTTAAAGCACAGAGTATCTCAGAAAACTCACAGATAAGTGACGACGGCGGCGAGATGGCAATTCCTCAGCACTTTGCGGCGGAGGCTCTTGGCATTAAAAGTTCTCATCTTATGAACCCTGTTTTACTCAAACGCGACTCCCCGACGAGAACCGACCTCATCATAGACGGGAAAAGTTTTGGTAAAAAAGATATTTGGAGCTGTTACAAAGACACGCAGATTCTCAAGCCTTACGTCAAAAATGCTTTTTCCAAACTCCTTGCAGAGTATGAATGTGTGGTGGCTGAGGGCGCGGGGAATCCTGTTGAACAGAGTTATATGAAACGTGACCTTTCCAACATCTACATAGCCGAAGAGTTTCATACCAAAATCATTCTTGTCACAAGTATTGACGACGGAACGCTATTTTCTTCAATTTATGGCGTTTACAAGCTTTTACCGAAGAAACTGAGAAAAAACGTTATTGGCGTTATTGTCGATAAATTTCAAAACAATGTGCCCGAAGTTGAAGACGGTGCGAGTATTATTGAGCAGCTTTTTGGCATGAGAGTGCTTGGTGTTGTCCCGCACAAAGAACTCAATAGTGGTTTTCATGACTTAAAGTCTATGATGGCATACCAACAAGACACCTCTGCGGCCATTATTACAGTCGGGGTTTTGAAACTCCCGCACATCAGTAACATCACTGACTTTGAGCCACTCATTGCAGACAAAGAAATAGAACTGCGTTTTATTACAGGCTTGCACGAGGCCTCTTTTTGCGATTTGCTTATTTTACCCGGAAGCAAGCTGGTTGCAGAAGACTTAGAATGGCTCATAGATGGAGGTTTTAAAAATATTCTTACCTCAAAAGAACAAAAACTTGTTGCCATTTCAGGCGGATACGAGATGCTTCATGAGTTCATTTTAGATCCGCATGGAGTAGAATCCCAGCACAAAAAAGTACCTGGACTTGCCAGAGTCGAGGGCAATATAGAACTCAAAAAAAAGACCTTTACTAAAAAAGGCCTTTACTCTATTTTTGGCTGTAAACTCGAGGGCTATGAGATTCATAACGCCATTACAAAAGAGGTGGCTGTTAAAAAACGCAATCTTTATGCAACCCATGTCCATGGTATTTTTGAGAACAGTAAATTTAGAAACAAACTGTTCCGCTCAATAAATCCTGAGTACAAAGGCTACGACTACGAAGCGCATAAGCAAAAAGTTATCGAGGAGTTTGCCGCTCATATAGAAAGTAGTGTTAATATTGAGGCTATAGAAAAAGAGTTAATTTAACCACACAAAGGAGTTTAGATGAGAAAATTAGGAGTAGTTGCAGCACTTATGCTTGCAGTAATAATGTTTTCAGGTTTTTGGTCAGGGGAGAGTCCAAATCAACTGAAAAATGAGCGCATTCAACTCAGTCATGAAACCCTTAATATGCTTTACAAGTACGCCCCGGAGGCAAAGGACATGGTAGCAAACTCTTATGGTTACGCTACTTTTGCCAATGTAGGCGTTAATGCTCTCTTCTTTTCTGTCGAAGGCGGAAAAGGTCTTGCCAAAGTCAACAGCAACGGCAACATTACTTATATGAACATGGCATCAGGCGGAGTTGGTTTAGGCCTTGGCATTAAAGATTTTAGAATCGTTTTTTTGTTTGAAACCAAAAAAGCCTTTGACTTTTTTGTACAACACGGATGGGAAGCAAATGCCCAAGCAGACGCAGCGGCAAAAATCAGAGGAGACGGAGGCGCACTAAACGCAGCAATTACAGTTGCTCCAGGAGTTCGCATCTATAAACTCACAGAAAATGGTTTAGCCATCCAAGCAACGATTCAGGGAACAAAATATTGGGCTGACGGGGATTTAAACTAATATTGTTATAATTAGTTATCTCTAAGCTTATTCTAGGCATACTACGTAAAATTTGATTTACAAAGGATACCTATGATTCTCAAAAGTTTAACTTTCGCAGCGGGAGTTGCCTTGATGTTTACCGGTTGTGCCACCATGCAAAAAACGGAGACACACGAAACACCGAGTACTCCGCTGTCACAGGATAGTAAAACAATCACCGCGGTAAAAGCGGATGAGCCGACAGGTCTTAAACGAAAAGTCGCCATCGGCAGATTTAGCAATGAAACAAAATACGGCCAAAGTTTTTTTATAGACAAAGAAAACGATAAGATTGGCAAGCAGGCCATGGACATTCTTTCTGCAAAACTTTTTCAATCAGGCAGATTCATTATGCTCGAACGTGCCGATCTTTCAAAAATTGAAAAAGAACTGCAAATCGGCAATGCTCCGCAACTTGACAACTCCGCAGATTTCCTCATCTTAGGCTCTATTACAGAATTCGGACGCAAAGAGACAAGCGATGTCGGTCTTTTCAGCCGTGTGAAAAAGCAGGAGACTTTTGCAAAAGTCCACATCAGAATTGTAGACGTAAGCACAGGACAAATCATCTACTCAGAAGAGGGAAAAGGAACTGCGTTTAGCGAAGCGGGAACTGTTATGGGTATCGGTGCAAAAGCGAGTTATGATGCACAGCTCAACGACAAAGCCATAGATGCGGCCATCTCTGATTTGACTTCAAATATTATGGAAAACATGCTTGACAAACCTTGGAGAGGGTATATTCTCGGCTTTGAGGATGGCAATCTTATCACCTCAGGCGGAAAAAGCCAAAACATAAAAATCGGCGATGTTTTCACCATCTACAAAAAAGGCAAACAGGTTAAAAATCCGCAAAATAACATGATGATGACTCTTCCGGGCAAACAAGTGGCGACAGCTGAAATTGTAGCGACACTCGGTGATACACCAGAGACTGAAGTTTCGTTAGCGCAGGTAAAAAGCGGTGATATTAGTGCTTATGTAAAAGAGAAAAACTTCTCTGAACTCTACATACAACCAGGAGAAAAATAATGAAAACAATTCTAACAATAGCCAGCCTGCTTTTCCTGCTTCTTGCTTCAGGATGCGGCTACAAAGAAGGTGTTGCGACAGCGAGCCAAAAATCATATCTTTACTTTAGCGGGAATGTCTCTGACATCACTGTTTCCATTGACGACGCTGTGGAATTTTCTGTCCTAGCCGGAGAAAAGCATCAGTATGCCATCACTCCGGGCAAGCATGTGGTGAAAATCTACCGAGGTGATCATCTTCTTGTTATAAGAGAAATCTTTATCAGCGACGGCGTTGCTAAAGAGATAGAGGTTAAATAATGAAAATTATTGCAAACACAGGTCTGCTTGGAGCTGTCTCTGCTGTGTTTTTACTCACAGCCTGCTCGGGGCAGCCAAAACCTCTTTACAATTATGAAGATTATAGTGACAGCTACTATGGCGCAAAAAAGAATATGACCGAAGAATCGGCACTTGTACTGCAGAAGTCTATAGAAAAGGCGATAGAAAATGCGTCTGAGAGCTCTTCTGGAAGAGTCGCTCCGGGAATGTATGCTAATCTGGGCTATATCTACCTCAAAGGCGGAAAAAGCAAAGAGGCGATTGCAAATTTTGAGAAAGAAAAATCAATCTATCCCGAATCTGCGCACTTTATGGACAGAATGATTAAAAAAGTTCAAGTTGCACAAGGAGCTGAAAATGATAAGAAATAAACTTGTAGCACTTTTGGCAACAACTCTTCTGGGTTTACTTTTTTCGGGTTGTGTTGCCGGTTCTCCGCAACCTACGAAAAGCTCACTATTTCCAAAGATGTATGAGGAACAGCCTCGATCTTTGCTTATACTCCCTCCAATGAATGAAAGCACAGATGCAGAAGCAAAAGACTACTACATGACAACGGTTGAGACACCTTACGCGCTCATGGGCTACTACACTTTTCCGGTTGAAATGGTTGGTGACATTATGAAGCAAGAGGGTATTTACGACACTGAACTTCTTTATGAACTGCCTCTAGATAAATTTTATGATTACTTTGGTGCCGATGCGGTTTTATTTACACGTATCAAAAAATGGGATGTGTCATACATGGTTGTCGCTTCTACTTTAACTGTTGCCATCGAATCCAAAATAGTTTCTACAAAAACATCAGAAGTTTTATGGACATACAACGGCTCAATAGTAGTTGACCTTAGCGGCGGGAATAACAGCGGTGATCTTGCCGGATTAATTATAAACGCTATTGCAACTGCCATAAATACGGCTTCTGCCGATTATGTGAAGTACGCCCGTCAAGTAAACGCAAGAATGATGGTTGCCTTGCCTGTCGGCCCATACCACCAACTTTACCTCAAAGACCAAGACGTAAAATTAATGAAGTAAAGCTTTTATAAACTACTTCTAGTCATTGCCCCACTCATGTGGGGTTATGACTGCTTTGAACGAAACTCTCTCTCCTCTATTCTCTCTAGGCTAACAATAAAAGCCCAAGCGAGTACTTTCATCTCTATATTTATACTACAATAAGATATTATCTTGTACAATTAACACTTTACCACTCGCTACAAAACAAATGGGGAATTATTATGTTCATATCAGTAAAATCAAAAGTTATAGCTTCAGTACTCACACTGAGTATTTTTGGCCTTATTAGTCTTAGTTATTATCTTTCAAATACTTTGCATAATCTCTCGAATGAGAACAATAAACAGTCGCTTGCAATGCTAAGCGAATCAATCTTTCAAACAATGACAGCAAGTATGATGATGGGTGATCCTGCTGTTGTAAAACATGCATTTGCAAGTGCAAAAAGCATACAAGGTATAGAAGATTTAAAAATCACTAAGTCTCAGGCAGTTTTGGATGTTTACGGTGAGGGGGAAGAATTTACTAAAGATGCTCTCATTATAGATGTACTTAAAAATAAAACGACAAAACTCGTTGAAAAAAATGAAAACGCACACCATACTATTAGAATGATAAAACCTATGGTAGCGGAAGAAAGATGTTTAGTATGTCACTATAATGCAGAAGTTGGCTACACTTTGGGTGCTATGGATTTGACAATGTCATTAGATAAAAATGATAAAGAGATTGCAGCGACGAACCTCACACTCATTATCTCCATGGCTATTATTGGGATTTTATTTGCGGTTACTGCGACTATCTTTTTCGTAAAAGAAATTTTCAATCCTCTATGCGGACTTAAAACTCGTATTGCTTCAATGGTCAGCGGAGACAAAGACCTTACTAAACGCCTTGCATACAAAGACGGCAATGAATTTGGTGACGCAGCCAAAGAGGTTAACAACTTTGTTCAGATGATTCAGGGAACAGTCAATGAGATTAAATCTTTAGGGCATCAAAACTCGGCTATCGCTTCAGAGATAGAGCTTTCAAGCCATGTCATCCGTAAAGGAACACAGCAAGAACAAGCTATCGTGTACGAAACAACTCAAAAAAGCGAAGCTATAAAATCTCTCCTCAATCAAACAATACAAGCAACAGAAGAGACGAAAAAAACAGTAGAAGATGCAAATATAGAGCTAAACAGCGCAATTGCAGCACTCAACACATTAAGCGATGAAGTTGTCTCCTTTGTTGCTATTGAAAATGAACTCTCAAGTGAACTCTCAGGACTCAAAACAAACGCTGACCAAGTAAAAGGCGTACTTAACGTTATAAAAGAGATTGCAGAACAAACAAACCTTCTTGCCCTAAACGCAGCTATAGAAGCGGCACGTGCCGGTGAGCATGGACGCGGTTTTGCCGTAGTTGCGGATGAAGTACGTAAACTTGCAGAGAGAACACAAAAAAGTCTGACTGAGATTGATATAAGTGTAAGCACAATTGTTCAATCTATTAATGATGTCAGTGATAAAATGCATGTTAACGCAAGCAATATTGAGAATCTCTCAAATATCTCAAATGATGTACAAGATAAAATAAATGCAACTTCAAGCGCCATTGCATACTCAACAAAAGTAGCAAACGATTCTAAAGAAGACAGTATGAAAATGTCTAAGAATTTAGAAGAAATTATAGATGATATTTCTCAAATTGAAACACTATCAACTGCAAACGGAACGAGTGTTCAAAGCATAGAAGCAGATTTACGAAGACTTGTACAAGTAGCAAAAGCACTTCAAGCATCTTTGGAAGAATTTAAAAGTTAGATTGCTTCGTTCCTCGCAATGTCGGGGGAAAACTACTTCGCAATGCTAAAACACAGCCATTGCAGTGACACAAAACGCAGTCACTGCGAGACTTCAGAGAAGTCGTGGCAGTCTCCTTATCTGTAGACTCTTTTTCTTGCGTTTTGCCCCGTGTAATTCTTTTTAAAACAAGCCTGACAAATACTGTATTTAGAATTTAAAGGCAATGGCACTTCACAGAGTCGGCATCTTTGTACAAAGCGACTTTGCTGTAAAGAATTTTCTATAAATTTATTAAGAATATGTCTTGCTTTTTGTACCTTAGGCACTTCCAAAAAATACTCTTTAAATCGGTAACTCAACCACAAATAAAGTGATATCTCCTTGACCATATCTTCAGCCCGTAAAAGTTCCTCAGATGTCTGCGCATAACTTCCAACAAGAGCGGGCGGTGCGTACGGCACAGGCATTTTTTGCTCCAAGTAAGAGACATAACTCTCAAAAGTTGCAATAATGTAAGGAGATTTGAGTGTCAGCGGAGCACAGGCAAGATGGTACTTCGCAGCCATGTCTAAATCATAGCCGTCAAGTATTCTTGCCGCTTCAAGCATATCATCCAAGTTTTGTGCTCTAAAAGGGCCGTTAAACTCCATGTTATCGACAAAAAACCTCAACACTTCCTCTAAAGATTTCTCTTCCAAAATCGTACTGACCAGTTTTACATGTTCAAGATTTGCCATAACCTTAAACGGCAGGGTAATTGACTTAGGCTCTTTGTTAAAATTCTTTTTCACTACCTTTAAAACATCATAACTGAGCGCTCCGACATAGCCCGCCGAGCTCAGTCCGAATCTTCCCGCACGACCGGAAATCTGCTGTACTTCAGGAGGCTGAAGGTCGCGAATTGTTACTCCGTCAAACTTTTCTGCTTTTGAAAAAAGTATGGTGTCAATCGGCAGGTTCATTCCCATCGCAATCGCATCTGTAGCAATTAAAATTTCCGTCTCTTTTTCTCTAAAACGGCGAGCCTCTTCACGCCTGACTTCTGGGGAAAGATTGCCGTAAATAACGCTTATGCTGAAATATCTTGAGAACTCTTGTTTGAGTTTGAGTACATCTTTACGGCTAAACGCAATGATGGCACTCCCGCTTTTTACCTCTTCTGCGGGAGTCGGAGCGTCTAAAAGTGAGAGTGGTACTTTTCGCTCAAACTCGACTATCTCAAGTTCTTCTCCAAGGTACTCCGCAAGAGCAATAACCGCTTCTCTTGCATTTGTCGAACCTGTCATAATAATCTCTTTGGCAGGCGCGCCGATGATTGCATTTGCCCATGCCCAGCCACGGTCACGGTCGTCTATCATCTGCACCTCATCAATGATACAAACATCCACATCAACTTCAAAATTAAGCATTTCTATTGTAGAACTAATATGCGTTGCGTCTTCATCTAAAAGCTGCTCTTCTCCTGTAATGAGTGAACAGGCAATGCCATTTTCTCTAAGCGTCTCATAGCCCTCAAGTGCGAGTAAACGCAGCGGTGCGAGGTAATAGCCTGTATCTGCGGCTTCAAGTTTTTGCATTGCCTGATACGTTTTTCCGCTGTTTGTAGGTCCCACATGAAAAATGAGTTTTCTTCTCATAGAACGTGCAAGCGGAAAAAGATTTTTAAAGTCACGTATGGTTCGTGCCAATAGTGCTTGGCGTTGCTTTTTAATGAGCAAGTCATGTACATCAGTGATAAAAGCACGAATAATTTTTCTTGCGTTTTTTGCAGAGATGTGCAGAGATTTCGGTAAAAGTTCTACGAGGAACTGGTAAACTTTTTTATGCAACTCCTCAGGAGCCAAATGAAGCAAAGTTGCGTAAGTGCCACACTCATCGACTATCTCTTTGAGTTCCTGTAAAAACTGCTCTTCATGCTCTTTTTTAGCCTCATGCAAAACAGTCTCGAAATCGAGTTCATCAGAGTTCCAGATAGTCTCCAAAAGCGAGTCAAGTTCTAAATGCAAATCCAAGTGGTAATGAAAATCTATACTCGAATATGGAAGACGAATACTCTCATTAATTTTGATTAAAACTTCTTTGTCATGCAAAGCCAATTCCAAAACATCAAGTTTTGTCTCTATGAGGCTTTTTAAAATGGACGCCTTTATATATGGATAACTTGTAGCTGTTTTTGGAGGCGATGCCCGAAGCGAAGCGACTATCTCTTTGTCTGTCAGATAATCATGCGGTTTTTTAATACCGGCTAAAAACAGCTCTGTCTGCTTCTGCTTTTCCTCTGTTATTGCTATTTTATCTTTTTCTATTCTCTCTATAATTGTCTCTACGGCTTCATTTTGCAGATACTCATACTCATAAGGTTTGGTAGTAAGCGTCAGTATCTTATGAAAAGTCTGATCGTAAATCTGATACTTAATGGAGGCGTTAAACTCCAGCGCATCATCTATGTCAAAAACGCCGTCTAAAGCTTTTTGAAGTTTCTCTTTTTTCATCTCATAACGGATGTGTTTGAGCTTGGCTTCCATCTTTTCTATGGTTATCTTCTTGCTTCGAACATCCATAAACGCATTAAAGAGTAAAGCACCCTCCTCTGCAGAAGCATCGAGTTCGTCAAGAAGCATCTGAATCTTGTGTGTTCTGTCAAGATTGGGCTCTTTTGGAGCAGTCGACTTATAGACTTTGCCTTCGTTTGCAAAAAAGTTTAAAATCTCTGCGCGCACCTCTGTGTCGCCCTCGCTCCAAACGCCGCGGACAGCTTTAAGCAGCGCATGTTTAGAGTACTCCACGTCGTACATACCCAGAACATGCATGAGCTCGCTGAGTGTCTCGGTAGAGACTCTCTCAACCCCCATATCAAAAGGTTCATCATCAAAATATTGTCTTATTTTTTGGTTAATTTTTATATTTTTTTTATTTTTCTTTGCCATAAAGTATTGTAGCAAAAGCAGTTAAATTTTTAGTCAAATTTTTTTTTGCAATAAATAAATATTAATTAAAGTTATCACCCATTAGTGTGATGTATTGATTTTTTTATTTTCGTACAATATCTCAATAGTCATAAAAAAACTAAAAAATTATTCTCACGTAAGATGGGGATGTTTAAAGGGAGACAAAGTAATGAAAACGAAACTTACATATTCTATTGTTACGGCTTTGGCGTTGTTTGGGGCCGCGACGTTCATTGGATGTAGTAGTTCAGGTAGCTCTAGTGACGAGGCTGCTGCGACGACCCTAGAGGGAACGTTCGTAGACTCGGCAGTTCAGGGCCTAACATATAAAGGGAATTTAAGCGGAGTGACTGACGCGGGTGGTCACTACTCTTTTAAAGGAACAGACAGGGTTGAATTTTTACTAGGCGAGCAGCTAAGTTTGGGAACACTTGTGCCTAAAACTTCTCAGGTGTCGGTACTTGACTTCTATGACGGGCAGTTGACTGTCTCTGATACAAAAATTCAAAAGCTTATAGTATTGCTTCAATCTCTTGACTCAGACGGAGATACAAGCAATGGAATTACTATTTCAGCTGATACTATTACACTTTTGGAAGGTATCTTAGCGGCAGATCCTTACAACGTAACGGACTTGACAACTTTTGATTTCACGTCACTTACCATGACTGAACTCAGTGACTTACTTACTGCCCTTGTTGATGCAACGCCTGATGATCCGGAAAATCCGGCTGATACAGATGTCGTGGTAACTCCAGAAGATGCAGAAGACCACTTTACTGAAACACTTTACGGACCTCAGCCGCCAGCTATAACGCTCTCCGGTACAAAATTGGCATGTACTCCTGATACAGCTATCATAACAGCTACAGATGCAGCCGATTGGAATGCAAGTGACCCTCTAGTAAGAAATGTATCTTCCCACACAACTGATGATACAAGAGAGAGAGGGACATCTCATAATGCGATTGCAAACATGAGTGGTGTTATCGTTAACGCCAGAGAAGCTAGTGGCACACTTATTCCTGATGTTCAATACCATCCTATAGTAATCAGTTATCTTCAGGAAGTAGTTTATGACGCAACTGCTGCTGATGGAGGATATGAGATGGGTGACGGAAGTGCTGATATCGGTGATCCAAATCAAAGAGATGCTGTTTTCTTTGCTACATCTTTAGACAATGGAGAAACTTGGAAAAGCCAGGTTGTCTCAGACTCTACAGCTAAAAGCTCAACTCAGGTAACGTGGGCCGGTTCTCTCATTAATTATGGCGGGCATGCTCAAAAACCGAAAATGGCTATATATGGCAATAGAATTATGATGGCATGGCACGACAAATACTGTCCGAGCGGTAATCCTTTTGACCTTGCACAGGTAACAGTTGATGAAAACGTAACGTATCCTGATGACTTTTTTGCTGTAAACGGTACACAAGGCTCCATTGACTATACTGCTGATGACGGCGAAGTTATGATTGCGCCAAACGGCAAAGAAGTTTATGAAGTACCATTTTCTTGTGTATGGACAGCAAGAGGTACTATGGATGTGGATGGAAACATCACTTGGCATGCTCCAATGCAGCTTACAACCGGTAAAAGAGATTCAAACCATATCTGGATAGAAGCTTCAGACGCCGGTTTTGCAATGGCATGGCAGGAAGATACAAAAGGTCTTCGTTCAGGTAAAGGTGCAGGTCCGGGAGATGGCTGGAGTGGTGCTACAACAAACCACGGTTCAGATATCTGGTACTCATCTTTGAAAATGAGCGAGTTTGATGATATTAACGAGACGGCAGCTCTTGAAGATACAAAACCTAAATCATTGTACAACTTCCATTACCCAATGCGTATTACGGATAATGAGCAGTGTCAAGTTAATGATAGTAAATTATACTGTCAAACACTCTGTGATACTTACGGTTCAGTGTCGTCTACTACACTTAACAATGCAGGAACTACTATTGAAAGATGTAAAACATACGATGTAGATATGCTTACAAACACCCAAGTTATACTTGATGGTGATACTGGGGCTTCTAGATCAGCTCTTAAAATCTTGAAAACAGATATGAATGAGTCTGTGGTTATTCTTAGCTATGAAGAGACTAAAGGTCTCTCTGAGAATACAACTGGAACAGGTGATCAAGATCAAGGTACAGTTGATACTATCATCGAGTATGAAGGTAAATCTGTTTATTTTGAAAGCTTTAACTTCAATGCTATAGATGAGTTTAATGCGACAGATTCTGACATCATTCAAAAAATGTCAATGCCGCTTGTAAGTGCCGGTGGTATCGTAAATATGAAAATACCTGATGAGAACAACACAAGCAATATGATTTATGAAAATGCTCGTCGTGTTGTAATTGGTTCGCATATAGACTCTTGTCTGGCAGAGAACTTCACTTTTGCTCTACTGTACAAAGAGTCATTTGAAACTCAGGGTGCATCATCTGATATGTTTGTCCGTGTAAACAACGGCTTTACTTATGATACATTTGTAGCCCTTAATGACGCAGTTGCAGGGGATCTCAATGTTTCTAATGTCAGTGCACAAATACCTATAGTACCGGATAGTATCCTAGACTATACTGTACAATGGACAGCTGATAACCTTGATGACTATAATTATGAAAATAAAGATGATAATACATTCTCCCCTCGTATATTCCTTCGTGGAACCGAAAGTGGTGGGGATAGTATTTTCACAGGGTATGTGTATTCACCGGATGCTAACAAAACAGCTTCAGAGAATGGAAATATGCCAAGTAACTTCCATGTTCATGTATATTCAAATGGTCAGTGGAACGGACCTGTAAATGTTACAGGCATTGTAAAAGCTTCGGCTACATCTGTGGATCCGAGACTCTTCACTACACCAAAAGGCAATAGTTTAAGTCCTTTGGACTCAGACAAATACAGTGATCCGAAAGTTCTGTTCCTTACATGGGGTGAGATTGACTGGATAGATCCAACTGATCAAAACTTAGGTAAATCAGAAACAGGTCTTTACTACAAACGCTCTATTGATGGTGGTCTTACATGGGATGTGAACACCACTATGCTAGCCAATAAAGATTTTGGTTACATCGAAGAGAAAGAAGTAAACAGTTACGCATCTCCGGATGGTAAAACTTTCTACAATGTTTGGATTCAAGAATCTGAAGAGTACAATTCTTCTGATCACTTCTCTGGTCTTGATACTTGGTTTGGACGTGTGGATTACAACATTTCAAATGTTGCTCCAAACTAGTCTCTGAGGCTAAACTCTGAACAGACTCAAAGCTCACATCTTTTGATGTGGGCTTTTCTCATTTATACAAAATTTCTCTCCTTATCTTCACACAGTTAAAACATTTGAGTTATAATCCTTTATAATAGTTCCAACACTCTTTTTTAAAAAGGTTGATACATGAAATACATCAAATTTTTCAACTCACTCACAATCTCGGACGTTCCCTCTGTTGGCGGTAAAAATGCTTCTCTGGGTGAAATGTACCAAAACCTGGCACCAAAGGGTGTACGTATTCCAAACGGTTTTGCAACGACAAGTGAAGCCTATTGGCTTTTGCTTGAAGAAAACTCCATAAAAGATAAAATACAAAACATACTTGCCACGCTTGATATTGCAGACAACGCAAATCTCCAAAAACGCGGTGCTGAAATTCGCTCCCTTATTCTAAACGCAACGCTTCCAAAAGTGCTTGAAGAGGAGCTGGCAGAGGCGTACAAAACACTGGGACAAGAGTATAAAAACGCGAGCGTGGATGTTGCCGTGCGTTCTTCAGGAACGGCCGAAGATTTACCTGACGCTTCTTTTGCAGGACAACAGGAGAGTTTTTTAAACGTCAGTGGACTTGAAGAATTGCTCGGCTGTGTCAAAAGATGTTTTGCCTCACTTTTTATGGACAGAGCCATCAGTTACAGAACAAGCCGCAATTTCGACCATATGAAAGTAGCACTCTCTGTGGGCGTGCAAAAAATGGTGCGTAGTGACGGGGCTTCAAGCGGAGTCATGTTTAGCATCGACACTGAGAGCGGCTGCGAGAAACTCATCCTCATCAATTCAAGCTGGGGTCTTGGTGAAAATGTTGTCAGCGGACGCGTAAACGCAGATGAGTTTTTTATCTTTAAACCGACTCTGGCACAGGGTTTTAAAAGCATACTCAAACACTCGCTGGGAAGCAAGAAAGAGAAAATGATTTACAGTGACAATGGCGTAAGAACGCTTAACATTGAAACAACACAAGAAGAGCAAAACAGTTTTTCCATTACTGATGAGGAAGTACTCTCCCTAGCCAAGCAGGCACTCATGATTGAAGAGCATTACAAATGTCCTATGGACATAGAATGGGCGAAAGATTCAGATGATGGAAAACTTTACATTGTTCAGGCAAGACCCGAGACTGTGCAAAGCAAACTTAAAAACGCAGCAGGCTTTACCAAATACTCTCTTGCTAAAACTAAAGAAAAAAAAGTATTGGCAACAGGACGCGCGGTCGGAGACAAAATCGGCAGCGGCAAGGTCAGCATAATTAAGGGTAAGTCCGAATTTCATAACTTTAAAAAAGGCAATGTGCTTGTTGCAGACACAACAAATCCCGACTGGGAACCGCTCATGAAACAAGCCTCGGCGGTTGTAACAAACAGAGGAAGCAGAACCTGTCACGCAGCTATTGTCGCCCGTGAAATAGGAGTTGCTGCCGTTGTCGGTGCCGTAAACGCAACAGATATTTTGCAAAATGCGCAAGAAGTTACCGTCAGTTGTGCCGAGGGTGATGAAGGCTATGTGTACGAGGGCTTATTAGAATTCAGTGCCCAAACGCAGGATATGTCTGCACTCAAACCTACAAAAACGCAGCTCTATATGAACATAGGCAATCCCGCTGAGGCCTTTAACTTGGCAAAAATTCCAAACGACGGCGTAGGACTCGCACGTATGGAGTTCATTATGAGCAACTCCATTAAAGCCCATCCAATGGCTCTTGTTGATTTATACAAAGGTAATCAGGTCACAGGCGAGGAGGAAATACTCGGCTTTATCTCCGGCTATAAAGATACCAAAGAATTCTTTTTACAAAAAGTCAGTGAGGGTGTTGCGACCATCGCCGCTGCGTTTTACCCAAAACCCGTTATCATCCGTACCAGTGATTTTAAAAGCAATGAGTACCGGAACATGCCAGGCGGCAGTGTTTATGAAGAGCAGGAAGAAAATCCAATGATAGGCTTTCGAGGAGCAAGCAGATATTACCACGAAAAGTACAAAGAGGCTTTTGAATGGGAATGTGAAGCGCTCAAGCGTGCAAGAGATGAGATGGGACTTAGTAACATAAAAATAATGCTTCCATTTGTCAGAACACCAGAAGAAGGTAAAAAAGTCATAGAGGTTATGAATACGCAAGGCTTAGTGCAAGGTGAAAACGGTTTGGAGATTTACGCCATGTGCGAAATTCCGGCAAATGTCATCTTGGCCGATAAATTTTTGGAAGTCTTTGACGGCTACTCCATCGGCTCAAACGATTTAACCCAACTCACATTAGGCGTAGATAGAGACAGCGCACGCATTGCCCATATATTTGATGAAAGGAATGAGGCGGTCAAGCGGATGTTGCAGATGGCCATTAAGGCGTGCAAGGAAAGAGGCAAATATATAGGCATATGCGGGCAAGCTCCCTCAGATTATCCCGAGATTACGGAGTTTTTAGTTAAAGAGGGAATTGACTCCATCTCTTTAAACCCTGACTCAATTTATAAAATGCACACACTCGTATGTGCATTAGAAGAAGCGGACGTTTAAGTCTACTTCTTTTTAGGAACGCTAATTGTTAAAACACCATTCTCATAAGAGTGCTCCATTTTCGTAAAATCCGCATCCTCAGCAAGTGAGACAGCTCTTTGAAATTTACTCATGTAGCGCTCTTTTCGTATGTACTTCGACGAATTTTCATCGTTAAAAGTATTAACTTCCGCTTTAATATTCAAAACATTGTTATCTGCAGTTATTCTAATATCACTTCTTTTAACTCCCGGAAGGTCAGTTTTAATGACATACCTGTCATCTTTAGAGACGACATCTAAGGACGGTGCATAAAAAAAGTTGTTAAACGCAAGCTTGAAATAAGGTTCGTCTGCAAAATTAGTACCCAAACGTCTAAAAGTATTATCAAACTCTCTTTGTATTGTTTGAATCTCTTTAAAAAGATTTAAACCTTTTTCAGCGCTTATACGAGCAGGCTCTTCATTGAGCAAATCAAGATAATTTACGTCAGAGTTTCTCTCTTTACTCTCCAAATTACTCTTGAGCCCATAAATAACATAAGTCTGCCACGCAACCACAGCTATAAGAATCAACCCCATAATTAGTACGCTACTATTGAAGGAGTTCATCTCATTTCACTTTTATTTTTTTCGTTTCTTTCTTTTTCTCAGTAATTTTAGGAAGCACAACCTCAAGCACACCGTCTTCTGAGCTAGCTTTAATATTTTCGACATCAACGTTACTTGGAAGTGTAAAGTTTCTCTCAAACTTTCCAAAAGAAGTTTCTACTTTATAGTAATCTTCTTCTTTCACTTCCTTTTTAAAATTTCTTTCCCCGGAAATTTTCAACATATTGTCTTCAATATCAACTTTAATGTCTTCTTTTTTCACACCAGGCAAATCAACATCAATGTGGTAAGCAAACTCACCCTCTCTCGTGTTCATAGCAGGTGTAAAACCAGATATAGAAGCATCCGAAGTATCCCATAATTTTGGGAACGACGAGCCACCCAAATACTGAAATCGTTTATTGAGATCTCTAAGATCCTGAAACGGATCAAATTTTGTAATTAACATATCTAACTCCTTCAACACAAATTTATGAGTCCCCCCCCCATCTTGTACTTCTTAAAAGTACCTTGAGTTATTCTCATGCAACAATATTGTAGGGTAAAAATAAAGATGAAACATCACCCAAGTGTATGATGTTATTTATCTTTATTTTTTTTAGTGATATAAATCATAAACGCAAGTGAGACGATAAACATCGACGTTCCCATCATCAAATAAAGCGCGTTTACCATCTTGTCATAATTTTCTATGGCAATTTTAAAGACAACCATAAGCGTCTCAATAGAGAGTGCTATAAGAATAGTTACTAAAAATTTTGTCAGCGTTTTTATCTCAATCTTAGAGTCTTTGATGTAGCTTTTGTAATAGACTTCCTGCTCGAGAATAGTTTTAGCAAGGTCAAAAATTGCAAGTCCCAAGGTCGCGGCGATAATAGGTTTAAATATGGTGTCAATGCTAAGCTTTGACTCGAGAAGATTGCTCACAAAATCATGCCCTGCATAAAAAATTGCAACACCTGAGAGAAACATCATAAAATAACCCGCTAGCAGATAAAAAGTTTTTGTGATACTGCTAAAAAAATGATGCTTTTCTATAATCCCCAAACGCTCAAGGAGCACTTCTAACTGTAAGTCCATAAAAACAATCAGCGGTCCCTCTTTTTTTGAAACCGTAATACAGACATTTGAAGTGGCCGAGCTCTGATACGGCTGTGCAAAGGCAAACCCGTTCTCTTTTATTTTGAGTCTCTCAAGCAGGTAGGTTCTGTCTTTATTTTTCTCATTCTCATCTATTTTATTTCTGTAAATATTAGGAGAAATCTGCTCTTTATTTCCGCTGCATACGACATAAATAAGTTCTAACGAGGGGAAAGCTTTAAAAAGTTTTTTGTATTTCTCATCTTCACTCTCAGTAAGAGAACCGACACTCTCAAGTGTCTCTTCTATAAATGACTCAATCTTATCTTGGTTTTTTGTAAAAATTTCTAAATATTCTTTCATAATCTGCTCCTCATTTTGAAAATTATATCTCTTATATTTTTTATCATCTGTGCTTATATGATTAAAATTTAACCTTTTTATGAGTCTATTTTTAACAGTGAGACTTAAGTCCAAGAGGGCTACAATAAAACAAAAAAAGGATTTGCTATGTTGGTATGTGATTGTAACGAGGTAGATTTCGACGCCGTAAAAGCTGCTGTAAAGAAACATGGAAACGATTTAAAAGCCATTATGGACGAAACAGATGCCGGAACGACGTGTGAGTGTTGTTTGGAAGATGAGTGCGACAAAGTAGATTTACCACTCCATGCAGCCATCAAAAGAGCTTTAGAAGAAGTATAATTGAGCAGGCTTTTTTTGGCTCTCAAAGCAGAACTTTATGCGTATGATTCGATTAAGGCTGACTTTGAGGGGCTTATAGAGGGAAAATGGACGAGGGAAGAAAACCTCCACCTCACCCTTTGTTTTTTTGGCGATTTCTACACGCCTGATGAAGTCTTGGAGCTTATGCCAAAAGAGATTGAAAAAATAGCGCCGTCCGAACTTGTTTCCCTTTCGTATTTTAAACATAACAATATTCTTTTTGCCCAAACGCAGAGTGAAGAACTTCTCGAGTTTCGGGCTAGACTGAGCAAATATTTTTCGCGTTTGGAAGCTGCAAAATTTGTCCCTCATGTGACGCTTATGCGAATGAAAAAGATTTCTGACACAGAGCTTTTTGAAAAAACTTTAGACAAATATGCCGGTGTAAAGCTCGGTCAACTCAGCGCAAGCATCCACCTTATGCAAAGCAATTTCACCCCTGAGGGTGTGCGCTACGAATCTCTCAAAGAGTTTAACTCCAACAATTAAGCACAATCCCTTGTGCGTTTCTCAAAGTAAAGTGTGCTAAAATTGCGCCCATGAAACTAAGACTACTCTTCTCCGTACTTTTTGTCATTGCCACTTCGCTGACTGCCTTGCACCAATTGGAGCATATAAAAGGCGCTCACGACAGCACTGCTTGTAGTGTCTGTATTGTCGATCACCACTCTGTTTCTGGCGATATTATCGTTGCGTTTGAAGAACCTCTTGTTTATAAATTTGAATCCATTTCTCTTACATCCCAAACATTCACTGCGTTTAGCAAAAAAACCGCAAATCAGGCAAACGCCCCGCCTCTAGTTTCCTAAATCCAAAAAAAAACAAACCTTTTGTTTTTGCATACCCTCACTGTAAATGTTCTTTATCTCCTGTATAAAATACAGGTAGCTTTAGGGGGTTGCAAGGGACATTTTGTCCCTGCCGCTAGAATGAGCTTTGCCCATTCTAGCGTCTAATATAATATGATTTAGGATACTTATGAAAAAAATATTACTATCAAGCGCATTATGCGCAAGCCTTGCGTTTGGAGCAGCAGATGTGCTTCCGGTTGAAAAAAGAACTTTCGAGCAGTCAAAGTTTATCCCTGACATCTCTTTGGTTATGGACGCTTCTGTAGTAAGCAGAAGTGTGAGCGATGATGAAGTTGTGGGGCTTGAAGTTCCGGGAGTAGCGCACGGGCTTCTTGGTTCACACGACCATGGAGACACATCTCACGCCGTTTACAACGCCGACAACGGCTTTAACCTCAACTATGCCGAGCTGGTTCTCTCAAGCTCAGTTGACCCGTTTTTTACTATGGACGGCGTTTTTCACTTTAGCGAAAACGGCGTTGAGATAGAAGAGCTTTTCTTCACATCTACAGCACTTGGAAACGGTCTTCGTGCAAAAGGCGGAAAATTTAACTCCAACTTCGGTTACTTAAACGAGCAACACCACCACGCATGGAGCTTTAATGACATGCCGCTTGTCTATGAAACATTTTTAGGAATGCACGGTATCAACGAAACAGGCGCACAACTCCAGTGGACAGCACCTACTGATACCTACTTTATGGTAGGAGCCGAAGTGCTTCAGGGTGAAAATGAGCAGATGTTTGGAAATCAAAGTATTCATCTCGATGATTTAAACGCAGCAAACCCGCATTTAGAATCAGCCGATGCACCCTCTCTTTTTGTGGCCTATGCAAAAACCTCTTTTGATATTGGTGAGACAACTATCTTAGGCGGTCTCTCTTATGCAAAAGGAAGCTCACGCCTTGACCATACCGAAGATGAAGAAGGAGCGCACGCATTTAGCGGGGACAGCACGCTTTATGGAGCGGATTTGGTCGTGAAACACTTTTTTGACTCCTACAGCTCTTTGACTTGGCAGAGTGAACTGCTCAGCAGAAAGATGGAAGGAACGCAATACGCCATCAATCCAACTACATTGGCCTCAACTGCCGTTGATTTGACAAAAGAGCAAAGCGGACTTTACACGCAACTCGTCTATGCCTATGACAAAAACTGGAAAGTCGGCGCAAGATATGATACCATCTACCAAAACGACATTGAAAAAAGTGCGGGAACACCTGCGTTTGCACCGGAAAATTTAGACAAATATTCTGCGATGCTTGAGTACTCTACAAGCGAATTTGCAAGATTCAGATTGCAATACGACAGAAATAATGCTCTCTACAACGCCGATGATGAGCGCCAGCAGGTAGACACGATTATGCTGCAAGCCAACATCTCTATCGGCGCACACGGAGCACATAGCTTTTAAGCGAGGAACGAGCCACTCCCACGCGGAGCATGGGAGCGAGAAGGTTTTTAACCAAAGTCCCTCTCGCTCTCGTTCCCACGCTCTGCGTGGGAATGCATAGACACAAAAAAAGGACACTTTATGAACAAATTGTTACTTCTCTTTTTACTTCCCTTCACACTTTTCGCCCACATGAGCATTGCTGTGAGTTATCCTTTTATTGGGGCTATTACGAAGAGTATTGGCGGGGAACATATTGACACCGTTGTTTTAGCTAATGGCAATTGGGATCCGCATTTTGTGGTGCCTAGACCTTCGCTCATTGCAAAGATGAGAAACGCAGATGCGCTTATTATGAACGGTGCTCAGCTGGAAATCGGTTGGCTGCCGCCGCTTATCAACCGTGCGGCAAACCCAAAAACGCAGCCTAATGCGCCGACATTTTTAAATCTTTCGCACCATGTAGAGCTCATCTTAAAACCAAAAAGTGTAGATAGAAGCGGCGGCGACGTGCATCCTGACGGCAATCCGCATTTTCACCTTGCTCCTGAAAATATTTTGATTTTAGCCAAAACAATTGAGGAGTTTCTCATCTCAATCGATGCCGAGCATCAGGCGATTTACGAGACAAACTACGCTGCGTTTACTGAAGAATGGAGTAAAAATATAGCGATTTGGAAAACAAAAATGGCTGAAAAAAAAGGCAAAAAAGTTATCCAGTTTCACGACAATCTGGCATATTTCAACAAGACATACGGCCTTCAGAGCATCGGCACAATCGAGCCGCTTCCTGGAATTCCGCCAAGTTCTCGCCACACTTTAGAGCTCATAGAACTCATCAAAAAAGAGAAGCCCTGCTGCGTTTTACATGACGTTTACCACTCCACAAAAACGGCTGCGTTTATCAGTGAAAAAACAGGCATCCCCATAGTTCTTATGCCTCATGATATCGGTGCGCTTGAAAATATAGAAGATTTAAAATCTTTGTTTGATTATCTCACGGGAGCTATCAAATGATAGATATTTTACTTGTTCCTTTGGCGCTTGTTTTTGTCCTCGTCATGCTCCACTCCTACTTTGGCATGGGCATTCTTAAACGCGGCATCATTTTTACCGACCTTGCCATTGCTCAGTTTGCGGCGCTTGGTTCGTCCATCAGTCTTGGCTATTTCCATCATGAGTATTTTTATGTTTTAACGCTGAGTTTCGCACTTTTAAGCGCGTTTCTCATTGCTTTTGCTTCACAACGAGAACTTAAACTAGAAGCCTTCATTGGCATACTTTATGTCCTCGGTGCAAGCGGTATTATGATGGTTCTTGCTAATTCTGCTGAGGGAATGGAGCATTTCAAATCACTTCTTGCGAGTGACATTCTCTTTACTCCTTTGGATGAAGTACTCAAAAGCGCGCTCATTTACGCCCTTATCGCTTTAGCACTTTGGAAGGTTTACCCAAGGCTTACAGGTTTTGTCAAAGAGCTTGCGTTTTTCTCCCTTCTTGCAATAACAGTAACCTCTTCTGTCGCGTTAGCGGGTGTGTTAGTGGTGTTTGTTTTACTCATTGCTCCAGCACTCATGGCAACTTCACTTAATTTAAAACATCCCCTTTTTGGAAGTTTTGCTTTTGGATGGAGTTTTAGCAGTGCAGCCATCGTACTCTCATACTATTATGATTTGCCCACAGGCTACACCATAGTCTTTTTAGGCGCTTTTCTTAGTGCTGTCCTAGTTTTACTCACGTCCAAGAAAGCTTAATCTGCTCCTAAAACTTCCTCTTATATAATTGCTCTCACACTATAAGAGGTTTGCACATTGAACTATCCAAACGAATGGACACAAAAAGAATTTTTACAGCATAAAGCCAAACTTGAAAAAGAGGGCATTGCTGTTATTCTCATAGACACAATACTCTCCCCCATAGAAAAAGCGAACACGACTACCTATAATCCTTTTGAACTCAAAAATTACCCAAAAGGGAGTGTCTTTGTTTTTTACTGCGACAGCGGCAAAGCAACACTTGACAGACTTAAAGAGTACAAAGAAAAATTTCCGGAGTATCACTGTATTTCACTCAAAGGCGGCAGAGGTTACTGGAGGAAGAATATGATGCTAATGGATGAAGATGCTCTCTAAACATGAAAAACTTTTAGAAGAGTTTATGCTCTGCCTAAATGAAAAACGCTACTACGACGCACATGAAGCGCTTGAAGAGATCTGGTTTCCGCGCCGTTTTGAAAAAGATGAGGAAGTGTTTTTGCTCAAAGGTTTCATAAACGCAGCAGTCTCTTTTGAACTCATCAAACTCGGCCGTGAAAATCCGAGTAAAAAAGCGTGGAGTACTTACCTCAAATACAGACCTCTTTTATACAGAATAACGTCACCGTACAAAAACAGTTATCACTTTATAAGCAGACATATAGATACCCTCTATCATTCTAAGGCTCTCTAGACTTTTTACCATTTACTGCTATAATTCCGCCAAAAAAGGACTCCCATGGACGCATTAGCCCAAACCCAGGAAGTAACAAAAGCAACCGCAACGACTGTTAACAAGTATGCTGATATTGCAATAAACTATGCAAGTGAATACGGCTTAAAACTTTTAGGTGCTTTACTCATTTTTTTTATCGGGAAATGGGTCGTTAAAAAAGTAACGAAAGTTATCAAAGCTTTTATGCATAAGGCAAATGTTGACAAGACTCTTATTGAGTTCGGCTCAAGTCTTATCTACTTCTTGCTCCTGCTCATGGTTGTAATGGCATCACTCAATGCTTTGGGAGTAAATACTACTTCTTTCATAGCCGTCTTAGGTGCTGCTTCTCTGGCTGTTGGTCTTGCACTTCAGGGAACACTCTCTAACATTGGAGCAGCAGTTCTTATTATTGTCTTTCGCCCTTTTAAAGTCGGTGACGTTATTGATGCGGGTGGCGCAACAGGAAAAGTAAGTAACATTAACCTTTTTTCAACCATCATCACTCCTGCCGACAACAGAGCTATCATCATTCCAAACTCAGCCATCATTGCAGGCAATATTACAAACTTTACAAGCCAGTCTGAGCGCCGCGTAGATCTTACTTTCGGCATTGGATACGGAGATGATTTAAAACTTGCGAAAGAGACACTTATGCAAATAATAAGCTCTCATGAAAAAGTGCTCGCAGAACCTGAACCGTTTGTAGCAGTAAGTGCTCTGGCGGAAAGCAGCGTGAATTTTACCGTACGCGCATGGGTAAAAACAGATGACTACTGGGATGTTTACTTCGACCTTACAGAAAAAGTAAAACTTGCGTTTGATGAAAAAGGAATTTCCATTCCTTTCCCTCAAATGGATATACACCAAAAATAAAATTAACAACAGGAAACGAATAATGAAAAAACTACTGATTATCTCTTTGGCAACAGCGTCACTGCTCATGGCAGCAGAAGACCCTGATGCTTTCATAAGCCACTCAGAACTTGGATTTAACAAGACAACCGGTAACACAGAGACAACAACCCTCAACCTTGATGCCAAGGGAGAGAAAAATTGGGGAAGACATGCTCTTATTGCTTCTATTGACGGGCAGTATGCAGAGAACAACAACATTGAATCCAAAAATAAATTTGTTGCGGAATTAAACTATGATTATGTGTTGACACACAGACTCTCTTTTAACTATTTAGCCGGCTACAAAGATGACAAGTTCTCAAGATTTGATTACCAAATCTATACCGGACCGGGTGCGAAATATCTTGTATTTGAAGATGATATTCATAACTTAAAAGTAGATGGAAACTTGCTTTATGCAATAGACTCCATTGCTACAGCCAACTATGATGCTTCAGGAAATCTTATTAAATATCCAAATCCGGACAATACACCTACGGTAACTTCAGAGCCTAGCTACATGGAAAAATATGCTGCTTACAGACTTAAAGGCGTGTATGAAAGAAAGCTCCTGGACAACCTCAAGTTTGGTCAAGAGCTCAGCTATAGAAGTTCTTTCAAAGACCAAAGCAACTTCTTTGTCTACTCAAAAACAGGACTATCAAGCAAACTTTCAACACTTTTCTCAGCCGGTCTGAGCTACAAAGTGGATTATGTAAACAATCCGGGTGACAAAGAAAACACAGATACGACTTTAACTGCCAACCTCATAATGGACTACTAACATGAGCGGCAAAGGATGCAAATCTCCTTTGCCAACTTTATCTCACCACAATCTTTGAATTAATCTCCAAAACAACTTTTTTGTCTAGCTTTTTCTCCAGAGTCTCTTTAAGTTCATCAAAATCTTCATTGTGCAAACCTGAAGCAGACACTGCCTCCAAATCAACGATAAGCACCTCTTTTTGAATAACGATACCTTTAATAACAAGTTCCACATCTTTACCATCGATAGTAAGATGTTTAATACTTTTTAATTCTTTTAGATAATCGTTTTTTTCTACTATCTTATAAAAAGAGAGTGCTAGAGGCAGGGTTACAAGAGCTAAGAGTGCTATTGTGTAGTAGAGCCCTTTTTTTCCCCGAGACAAAGGGGCATAACCTAACACAACGAAAGTGAGCGCAGCACTGAGTGTAATGCCTACAAGATTCGTGCTAAAGAGTAAGAATGACCCGTAAATGACCTCAAGGTTTCCAAGTCCGATACCAATACCCGTTACACTCAAAGGAGGAACAAGCGCTACGGCAATAGCGACACCCGCTAAAGATTTTGCAACTTCTTCTTTGGAATATGCATAAGCTCCGGCAATTCCTGAAAAGATGGCTACAAGTAAGTCAAGGACATTAGGATGCAACCTGCTCTGCATCTCTTGTGTTATCTGTTCCAGCGGCATCATCAAAGTATAAACGCAAGAGAATAAAAGAGCCATGCCAATGCCAATGGCAAGTGTTTTTAAACTGTTCTTTACCATGTGCTCTTGCGCACGTACCACGCCCATAGCAAGAGAAATAATAGGAGCCATGAGCGGAGCAAGAATCATCGCTCCGATAATTACCGGAGCAGAATTTGCAAAAAGCCCCGTTGTTGCCAAAAGCGTACTTAAAATCATTAAAGTCAAATAAACATAAGAAAATTTTGAACTGCTTCTCAAGGCCAAGAAAAGATCTTTAAACTCCTCATCGCTTGCCACTTTAAATAAAGGAAGTTTGCCGTCCACCAAAATATCGCTCATCTCTTTTACAGGAAGCGTATTGAGCTTCATAGTGTCTTTTAGCTCTGAAACTTCTTTGTCTTGCTTGACACTTTCAAGCAAAGAGCGCCCTAAGTGTACTCGCAGCGCATCGGCCAAGACTTTAAGCTCCAACTCTTGTGAACAAAGAGCCGCTCCGTCCAAAAGATACTCTATGGGTTTTGTGGATGTAATTTTGAGAGATGAAGAGTTGATGAAACCCAGACTTTTTGGCAAAGCAGATACAAAAATACGCTGACTCACAAAAATTGCAATCAGGTACCAGAGATAAGCGAGAATAGAAGTCGGAGCCAAAATAAAAGCATTCAGCTTTCCGTCATGAATTGAGAGGGTTTCGCTGATTGTAGATTTTTCTCTACTGATGAAATTTTCCAAAATCATAATTCCAGAGGCAGCTGTTTGTACTTTATTCTCTTTTGAAATCTCTAGAGTGTAAATTTTGAACTTAATATTTTTTAGATTGTGCCA
This sequence comes from Sulfurimonas sp., assembly GCA_013791885.1. Classification (GTDB taxonomy): domain Bacteria; phylum Campylobacterota; class Campylobacteria; order Campylobacterales; family Sulfurimonadaceae; genus Sulfurimonas. Next base: position 59,668 of record VMSZ01000038.1, on the reverse strand, counting down.
AAAAATAGCTATTATTTGGAAGATGTTGTTGTCATTGAAATCCAGTCTGTTCATCCCATGCATATCGCCTATAACAATCTCCCAAAGGGCAATATGTTCATTGCAGAGTAAAATATCAATCTCACTTAAAAGTTCTTCATTAAAAGCATCGTCCACAGCTTCAAAAACATCTGCAGATATTCCATAGTGCTTCACTGATACTTTAGCATTTGCATTTGGTAAAAGAGCGATGTTGAGATCTTTCTCCAAATGATTATAAAAAAACATTTTAATCTCATCATCATCCAAAAAGAGCAAAAAAAGTTCATGCTCTGAACTTTCTTCAAAAACTTCTTTATGCGAATGAATTATTATTTCTGTCTCATAATGTTCTCTAATATAGGAAACTATCCCCTCAAAAAGAGCATCCTTTCTCAATTCATCACAAATAATTTTGACCTGTTTATACATGTTTTTCCACCTCTTTGACGTGAATATCCATTTGCGGGAAAGGAATTGCTATGGAATGTTTATACAGAAGTCCATATATTTTCATCAGATAGATGGAAGTATTTGTCCGCAACTTCTTCGTATTTTCACCTTCCACCCAGATGACAAGCTCAAAATCGACACTGCTTGGACCCATGGCAACCATCCATAGTTTTGGCTGGAACTCATTATTATGCTGCATATGCGGCAGTGTTTCATCTGCGTTTATCTCATCAAGAACCGCTTCCCTCACTTTTTCTATGGTTGTCCCGTATGCCACTCCAAAGGGAATCCGCATTCTAATAACTTCGTTATTGAGTGTAAGATTTGTCACAGAGTTTTGTATGAAATCTGAGTTTGGAACAATAATGTCTATCTGCTCATTCGTCGTAATGATGGTAGCACGCAGGCGAATCTCACGTACAGTTCCGCGTATACCGCTGGCAAGCTCCACATAGTCGCCAACCGTAATTGTTTTTTCAAACATCAAAATTATGCCTGAGATAAAGTTTGAGACAATGTTTTGCAGACCAAAACCAATACCCACAGAAAGTGCTCCGGCAACGACCGCCAAAGAGGAAAGATTCAGTCCCGCTGCGTTTAGTGTAATGGTCAAAGTAAGAAAAACTATAAAATAATAGCCTAGGCTTCCAAGCATCGTTCTTGTAGCAATAGATATTTTCTCAGACATTTTTTTCGAATTAATTATTTTGTTTTTATAAATCCAGCCAATAGTGAAACCTACAAACATAATAAGAACAATTTTAAGTATAAACATGACTGTAATAGCTTTTCCATCAATGCTTACGAATGAATAGTCCAGTATTTCCTGAACAAAAACATCTTTGGCAAAGAGCTCTACAAAAAAAGCCATGAGCAGTAAAATAATCTTTTTCATCTAATTTTCCTTAATTTAAAGAGATACACCTTTTCCATCAGGACTTCTGCTCCACAAAGTTATGAAAACAAAAGCTATAAACGCAACAAAAGAAGCAACCAAAAAGATATCTTCGGGATAGTAGTCATAAATATACCCAAAACAGAGTGCTCCGATAAGACCGCCCAGCCCGTAGGTGATACCGGAAAAAAATTGCTGTGCCAGAACTTTATTTGAGTAGAGCTGATGCAGGTATGAAATGGATGCGGAGTAAAACAGAGCAAAACTCAGAGCATGTAGCGACTGGGTAAAGAAGAGCACTCCCAGATTTGTAGGGAACAAATAAACCAAATACCATCTTACAACAGCCGAAAATGTCGTTATCTGAAGCAAGAGCACAAGATTGTACTTTAAAACTTTCCCCTGGAAAAAAAGCATTAAAATCTCAACCAAAACGCCAAAAGTCCAGAGGTAGATTGTCATGTCAAGACTCACGCCCTGATCAGTTTCGTAGATGGTGAAAAAGTTGTAAAAAGCGCCAAAACTCATCTGCATCAGCAACAAACCTACCCAAAGTTTGTAATGCGAAAGAAATGTGATGTCGTTTGGAAGTTTTTCTTTTTTTGGAGCTTTTTGATGGACATCTTTTGCGATGATAAATGCAATGATTGCGGTTAGAAAGACAAACGTAATCATAAAATAAAGAGCAATTTGAGGGGAACTTAAAAACTTCACAAGTACTAAAGCTACAAGAACAAAACCTATGGAACCATAGAGTCGTATTTTTCCATACCCCTCTTTTTTTAGCACCTCAAGCGCTATAACTTCCACATAAGGCAAGATTAAACTCATTCCTATACTCAAAGTAATATTGGCTAAAAAAAGTCCCCAAAAGTCATATAAAAACATATAAAACGCAAGCGAACTGACAAGCATAATAAAAAGTGAGATGTTGAAGTTTTTAAAGTTAAGTTCCAGACCTCGCGTAAACGCAAAGGGAAGCAAAAAACGTACAAGCGGACCTGCGGCAAATATGATGCCTATCTCGCTGGCGCTGTAGCCTACCATCATGAGTACTTTTGGCATAAAAATAATGTAGATTCCCACAATGCCAAAATAAAAAAAATAAAATATTGCCAACAGTAAAGCCATAAATTTTCCTTGGCGAATTATAGCTTACAAATATGCTATAATTTTTTCTCGTGCAAAAAATCATTCCGAGGGGAAACTATTTTAATGATTATAGAAATGAAAGAAGATGATTTCATTGTCTCAAAAACAGATACAAAGGGCCGTTTGACTTATGTAAATCAGATATTTATGGATATGGCCGAGTACACGGAGGCTGAACTTTTGGGGCAGCCTCACAATATAGTCCGACATCCACAAATGCCAAAACTTGTTTTTAAACTTCTTTGGGAGAGAATTCAAAACAAAGAAGAAATTTTTGCTTATGTAATCAATAAAACAAAAAATGGCAATGATTACTGGGTCTATGCAAATGTTACCGCATCTCTGGATGAAAGAGATAATATTGTAGGCTTTTATTCGGTAAGACGTATGCCAAATCCAAGAGCTCTCGAGGTTATAAAGCCACTCTATACAAAAATGTTGGATGCTGAAAGAAGCGGCGGCATTGAAGCTTCAAGAAAAATTTTAGATGAATTATGTAAAGAAAAAGGAGTTGGTTATGACGAACTTATTATCTCTCTTCAAGAATAGTCAATCTCTGTTACTATTCGTCGCTCTTTTTGCCGTAGCTGTTTTCGGTCTGGCTACATCTAGCTTTATACTTGCAGGTGCCGTTGTTCTTGTTTTAATTTTGACAGTTTTCATTCCTGCAGAGTCTAATACAGATGACTCCTCCAAAGTTATGCAATCAATACAAAGTGTATTAAGAGACGCAGCTCTTGGAAAACTTGAAAGCCGTGTAACGAATATTCCACATAACGACTCCCCAGAGTCTAAATTTGCTTGGAATGTAAATGATGTACTTGACCAGCTAGAAGCCTTTATGCGTGATGTTGCAACAGCCATAGAAAACGCCTCCGCAGGCAAAACATACAGACGTACTTATCCAGCAGGATTACATGGTAAATTTAAAACAACTTCTGCAGAGCTCAATAAAGCCATAGGCTCGATTGCAAGCGGCTATGAAACTAAAATCAGGGGAGAACTCTCGCGCAAAATAGGAAATCTAGGCGGCGGGATGACTCAAAGTTTGGCAATTATACAAGAAGATATAAGCTTAAGTTTAAATAACTCTCGTGAGATTGTTGAGATGTCTGAGCAAACGGCGCAGGAGTCATCTAACAGTCTCTCAAGTGTAATCACCATAGGAGAGAGATTAAGTTCTCTGCTAGAACTTATAAGCTCCTCACATGAAGGAATTGTAAGTTTGGAGAGCCGCTCGAGAGATATTTCTGTAATTGTAGGTCTTATCAAAGACATAGCCGACCAGACAAACCTTTTAGCTCTAAACGCAGCCATAGAAGCAGCACGTGCCGGTGAGCACGGACGCGGATTTGCTGTTGTAGCAGATGAAGTACGCAAACTTGCGGAGAGAACAGGTAAAGCAACACATGAGATAGAAATAAACATCTCAACTCTCCAGCAAGAAGCAAATGACATCAGAGGCAATTCGGACAGAATCTCTGATATTGCACAAAGCTCAAGCGAAGTAATACATCAATTTGAGAATACCTTTAGCGAACTTAATTCTCTTGCAAATGATTCTTCAAAAGCAGCTATAAAAATTCAAAATCGCCTTTTCACTACGCTTGTTAAAGTTGATCATATTATCTTTAAATCACGCTCTTATTCTGCTGTTTTAGAAGAAAATGATAAAGCGGTTTTTGGTGATCATACACAATGCCGCATGGGTAAATGGTATCTAGAAGAAGGTAAAGAAAGATTTGGGCAAACAAAAGCCTTCAAAGAAATGGATGCTCCTCATGAATTGGTTCATAACAGTCTCTTTAAAAATTTAAAATTTGTAAAAGAGAAAAATACGCTCAAATACGACCACCCTGAGCAGATTTTCGAAAACTTTAAAACTATGGAAGATGCTTCAACGCAGCTTTATTCGAAACTCAATGCTATGTTGGAGCAGTTTGATCTAAAAAATAATTCAAAGACTATTAACTAAACATTAACTTATAATTATTATAATCCTGTTCTCAATTATGTTTTCCCCCCCTTTCATAAGCGAGAATATATCCTCTTAATAATTATCTGTTTCCAGGCTTCATTTTCCCCTTTAGAGCCTGGGTAGAAGTCCTACAATTTTACTTTCTTATCAAAAATATCTCCTTCATTCTCTTATTGTTGTATAATTAAAAAAGTTTATTTTATTTTATGGGGTTATTATGCAAATTTTTATGAAGGGAGATGATTTTATCGTCTCAAAGACCGACTTAAAAGGTCGAATAACTTATGGAAATGAAACTTTTATTAAGATGTCCGGCTATCAAGAGAGTGAGCTTCTTGATGCTCCTCATAACATTTTAAGACATCAAGATATGCCGGCAGTTGTTTTCAAACTTTTGTGGGACAGACTTAAAGACAAAAAAGCTATTAACGCTTATGTGAAGAACAAATGTAAAAATGGTGATTTTTACTGGGTTTTTGCAAATGTCACACCATCTTTTAACGATAGAGGAGAAACAATAGGTTACTATTCTGTTCGTAGAAAACCCAAAGAGTCTGCTTTAAAAGTCATAGAAGGCATTTATGAAGCTCTTCTTCAGGCTGAAAAATCCGGTGGAATGAATGCTTCAGCCCTACTATTGGAAACTACTTTAAAAAACAACAAGGTGACATACGATGAATTCATTATCAATCTTCAAAAATAAGCAAACAATCTACTTCCTTGTCGCTTCTCTTGTTGTTGCAATTTATCTTGCGTTTTCTACTTCGTTTATTCTTGCTCTTGGCGTATTCGTACTCTTTGCAATCGGCTTGTTTTTTCCCGCACAAACGAACAATGAAGCCGACCAACTCCTCGCAAAAGTAACAGAGATTATTAAAGATGCAGGAGAGGGTAAAATTGATGGCAGAGTTACAAATATTCCTAAAGATTCAATATATTTTGACATTGCATGGGGATATAATAACCTAGCAGATCAAATTGAGGCTTTCATGCGTGATACTGCTTCAGCTATAGATCTTGCTGTAGCTGGCGACAAAACAGCTTACATTTTTTCTAATGGTCTCAAGGGCACTATTAAGAAAAATGTCCCTTCTTTGAATCTTGCACTCGAAGGAATTGTTGCAGGTAAAATTCTTGCTGTTCAGGGAGAACTAGCAAAATCCTTCAACAGCTTAGGCGGAGGAACTACAGGCGGGCTTTATGATATTAAAAAAGATATTGAAGACGGTAATGAGCTCATGGGTCACATTGTTGAAAAGGCCAATCAGACTGCCAAACTTTCACAAGAGAGTCTTGAAGCTGTTCTCTCAGTCAACCACAACTTTGAAAATCTCAACCAGAGTATTTCAAAAACAATTGAGGGAGTTAACAGCCTCAGTAATCAATCCAAAGAGATTTCATCCATAGCCGGTCTCATCAAAGATATTGCTGAACAGACAAATCTTCTTGCTCTAAACGCAGCCATTGAAGCCGCACGTGCAGGTGAACATGGACGCGGCTTTGCCGTTGTAGCAGATGAAGTAAGAAAATTAGCCGAAAGAACTGCCAAAGCAACCTCAGAGATCTCCATTACAATCTCAACGCTTCAGCAAGAGACCGTATTTATTCAAGAAGAGTCACAGACTATGGCACAACTTGCAGAAGGGTCCATGGCACATATGGGCAACTTCTCGCAAACACTTCATCTCTTCGATCAAGATGCACGCGGCACAGCAGAGGATGCAAAAGTACTTCAAAATGTTTTCCTGGTCTCTCTAATAGAAATAGACCACTCCATCTTTAAATCTGCTGTCTATGCAAGTGTCATGAATAAAGATGCTAATCGCAATTTGACGGATCATACGATGTGTCACTTTGGAAAATGGTATGCAAATGAAGGCGCTGAACTTTTCAAAAGTTCTAAAATCTATCCAAAACTTGCAGAGCCTCATAAAATTGTTCATGATATGGCTCTGTCAAACTATGGGTATGTACTCTCCAACACTGTATTTGAGGAAAAGAATGCAGCAATTATTACAGAAAACTTTAGACGTATGGAAGAAGCGAGTGATCAACTTGGGAATCTTCTTAACCAGCTTATAGACAGAAGTAGAATCCATAAATAAGCCAGCACTCTTTGCTAGCTTATGATAAACTTCTCCTTATGACAAAAATAATCCTAACAACTTTAAACGCAAGGTACGCCCACACTGCCATCGGGCTTCGCTATTTGTATGCAAACATGCAGGAACTTCAAGACCAAACGGCAATTTTAGAATTCAGCATCAACGATGCCGTGCAGACTGTTGCAGAAAAACTTCTTCTTCATTCTCCAGATATTATAGGCATTGGAGTTTACATCTGGAATGCTTCAGAGGTAAGTGAACTCATTGAGGTAATTAAAAAAGTTTCCCCAAAAACGACCATTATTTTAGGTGGTCCCGAAGTCACCTACAAACCTTACAGAGTTAATTTTGATGATGCCGATTTCATTATCGAAGGTGAAGGAGACACTGCGTTTTATGCCCTTTGTAAAAATATTTTGCAACTATCTCCACCCAAAGAAAAAATCATAAAAATGACTCTGCCTGATTTAAAAACAATAGAACTTCCTTACAAACACTACACGGACGAAGATGTAAAAAATCGCTACATCTATGTAGAAATTTCCCGTGGCTGTCCTTTTGAGTGTGAGTTTTGCCTCTCATCTATGGATGAAAAAGTACGCGCTTTTGACTTGGACAAAGTTTTAGAAGAGTTTGAAAATCTTTGGCAAAGAGGTGCTAGAAACTTCAAATTTGTAGACAGAACTTTTAATCTCAATATGAAAACCGCAAACAGAATTCTGGACTTTTTCCTTGCCAAGAATGAGCCGTACTTCGCCCACTTTGAGGTTATACCTGACCATTTTCCAGCTTCACTCAGAGAAAAAATTGCCAAATTTCCTCATGGAGCCCTGCAGCTTGAAATCGGTATACAAACTCTCAATCTTGAAGTAGCAAACAACATATCCCGCCAGCTTAATCTGCAAAAGATAGAAGAGAATATCAGCTTTTTAGAAAACCAAACACATGCGCACATCCATCTCGACCTCATCGTCGGACTTCCGGGCGAGAGTTTGAAGAGTTTTGGAGCGAACTTGGACAAACTTGTAAACATGAGCTCTTGCGAGATTCAGATAGGCATACTCAAAAAACTCTCAGGAACCTACATTAAACGCCATGATGAAGAGTTTGCCATGGTGTACAGCGACAAACCGCCCTATGATATTTTACAGAATTCTCTTTTGAGTTTTAATGACATTCAGATTATGAAACGTTTTGCCCGTTTTTGGGACCTGACCTACAACAGCGGAAATTTTAAAAAATCTATTCTGCTGCTTTGGAAAAATGAAAGCGTTTATGAAAACTTTTATGCCTTTAGCGCATGGATTTATACTCAAACAGACTCTACCTGGAAAATTTCTCTGGAGCGCCTGGGAGAGCTTTTATTTGGCTATCTCACAGAAGTCAAAAAGCTCTCGTCCGAGTCTGTAGCAGAGGCGATGCTTGAAGATATGATGAAACTCAAAGGGCGTGCTGTTCCAAAATATTTAAAACCCTTTGCCGGCGACTTTGAAACAAAGGCAAAAGAGGGAACTTCGGGTTTCAACAAAAGACAAAATTAGTTATAATCACTGCATGATTCTCGTAAAGATTACTTTGTTTCTCATGCTTTTTGTTGATGCGGTTTATGCAGACACTCCTTATGTGGATGATGGACTGATGTCAAAAATTGAGGGAAAATACAAGGTCTTTGCAAAAAAAAGATTTTTTTATCTGCAAAAAACTTTGGACGAGGTCAAAAGCTCCAGCGACATGGAAAAATTAAACGCTGTCAATGATTTTTTTAATAGCGTGAGATATACTTCAGACCAAAAGGTTTACGGTGTCAGTGATTACTGGGCAACTCCGTGGGAGTTTTTAGGCAAAGATATGGGTGACTGTGAAGATTATGTCATCAGCAAATATTTTGCCCTGATTTATTTGGGTGTAGACAGCAAGAAGCTCTTCTTTACCTATGTAAAATCAACCAGATTCGCAGCTTCGCACATGGTTTTAACCTACTTCGAAACACCGCGCTCCGAACCGCTTGTACTTGATAACTACAATCTCAAAATTTTTCCGGCCTCTCAGAGAACAGACCTCACACCAATCTACAACTTCAACGGAGAATCTCTCTATAAAGCCAACTCTGCCGGTGGAACCGGTAAAAAAGTGAACAACGACAAAGCCCACAAAAAATGGGATGAACTTAAACTCAACATGAAAAGGCAAAAAATATGACTCTCTTCAAACAAATAGCACTCCTGCTCTCACTCTTTCTTCTTGCTATACTTGGAACAGTTTTGACACTGAACTTTAAAAGCGCAAATGAATCTGTTTCTGAAAGGCTTTATGAAGATGCGAAAAACACCGCTTCCTCATTAAGCCTCTCTTTGGGTGGAGCAAATGGGGATATCTCCATGATGTCAACCATGATAAACGCCAACTTTGACAGCGGGAACTATCTCACTATATCTCTTGTGGATGTGGACAATGTCATCTTGTATGAGAGAAAGATTGAGAGTAAATCCGCTGATGTGCCTCAGTGGTTTTTAAACACAATAACTCTTGAAGCGCCCGTAGCCTCCGCCAATGTTTCTGCAGGCTGGAGCCAAGTGGGTATATTACATGTTCAGAGCGATGTAGCCTATGCCTATACACAACTTTACACTATCTTAAAGAACCTGCTCATCTCTTTTGGTATCTTGGCAGCTATTGGCCTCGCTATTCTCAATCTCCTTCTTGTTGCTATCTTAAAGCCCCTCAAAGGTGTGCAAAAGCAAGCTGAAGCAGTCATAAGAAACGAGTTTATCATTCAGGAGCAGATTCCTTACACCAAAGAGTTTAAAGATGTTGTTTTAGGTATGAACAACATGGTCTCAAAAGTAAAAGCCATGTTTGAAAAAGGGAACGAAGAGCTTAAACGCCAAAAAGAGCTTGAGTACATTGACCCGACAACAAAACTTAGAAACAGAAAATATCTTATAGACAAATTTCCCGAATACCTTAAAATAGACGCATCTTCAAAGGGCGGTATTAATATGATGATTGCCCTCAGCGGCGTTATTGAAGCCAATGAACAGATAGGCCACAGAAAAGTAGATAAGCTCTTTTTAGACATTTCAGAGGTTTTTAAAAGTGCTTCAAGCAAATACAAAGAAGCAATCATCGCCAGAATGAATGGGACAGAATTTGCGATTTTTATTCCCGAATGCACAGATGTTGAAGCAGAAAAAATGGCACTTGAGATTAAAAACACAAGCCAGACGCTAATAAATGCTCTCGAGCTTGATGAGAAAACCACCTTTTTATCTATCGGCCTTTATGAATATAACTACAGACAAAAAATAAGTGAACTCCTCTCTCACTCCGACAATGCACTCACTCAGGCAAAATTCTCTGAAACGCATATTCACTTTGACAAAGCCGAAGATGCAATTGAAGTCATGGGAAAAGAAGCATGGAGAGAGATTATCAAAGAAGCGCTTGCCCTTAAACAGTTTAGTTTTGTTCCATACAAGACAGTAGATGCAAAAGCGAAAAAAGTGGCGCACAATGCCTTGAGCTTAGCCCTTAATAGCACAGACAAAACGTACTATTACGGACAGTTTATGGCCCCTGCCAATCAAGCCGGTTTGAGCAATAAAATCTACCAGAACATCATTCAGATGCTCTTTAAAAATACAGACCCAAAACTCAAAGGCTCAGTATGTTCTATTCGACTCTCATTTGAGTATCTTGAACTCCAGGAGACTTATGATGAGATTGCTTCTTTGCTCAAAGTATACGGCTCAAAGTTTCCGCTTAAACTTATTATTGAAATGCCGGATAAGCTTGTCCGTAAAAATACAAAAGATGTCAAAGATTTCAAAGCTCTTTTTGAAAAATATAACATCGATATGGGTATCTATGAATTTATAGGCGAAAGCAATGACTACCAATACCTGAGAGATTTACGCCCGCTCTACATTAAAGCTGAGAGCAGCTACTTTTTAACACAAAGCCAACAGTCACTCTCTGCGCTTCGTCTGATTACAGATACGGTTGGAATATCTCTAATAGCAACGGGAGTTATGGATTTGGAAACACTCAAACAGCTTAACGAGAAAGATATACACACTATTCAGGGTAAAGCGAGCGATGAGATAATAATCAACGGTTAAATTATGTATTCTTATATTATTTACTATATACTCGACCTATTAAAGTTAAAGGGTAAGTATGTTTTTTGGAGATAATGATAAACACAAAGCGGAGCTCAGCGCAAAAGAAAAAGAAATTGAAATACTTCGGACTCAACTTGAACGAGCAGATACAAAAATAGCAGAGTTAGAGATTAAAGCCACACAAGCCGATAGTGCCAATGTCATGGCTGAGCTCATACAATCTTTAACACAAGGTTTAAGTGACGGCTGTACAAGAGATTTAGCGCTTATTCAAACGGACCTGAGTTCCAATCTTCTTGCACTTGAAAGCATAGATAATCTTAATATTCAAAACAGCGATTACACACAAAACTGTTCAAATGAAGTAAGCATCATGAGTGAAACAATGAACTCTTTACTTACCCATATTACAAGCACTTATGACCAAGTAAGTACGCTTAACTCTAATGTTGAAAATATATCTCAAGTCATTAACCTCATTAAAGATATCTCCGACCAGACAAATCTTTTAGCTTTAAACGCAGCCATAGAAGCAGCACGTGCCGGTGAACATGGACGCGGTTTTGCTGTGGTTGCAGACGAAGTTCGTAAACTCGCAGAAAGAACTCAAAAAGCAACAAGTGAAGTAGAGATAACAGTTCAAAGCCTCAAACAAAACACACAAGAAGTGCATGAGCATTCCAGAGCGATGGAAGAACTCTCTTCAAGTTCAAATGAACAAATGTATCTCTTTGCAAAACAGATGGAACAACTCACAACTAATACACAGCTTATCTCATGTGATAACAAAGATGTTACTTATGCTATTTTTATGGTTTTAACAAAACTCGACCACCTGCTTTTTAAAGCAAATGGATACAAAAGTGTCTTTAACAATCAAAAAATAGGACATTTCTCTTCAGATAAAGAGTGCCGTTTAGGCAAATGGTATTTTGAGGGAAGCGGAAAAGAAAAATTTGGTAAATGTGCAAGTTTTAACAAACTCGAAACACCTCACAAACTTGTTCATGACAACATACACAAAGCCGTAGAATGCGTTGTAAACGGGACTTGCATCAGTGAAGCGAAAAATGTCATGACTTATTTTAAAAATGCCGAGGAAGCTTCCATTGAGGTAATCAGCAGTCTAAACGCAATGAAAGAAGAAGAAAAAGCTTTTAGACACAAAAAGCATAAAAACTAAGCTCCTCTGGAGTTTAGCCCTTTTGTTATCGCTTCATTTATCTCAACTTTATAGTCAGGATTTTTTTGCTCCAACTCTCTGTTAAAACTTAAAATGATATCTTTATTGGTATTTGGATGTCTGCAGATCATAAAGAGTATTTCCATATAAATATCATACTCCGGATGTGTTCTTGAGCCTAACTTTGGATGAATTGTTCCATGATATTTCATTATCAAATCAAGCGCTTCTTTCAACTCTTTCGCACTTGATTTTTTATTTTTCACAATAGCCGTAAGTGTCGGTAAATCTGTTGCGGGTCTTGCTTGTGCCGCTGCTTTTTCAACGACTTCAACACTGCTGGCTTTTTTACTTTTAGAAGACATGACAAGTAAAAAAACTAAAATACCAAGTATAACAACCAAGCCCAAAACAGATTTAATAAGTAGAGTAAGTTCCATAACATCACTTTTTTGCTAAATTATACCCTACTCAGATGAATTTTTCTCCCGTATCCGACAGATACGGGTCCCTGCCACTTTATGAACTTTGTTCATAAAGTGCCTAACATCAGTAACTAGATTATTTTTTTCTTCTCATAGAACTTTCTAAGCCATCTGTCAAACGGGTTAATGAGTCTGTACATAACAGGAACAACTAAGAGTGTTAAAACCATTGAACTTAACAAACCACCGATGATTGAGATTGCCATCGGTGCTTTTGTCTCACTTCCTATTCCGCTGCCTAGAGCCAAAGGAAGCATAGCAAAAACCATAGCGATGGTTGTCATCAAAATAGGTCGAAGTCTTTTTTCGCCGGCTTCTATGAGCGCTTCATCGGCACTATTGCCCCGAGCCATAGCTGCGTTTGCAAAGTCCACTAGAAGAACTGCGTTTTTGCCGACCATTCCCATAAGTAACATAAAACCAATCATAACAAACAAACTAAACTGCAAACCGCTCATGTACAGCGCTAACATCACCCCAATGATACTCAGAGGCAAAGCCATCATGATGATGATTGGCTGAATAAGTGACTCATACAAAATAGCCAAAATAATGAACATCAAGATAATACTTAGACCGATTGCCACACCAAAAGCCTTGCCTGTTTTTTCCATCTCTTCGGCAAAACCCGTAAACCTGTAGCTTACAGTTGCCGGCATAAGCGAGTCTATGGACTCTCTTGTGTAAGCAACCGCACCGCCAAGGTCAAGCCCGAACAAGTCAGCATAAACCGTCACCTGTCTTTGTCTGTCAAAGTGGTTGATAGTTGCCAGTGCTTCGCTTTGAGTAAAATTAACAAGGCCGTCAAGATAGACAAGGTTGCCGTTTTTGTCACGAAGCTGCATCTTTTTGATGTCTTCAACACTCACTCTGTTAGTATCACTAAAACGCAGTGTTATGTTATACTGTTTGCCGTTTTCTTCAAAATAGGAAACTTCCAAGTCGCTTGAAAATGCAGTGGCGATTGCCTGTGCGATTTGTGAAGCCGAAATGCCTAAACGATTTGCGTTTGTTCTGTTTATTGTTAAATCTATCTGCGGTTTTCCGGCATCTAAATTTGTGTCAATATCTACAAACCCCTCTTTTTTCGCCAAATGTTCTGTCAGGTTTTTAGAGGCTGTTTGCAAGTCTTCAAAAGAGTCAGATTTTAAAACAATCTGGTAAGGTACAGAAACGCCGGCACCTTTAATGTTAGGAATAGCTGCCGCGGTAATAAACATATCTTTGGAAAATACTTTGAGCTTGCCTCTAAAGTCCTGAACTATTTGTTCCTGATTATTTGTTCTCTCTTCTTTTGGGAGAAGTTTGACATAAATGACAGCCTTATTTTTCTCCTGTGCCGAGTTGTAGCCGACACTTAAAGTCGTATACATAACGCTTTTATCTTCTTGAACCATGGCCTGAACTTCTTTAGATTTACGTACCATCTCTTCAAGGGAAACTCCTGCGTTTGCCTTCATCTGAATCTCAAACTCCGCTGCATCCTCTTTTGGAATAAAGTCCATACCAATCTTTGGAAAAAGACTCAAAGAGGCAAAGAAAGTTGCAAAAACAACAATGAGGGTAAGGATTTTAAAACGCAGTACCAGTTTTAACGTAAACTCGTACATCTTCTCCAGAAGTTTGAAAAACGGCTCTGTAACATTGTAAAACCAGTTTTCCCCTTTATGCAGTACGCGCGCACTCAAGCTCGGAATAAAACTCAGAGCTATGGAATAGGAGATAATAACCGCAAACCCAACCGTCATAGCGAAAGATTCAAAGAATTTCCCGACAATCCCGCTCATGAAAGAGACAGGGATGAAAACGGCCAAAAGCATAGCCGAGATGGCCATAATGGTAAACGCCATCTCTTTAGTTCCCTCAACTGCGGCCTCAAACTTGCTCATGCCCGCTTCCATCTTTTTGTAGATGTTTTCAATGACGACAATGGCATCATCGATAATAATCCCGATGGCCAAAGTAAGCCCGATAAGCGTCATTTTGTTCAGCTCAAAACCCATATAGTCCATCAAAGCAAAGGTCCCAAAAATGGAAGCAGGAATGGAGATGGCAGAAACAACTGTAATAGTCAAGTTTCTTAAAAAGAAAAAGACAATAACAACTGCCAAAAGTGCCCCGTAAACAAGGTCAAACTTCACATGTTCAAGTGAGCTGACAATAACCGGAGTTGTATCTTTTAAAATCTGCACATTAAAATTCTCTCCCGCTAAAGTTTGAAGCTCAGGAAAGACCTCTTTAACCTTATCTACAATCTCTATAGTGTTCGTACCGGAGATTTTTTGCACCTCAAGCATAACGCCTTCTACGTCATTAAACGCGGAGTAGCTTTTGGCATCGCTCAGAGCATCCTCAACTTTGGCTATATCTTTAAGGCGGATATTGTCTTTGATAATTATCTCTTCAAGCTCACTTACGCTTAGTGCGTCCGCTTTTGTTTTGAGCGTAAACTCCTGCGTTTGAGAGATGAGTTTTCCGCCGCCTATTTTGACATTTTCCGCCGCAACCGCTGCATTTAGCTCTGTAACACTGATGTTAAACTTGTTTAGAAGCTCAGGATTTGGGAAGATTTTTATCTCTCTGTCCTTATATCCTAAAATATTAATCGCACCCACGCCGTTAATTTTTTGAAGTTTCGGTTTGACCTTCTCATCTGCAAAAAGCATCAACTCTTTGAGGCTTCCGTTTTTAGGCGTTAAAAAGATGTTTACAATCGGTGCGCCGCCGATGTCAAGCTTGCTGACAAGCGGCATTTTTGCCTCACGAGGCAGAACAACCGAGGCTACTTTGTCGCGGACATCATTGGTCGCTTCGTCAATGTCGCGTTCTAAAAAGAACTTAATCATAACAACACTCACGCCTTCGCTGCTTGTTGATGTTATGGAGTCCACTCCGCCGATACGGGAAATGGCCTCTTCTATTTTATCCGTTACCTGAGATTCAATTGTGCCAGATTCTGCCCCCGGATAAACCGTCTGAACCGTAACCATAGGAAAATCTATGTTTGGAAAAAGTGCTGAGGGCATAGCCTTAAAACTCATATAACCAAAGATAACCAAGGTTATCACGTACATGAGCGTTGTTATAGGTCTATTAATTGAGAGCTTGTACATAATAGGCTACTTAGCTTCTGGAACGGTGATGTAACCAGTTCCAAAAAGTCCTGTAAGAAAATCTTTTGCCTTCACTTCAGCGATGATTTTTCTGTTTGCATTGTTTGCGTTTGGATAAATTTTTTCAATCACGCCCGTATAAGTTTTATCGTCTCCGTCTACTTTATAGGTAAATGTTTGGCCTTTTTTTACTACAGCGTGGTATTTTTGGTCAAATTCCAAAACAAGTTTTCTCTCACTTTTACTCTGAATCATAAAAACCGTTTTAAGCATCATCCCGCTTACCGTGTCACCAACCTCAATGTCTTTGGCGTAAATAACCCCATCAAAAGGTGCCCTCAAATATGTTTTGTCATACTTTGCCTGCGCAAACGCCACCTGATTTTTTGCATCTTCATACTTAAATGCATAGCTGTCAAACTTGCCTGCGTCTATGAGATCTTTTACTTTTAGCTGTCTCTCATAATCTGCTTTTGCAAACTTGAGCGCAGTCTTAGCCATGTCGAGGGAAGCCTTGATGTCTGCGTTTTCCAAAGAAGCTAAAACCGCCCCCTGTTTTACGGAACTCGCCACGTCCACTTTTACATTTTTGACAATCCCGCCCGCATCAAACGCAAGCTTGGCATCTTTGTCTGCCTGAACGCTAAACGTTGCATACACCTCTGCCGCAGATAACGACAAAGCTAAAACCATTAAACCAATTAGTATTTTTCTCATTGTAAAAACTCCTCAATATTTTTTCCACTGTAGTAATAATAAAACGCATACGCTATTTCCAGGTCATTAAGGGCTGTCTCATACAGTGAAACGGCGCTCGTTTGCGCTGTCAACGCGTCCAAATAAGCCACATTGTCCACAATTCCAGCGCTGTATTTTTTCTCTATGGTCTCAAATGCGCTGTTTGCCGCTCTAAGAGCACTTTGGGCACTTTGAATTTTTATTTTGCTTGTAGATATTCTTGCGCGGGCAAGCTCATAATTCATCTTCTGTTCGTCGTTTTTGTATGCTATGCGTTTGGAAAGCGCCTCTGCGTTTAGCTCGACTGCCTGTTTGTTTTGCGCAACCACGCCCCCGTCATAGAGTCTGAAATTCGCACTGAGCATAATCTTGTTTTGATTCTCCAAACCCTCAGGATGCGAAGCGTCTGTATCGTTATAGCCATAGAGACTATACGTGTCCTCCAGCCGTACCTGCGGATAATAAACGCTATCGAGCGAATCTGCAGAACTTCTGAGAGCATCACGTGAAGACTCCAGGGACTTAAGCGCGTCCACACTCTCATAACTCTCAAAAAACATCTCTTTAAAGTGAGACTCTTCAAGAGAATCTATCTTTTTTCCAAGCTGCAGTTCCATTCTTTGTTTGAGTGTCAAAATATCGAGTTTAAGGGCTTCAATATTGTAAACATTTGTATCGTACGCCGATTGGAGTCTGTCTACCTCATCTTTTGTCGCAAGCTTCGCCTCATAAAACGCAGAGACTCTTGCAAGCTGCGACTTGAGTGAATTGTTCGCTTCTTCCATCGCCTTGCGCGCAGAATTCAAGCTGTTAATGGCGTAAAAATCCTGCACTATCTGTAAGCTAATGCTTTTTTTCAGCTCACTCTCATCATAAGTGCTTGCTTTAAATTCACTGCTTTTTTGGTTTACAAGTGCAGATCTTTTGCCGCCGTCATAAATGTCCAAACCTGCTTTTGCGTAGCCGCTGTAAATATCTCCCGCAACCATAGGCGTTCTCTCATCGAGGCTTTGGTAGAAAGCGCCGACGTCCACCGTTGGGTAGTAGCTGCTCTGCTGTGCGTCAAGCTCTTTTTGTTTGGCCTGTTTTGTGAGTGTTTGCGCTTCAAGGAGTTTGTTGTTTTGTTTTGCAAAATCCAAAAGCGACTCCAGCGTTTGCGCACCGACAAACGCAGGCAGGAGTAAAAATAAAAACTTCTTCATTTTTGTACCTCAAGTAATGTAAATAATGTATCTATAAAAGTGTCTAACTCTTGTTTTAAATCTTCTATGGCGTTTGTTGCGTTTTTGGCAATAAACATTCCCTCACCTACAACAAATAAGCCCCGAGCAAGAGCCAAACTCTCCGCTCTAAGCTCACCGCTTTGCACGCCTGCTTGAAGTATCTCCCCAAACCAGTTGTAGTAGTTATTAAAACACTCTGTCTGAAACGCAACCATCTCTGCGTTTGGCTTCATTAAAGATAAAGAGACGAACTCTTTGTAAATCTCCCGAAGTTCTTTCTCTTCTTCACTATAAAAAAATTCTGAAAACTTTTTTACCTTCTCTTTGGTACTTCCCAGCTCGAGAAGCTGTTCATGTAACTTTTGAGAGTGTTCTTGCATCATGATGTTCGCTATCTCAAAAACAATCTCTTCTTTGTTTTTAAAGTACTCATACACAGTTCCCTTCCCTATTTTCGCCTCTTTAGCAAGGCGTGAGATTGTTAGTGTACTTATCCCTTCTTGCACAACAAGTGACTTGCATGAGAGAGCTATATCTTTTTTCTTTTGTATCTTGTCAACTATAATTGCCATTTATACTCCTGCAGTAATGACCGACCATCAGTCAATAATAAAAGCAGTTTATAGGATAATTGCTTTTATTATTCTTAAGTTTTCCGTTGCATTCGCTAAGATGCGTTACTATTGCAACAAAACCATTTTTAGGAATTTCTATGAAAACTTTTTTAGAAAATATACAAACAGCAGTAATCGGCTCTTTAAATGAAGCAGGTCACCCATTTTCGTCTTATGCGCCTTACGTTTATGAAAACAACCGTTTTTACATCTACATTTCTGACATTGCAACACACTCCAAAAACCTCAAACGCAGCTCCTCTTCTTCGCTCTTTTTTATAGAAGATGAAAGTAAAACAGAAAATTTATTTGCACGTAAACGTATTTCACTCGAATGTGAAGCTGCGTTTATTCCAAGAGATAGTCTGCATTTTGAAGAGGTTTTAAATCTTTTTGAAGAAAAATTTGATGCTTCCATGGTACAGATGCTCAAAAAAATGGTAGATTTTAATCTTGTAGAGTTTGAGGTAAAAGCCGGCGAAGCGACTTTTGGTTTTGGTGAGGCTTATGTGATTGGCGGAGAAAATATGAATGAGTTACGCCCAAGAACCGGCGGTTCAGGACACAAAAAGTAGTCTAATCTTCTGCGTTTAAAAGCATCTCTTTTTGTACGCGTGTGAGTTTTTTGATGGCGTATTCTCTCTTGAGAGCAGTGCTTTTATCTTCACAGCTCTCGCTGTAAACAAGAGTCACAGGACGGCGAATTTTGGTGTATTTTGCACCTTTTGGCGAAGTGTTATGCTCATGTAAACGCTTGTTCACATCACGGGCAATGCCGGTGTAGAGCGTTTCATCAGAGCATCTGAGCATATAAACGCAGTAACTTTTTACCTCTGCACTCACTTAGAACTCTTTGTAGCGCTCTTCGTGAATGACAACACTCTCTTCGTCTTTAATCATCGTGAGTTCCCCGTCGCTGATGTTACATTGCAAGGAGATGCTTCTCTCTAGTAAACGCTCAAGATCTCCATCCATTTTCAGTAAAACTACCGAGAGATTTTTAAAGCGTTTGAGAGAATTTTCCATCTGTTTCCACCAAGCCTGCGCACTGTTTTCCTGAAACATATAGATGATGACTTTCTCAGCACGCCCGCATGCTTTTTTGATACGTTTTTCATCCGGCTGGCCTAAATCTATCCAGAGTTTTATGGAGCCGTCAAGCTCTTTTACCCATAAATCCGGCTCATCATCCTGAGAGATGCCTTTTGTAAAAGCCAAATCTTCCTCTGCGTTTAGAGCAAACGCAACGAGTCGAACCATTAAACGCAGATCATTTTCTGAAGGATGCTGCGCGACTGTGAGGTTATGCTCCGCATAATAGTGTGTGTCCATATTTGCTATATTTAAGAGTGCTTTGTAGATAGTTGCTTTGAGTGCCATTTCTTTCCTTTTTTCATTTTGAGAGTATAGCGCAAAGAGCTTAGTAAAGATGGCTTAATCTTTGCGGGCGTATAATTGTTTTTGAACGAGATGATTGCAAGGAGTTTGGATGTCTGCACTCAATAAAAATATTGTCGCTCTCGGTGCAAACAGTTTTTTTACCGACTTTTCGACAGAGATGATTTTACCGCTTTTGCCTCTCTTTCTCGATCGTTTTTTGCATGCCACCAAAAGTGAAATCGGGCTTATTGAAGGTACGGCAGAACTTGGTGTTGCCCTGCTCATCGCACTTTCGGGTTTTTACTCAGACTGGCTCGGAAAACGCAAAGTGCTTACGGTTGTCGGCTACGGACTCTCAAATCTCATCAAACCTTTTGCATTTTTTGCCCAAACAAGCGCTATGATTGCAACTGTTCGTATTGCAGACCGCGTCGGCAAAGGCATTCGTTCTGCCCCGCGTGATGCGCTCATAAGCCAGTCAACTTCCAAAGAGGTGAGCGGATTTGTCTTTGGTTTTCACAAAATGATGGACAGCGCGGGAGCCGTTGTCGGAAGTTTGAGTGCCTTTGCCCTGCTCTACTTTTTAGGAGAAAGCGAAGCCTCTTTTCGCACTGTGTTTGCCTTGAGTCTTATCCCTGGAGTTATCGCGCTCATTATTCTCATTCTCTTTGTTACCGACACTCCTGTAACTCGAACTTCTCTACAACGATTTAGACCTTCTCTGCTGGGCAGCCCATTTTATTGGCTTGTTGCGTTTCAAAGTCTTTTTAGCCTTTTTGCCATGAATTACTCATTTATGATTTTAAAAGCCGGTGACAACGGGATGGCTCTTGCCATAATTCCACTTGCTTACACGCTTTATAATCTCGTAATCTCTCTTTTTGCTATGCCAATAGGACGTATGGCAGATAAATTCGGCAAAGTGCCTCTGCTTGCGTTTATTTATTTAGCCTTTGGTCTAGGCGCTTTGACGATGAATTCTGGAGGTGTTATTGGAGTATGGCTTGGGTTCTTCATCTACGGTTTTTTTGCTGGGGGCTTTAATTCTCTTGCCAAAGCTATCATTTCCGATACTGTGTCTAATGAGCTCAAAGCTACCGCTTATGGCGTTTACTATACCTGCGTAGGCATCGCGACCTTTGTTTCTCTCGCTGCTGCCGGATGGCTATGGGACAGTTTTGGGAGCACCCTTCCTTTTAGCATCGCCACAGTAGCCGCTGTATCCTTGTCTGCATTTTTATTCACGCTTCGTGAGAAATTTGGAGAAGTTTAATACTTAGAAGGCATAAAAGATAATTATTATTATTTAAGAGTTATTATCATAAAATAGCCCAATTAAAACAAAAGAGTTTCAAATGAAAAAATCCCTGACATTTCTTTTCCTTATTACAGCGACACTTTACGGCGCAACTTTTTCGCAAGCCATAGAAGCTCTCAAAGCCGATAACATCAAGCCTTTGCAGAAGCTTATCCAAACAAAAGACGATGCCAATCTCGCAGGCGAACATAACAAAACTATCCTCATGTACAGCGTCTGGGTCGGAGATATGAAAGCTGTAGAACTTTTAGTCACAAAAGGGGCAGATATCAACGCCCAAGATGATGAGGGAAAAACTGCCTTAATGCTCTCCTTGTATAAAAAATACAATGATATCAGCCTCTACCTCATCCAACAAGGTGCCGATTTGGGACTTGTTTCAGATGATAATCAAACTGCCCTGTCACTAGTCGGAGTTCAAAATAAAGATGATTTGTTGAAAGCTTTAGAGTAAAAATATAAGTGGTGGACAGTGAGGGATTCGAACCCTCGGTACAGTAAAGTACGCTACCTTTCCAAGGTAGTAGATTCGGCCACTCTCCCAACTGTCCACTTGTGAAGAATCGAATTTTATCGAGAGTTATATTTAACTATGCTAAAAGTTTTAGCTTTTTACGTTAAAAATATCACACATTCCATAAAACAGTCTCCAATTACATTATTCTTAGTCTGTTTAAAAGAAGAGTTACTATATAATTATGATTCATAATTATATTTTAAAGGGTATGTATGCTGAGTTTGTCCTCATTTTTGAAGCTTTTACGAGAATCTTTTCGGGATTTGCTTCCTATAATTCTTGTTATTATGTTTTTCCAACTTGCAATCATACAAAATGTTCCCCAAAATTGGCTCTCTACAACCATAGGACTTGCCATCGTCGGTGTTGGTTTAGCTGTATTTCTTCTTGGTCTTGAAGTGGGTATTTTTCCTGTTGGAGAAGGACTTGCAGGTGATTTTGCGCGTAAAGGTTCTACTGCCTGGATTATTCTTTTTGCCTTTATGATAGGCTTTGGAACAACTGTCGCAGAACCCGCACTGCTTGTTATAGCCGACAAAGCTGCAGGCATAAGTGCCGGAAGAATTGATGCCTTTACCCTCCGGATGGTTGTTGCGTTTTCCGTTGGTTTTGCTATTGTTTTAGGTGTTTGGAGAATCATCAAAGGGACACCGATTCACTACTATATCATCACAGGCTATATTCTCGTAGTCGCTGCCACTGCGTTTGCACCTAAGGAGATAGTAGGTTTGGCATATGACCTTGGCGGGGTTACAACCTCAACCGTCACTGTTCCTCTTGTGGCAGCCCTTGGAATTGGTCTTGCATCAACAATCAAAGGCAGAAATCCTGTGCTTGATGGCTTTGGCCTCATTGCATTTGCATCTCTTACTCCTATGATTTTTGTTCAGTTTTACGGTATTTATGTCTATGAGTTCATCGAAGCTGCTGATGTGGTTATTCCTGTCGCACTTCATACCGCGGCAACTGCGACTGCGTTTGATTTTAGTTTGCTGACCATACTCAAAGGTCTTTTTAGTGTTGCTATGGATGTCATCCCTATTTTAGCTGTTATTCTTGTTTTTCAATATCTTGTACTCAAAAAACCCATCGACAATCTCAAAGAAGTATTCATAGGTTTTGGTCTGGTCATCATAGGTCTTGATGCTTTCATCGTTGGTCTGGAAATGGGGCTTTTCTCACTCGGTGAGACTATGGCTCTACAGCTTACCCAAAATGACAGTAACATTATTATCTACTCTTTTGCCTTTGCCATTGGTTTTTCTACAACTATGGCCGAGCCTTCACTCACTGCCATCGCAAAAAAAGCAAAAGAGATTAGTGACGGAAAAATAAACGACTTTGTGCTGCGTCTGTTTGTCGCCCTTGGCGTAGCCATCGGTATCTCTTTGGGCGCTTTTAGAATCGTCAACGGCGGGGAAATTGTCTACTACATTATGGCAGGCTATATGTTTGTTATCGCCCTTACGTTTATAGCTCCTAAATATATTATTCCCATTGCCTATGACAGCGGAGGGGTTACAACTTCAACGGTTACCGTGCCTCTTGTTGCAGCACTTGGGCTTGGGCTTGCTACAAACATTCCGGGTCGCGACCCGCTCATTGACGGATTTGGGCTCATTGCATTTGCCTCTTTGTTCCCTATGCTCACTGTTATGGCGTATGGTGTTATCACTGAAAAAATCGGAGTTAAAGGCAATCATGAACTTGAAGAGATTCACATTGAAGAACTGCGTCACGCAATAGAAGATGCAAGAAATATGGGGCTCTCAACTGTCACTGTGCAAGGTGCAACGAAAAAACGCCACTCCTACCAAATGTCTTTTTCTGCGGTTCATGTCATTGTCCCTCAAGAGAGGGAAGATGAAGCACTTCTTGCTGCAAAAGACGCAGGGGCGAGAGGTGTAACAATAATGCAGGCACATGGTATGGGGCTTAGCGAAATGGATAACTTCTACAACAGACTTCACAGTGACGCCACAGATGCAAACCTTATGTTCATAACGCCGACAAAAAATGTCGACAGGATTATACGAAACATTATGGATGAGCTAGATATAATCGGTGATGGAGCAGGTATCGCATTTTCTTATCCAATCTCCCATCTTAAAGGGCTGACGCTCAAAAGCAGTGACTTATGATATATGATTTTTCCGATATTTTTAAAAACCAAAGTGAAGTTCTTTTAGAAGATTTTATCGACAAATATACATCCTGTATAGAATATTCTCCGGAGGACGGTAAGCCGTATACGCCCGTATACTATGAAAATATACTTCAAACCATAGCTGCTCCCTTTGAAGAAGAAGAGCTTTTGCTTGCTTTTGAAGCACTTGCAATCTATAAAATTTCTTGTGCAATTCCTTATGTCATCGTCATAAACGAGATATATGGGCTTAAAGGTCTTCTTATTTCTAAAATGTCAGAGCACTCCGCACACTCAAACGTTGTTGAGCTTCTCAAAATCACTAACAAAATTAACAACAGAGTAGCTCATGCATATCTCTTGGAATATGTAAACAAACTTATCTCTTCAAACAATGTACGCATTAGCTCTCTTTCAGACTTGGTAGAAAAAAATATCATCATGCATTACGAATCTCACCTCGTATGGCTCAGTAAACTTGCAAATTTAATTAAGCATTCGCAAAAAGAGGGTTTTGTAGAGCTTGACGATACTATGTGTGATTTTGGTCTCTGGCTTCATGGAGAAGGCAAAAAAATCATACACAATAATTCCAAATATAAATCCATAGAAAACCTGCATAAAAATCTTCACCTTTTTGCGAAAAAAATTTATGACTACATGGACCAAGGAGAGCAGCACGTACTTATCAACTATCTTGAAAAATGTGAACTCATTTCTCTGAGTATAGGTACGGAACTTGCCCTTATTGACAATATTCTTATGAATAAAAGAATCACAAAAGATGCTTTGACCGGAGCATTGAATCGTCATGCTTTAAGAAGTGTATTTGAAAGCCAATATGAGCTTTCCTTGGCTACACACACTCCATTCATTTTGGCTATGTGTGATTTGGATTTTTTCAAAGAGATTAATGATACTTACGGGCACATTGCAGGAGATAAAGTCTTGGAGTCTTTTGTTAATATAGTCAAAAAAAATATCAGAAACTCAGACATTATTATCCGCTATGGCGGGGAAGAATTTATCATTATGCTGCCGGCCATTAGCAAAGAGAAGGGAATCGCTGTTTTAGAAAAAGTCCGTCAAAGTTTTGAAGAAAGTTCCTTAAAGTTTGAGGAAAAAGTCATAAAAGCTACGGTAAGCATAGGGATGATGGAAATTGTTCCTGAGCATTACTACAAAAAGAACTTTCTCGACGACTACCTTCTTATGGTCGACAGAGAACTCTATATGGCAAAAGCCGGCGGCAGAAATAGAATAGAAACTAACTAAAACTATTCCAGCAGGTCACTGTAATCATATTTTGATGTATCTATATAGTACTTTTTCCCAACGCTGAGAATTCTATTGTCATTCTCAGCTCTGCTTTGGAATCTGCTTTTTATCTTTTTCATTCTCTTTTTTGAAAACTCTTGCTCTTTGAGATATTTATGCAAAGAGATAGTATTGTTTTCGCTTGGAATATCTTCTATTTCAGCATCGAGTGCCGTATCATCTTCTTCTTTTTTAGCCTGTTTGGGAGAAAGCATAAACTGGGCTTGAAAGGTACTGAGTATACTTTTTAACTGCTCATCTTTATCTCTGTAAATCTGCTCTATTTTAATGCGTTCTTCTATAAGCATCTGCTCTTTTTGGTCTCTGAGCGTTCTTGTTTCCCCTTCAAGTTTTTCTACCTTCTCCTGAAGTTTACTGTTTTGTTCTTCTAAAAACTGATAGTATTTATCATTCGCAAAGTTCGCAGCAGGCTTTTTGCTCTGAGCACGGGAAGAAACAGTCGGTTTGGCACCGACCAAGACCATCTTAATATCGCCCTCAAGAACACTTTCTAAAGAACCTCTTCGGATTCTATTGTGAATTGCCTCTTTGGAGACGCCGAAATACTCAGCCGCATCAGCTACGCTCATTTTGCTCATCTTAAACCTTTATCTCATATTTTCAAAAACGAGCGGTGCTTCCCACTCCATAGAGCGAATTGCCGCTATAACAGCTTGCAAGTCGTCAAGTTTTGCACCCTTGACACGAATGGAATCACCTTCAATCTGCGCATTCACTTTGAGTTTAAGATTTTTTATCTCTGCAGTGATTTTTTTAGCCTCTTTAGACTCAATATAGTCCACTATCTTAAAAGTTGCCTTTCTTGTGCCGCCGCTTGCATCTTCAACTTTTTGCTCATCCAAAACTTTTGAAGAGAGGCCTTGCTTTAAAAGCTTTGCCACAACAACATCTTTGAGTGCGTCAAGTTTATTATCACTCGAAGCCACTAACACCAAAAGTTTATCTTTTTCTTTGTAAGTCACTTCATACGGAGTGCCTTTAAAGTCGTAACGGTTAGAAACTTCCCTATCTACGAGATTTATAGCATCTTTGAAGCTTTGCATATTTATTTTTGCACTGATGTCAAACGAATATTCTTTAGCCATTTTAAACCCTTTTTTATAACAATAAGTTTGATTATAACATATTTTGAAAGTGTGTTAGTAGGAAGTGTGTTTTAGCCCGTAAGCTAAAAGAGAGTTATTTCATCTCGAAAAACTTGTGTTTCGTAGCTTTAGGGGGTTGCAAGAGACAATTGTCCCTGCCGCTGAATGGGCTTGCTCATTCAGTGTTAAAATGTAAGACCACCGCCAAAACCGCCAAAACTGTTAGCGAAACTTGGGTCTTCATAGCCCTCCATCACAGATTTTGAACGAAGTTTTTCTATGTCGGATTTGCTTGAAATATTTTGAGGACAAACAATCGTGCACTCATTACACAAGGTGCAATCCCAAACACCATTTGTTTGTATAACAGCAAGTTTTGCACTGCTATCGTCTTCGCGTTTGTCACTCACATACTTCCAAACTCTCGTAAGTGTGAAAGGTCCTAAAAACTCTTCATTGACGCTGTAAACCGGACAAGCGCTGTAACATGAGCCGCATAAAATACAGTCACTCTGCACTTCGTTTATCTTCTCATCTTCTGGGCTCAAAGAAATACCATGACTGAGAGAATTCTGCCACGCTTTTGCTTTTGCGTTAAACGCATAGGCCTTGCTCATATCTACAACTAAGTCGCGAAGTACAGGAACATTTTTCAGCGGCTCAATAACATCACCCTCTTTTACTTTGTAACTGCACGCCAGAACTTCTTTGCCGTTAACACGCATAGAACAGCTTCCGCAGACACTGCTTCTGCAGCCGCTTGAAAAGGAGAGGGAGGCATCCTGTTTTGTTTTTATCTCTTGTAAAACTTCCAATAGTGTTGCGTTTTCCAGCGCCACTTCGTACTCTAAAACGGCTTCTTTGACTTCGGGCTCTATTGTGTATCTTTTTACTTGTACTTTCATCATCTACTCCATAAAGTCGGCACATAAAACGCCGTCTTCTTTCCAAGTTATGGTGTGTGCTTTGTAAGCTATGTCATTTTCTTGCGGAATATCACTTCTAAAGTGCGCGCCTCTACTTTCGTTTCTGCTGATGGCACACACCAAAATAATTTCGCTAAGCTCTACCATATTTCCAAACTCTATAAATTCTACAAGATTCGTATTGCAGATTTTAGATTTGTCTTTTGGTCCCATAAAAGGAATTTCTCGCTGAATCTGGCGAATAGCTCCAAGAACAGCTTTAAGTCCCATATCATCACGGCTTATACCTGCATTGTTATAAAATATATTGCCGATAAAACTGCGTTTTTGGTAAAAATCAATCTGATTTGTAAAATATTTCACGCCTGTTACAAAATTACTAGCGCTTGCATGATGGTATGCACTGTCTATTTTTTTATCAAACTTTTTTGCATACTCTGCCGCTTTTGCACCGGCCTGCTTTCCAAAAACAACAAGCTCAAGCAGAGAATTTCCGCCAAGACGATTTGCCCCATGAACCTTATGATTCGCACATTCACCTGCTGCAAAAAGTCCTTTAAGTTTTGAGTGAGAGTTTTTATCGACTTCTATCCCGCCCATTGTATAGTGTGCTGCTGGTTTTACAGGAATTAAGTCATACACAGGGTCTACATTTTCATACAGACGTGCGAGTTTTCTCTCTTGTGGAAGTTCTTCGTCTATGAAAGCCTCCCCCAAATGACGTATGTCCAAAAAGACCTCTTCCCCCCGTGCTATCTCATCATGAATAGCACGAGCCACTTCATCGCGCGGAGCTAACTCGTTTGTAAAACGCTCGCCCTTAGAATTGAGAAGATGACCGCCTGCACCTCTGGCACTCTCTGAAATAAGAATAGAAGAATTTTTAAGCGCTGTCGGGTGAAACTGTACAAACTCCATATCACTCAGCCTTGCCCCTGCACGGATTGCCGCGGCAATCCCATCGCCTGTTGAGCTTGTTGAGTTTGTCGAGTGTTTGTCATAAATGCGGCTGTAACCGCCTGTTGCGACAATAACAGATGCACTCTCGTATATTTCAACCTCTCCTGTTTGGATATTTAAAACAGTTGCTCCGCCCGTATAGGGTTTATCATACTGGTCATGGTTTACAATGAAGTTTAAGAGATAGCGCTCACTCAGTATTTCCACACCCGCCTCTAAACATCTGTCATAAAGCGTGTGTAAAATTTTAAGGCCCGTGTAATCCTGAGCATAACAGGCACGGGGAGCCGATGCACCGCCAAGAGTTCTTTGAGCGATTTTGGACTCTTTTGTTCGGGAAAAACAAACACCGATACTATCGAGCCATTCTACGGCTTTTGGAGCCTCTTCGCATAAATATTTCACAGCCTCTGCGTTTGCAAGACCATGAGCAGACTTCATCGTGTTTGCGATGTGCGCTTCCACGCTGTCTTCACCTGCATTGCCAAGAGCTGCGTTTATGCCGCCCTGAGCCATAGAAGTCTGACTACGCGTCGGGTACTCTTTGGTAATCACTCGCACCTTTGCCCCAGCCTCACTCGCACTCAAAGCTGCAACTAAACCTGCTCCGCCGGCTCCTATGATTAATACATCGCTTCTCATAACTACCCTCTAAAAAAATTTCTAAATATTACACTAATATGATTAAACTAGCTGAGATAAAAAATAGTATCTTGCAACTCTTAAGCTTCCGGCTATTAAAACAAACCAAACAAACCGCAAACGTAACACACCTGCAACAAGTGTTAGCGGATCACCCAAAACAGGCAGCCATGAAAAAAGCAAAATGAAATAGCCATACCTGTGGCCATACTCCAAACTTTTTGTTCCAACTTTTGAAGATACAAGTTTTGTTCTCGTTTTTTCATAAAGCCAGTACCCAAACCAATAATTTGCAATGATGGCAAGAATATTTCCAGCCGAAGCGAAAAACATTGCGTTTAAAAACGGCATATCGTTTGCCAAAGCGGCAATAAATGTCACTTCGGAAGAGAGCGGGAAAATGGTTGCTGCAAGAAACGCGGAGAAAAAAAGTGCTAATTCTTGCATAGGATTTTTACTCTTTGAGTGATTTTATATTCTCTATAGTCTGCGCTATGAGTTTCTCTCTCGCTTCAACAGAAGTCCAAGCTATGTGCGGTGTCACATATAAATTTTCTTTGTTTTTCACATAGAAAAAAGGATGGTTAATACTCATGGGCTCTTTTGTAAGAACATCTAAACCAAAAGAAATTTTTTTCTCATCTACAATGCGTGCTACCGCTTCTTCATTGATGATTCCCCCGCGTCCAAGGTTTAAAACGAGAGCTCCATCTTTGCATAGTAACAACTGTTCATAGTCTAAAAGGTTCTGCGTTTTCTCATTTAAGGGCGCATGAATGGAGATGATGTCACAAGTTTTTAAAAGCTCTTCAAGAGTGAGACTTTCATACTCTGCGTTTTTGTTTGCTCCGCTTGTTGAGTAGTAACAAAGCTCTGCTCCAAACGCAGAAGCAATCTTTGCAACGCCGCGTCCGATTTCCCCAAGCCCGATAATGCCCCATTTTTTACCTTTGACTTCAAAAAAAGGCTTTGAGACATCTGTAAAAATCGGACTTCTCGAATACGTTCCGTCTTTGACAACTTCATCATAATATTTTGAGTGGCCGATGAGATAAAAAAGCATAGAAAAAGTGTGCTGAATAACTGAGTCCGTAGAGTAGCCCGCAACATTTTTGACAAGAATATTTCTTTGTTTGGCTGCGTTTAAGTCGACATTGTTTGTGCCCGTCGCAGCCACACAAATGAGTTTGAGACTTGGAGTGCTTTGCATATGCACCTCAGTTATAACAACTTTGTTTGTGACGACTACCTCTGCGTTTGTTATGCGTTTTAAAACTTCCTCGGGAGCTGTTGTTGCGTACGCCTCAACTTCTCCTAGCGCGTTAAATCCGCTTAAGTCCGTCGCACCAAATGTAAGTGTGTCCAGCAGAACAATTTTCATGAATTATGCGTCTTTAACTTTTTTAATCATTTCACGTGCCTGAGCCAAAGCAGCGTCCACTTGATCATATACAAGAGCAACTGCTAAACGTCTGCCCTTGTGTGCTTCCGGTTTTGAAAAAATTCTCACAAAGCTGTTTTCACTAAAGAGACTATCATCTACATTTACTACCGGAGCATAATTGTGTGCCTCAGATTTAAACGCAGCAGATGCTCCGTCTCCGTAAAAAGTAAAGCCAAGAGGCAGACCAAGTACGGCACGAAGGTGCAGAGCAAATTCACTTTGAGACTGAGTTATAAGTGTCACCATTCCCGTGTCATGCGGGCGAGGAGAGACTTCTGAGAAATAGACCTCATCGCCTTTTACAAACAACTCAACACCAAAAAGACCGCGACCGCCAAGACCGTCTGTGATTTTCTTCGCCATATCCTGCGCTTTTTGTTTTGCAATTTTACTCATATGCATCGGCTGCCAAGAGAAAACATAATCTCCATCACGTTGCTCATGGCCGATAGGTTCACAAAAGATTGTCTCCTTGCCGTTTCTAGCTGTTAAAAGTGCTATTTCATAATCAAAATCTACAAACGCTTCAACAATCAATTCGCTCGCATCCCCACGAGCTTCTTTTGCCATTTCCCATGATTTTTCTATATCTTTTGCAGATTTTGCAACACTCTGTCCATGCCCGGATGAGCTCATAACAGGCTTAATAACACAAGGAAAACCCATACGCTCGGCTGCTGCTTTTAACTCTTCGAGTGTTTTGACAAACTCATAAGGGCCTGTTTTAAGACCTAACTCTTCAGCAGCAAAACGACGGATATTTTTTCTGTTCATTGTCTTGTTTACGGCTTCTGCGTTTGGTATAACGTTAAAACCTTCAGCTTCTGCAGCAAAAAGCGCTTCAATAGAAATAGCTTCTATTTCAGGCAAAATATAGTCAGGCTTTTCACGACGGATAATCTCTAAAACAGCCTCTTTGTTTTGCATATTGACAACATAAGCACGGTGTGCCACATGATGAGCAGGTGCGTTTTCGTATCTGTCTACGGCAATAACTTCAAGCCCTAATCTTTGAGCTTCAATAACTACTTCTCTTCCAAGTTCGCCTGAACCGAGTAACATTATTTTTTTTGAGTTTGATTTAAGTGGAGCAGAAAATTGCATAGAAATCCCTTATGAATAATTGGCAAAATTATAGCAAAATAGGATAAAAAAGAATTGAGAGAGGCTCCAAAGAGAGCCTCAGAGAAGAGATTACTGTTTCAAGCCGATAAGTGTTTGAAGTAATTGGTCTGAAGTAGTAATAGTTTTACCGTTCGCCTGAAAACCACGCTGAATAATAATCAGCTGTGTAAGGGCACGTGAAAGGTCTACGTTTGAAGCTTCAAGTGCCGAACTTTGAATGAATCCACGTCCTGCAGTCGCTGCCGTACCAATGATAGGATCACCGGAGTTTGATGTTTGAATATAAACATTTCCGCCCTCAGTTGAGAGACCTTCATTGTTGGTAAATTTTGCCATGGCAATCTGAGCCAAACCGAAAGAACGGCCATTTGAGAATGAACCGACTAGAGTACCGCTCTGGTCAATTCTGATTCCCACTAAATCTCCACCCGTAAAACCATCTTGTGAGATACCTGAAGTAGCTGAACGAGAATCAAAACTTGTCATCCCGTCAAATGCATTTGCAGTACCAAGACTCAAGCTTACTTGCTGGTTTGGAGATGAACCGTTGTTTCCTGAGAAGGAAATTGTTTGCGGGTCATACGTTGCAAGAGAACCATCATTATTAAAACGGATAGAACCCGAGAGTTCATTTACAGGGTCTAAAGTGCTGATTACCGCCGGATTTGGTACGTTTACAACCATACTCCATGTACTTCCCGTCGTTAAATCGACCGCAGTTTTTCTGAACTCCATTCTTAGCGTATGCTTAGAACCAAGTGAGTCAAAAATATCTATTGAACTAGAGTGTGTTGCCGCATTAAAACTCTGAGACAGTGCTTTACCGGCACTTCCCGCAGGAATAGCTGCATTTAGGGCTTCCATATTTCTAGTAAAACGAGTGTTCTCAGGAACAATACTTCCCGTTGTTTGATTCGTATAACCAGTGATTCTAAGGTTCATGTCATAATCATCACCCGTATTTGTACTGTTTTGCACTACAAATTTTCCTGCATCATTCACTTCTACAGTAATACCATTTGTACCTCCACCCGGAGTAGCCTGTTCCCGTGCTTCAACTTGCAAATAACTTCTCAAATCAGCCATTTGTGTAAATGTTTTCGTTCCGCCAAGGATATTTAAAGATGCTGAAGGATCATAAAGATATCTATGTGCCGTTGTAACAGCATCCGTAACGAATCCACTCGTATCTGCACCACCTACTGTAATATCAATATTATGAGAAGCTGTATCAGAAGCATTTGTATTAGTTAAAGTAATGACTCCTCCTGCATCTACAGCTGCGCTTACCCCTGTAATAGCAGTTTTTGCATTAATTGCTGAAACAAATATATTCGCACTCTCAGCTGCTGTTGCTCCACCCGTTGCCGTAATATTTACAGCATTTCCAGTGATATTTAGCTCTGGATCAACATTAAAAGTAATATCCAAATTACCTGGAGATGTCACCGCACCTGGAGCAGTTAGTGTTGCCGTTTTAAACGAGGCCCACATACCTTGACCTTTTTGAAGTGAAAAAGCTTCCCCAACTTCATTAAACATAACTCCGATATCACCAGAATCAACAGCATAACCCGTTGCGTTTGTTGCTGCAGGCTCTGTAGTTCCAGCAGTTGAAGAAATTGGATATGCAGCAGAGTAACTTGCTACAAGCGGTCCTGAATTAAGGTTGGCTTTGAGGACAACTTCTGCTGTTGGACTTGCCGGTGTTGTGAGTCCTGGAGCAATATTGATGTTGGTGATTGGTGCTGTTGAATCTACTTTTCCTGTATCAGGATCTCGCAACCAGCCTTGAGCGATATAACCGTTATTATCTACAAAGTTTCCGCCCGCATCGAACTTGAAGTCACCTGCACGTGTGTATTTGTAAGTATTACCGCCATCTGGAGAAATAATGAAAAAACCATCCCCTTGAATAGCAACGTCCGTGTTTTTATCAGAATTTTGGATAGAACCCTGAGAGAAGATACGCGTCATAGAGCTGACCGTAGAACCAAGTCCTACCTGCACAGGATTTTTACCGCCAAGCTGCCCTTGAGGAGCTGTGGCGATAGCCTGCGTTTGAGCCAAGAGGTCTGAAAAGTTGGCACGAGAGTATTTAAAACCTACCGTATTAACATTGGCAATATTATTTGATTCAACGTCCATTGCAATTTGGTGGGATTGCAGTCCAGATACGCCGGAGAAAAGTGATTTTAACATTTTATATCCTTTACCTATAGTATGCGAAAAAGGAAACCTGTTCCTTTTACTTAGCTTCTTTAAAAGCTAGACTTTATTAGTAAAAGATATGGAGCATTTAATGTTCCAACTTTTATTTATGCATATTCAGAGCTTTTTGTATCATCTGATCTGCTGTCGTAATAGATTTTGAATTTGCATCGAATGCGCGCTGCAAGATGATAAGCTCAGTTAAACCCATAGACATTTCGTAGTTTGAACTTTCTAATTTATAGTTCATAACTTTTGAGCCGTTAATATTGTTCCCGTTAGCATCTGTGTAAAATATTGGTCTGCCGCTATTTGAACTCTCTTGAAACCGAGTCCCGTTTAAGCGTTCTAAACCTTGGTCATTTTGAAAGTGAAAAATTGCGACTTTGCCGACACTGCTTTGCTCACCATTAGTAAAGGTGGCAATGACATCTGCGTTTTGGTTGATTGTATATCCTACCAACTCTCCGGCGATGGTTCCGTTTGCAGAACTCGAAGATGATACAGTTGGTGTGTCAAAAGAGACTACACCCGTATAGCCGCTGCCTAAATCTATACTTATTTGCGTGCCGTTATTGTTTATGTTTGTAAGAGTATTTGAAACCAAAGCACCTGCTTCATCAAAAGCAAGAGATCCTGTTCTTGTATCGTATACCGTTGTCCCATCCAAACTTTGTGTCGTGGCAGTTACACTCCATTGAGTTCCAGGAGGTGTTTGCACTGGATTTTTTGTAAATTCAAGTCTTAATTGATTTCTATTGCTTTGCGCATCAATGACAGTAGCGCCCATGGTTATAGCTTCTGTATTGACACCGACATTGCCGATAAACGCAGCTTCTGTAGTCGGTTGTACCGGATATGTTAATGAGCTTGGAAAACGTAATTTTTCTTGTGCGTTGACATTACCTAATTTTGTTTCATCTACTTTAGCCGTCAAAATACCATTTGCACTTATATTCCCTGCCATAGTCCCAAGAACATGAAGACCCTCAAGCGTAACCAAATCATCGTTGGCATCAAAAGAAAAAGTTCCATCACGTGTATAAATTGGCTCGTTTGCTCCCTGAACACCAAACCATCCTTCCCCGTCTATTGCCAAGTCTGTGCTTCTGTCTGCAAGAAGAAGAGAACCTGTTTTTTGCATCATTGATGACGTTTGCACTCTGGAGCCGACTCCGACACTGCTGTCGATGGCATTTTTTCCAATTGCGGCTATCTTCTCTTCAAAAAGAGATGTAAATTCTAAATTGTAGCCTCGAAAGCCCGTAGTACTGATATTCGCCAAGTTGTCTGTTATAACGTCTATACCTGTCGAGTGAGTTCTGATTCCGGAAATTCCGCTATAAAAAGCTTGCGTCATCATGATTTGCTCCTTTAGTAAACTTCTACTACATTTTCCAATGGAACATAACTCGAACCGACTTTTACGAAAGTGCTTCCATTCTCAAATCTTACCGATTCAATCGGGTATGCTCCCAATCTTGTTTTTAAAGTATTGCCATCTGGATCAGAGTAGCTTGCGTTTACCCGATAAATTGCACTCTCAGCCTTGTTGCCGCTCTGATCTGTGCCATCCCACGTAAACTGGTAAACGCCGGATGGATTTGTACCCACATCAAGCGTTTTAACAATTTTTCCATCCAAATCTGTAATCTCTACAGTTCCCTGCTGAATTGCTGAAGGAAAATAAACTTCAAATGTAGAGCTTGAGCCCTCGTCTAAAGAAATAGCATCACTGCCCAAGTCTGCTGTTTTACCTATAGCCGCAATAGTTGAAAATTGTTGTGAAGCACCTAAAGATGCAGCTAAATTTTCTAATGCTTTATTTGTATTTTCTGCAGATTCAAGAGTCGCAAGCTGGGAAGTTTGTGAAAGAATTTTTTCGCTGTCCATAGGTTCTGTAGGATCTTGATGCTGTAATTCAACCAAAAGCAGTTTCAAAAAATCATCTTTGCCTAAGATACTTTTATCTTTTTGTGTAGAGGCAGTTGTATACTCTGGGTTTGTCGCTGCGTTTAAGCCTGTTGATGTAATTGCCATGATAATCTCCTTGATTTATGCATAATGAGAAACTATGATTTCAAGAGAGCTCAGAATCTCTTCATTTGCCTCTTCTTCGTTAAAATAGTTATATTCCTCACGGGCTTTTTGCTCATTTTGTCTACTCTGCTGTTGTCCTCCAAAAGAAGAGGAGTTGTCGCCTTGAGAGTTATTACTAAAGTTTAATGTAGCATTTTGTATTCCATTATTGCTCAGCTGCGTTTTAAGCTCATTTGCATTCATTACCAGAGTATTAATCGCTGTATTGTTTGAGCTTATATTGACATGAAGATTTTTACCGCGCTGGACTATAGTCAAATCAACTTCACCCAATCTTTGAGGATTAAGCTGTACTTTAATTCTTGTAAACGGGGACTTGTAGTCTTCAATGGCACTTTTAACATCACTTGAGAGATACTTAATCATCTGTTTCGCTTCATTGACTTTTACTTCCAAGCTGTCTGCCTTATGCGCAGTAAGCCCATCAAGTTTTGACGCAGTAGTACTCTCTTTTTCTTCACCGCGTAAAAGCTGTTCAAAAGATTTTGCAGCTTCAGTCGGTGCGTTTGGAGCTAATACTTTAGCGGTTGCTACTGAAAAATCAGGTGTGAGTACTTGTGTGCTCAGGGTTGGCTTTTCACCTCTCAACAGAAGCTTAAGTGTCTCATCTGCTTTTTGTTTTGGAGTTTTTTCTTCTGTTTTAAACTGTTTTGTTTGTACAAGTTGCTCCGTAGTGTGTTCTGTTCTCTCGTGAGCTTTAAAAAGTGGCGTTTCTTTGAGTTGTGCAGGCTGCTTTATCTGCTCTGTTTTTTTCTCTTCAACTTTTGCTGTTTCACTGTTTGCTTCATTCACATGCAGTGCTTCAGTATTTTTTGGTATTTTTGCTTTAGTGTCTGTTTTAAGGAGCGAAGCGTCTTCTGCTTTGAGACTTTTTTTGTCACTGTGTGACAGAGCATCAGTCTTTGACAAATCAACACTTATAGCCTCTTTGAGCCCTTGTGCTTGTACTTTTACTGTTTCTTGAATTTTTACTGCTTCTTGAATTTTTGCCGTATCTGTTTTTACAGTCTCTTTGTGAACTGCTATTTCTGTTTTCACATCTTTAGGTTCTTCTGCTTTCATAACTTCTTTTAAAGTTTGCACCTGCGTTTTTACAGTATCTTTTGGTATTTCCTTAGAAACTTGAACGCCAAGTATCTCTTGTTTTGGCAATTCAGCTTTGACATTTTTAACCTGAACTTCTTCTACCGTTATTTTCGAGATATCAATGTTAAACTTTTTTGCTACTGCTGCCAAACCTTTTAACGTACTCGGAAGTTCTTTGATTTGTGATTTTTTATATCCGTCACTCTGCTCTATTTTTTCTTTCAAGTACACTTTTGCATCACTAATTAGCGTTTTAATCTCAGCAACACTCAAATTTTGCATAAGTTTAGGGTTAAGTTCAACAGACTCTTTATTTAAAATAGGAGCTTTTTTCTCATCTGATTTAGTGACCTCACTCCCCTTGAGCAGTGAACTCAGAGTCTCTTTGCTTGGTATATTCGTCACCGTTTTAGCACTTGGTTTGAGCTGGGCTTCTTTATCGTTTAAAGATAAAACCAAAGTGCCATTCTGTACAACTTTACTGTCATTCTTTGTATTTGCACCCTTTAAAAGCTCAGAAAAAGAGAGCTTCGGCTCATCATTTTTTGCGGACAAACTTAGCGGTGACGTTGTTTTAGGTTCAGACTTTATATCCAATGAAATCATCTTACTCTCCTAAACGCCCTTAATAAAGAAGGGTTTTTTATTTAATTAAGCATAATGTATTCCATTATTTTTTTCATTTGTCGATATTAAATTTATGAAAATATTACTCTGTCTGCTTTTGCCATTTTATTTATTTGCCGCGGGTCCTTTTGATGTTCCAAAACCGCAGAGATTTGATTTGTCTGCGTTTGAAACAAAAAGATTAAAGATACATGAGATAACCAGTGAAAATGAGAAAATAAAATGCAGATATGTTTGTGATAAAAAAATTTATAAAGAAAAAGAGATAGGAGACGCTGTCTCCTACTATAAAAGTGCTAAAGAGTATAAGTTTAAAGAGTAGGGTTTTATTCCAGGTGTTTGGAAAATCTATCAAGGCAGTGAAGCTCATTTTTTAAAAACAGGCTTGTAGAATCTTGCATCGCACTTAAAATCTCTTCCGGTGTTTCCCCATCTACCGGGTAACTTAGAAGAAATGATTTTAAAAACTTGGCAAAAAATTCATCGAATATTTTTTTGACGATTTCCGCTCCATATTTGTCCGTATAAGGAAGCACGAAAAAATAATCACCCTCGTGATTGACAATAGCATCAGAAGTTCTCAGTATCTGCTTGAGTGAGGCATCTACAACCTCTTGAGATATTCCTGAGAAATCACAGTATAAAATAGTAAAACTCTCAGCGCGATTCTCATCAAGTCTATCGGAAATTCCAATGTTTAAACGCAGTAACTCGGCAAAATTATCAAAACTAAAATGTATCCCCGCCATCTATTAGCCCTCTTTTTTCCTTAAGTATATCAAAAAAATTATAAAACGCTAAAAGGCTTCAGCACATCTCTTGAATTAAAAGGAGTGACTTGCATTTCACTCCCATCAAAACTTACAGTATACTCGGTCTCTGGTGTAGTTTTACAATATGTCAAAATTGCTTTTAGAGCAAATTCCAAATCTTTTTGGCTTGCGTTTTTACTTATAAGCGAATGTGGTCCCACGAGGGGTGAAGTCTTTATGTGCATATATTTTTTACTCTCTACCGCTTCAAGATGTGCATTATCAGCCTGATCCCTTCCAATGACAAGCTTCGCACCATCTTGCAGACGAAAGTGGCGGCCGTATTTTATAACGGGAATGTCTTCTACCAAAAATGTATCATGTTTAATAAAGTCAACCATCTTTTTAGCGAAGTTTTCATCTGTCAAAAGGCATCCGCCGCCTGGACTTTCAAAGTTTTCCAAACCTATTTCACGGGCGAGTTCCATTTGTCTGTCGCGATTTCTACCCGTAATACCCTCAAGTTTTTCTCTGTTTACCCAGCCCATTTCTTCGGCTATTGTCGGTTTAAGCATTTTTGCACTCATAGGACGCAGAAGCAAACCGTCACAATTGCTCTCATCCAAAACTGTCTGTAAAGCATCTTTGTTTTGGCTCATAGGACGCTGTCCCATAACTTCACCGCTGAGCAGAAAACTCGCACCCTCAGCTTCCATAATGCGTTTTGCAACAGCAAACATCTTTGCATGACAATCAATACACGGATTAAAATTTTTCCCATAACCGTATTTTGGATCAAAAAGAACATCCTGCAGATACTCGCTTTGAATATCTATAATACGAAGCTCCGCGCCAACCTGATTACACATGCTTTGCATATGTTCAAGTCTATCTTTGGTACTTCCAAAACCTGTGTTGATGTTTACCGCTAAGACTTCGATGCCTTGGTCTATAATGAGTTTCATGGCCAGAGTCGAGTCGAGTCCGCCGCTAAAGAGTGCTATTGCTTTCATATTGTTTCCTTGTTAAGGCACATGAGCTAAATCCAAAGAATAGCCAGTTCACCTAAAATTATCTTGCAATTTTACCGAAGTAATCTTGTCATAATATAAGAGCATCAAATAAACGAATCTCAGAAAGGTACGAGTTCGCCTTTTCGCAGTGTAGCAATCTTGCCGCGCAGTTTGCGGATGAGAAACGCTTTCTCTTCAAAAGATACTGTCGCTTGTGTATTTATCTTCTTGAGCTCTTTTTCATAGTACTTGGTCAAAAAAATTAAAAGTTCCTGCTTGAGCGCTTCTTCGTCTTGAAGCGAATTTATAGAGTCATCCACTAAAATGGCCATAAGTTCAGGGGCATCTTTTTGTCCATGCAGTGCCTGAGAAAATTCTCGTGAATGAAACGCAAGCAGGGATGGATCAAGCACATCCAAAACCTGATCGATAAAATTCGGGTGTTCTAGAACAGTTTTCACGAGCGAAAGCTCCCACATATCTTTGTGCAGATTTTTTTGTGTTAGCGGTCTGTTTTGGTTGTTAGCATTTGCGTTTGTTTTGTTTGTTACACTTAAAAAAGAGGGGCTGATGCCTAAACGCGACGCTAAATATGGTTTGTACTCTTCTTGCAACAGAGGTGAGAGATTTTTCAAATAAGCAGTCGCTTCATTCATAGCCGATTCTTTTGCCTTGGGGTCATTCAGATTATAAAGTGAAAGTATCTCATCTATAACAAACTGTATAAAAACCTGAGGTTTTCTAAAAATACTTGAGAGTTCTTCAACTGCTCCATTTTTTACCATATCCGCAGGATCAAGTCCCCCGTCAAAAATAACAACACCGCCATCAAAACCCGAAGCACTTAAAAGTCGTGCGGCCTTTAAAGCAGCGGCACGTCCGGGAGCATCGCCATCGTAAGCCATGATAACTTTTGGCTCGCCTTTTCTTAGCAGAGGAAGATGTTCCGGCGTTAAAGCCGTTCCCAAAGTTGCTACTGCGTTTGTAAAGCCCGCTTGATGGAGCATAATAACATCAAGATAACCCTCGGTTATGATAATCTCTTTTTGTTTGTAAATATCTTGTCTCGCATGATGGTAGGCGTAAAGCAAACGCGACTTGTTAAAGATTGGAGTCTCAGGAGAGTTTACATATTTGGCCTGATGTCCCGTAATTGTTCTACCGCCAAACCCCACAATACTTGCGTTTGTAGAGTGAATCGGAAATGTTATTCTCTCAATGAAACGAGCAAAATTTCTTCCGCCGTCATAACCTATCACTCCCAGAGAAACTGCTTCGCTCAAAGGAAACATTTGTGACTTTATAAAGTTGATGGTTGCGTTTGAGTCAGGTGCGTACCCTATTCCGAACTTTTCAATGCTGCTCCCATATACGCCTCTTTCTTTGAGATACGCCGTGGCAGTTGCGTTTGAGTCCAATAAACTTTGATACCATTCATTCACTTTTTCCATAAGTTGTGAGCGTGGTTTTGAGTTTTTATTGTCAGTGTAGGAGAGTGAAAAATTATACGATGAAGCAAGTTTTTCAA
The DNA here is from genome assembly GCA_013791885.1 of Sulfurimonas sp. GTDB lineage: Bacteria > Campylobacterota > Campylobacteria > Campylobacterales > Sulfurimonadaceae > Sulfurimonas. Next base: position 19,389 of record VMSZ01000038.1, on the reverse strand, counting down.
GCGCTTCTGGGTAATTGAGTTTTTCGTATTCCATCACAAAACGCAGACTGTCACCGCCTGCTCCACAGCCAAAACAGTGGTAAATCTGCTTTGATGGGCTTACAACGAAAGAGCCTGTTTTTTCGTCGTGAAAAGGGCAAGGTGCCTTAAAATTTGCTCCGGCTTTTTTAAGTTCGATGTAGGAACCTACAACATCAACAATATCAAGTCGTGCTTTTAAAGCTTCTATGGAGTCTTGTGTAATCATGGCGAAATTATACAAAAGAGTGGATTAAAAAGAGCAATTTTCATAAGTAATAACTTTATATACTTACTTATGAAAAGTGTGTTAGAATAATGCCATACAACCTGAACAGAGGGGTGTTTCAATGGCTAAAACATTGCAAGAATGGGTGAATACAGACGTCTCCATAATAAAAGACAAATCAATGAAATGGCTCAGTGAGGAACACTTTTTTCGTGATCCAAACAGAGCTCTGTATGCGGATAGTTCCTATTTTTTCGCGCCGGCTGATGGAATCATCTTATACTCCAAAGTCGTAAACGCAGAGGAGTCCATTATTGACATCAAAGGAAGGTCTTACTCACTCAAAGATGCCATGCGTAAAGAGGAATACAGTCAAAGAAGCCTTGTTATAGGGATTTTTATGACTTTTTATGATGTTCACATCAACAGAATCCCTTACGCTGGCCGCCTTAGTTATGAGGAGCTTGAGACAATAAGCAGCCATAATCTCCCAATGCTTGCTATAGAAAAAAGTCTGGTAGAGGCTCTTAAAATCAATACACAGAATGCTGAGTATCTTTTCTCAAATCAACGCATGCTCAACACCATTTTTTCAATAGAGTTGCAACAAAAGTATTATATTTTACAAATTGCAGATTATGACGTAGATTGCATTACTCCTTTTCGTCTCAAACAAAACAAACATTTTGCTCAAGGCCAGCGTTTTTCACAGATCCGTTATGGCTCACAAGTCGATGTAATCATTCCGCTCTCAGAGAATTTTGAGTATCTTCCTCTTCTACAGAGCGGCATGCATGTTGAAGCTGGAGTCGATGCAATAGTTAAAATTTTAAAAAAACAATCATAAGGAATTCCAATGTTTGCCTACAACGCCAAAAAAAATATTCATCTTGGAGAGTCTGTCGCACTTCCTGACTTAAATCCTAGCACATTGGAACGGCCTGCGTTTCTTATGAATGTTCCCTTTTCCCTGCAGGCCAGCATCAGCAACAATGTCTGGATGCAAGAGCTGACATCAAATGAAAGGCATGTTGACATCCAAAAAGCAGTGAAACAGTTCTTACAACTCTATAACTTCATGGCTGCAGAATCTGTTGTTTACCTCTTGCCTACACCGCGTTTACAGGGGCTTCAAGATCTTGTTTATACAGCAAATCTGGGTATTGTCTTAAACCATCTTCCCGACCATAACACGGTAATACTCTCCAACTTTGCTTCCAAAGTCCGTATCCCGGAAACAAATGTCGGAGAAAGATTTTTTGAATCGATGGGCTACGAGACAGTCATACCTCCTTATCATTTTGAAGGGGAAGCGGAGCTCAAACATCTTTTTGGAAATGTATATTTGGGCGGTTACGGACAGCGTTCGGAACAAAACGCATACAGATGGATGGAGGAGCAGTTTGATATGAAAATTATCACACTCAAAGAAAAGGACCCCTATCTTTATCACCTCGACTGTACTGTTTTTCCGCTGACAAAAGAAGACACTCTTGTTTGTACCGGAATGTACTCCAAAGAAGAGGTAAAAGAGATTGAAGCTGTAACAAATATTATAGATATCTCTAATGACGATGCTTTTTCAGGTATTTGCAACTCTGTAAGAATGGGAAATGTCATACTCAATGCCTCAAACATACATGAGATGAAACGCAGTGATGAATACTATGAGAGCGAGAGACAGAAAAACCGTACGCTTGAAGATATCGCTTCAAAATACGCTTTTGAAACTGCGTTTTTCAATACGAGCGAGTTTTTGAAGAGCGGTGCTCTGCTCTCTTGTATGGTGATGCACCTCAACCGAAAATCTTATGAGATGATACTTACATAATGTTCAAAGGTATTTAATATGAGAGAAGTAACAAAATTTTTACCAACATATAAAAATATTTGGCTTGTCTCTTTTCCTATGATAATTGCAAGTATCAGCGAGACCGTAGTCGTCGTCACAGATGCCATATTTTTATCTCATTACGGCATGACTGAACTCGCTGCACTCGGCATAGCAGACACGATTTATGCGCTCTCTTTATTTTTTATTTTGGGTTTTGTAGATGGAATTCAAATCACTATTGGACGCAGAGCCGGTGAAGAAGCACACAAAAAAATCGGTTTGATAATAAATCAAGGTTTCTATATTCTCTCATTTATTAGCATGCTGATGATACTTTTCATTCTCTTTGTTTTGCCCTATATTACATTCAAAATATTTCAGTCACAAGATATTCACCAAGCTGTGGCACTCTACTTAAACATCGCTATTTTTGGTCTATTTTTTCATGCTCTTAACCTGGCTTTGAGCGCATTTTATGTGGGCATATCAAAAACAAAAGTATTTATTGGAGCCACCATCGTATTGGCTATCACCAATATTTTATTGGATTATTTCCTTATTTTTGGTCATTACGGGTTTCCTGAAATGGGCATAGCGGGCGCTGGCATCGCTTCCTTAAGTGCTGAAATTGCCGTTTTTCTCTTTCTGTTTATAGATATTCTCAGACGAAAATATATTCAAAATTATGGTCTTTTTGTGTTTGAGAAATTAAATTTCCCACTTATAAAAACCCTCACAAAACTCTCTCTTCCGGTCTCCATGGAAGCACTCATCCAATCACTTCGATGGTTTTTGTTTTTCCTAATTATTGAGCAGCTCGGAGAGGAGTCTTTAGCTGTTGCTACCATCATTTTTAGCTGCTATCTTCTTTTACAAATCCCTATAAACGCCTTTTCGGAAACAGTCTGTTCTATGGCCAGCAACCTTATTGGACAAAAAGATGAAAAAGAAGTTGCACAACTGGTATCTAAAACAATCAAACTGAGCTATATAGCACTTATACCCATGTTATTAGCGCTTGCATTTTTTCCGGAGTATGTTTTAGCGATTTTTTCAAGCGAGGAAGCTCTTATACAAATGGCAAGCGCTGCGCTTTTTGTTATTATGATTACAACAATTGTGGCTGTTCCTGCAGACATAATGGCCTCTACCGTTGCCGGAACAGGGGATACAATGGTGACCTTTTTTATAGAATTGGCAGTTTCTGTGTCTGTCCTTTTTTATGTTTATTGGGCAGCACTTGTAGCTGGCTATTCTCATGAATATATCTGGATAGGCGAACTCATAGGGTGGATTGTCTGCTTAAGTCTTTCATGGCTGTGGCTGAGAAGCGGCTACTGGAAACGCCTTAATATTTAATAATCTGCTCTTCTCAAATTAAATTATGTGAAATGTAGATTTTAAGGTATAATTCCAACTCGACAAATTTTAAAGAAAGTGGGTGATGTGATATGCCAGGTATTATACTACGTAGTGATGATAATTTTGATGCATCTTACCGCCGTTTCAAGAAGCAGACTGACCGTAACTTAATCGTTACTGAAGCTCGTGCTAGACGTTTCCATGAAACTGAAACTGAAAAGCGTAAGAAGTTCAAAATAGCATCTCGTAAAAAAATGCTAAAACGTCTTTATATGATGAGACGTTACGAATCACGCCTATAGTAGCTAAAGCCTTCGGGCTTTAACTATTTCCTCTCCAAAAACCCTCAAACAATCTCAAAAACAACAAACAAACAATTCTAAACGCAGCTAACGCTACATTTTTCCGTACATCTCGTTATAAAAAGAGAGCGCATGTCTATCACTCATAGAAGCAATATAATCTGCCACGACTCTGTGTTTTGCTCTTTGTGAGAGTTGCTTGTAATAAAAATCAGGAAGCATTTTCTCTTCTTCCATCAAACCTTTATAAAGCCCACGAATAGCCTGTTTACCCGCATACATTTTAATAACTATCTTTTTATGCTGATACATTTTTTTAAAAAGTATCTTTTTAAGCTTTTTAATTTTTGTCTCAAGCTCCGGTGAAAAACCTATAGGAATCTCACTTTGAGAATCAAGCCTTGCACTTAAAACTTCTTTTGTACTTATTTTATCTTTTGAAAACTCCAAAAGAGAGTAAACCAGATGATTTATGAGATGTGAACTGAAACGATAGCGAAACATTTCATCTTCTTCTTGAGAGACACCTTCCTCGGCGACCTTATCCAAAATCTCTTGAATGAGTTCACTCTCTTTGAGGTCATCGAAGCTTATGAGTCCTGAGTTTACTCCATCATCAATATCATGGCTCATATAAGCAATTTCGTCGGCACGGTCAACTACCATAGCTTCAATGGACGGATGGGTATTAAGATTGAAATGCTCATGAATACGCGCAGGTAAAAAACTTTTATGGTATGGATAAGAGTGCTTTAAAATTCCCTCAAGTGTTGCAAAAGTAAGGTTAAGCCCACTGTAACCGTTGTAGCGTTTTTCCAGAGATGAGACAACACGAAAACTTTGAAAATTATGCTCAAAACCGTGAGAAAAGCCATCATGTTTCAAACACTCATCGAGCGCATCACCTCCAACATGACCAAAAGGGGTATGACCTAGGTCGTGAGCAAGAGCGATAGCTTCTGCCAAAGATTCATTCAGACCTAAGTGAGAGGTGATTGAGCGGGCAATTTGTGAGACTTCTATAGAGTGTGTGAGGCGGGTGCGAAAAAAATCGCCCTCCTGATTTAAAAAAACCTGCGTTTTATATTCAAGTTTTCTAAAAGAGCCAGAGTGAATTATTCTGTCTCTGTCTCTTGCATAAGGGTTCCTAAAATCAGTATCGATCGTATGAAATCTATCACTTGGCTGCACTGTTTGTCTCCCTTTTGGACTGATTATACTTTTTTCAAAAACTCTGTTTTAAGATAGATTTTTGTTCCGTTTACACGACCTTCAATATGGTCATCAATATCAGCGGGAAGAGCAATGCGTGTCACAGTTGTTCCGCGTTTAGCAGTAAAACCGGCACCTTTTACTTCTAAATCTTTTAGAATTACAACACTATCGCCTGCGTTTAAAACAACACCGTTTGCATCTTTATGAACTATTTTATTTGCGGCTGCGTTTAAAGCTGAATCTCCCCACTTTTTCTCTGCATCATCAAGATAAATCATATCGAGCAAATCCTGACGTCCAAGTTTGTTAAGCAGTATGTATGACATAACTTTTACAGCCGGCGTTTCACTCCACATTGCATCATTTAAACAATTAAAATGTGACTCATCCAGCTCGCCGGACTCTATTTGGCTCTTGCAGTTTTCACATACATAAATAGACTGCTCAGAACTGCCATCCGAAGGCGCTACTTCTAAAGCACTCAAACCTTCACTGCTTGCACATAATTCACAAACGCCGCCGCTTCTTGCAACTAGCTCTTTTTCTGTATTCATTTATATCCTTTTATTTTTTTCAAACGCAAAATGAACACGTCCATTTTACTACGCTTGCGCCGCTATGACGACTAAAGCTTTGCCTCTTTGATGCAAAATTTTACTATTTTATGATTTTTTGATAACTGTTCCAACGCCTTCGCTTGTCAAAATTTCAAGCAAGATAGAGTGTTCAACTCGTCCGTCAATAATATGCGCTTTTTCAACGCCTCCGTGAATTGCTTCGAGACAGGCATCAACTTTTGGTATCATCCCTCCATGAATTGTGCCATCCGCTTTATAGTCTTCTATTTGAGCTTCCGTGAGCGTATCTAGAAGATTTCTTTCTTTATCTAAAACGCCGACGATGTCAGTCATGAAAATAATTTTTCTAGCCCCTATTGCTGCCGCTATTTTACTGGCTGCCAAATCTGCGTTTATGTTAAAACCGGGATGATTTACTTCATTTGCCGAAGCAATCGGCGCAATGACAGGAATAAATTTTTCTTCAAGCAGTTTGTGAATAACTTTAGCATCTACATTGGTAATCTCGCCAACCAGACCGTACTTACCATTTGACTTTGGCTTGGCTGTTATGAAGTTTGCGTCTTTGCCTGTAATACCAAGAGCTTTCGCTCCATGCATATTTAAAAGCATGGTAATCTCTTTATTAATACTGCCGCCTAAAACCATTTCAACGACTTCCATTACCTGCTCGCTAGTCACACGCATTCCATCTACAAATTCACTTTCAATCTCTAACTTCTGAAGCATTTCGTTAATTTTATTACCGCCGCCATGAACAATAACAGGCTTAATACCTATAAGGTATAAGAGGATAATGTCTTGGGCAAATTTATCCTTAAGCTCCGGATTAATTTGAGCCGAACCGCCATATTTTATGACAAAAATTTCGCCTGTATATTTTTTAATATACGGAAGTGCTTCAAGTAGCGTTTTTGCTGTTTCTATTTTTTGAATCAAGGTGCTTCTCCTTTAACTATTTATCTTTTGTAAATTCAATAATATCTTCTTTACTTTCTTGTTTTACCTTTGTTTTGTCAAAAGCTTTTTGTGCATCTTCTTCTACATACTCCATACACTCTTTTGGCATTGTAGCTCCAGGTTCGGACGCTATTTTGTCACACATAGTCGCGTTAAATGTAAAGTTTGAGCATCCTGTAAAAGCTAAAATAGCCAAAATATATAATTTATTCATCTCTTTATCCTTGGGTTATTTCTTTTTTACTATAAGGTCTAAATATTTTTGTGGTGTCACTCGCATCATCTCTTGCGCTAACCAGCGAATCTGAAAAAATGCAGCACCGCTGTCTCTGAGTGTAAAGTAGTTTTTGAGACTTCTGAGATTAAAAGTAACCACCATATCTACTTTAACATTGTCCGAGATAATATGCTTAAAAGCATCGCCGACATTGCGTTTTTTCTTACCCTCTTGAAGTGCTTCAAAAAGTGCTGGAGCATTGTTTGGAAATTTTTCTAACAACTCCAAAGAACTTTTGGCGACTGCAATAGAATAAAAATCTTCTACTACTTTGGATTGATAAAACAGCTTGTCGTATATAGCACCGATTTCTATGGTGTTATACTCTTTGTTAGTTGTTACAAACATATCAAACGCAAGTACTTTTTGGATAAAAAATTCTTTGTCTCCGCCATGAAGTGAAGCCACAAAGGCATTGATTACCGAACTCATAGTATAGCGTGTTGAACGGACACTAATTGCTTGAATGCGGTGACGTGCATGCTCTTGTAAAACACCGCGACTCGTTCCGCGAACTAAAAAGCTCAAATTTGCATGTTCCAATATGGAGTGGTGAAAATATGTCCAAGCTAAATCATCTAAAAGGGCTGAATCTTCTATAGCGTTTAACTCATGACACATCTCTTGGTTTGGCATAACGTTTTCAATATCTTTAATAACGCTGTTTTCACTGTTTTCAAAAGAGTCATAACAGGTTCTCGCTGCAGCTTCTGCTACACCAATCCCAGTCTCTTGAAGTAAAACTACCTCAGGTTTAGAGTATTCTATGCCATACATCACTTCCATAATTTCGCCTCTACTTTATTTTGCTTATTTTACACTATATAAACTTCAATTGTTTAAAATTACAGTAATAATTTTGTAATAAGTGAAGTTTATAATCCTTTTTCAGAATACTTATATTAGGAGAATAAAGTCATGAAATATCTACTTATATTAATTTGTATTTTTTGGGAACTCCACGCCGGTTTACACTATATTGACACTTGGCAAACAAAAGACATTCGTGAAGCTTTTAGAGAAAATGTAAGTGATGTCAACGCGATTCTCAAGAGAGGCGAATATACAAAAATTGCAAAATATAAAACTGATATTGAATCTATAACAGGTCAAATTAAAACACTTAGCATTGCAAACGACAACAAAGAAGAGCTTCAAAAAGATATAGCTTTATACACCGCGCTTATCAATGAGATCAGCAAACATTTACAAAAAAAAGCTCCTGAACTTGAAAAGAATCATCTTCACATCCTGCATAAATTGGATGCTTTTAATAAAAGAATTGCAATGATAGGTTACTCTGAATTATCCGAAAATTGGCGTCAACTCAGCAATATCAAAAATTCTTTCATCAAACAGCCTCGCTTAAAACTAGAAAAAGAATTTGATGCAAAATGGTCTGCTGTTGTTGTTACTGTTACCGAACTTTATCTCGATGAAGAAATAGAAAAACCTGTTTTAGATTATCTCAACGATTATAAAACATATTTCAAAGAAATAAGTGATGCTTACAACAGCGCACAATACAGTAATCTAAATAAAGTAAAACCTCTAAGCTATAAGATAAAAGCTCAATTAGAATTATTGGCGCCAAACAATTAAAGAAACTAAACTTACTTCTGTATTCCGTCTAAAATAGGCACAAAATCACAGATTTCTAGTTCTGTTTTTTCAATCACTGTGCCTTTTTTAACAAAGCGGGTAATAATCTGTTTGGAACCATTATCCATTGGTGCGACCAAAATACCGCCATCACGAAGCTGTTCAAAAAGTTTTGCAGGAATTTCTTTTGCCGAAGCTGAAAACAGAATTCTATCATATGGCGCATACTGCTTCCAGCCGTTTTGCCCATCATCTATTTTCGTATGAATATTATTGACTCCAAGTTCACGAAAACGCTGTTTTGCTTCGAGCATCAACATCTCTATTCTCTCGATTGTAAAGACACCGCGAAACAGGTGGGAGAGCACTGCGGCTTGATAACCGCTTCCACAGCCAATTTCCAGAACTTTGTCTGCCCCTTTTGGCTGTAAATACTCTGTCATTTTAGCGACGGTCAAAGGTGAACTTATATACTGTTTTGCACCTATTGGAAGTGCATCTAACTTATATGCACTATGCTTAAAACTGCTCGGCACAAAAAGCTCACGACTTGTCTGAGCAATAGCATTTTTCACCTCGGGACTTAAACTAAATTTTTCACTGCACTCTTGTGCCAAACGAGCTGTTTTGGTGGCTGTAATTCTATCCATCTATCCCCACATTCATATATCGCCTCATAAGGCTGATCTCTTTTTTATTATATTCAAGTTCTAAGCAAGGCTTATTCCCATTGCGCTCTTCAATGCCCTGAGGTGTAATTATTCCGCTTAGTCCTGTACACTCTCTATTTTGACTGTCGCTCGCTATAACATAACACTGGTTCATAATTGCAAGTGCGTTAGTGAGTGCTTTAAAGTGTAAAGCTCTCAAAGCTCCCCACCATGATGGCACAACAATCACGTCACTTCCTTCTAATTTTTGCCACAAAGCTTTAAAACGCAGCTCAAAACAGATTAATATACCTATTTTCATGCCATCTACTTCTACTATTTGTACTTCATCTTCATTCGCTTCAGAGAAAAATTTCTCTTCGCCGCCAAAACGAAAAAGTTTTGCCTTGGCCCTCTCATGCAGAACTTTACCATTGTGAAACAGCTTTGCAAAATTATAAACTTTATCGCCACGTTTTTCTATCATAGTGAACACTATAATTTTATGGTGTGAAACTTTTCGTATCTCTTCATTTGCAAACGCAGAGAACTCACAAACCTCGTCAAAATTATCATAATCAAAGCCGGTGAGACAAACTTCAGGGGCAACAATAAGCGAATAATCTGAAGTTTGTTTTATAAGTGTTAGCAGAGTTTCTAAGTTAGTGTTATAGTTAGCAGTTGTCTCAAAGGAGAGTGAGCAGAATTTATAACTGCTCATTTTTTAGAAATCGTCATCAAATGACAAACTTCCTTTTGAATAGTTTGTAACGGTTCCTTCAAAAAAGTTTGTTTTTTGATCATTGAATTTTGCAAAATCTCCTACCCATTTAATAGGATTTGAAACATTATAAAGTTTATCAAAACCGACTGCGTTTAATCTCTCATCAGCCAAAAATTGAATATATTGCTCAACAATGCTGTCAGTTAAACCAAGGATTTGACCTTGAGTAATATATTGTCCCCAAGCAGATTCTAACTTGACCGCCTCTTTAAACATCTCAATTACTTCAGCTCTGAGTTTATCTGTGAAAAGGTCCGCTCTCTCTTTTCTTAACGTGTTAATAAGATTTTGGAATAGCACCAAGTGTGTCACTTCATCTCTTTGAATAAAACGTATCATTTGTGCGGAACCAAGCATCTTTCCAGAGCGTGCTAAAGTATAAATATAAGCAAAGCCGCTATAAAAATAAATTCCTTCAAGAATTTGGTTTGCAAAACACGCTTTTAAAAAGTTGTATTCTGAAGGGTCTTTTGCAAGGTCCTGATACACGCGGGCAATTGCATCATTTTTACTTTTAAGCATCATATCACGACGCCATAAATCATAAATTTCTGCCGAGTTTGTTGAAATACTGTCAACCATTACTGCGTAAGATTGTGAATGCAGTGCTTCTTCAAAAGATTGACGAACCAAAATAAGATTTACTTCAGGGGCCGTTACATAAGGATTTACATTATCAATAATATTATTTGTTTGCAATGAGTCCATAAAAATGAGTTGTGAAAGTGCCTTATCATAGGCTTTTTTTTCTGTTTCTGTAAGATTCTTGTAATCATTAACATCACGCGTCATGTCTACTTCTTTTGGAAACCAAGTATTGTTTAACATCATTTCCCAAAGGTTATATGCCCACTGATATTTAATGTTATTGAGTTCAAAAATACCTGTTGGATTGCCGCCAAAAATTCTTCTATCGTTTACATTTTCAGTTGAGTCAGGATTATATATTTGTTTTCTTTTCATTTATGGCTCCAAATACTTTATAAAGTTTATGATTATACCATCTCAATATAAATATCAGATTTGAGGAAGATTGAAAATTTAAAAAGGGGAAGAAGGATTTACTCGCAAAATTTCTTTTGCGAGTTTTGTGAAAATATTTCTATTTACGAGTGTTACGTTTTCTTTCTGATTCTGTTAAAAATCTTTTACGAATACGAATAGATTTTGGTGTAACTTCAAGAAGTTCATCATCTTCAATCCACTCTAGAGCACGCTCTAGTGACATATCACGAGGTGGGATAAGTTTAATAGCTTCATCAGCACCAGATGAACGAACGTTTGATTGTGCTTTACCTTTAATCGGGTTAACAACAAGGTCATTTGAACGAGAGTGCTCACCAACAATCATACCTTCGTATACTTGCGTTTGTGGGTTGATGAAAAGAACACCACGGTCTTGGATGTTAAATAGTGAATACGCTAAAGTATCCCCATTTTCCATTGAAATAAGTGCACCGTAAGTTCTTGACTCAACAGTTCCAGAGTATGGACGGAATTCTAAGAATGAGTGGTTCATAATTCCCTCACCTTTTGTATCAGTTAAGAACTGTCCACGGAAACCGATAAGAGCACGAGCTGGAATTTCAAACTCGATTCTTTGGAAACCTTGACCCATTGGCAACATAGATTTCATCTCTGCTTTACGTTTTCCAAGACGCTCAATTACTGAACCGCTTAAAGTTTCAGGAACGTCGATAACCAGGTGCTCAAATGGTTCACATTTAACACCCTCAATTACTCTAACGATAACTTCTGGACGAGAAACACCAAATTCAAAGTTTTCACGACGCATATTCTCAGCAAGAATAGTAATTTGAAGCTCACCACGACCTGAAACTTTAAATTTACCCTCGCCAACAACTTCAAGTCTCATAGCAACGTTTGTTGTCATTTCGAACTCTAAACGCTCTCTTAATTTGTTTGAAGTAACGTGTTTACCTTCTTGACCAGCAAGTGGAGAATCATTTACAGAAAATACAACTGTAAGTGTCGGTTCTTCGATGTGCATTGGATCAAGTGGCATTGGATTAGCAGGATCACAAATTGTATCTCCAACATCCACAGTTTCTAAGCCGGCAAACGCAACGATATCGCCCGCTTCAGCTTCTTGAATTTCCATACGGTTTAGACCGTGAAAACCAATAAGTTTAGAAATTTTACCTTTTACAAGTTCACCGTCAGCTTTCGCTAACATAACATTGTCACCTTTTCTGATAACACCGTTGAAAATACGAGAAATCCCGATTTTTCCAACATAGTTGTCATAGTCAAGCGTAAATACCTGTGCTTGAGTGTGATTTTCTCTGTCACCCTCTGGCTCAGGTATATTAGCAAGGATTGTTTCGAAAATACATTCGAAATCACCGTCTGGATCATCCATGTTAAGTTTTGCCATACCATTACGCGCTGCAGCATAAATAATAGGGAAATCTTGCTGATCGTCAGTTGCACCCATTGCAGCGAATAGGTCAAACATTTCATCAACAACACGTTCTGGATCAGCAGAAGGTTTGTCAATTTTGTTAATAACAACAATTGGTTTTTTACCAAGAGCAAGCATCTTCTTAACAACAAACTTCGTTTGAGGCATAACACCCTCATAAGCATCAACAAGAACTAAAACACCATCTACCATTTTAAGAACGCGTTCAACTTCACCACCGAAGTCGGCGTGGCCCGGAGTATCAATAATGTTAATTTTGTAATCTTTGTAACGAATAGCCGTATTTTTAGAAAGAATCGTAATACCACGCTCTTTCTCAAGAGCATTACTATCCATTGCTCTTTCATCGTGTGCTTCGTGTGCACCATATGTTCCAGATTGCTCAAGCAATCCGTCAACTAGCGTAGTTTTACCGTGGTCAACGTGTGCGATAACTGCAATATTTCTTATTTTTTGCAAGTGTATTCCTTTTTGTATCGTTTCAAATTCATCTGAAACTTTAGGCTAAAAATTTTCGCGATTATACCCAAATTAATGTTATACTATCATTTAAACTATCCAAAACCTTATATTTAATTGTAAAATTCGTTATATTTGAGAAATAAAATCTTCTAAAAAGTACCAAATGATTAAATATCCACGCAAATTAGACATCATCTTTAAAAAACTAAACAATCTTAATATCAACGCAGTAATTGTTGGCGGCTATGTGAGAGATTCTCTCTTAGGAAAAGAATCTAAAGACATTGACATAGAACTTTACGGTATTTCCACTCTAGATAAAGTTGAAGAAGTTTTAAAAGAGTTTGGTAATATCAATCAAGTTGGAAAAAGTTTTGGCGTATGCAAACTGTTTTTTGAAGATTTGGATTTGGATTTTTCACTCCCAAGACTTGAAACTAAAATTTCCTCGGGACATAAAGGTTTTGAGGTTTCTACTTATTCTCATCTAAATTTTGAAACGGCCTCATCAAGACGTGACTTCACAATAAATGCTATCGGTTTTGATGTAGAAAAGAAAATTATTTTAGATCCTCACCATGGTGTAGAAGACTTAAAAAGCAGTAGCTTGCACTTTGTGAATAAGACAACATTTGCAGAAGACCCATTGAGAATTTTACGAGGTATACAATTTTGCTCAAGATATAATTTGTCTATGAGCAGAGGACTTTTTGAGCTTTGCCAAGAAATGATTCATAAAAATATGTTGCATGAACTTCCTAAGGAGCGAATTTTTGATGAAATAAAAAAACTTCTTTTAGAATCACAAAAACCATCTTTAGGACTCATTCTTTTCAAAAAACTGGGTGCGTTTTCCTATTTTAGTGAACTTTATTCATTGAGCGAAGATGCTTGGCATAAAACACTTCTCGCTTTAGATGAAATGGTTCAACATAAAATAAAGGATGAAAAGACTAACATCATTTTAATGTTGTCTCTTTTGTGTTATTTTTTGAGTGAAGATAAAAAAATTTCTTTTCTGGAAAAGCTTTCACATGAGCGAAAAATTCTCTCCTCAGTTTTAGTACTAACGCAATACCGTTTAAATAAAAAAATGTCTGACTCGGAAATTTATAGACTAGCCACAAAAACAAATCTTCAGCACACTGTTTTAATCCATTTGGCAATCTACCCTGAGAAGCAAGAGAGTTTTACAAAAATACAAAACAGAGCGAAAGAGTTAGGTGTCTTACATAAAAAAATTAAAGCTTTAGTTCAGGGAAGAGATTTAATCCATTTAGGAGTTCCACCATCAAAAAGTTTTTCACAGATACTTGCATCTGCATATGAGGCACAAATGGATGGGGTTTTTAAGACGCATGGCGAAGCGATACTTTGGTTAAAAAAAGAGTTGTTAGCCTAAAACTTGCATCTTATTTTTTAACTCTTCTCTGGCGTTTACACCCTTTATCGCCATTTTCAGTCCATCAGCAAGTTTCGAACCATATATCTGTTTATTTCTTGTATCAAAGCTCTCTATAATGTCTCTGTAAACTTCTAAAAATTCTTGCATATATTCAACGGTTTTCACACTTATTTTTTTATGAACTGCAATCATCAAAACAATATCAAAAGCCTTTTTTATCTTCGTATCCATATCATCTATCTTTAAATATCTTTGTTCACTCTCTTCATCCTCAGTGGTTAATTTTTTCATAACTTCACTAAGTCCAAACTCGCAAACATCAAAACCTGTTATTCTGTTGTTAAGATAAGCCCGCATATCTGTAAGATTCATATGTGCAATTTTTTCTGCTATATGTGCGTTTATTGTTACTTCATCATCAACTTTAGATTTTTTGCCAAATAAATTATCAAACATACGCGACTCCTAACAAATTTTAAAAAATTAAAGTTTTGAGCTGTCTATCTCCACGACGGTATGAACATTCCCTCTCGGGTTAAAATCTGCCGTTAACTTTAAATATTTTGGTTTTATTTTATCATAGATTACATCATATATTTCATTTGCTGCGTTTTCATGAGAAATTGATCGATTCATAAACGAATTAATGTAAAGTTTTACAGCTTTTAACTCTACGACATAGGCATCCGGTGTATATTCAAGATAGATAGTTGCAAAATCAGGATAACCGCTTCTTGGACAAAGCGAACAAAATTCCGGTAAAACAACCTTTATAAGATAATTCTTTTTATGTTCATTTGGCCAGATTTCTAAATCTTTTGCCACGTCAAATTCAGTTACTATTTTTTCGCCATATTTCATTTTAATCCTTTGTTAATTCAAGTTGTGCAAGATATTTTCCTTGCAAGTAATCTACATTCATGTGATTGACTATTTCAAAATCATTCTTTTCTTCAATGAGCTTAACCCATGTTTTTATATTTTTATCATGGGCACTGAGATTTAACCCACTTATAATATTCTTATTTTTATTTATCTCTTTTGTATAAAAGGAATCAAATCTGACAACATTAATATCTAAATCTCTTAAATATAAAAAAGATGTATGAGAGGCACCTAATTTGTCTATTCCTATATAAGCTCCTAAATTCTTTAAAGATTTGAAAACAGAATTATATTTGTCAATATTTGAAAAGTACTCATTTTCAAAAAGCATAAACATAATTTTATTTTTAGCTTGCGGATAATGTTCTAACAACTCTTTTATTTTAGTTATAAAAATAGGATTTCGCAGAGATGTCGGAGCTATGTCAAAGACTAAGATTTCATTCACTTCGCCACTCAGTTTTTTAACTGTTTTTTCTACAACCATGAGATCATATTCCAGCGTTAAACCTAGTTTTGAAAGTACTTTCAAATAGGTTTTTTGGTAAATCATTTTGCCGTCTGATGTTTGTAATTTTATAAAACACTCTTTTAGGGTCGATTTTCCATTTTCAAAAATACTCTGGGTCATCAGAATAAAGTTTTTATTTTTTAATGCATCTATGACTAATAACTCTAAATCATTCGGGCCAATAGTATTATCTTTTAAAGATGACTTTTTATGTCTTTTCATCTCCTGGATTTCAAATAAATTTTCAATCATGTATTCTAATTTGTCTGAAAATGTGGTGTCTGTGATTGCTCCGGATATTTTTACTTCTATGTCATCTATTTTAAATCCATCAGCATTTAAGCACATAAGTTCCAATATTGAGATATATTTATCTTTATTTCCCCTCAAACCAATAACAAAGTCTCCACCCTTAATGTGTCCCAGAGGAAAGTTATATATATCTTTTTTTTGTATATATTCTCCAATCCATTTTGCAACTTCATAAAGAACTTTATCTCCATTTTTAATTCCATACATAACGTTTATATCATGAAGATTATCTATACTGATAAGAATGAGCGTATACTCTTTCTCTTTTTTAATATCTTTTTTAAGATATTCATAAAGATACTCTCTTGTAAATGTTTTTGATACTATTTCTGTTACACGTGTATCAAATCCGATATAGATAATATACAGTATAAAGTAAATGCTAAACGCAAGAAGAAGTACAGCCTCAATATAAAAAATTGCTGTTAGTTTTTCAGTTACGTTGATTGAAGTGGTTAAAAAAAGTGTTATAACTAGAGCAAAAATTGGAAGTCCCATTCTAAGTGCTAACTTAAAACGGTATTCTCTCTCTTTGGTCTGTGGTAAGAGCATTAAACGTCCAGGTGTTTAACATCTTTTGCATGGGTTTCAATGTAGTTACGGCGAGGTTCAACTTCATCACCCATAAAAAGAGTAAACGCATCAGATGCAACTTCTGCATCATCAATAGTTACCTGAAGTAAAACACGGTTTTCAGGAGTCATAGTAGTTTCCCAAAGTTGATCCGGATTCATCTCACCAAGACCTTTGTAACGTTGAATATACGCACCTTTTTTAGCAAAATCTTTGATATTTTCAAGTTCTACTAAAATGTCATTTTCAAAAACTAATCCCCACTCTTGAATCTTTCTGAAAATATAATCTGCTTCAACAAAGTGTGGTGCTGTAAACAAATCATCGTTTATTAGCAACTCTTCCATACCGCCTTTTGTTTGTACAAAAAGGTGTATTTCATCATCACTTATTGATTTCGTTAAAATATTATTTTCTATTGAATGCAGGTATTCTTCAACTTTAAGATACATAGCTTTCATATCCAATCCGATAATATCCGGATTTTCAATAAAGTGTCTGATTAAATTTACAAGTGCATACCTTCTGCCAAGTGCATCAAGTGAACCTGCATAGTGATCAACCATTTTGAAATAAGAAAGTAAATCATTTATTCCTATATCTTGTCTCTCTAAAGCTTCCGCACCATTTTCAATTAAAAAGTCGTTCATTTGACGATCATCTTTAAAGTAAATCTCTTTTTTACCTTTTTTATAGCGGTAAAGAGGTGGTTGCGCTAAGTATAAATACCCTTTTTCAACAACATCACGGAAATGACGGAAAAAGAATGTAAGAAGCAGCGTTTGAATATGAGAACCATCAACATCGGCATCCGTCATAATAATAATTTTATGATAACGAAGTTTTTCTTCTTTATACTCTTCACCAATTCCACAGCCCATAGCTGTAATCATGTTAGTGATCTCTTCTGATTTTAAAATCTTATCCAGTCTTGCTTTTTCAACATTTAAAATTTTACCTTTAAGAGGTAAAATTGCTTGAAAAACACGGTCACGCCCCATTTTTGCCGAACCACCTGCAGAGTCGCCCTCCACCAGATAAATTTCACAAACTGAAGGATCTTTACTTTGACAATCTGCAAGTTTTCCTGGAAGTGTTCCAACACTCATAGAATCTTTTCTACGAGTAAGTTCACGCGCTTTTTTTGCAGCTTCACGGCCGCGAGCAGCCATAAGTGATTTTGCAACGATAGCTTTTGCTTCTAATGGATTCTCTTCAAAATATTTTTGAAGTATTTCATAAGTCATTTTTTGAACAAGAGGCCTTACATAAGTATTTCCGAGTTTCCCTTTTGTTTGTCCCTCAAATTGAGGCTCAGGAACACGAACAGATACTATAGCAATCAAACCTTCGCTTGTATCTTCACCGGAAATTTTTGTATCTTTTTCTTTGGCAGCGCCATTTTGAGTATTGTAATTTGAAATAACACGTGTTAATCCCGCACGAAAACCTGCTTCATGAGTACCGCCGTTTGGAGTTCTAATATTATTTACAAATGATGCTA
This sequence comes from Sulfurimonas sp., assembly GCA_013791885.1. Classification (GTDB taxonomy): domain Bacteria; phylum Campylobacterota; class Campylobacteria; order Campylobacterales; family Sulfurimonadaceae; genus Sulfurimonas. The sequence goes on along the minus strand of VMSZ01000038.1, from coordinate 1,480 downwards.
GTTTTTCTTCATAAGTATCATTATACATAAGAGCAATATCAAACTCAATATCTTCTACTTTTGCTGAAAATGAATAAACTGCTGTAACAGCAGTTTTTTTATTCAAGTCTTCAACATATTGAGCAATACCGCCTTCAAAGTGATATTTTTCAGTTTTGTTAGTTCTTTCATCTTTAAAAATAATTGTAATGAATGGGTTAAGATATGCTAGTTCTTTAAATCTTCTTGCAAGATAATCATATTCAAAAGTAGTTGTTTCTGTAAAGATTGTCTCATCTGGAGTAAATTCTATTGTTGTTCCAGTTTTTTTTGTTGTTCCGGTAACAGCTAAAACTTCTTGAGGAATACCCTTCTTAAAATTTTGTTCAAATATTTCACCTTCTCTATTGATAGTCATTTTCAAATCTTTTGAAAGTGCATTTACAACAGAAACACCAACCCCGTGTAAACCACCAGATACTTTATATGTATCTTTATCAAATTTACCGCCGGCGTGTAACACAGTTAAAACAACTGTTGCTGCAGATATTCCTTCACCAGCATGTATATCTGTAGGAATACCACGACCGTTGTCGCTAACTCTACATGTGCCTTCTTTTGTAATAGTAACACTGATAGTATCACAATGTCCAGCCATAGCCTCATCAATAGAATTGTCAATGACTTCATAAACTAAATGATGAAGACCACGATGTCCAGTATCCCCAATGTACATACCCGGACGTTTTCTAACAGCTTCTAAGCCTTTAAGGACTTTAATATTACTAGCACCGTAATTTTCCATTTAATACTCCATTTCATATTTCAGACTATTTTTCTAAATTATCTTCAGTAGTTACTGCTTCACCTTTGGTGAAAATAGCATTTTTGCATAATTAGGGATATTTTATCAAAAAATATCTAAAAGTAAGTTTTATGGGTGTTTTCTAAGAGATTTTGGCGGTGTATATACTCCTAAAAGGAGCATACTTCTTGTTTAAATTACAATAGGCATAACTACTGTTTTAAAATTATTATCTTTTAATATAAAAGGTAGATTACTTTCATTTAATCCAATAGTAAATTCTGAGCTATTGATACTATTTAAAAAATCCAATAGATATCTAGAATTGATTGCTATAGAAAATGGAGATGTAAAGTTTGTATGGTGTGATATTTCTGTTTTAGCTTCAATATTATCATCGCTTAGCGATTCAAATGTAATAATATCATTTAAAAAGGTAATTTTTACATCATTTGAAATTGTTGTTATCTGCTTAATTGAATCAATCATAATAGCTTTTGGCAAGACCAAAGTATTAGCAATTTCTTTAGGAATAATTCTTGAATATTCAGGAAATTTTCCATTGATAAGTTTTGTAAAGAATGTATATTGTTCTGAATGAATTATAAGATTTGTTTGATCATAGTAAAGTTCTATATTATTAAAAAACAGTTTTTGTATTTCAACAATTGCTTTTTTTGGAATGATTATAGAAAG
>VMSZ01000018.1 GCA_013791885.1 Sulfurimonas sp. | reverse complement strand
GCTGAGCATAGTTTTGTCTGCATTTTTATACGGTGCATAGGAAAGAGACTTAATGATGTTTTCAGCATCGGGAGGGGATACAATTTTATTGACATTGTTGACCCACAGGAATATTTGGAGGAGAGAGGCGAGTAGTAAAGCTGCTAAAATTGATTTCACTATATGTCCTATAAAAAATAAAGCGAATTATATAGGAATTTCAAATAAATAGCGTTAAAAATTTAAGAGATAATTAAAAATATTCATTAATTCTCTAAAGTAAAAGTTATTCTTGATAAAATTAGTATTCAGGAATAAAAATATCAAGAAATATGGAAGTATAAATATGAGCAGAGCTAAAGGTAATATAGCCGAAGAGAGAGCCTGCGAATACATTTTTGAAGAAGGTTTCACAATTCTTGAGAGAAATTTTTACTCGCGTTTTGGAGAGATAGATATTATCGCCATAAAAGAAGAAGTTCTACATTTTATTGAAGTCAAAAGCGCACTTGAGTATGAACTTGCGGTACAAAATGTGACGCCAAAAAAACTTTCGCGTTTAATCAAAACGGGCGATGTGTATATGAAAAAAAATGCGATTACTCTGGATTATATGTATGATGCCCTAATCGTCACGCCAAAGAAACTGTGGCATCTTGAAAATATAACACTTTAGGCTAGTTTTTATGGAAAATTTTTTACTTATTTTTGTCTCAATATTTGCCGGATATCTTATTCAAAAGGCAAATATATTCTCTAAAGATGCAGCTACAACACTCAATCAGTTTGTTATCTACATCTCTTTTCCTGCGATTATCCTTTTGCAAGTGCCAAAAATAAGCTTTTCAATGGAGATGCTCTATCCTGCGTTTATTGCTTGGATTGTTATGTTTTTCTCTGCACTTGCAGTTCTTTTCATCTCCAAGATGATGCATTTTTCTAAAGAGATTACGGGTGCTTTGATGCTTGTCGGTGTTTTGACCAACAGCTCTTTTTTGGGTATTCCTATAGTAAACGCATATTTGGGTGCCGATGCAATAGCCTATGTTTTAGTTTACGATCAGCTTGGAACTTTTTTGGCATTTACAATTTATGGGACTTTCGTGGCTTCATACTATTCAAGTGAACATAAACTCGATTTCAAGCTCATCACAAGAAAGCTTTTAACCTTTCCTCCGTTTATGGCTTTGTTGCTTGCGTTTTTTCTTATTGGTAGAGAGTTTCATCCGGCAATAACATCTACTCTTAGTTCTCTTTCTGCTACTATAGTCCCGCTTGCTCTCGTAGCTGTTGGTTTGCAACTGCAGTTTCGCTTGCCTAAAGATGACTTCAAGCCTTTTGGTGCGGCTCTTTTTGTCAAACTTATTTTTGCCCCACTTGTCGCGATTATAATCTGTGAGATTTTTGATTTTCACGGGCTCTTTGCTCAGGTTTCCATTCTTGAAGCTGGAATGGCTCCGATGATAACAGCCGGCGTTTTAGCTTCCATGGCTGGATTAGCTCCAAGGCTTAGCTCTTCGATAGTAGGATATGGAATTTTGGTTTCATTCGTAACAACAGGATTTTTATATCTGCTCTTCTAGGAGAAAAGTACTGCAGTTACAGTCTCAGAATGTTATAATTCTTACCGATGTTACGCACTAAAACGAACGCGTCCGTTTTAGTGGCAGGGAGAAATCTCCCTACAACCCCTAAAGCTACGAAAAGTAAACTTTTCGAGAAAACTAGATAAATAGAAATTTTTGGAGAATTTTATGGATGCAAAAATATTTCTTGGCTCAACTGCAACCACAGCTGAAAATTTTACTGAAAGAATAAGCCCTTTCAGTGGTGAAGTAGTTTCTCGTGCACCTATCTGCAGTGCTGAGATGGCAAAACAAGCTCTAAAAATTGCTCAAAACGCAACAGTAGCAGCAAAAGCTTCCACGCTTGCACAAAGATGTAATTGGCTTTTGGATGTTGCTGCAAAACTTCGTGAACAAAAAGAGGATATTGCAAAAACTATTACCGATGAAGTCGGCAAACCTATTGCGTTTGCAAGAGTGGAAGTGGAGCGATGCATAGAGACGGTAACGCTCTCTGCTGAGACGATGCGGACGATGCACGGCGAAACTATTAACACAGACGCCATGAACAGCGGCAAAAAAACAACTGCGTTTTTCTCACGTGTACCGGCCGGCGTTGTTGTGGCAATTACTCCGTTTAATTTTCCGCTTAACCTTGTGGCGCATAAACTGGCACCTGCACTTGTTGCAGGAAACGCAGTGGTTCTCAAGCCGACCCCCGAAGCGCCTTTGACTGCTTATAAATTTGCAAAGCTTTTCATTGAGAGTGAGTATGCAATTCCTGACGCGCTAAGTGTTGTGTATGGCGATGCTGAGGTTGGAAGCGCTTTAATAACAAGTGATATTCCCCGTGTAATCAGTTTTACGGGCTCCGTTCCGGTTGGAAATATCATCACCAAAAACGCAGGGATTAAAAAAGTAAGTTTGGAGCTTGGCGGAAACGCAGCGACTTTTATAGATACGAGTGCAGATTTGGATTTGGCCGCTGAACGTTGTGCGTTAGGGGCTTTTGTAAATTCTGGACAAGTTTGTATTTCACTTCAGCGTATCTACGTGCATAAAGATATTTACGATAATTTTGCGCAAAAAATGGCAGAGGCTACAAGAAAACTTGTAGTCGGTTCACCTTACGCGGACGATACTTTTATGGGGCCGCTTATAGATGATGAGGCCGCAGTGCGGGCTATGGGCTGGGTTGAGAGTGCCATAGAAGAGGGTGCCGTGCCACTTTTACCGCCTCACAGAGAGGGGAGAATGTTTTACCCTTGTGTTATGGCAAATGTTAGAGATGATATGGCTATTGTCTGTGAAGAAGTTTTCGCACCTATTGTTTCGCTTGTAAAAGTGGACTCGTTCGATGATGCGTTTCCTCGCATGAATAACTCTCCGTACGGTTTGCAGTTTTCAATTTTTACAAATGACTTGAAACTCACTCAAAGAGCGATTTACGAGCTTGACGCGGGTGGTATTGTTATAAACGACATGCCGACACTGCGTTTTGATATTCAGCCTTATGGCGGGGTGAAACTTAGCGGAGTAGGTCGTGAGGGACCAAAATTTGCCATTGAAGAGATGACTGAAATAAAGTCGGTTATTATCTGCTAAATGCAAAAGAAAAAAGTTATTATTTCTGCCTGCATACTTGGTGAATACTGCCGTTATGACGGAGAAACAAAAATGCTAAACGCAGTAGTAACTGCGTTTAGTGACTATGAGATTATTCCTTTTTGCCCTGAAGCTCCGCTTTTTGGAACACCCAGAGAACGTATAGATGTTGTTGACGTTAATGGCGAGAACAGAATTATTACTCATGAGACAAACAAAGATGTGACAGAGCTTCTTAGGGAGGAGATTGCTGCGTTTATACGAGCAAACCCAAACGCAGACAGAATTGTTTTGAAGTCGAAGAGTCCAAGTTGCGGCTATGGGACAACACCTGTTTTAAATGAAAAAAAAGAGCCGCAAAAAATGGGGAACGGTATAGCTGCTTCAATGTTTGAAAAACACTACGCTCCGCTAAAAATAGAAAGCGAGTCGGACTTTTAACTCACATATTCCAAACGGCAGAGGTTGACATACCAGTCATCTCTGTAATACTTTCGTGAGGGTGTGAGATAAATTTTAAAAGCATCCTCAAAACACTCTATTTTCCTGATGCATTCCTGTGGAATCTCCAGTTCGTTTTCACATATGCTTTTCGCACATATATCATCTAAATCACAAAAAAACTCTAACTCAGGATTGTTCGCATAAATAGTAAACTCTCTCTCGTGCATTTTCATTTCTCTCTGTTAATAAGTTCAGTAAGTATAATACAGAAAAATCTCCAAAAGGTTACAAAACTGTATAAAATTTTAGCAATTTACAAGTACAATGAGAAATATACATTGAAAACTTTAATACTTTAAAGAGAGGAGTTAGAATTGAAGAGGTGTTTTTCCGCTTTTCTTTTAATTTTATTTGCATCTGTTGTGAGTGCAAATCAAGTAGGCGTTTTGTCTAAAAGTCCCGCAATTATCTTTGCGTCAGGGAATAATAAATTCGTTTTTCCTGTTTTGATGGAGAGGTTTTATATGAAACATCCAGAGGCCAAATTAATTGTGAAGTATGGTGCAACGGGAGATTTGGCAGCTGATATCTTTGAAGGTGCGAGTTATGATCTGTTTTTAGCTGCAGATATGGAACACCCTCAAATGATATTCAAATCGGCAAAAGCAGCTGCAATGCCAAGAGAATATGCCCGTGGAGTTCTCATTTTATTTGTTCCAGCAGATAAAACGCTGCATCAGAGAAAACTTGAAATTTTAAAAGACAAAAAAATCAAAAATATCACTATCGCAAATCATCAAACAGCACCCTATGGGAAAGCTTCCATAGAAACGCTGCAGAATTCAAATCTGTTTGAAGCAGTTGCAAGCAAGATAAGGTACTCAAGCGATATTTCTACAGTAATTACAAATGTTGTTTGGTATGATGATGCAGGTTTCTTGTCAAAATCTGCACTTCATTCGTTACCTGCAGGTTATAAAGTCGAAGGTGTAAATTGGATTGAAATAGATCCCTCTCTTTACGCTCCGATACGCCAAGGATTAGTTATGTCCCATACAGGGGTAAAAAATTCTAATGCCGTTAAATTTGTAGATTTTATATTTTCTGAAGAGGGTAAGGCAATTTACAAAGAGTATGGTTATAAATAGGATGGTAAGTTGAAGTATTCAGTGAAAGTATTGTTATGGTTAACGGTGACATTTACACTTCTGCTCTGTGTCTTATATTTCGTAATCTCTTATGACAAAAAAAATCAAATTGACGCAGCTTTATCAGAGCAATTAGAACATTTAGATATAAGTTATCAGCAAGGTCTGGATAGATTTAGTGTTATAGCGCATACAGCTTACATTTCTATACAAAACGATACAAAACTTTTAGAGATTCTAGAAAAGGCGTCCAAGAAAGAAGATGTTGATGGAAAGCTTTATGGTGAGTTGTATGATTACTATAAAGCAGAATATGAAAAACTCACATTCCTTGATGTGATGTATGTTCAGTTTATTTTACCTAACTCTACAAGTTTCGTACGCATGCACAAAGCTGAGAAATTTGGAGATGACTTACGGGGAGTAAGATATAGCGTTGAACTCGTAAATAAAGAAAAAAATCATGTAAGCGGCTTTGAGGAAGGAAAAACATCACATGCATACAGACATGTATATCCGCTTTATCATGATGGAAAATATATAGGCTGTGTTGATATTGCTTTTTCATCCACTATTTTACAAAATTATACGATGCGGGCGAATAATATTCACACGCATTTTATAGTCAACAAAAAGGTATTTAAAACTACTGAATGGCAAAGAAATGTCATAGAACCGTATGAAAATAGTATTGAGCATGAAGATTATATGTTCAGTTTATCTGACCATGTCAATCACAGCGTATTGTTAGAGAGCGGTGTAAAAATTATAACACCTCTCAGAGAACTTGTAAATGAAAAAATTGCTACCAAAAAACAGTTTGCAATTTACAAGGAAGTAGAGGACAAAGTCCGTATTGTCGCCTTTTTGCCTATAAACAATATAAGAGGCGACCAAGCCGTAGCTTATCTGGTTTCGTATACAGATTCAAATACTATAAAAACGATACTGAATAATTTTAAAATAGTTATGAGTGTTATTACATTTTTGTTGGTCTTAGTCATGGTCGCAATATACCAGGGGATTTTATATCGTAAAACACTCAAACATGAGCTGCAGTATGATGGTCTTACTAAAATTTTTAACAGAAAGCATTTTTTCAAACTGGCAGAAGAAGAGATAGAAAAATCACAAAAATATCGTCGTCATGTCTCTATAGTAATGGTGGATATTGATTTTTTTAAGAGAGTAAATGATACGCATGGCCATCAAGTCGGAGATGAAGTCTTGTACTCTGTTGCTCATATATTGAATACATCTCTTCGCGAGGCAGATATGGTGGCGAGATATGGCGGGGAAGAATTTGTGATACTTATGTTAACAGATGAAAGAAATGCACATGTCGTGATGGAAAAAATTCGTTTGAGAATTGAAAATCATTCATTTGCAGATGAATTAGAGTTAAAGATGACAATTTCCTGCGGAATATCCCAATTTATAAGGGATGAGACATTGGAAGATTGTATAAAGCGAGCGGACAAGGCACTGTATAAATCAAAAAATGACGGGCGTAATCGAATAACTTCAATGTAAAAAAAGGCATTAAGCCTTTTTTTTCCAAAACAAAACAACAATAGACGAGATGATAAAAACTACCGTCATCGTCATGATGACATTTTTGGTCCCATTTGCCTCTGCGGTAAAGGGAAGATCCGTTGTATTCATTCCAAAAAATCCAACCAGAAGATTCAGCGGTAAAAAGACAGCGGAGATAATAGTGAGAATGTAAATGAGGCGGTTCATGCGCTCATTGGTTCTTGTGTTGTAAAAGTTGTAAATATAGTCGAGTTTGCTCAGTTGCAAAGTTGAGGAGTGTTTGCTTCGTTCAAGATGCTCATGCAAATCGGCATAATTGTTGACCAAAAAGCCTTCGTTTGTAGCATCGATTTCATAATGTTCTATAAAATCAGTCATAGCATAGAGTGCTTTTTCTAAAACACTTTCCACTCTCGTAATGTCGCGTTTTAGTCCAAACCAGGTACTCATAAAATCTTTTGTATCATGGTCTGAGTAGAGTAACTCTTCCATCTCCTGGATAGTCTCTTGGTACTTGATGAAGTTTTTCATAAAATCGTTAATGTGAGTGTTGATAAACTCGTAAGGCTCTCGAAAGCGATTATTGAATTTTTGAAATGTTTTTTCCTCAATGTTATAGAAGTAGCTCGTATGTTTTGTAAAGATAAAACCAAAAGACTGGAATCGCAGTTTATCTTCAAAAATAGGCAACCTTATAATAAACATATTGTAGCCGTCGTTGATGTCAAAATAAGAAGGGTGTTTATCGTTTTGTAAATCTTTAAGATGGAGTTCGTCGAGAATATTTTCTACATTTTGCATTTGAGACCTTTTCTTTTGCTGAAAAATTATACTCACTTCTTTGTAAATAGTTAGCTTTTAAAGTCCTCTAGAGCCTTTTTAGGGTATAATCGCGCAATTTTATATGCGAGAAGTATTTTATGGATATTAGAGAAGAATTTTTAAAATTTTTTGAATCAAAAAACCACGAGAGAGTAGCTTCGGCTCCTCTAGTTCCCGACGACGCGTCACTGTTGTTTAACAATGCCGGGATGGTTCCTTTTAAATCGATTTTTACAGGAGAGATTCCTGCTCCGCATAATCCTCGTGCTACCTCATGCCAAACATGTCTAAGAGCCGGCGGAAAGCACAACGACTTAGAAAATGTCGGTCATACAGCGCGCCACCACACATTTTTTGAAATGCTAGGGAACTTTAGTTTTGGTAATTATTTCAAAGAAGATGCGATTGACTATGCTTGGGAATTTATCACTGAAGTTATAAAACTGCCAAAAGAGAAACTTTGGGTGACGGTTCATGAGAGTGATGATGAAGCTGAAAATCTGTGGTTGAAGCATGTAAGCAAAGAACGCATTATGCGTCTTGGCGATAAAGACAACTTCTGGCAGATGGGCGACACAGGACCATGTGGACCATGTTCTGAGATTTTTTATGACCAGGGTGCAGAGAACTTCAGCGGACCGGAAGATTACATGGGCGGCGACGGTGACAGATTTTTAGAGATCTGGAACCTTGTATTTATGCAGTATGAACGCAGTGCAGACGGTTCAATGAAACCGCTTCCAAAACCTTCTATTGACACAGGTATGGGCTTAGAGCGTGTTGTTGCCATTAAAGAGGGACAGACAAGTAACTACGGTTCCTCATTGTTTATGCCGATTATCAACAAAGTGCAAGAGCTTATAGGTAAAGAGTATACGTATGCAACGGGTGCTTCTTACCGTGTTATTGCCGACCACATCAGAACTTCACTTTTTCTTTTAGCACAGGGCACAAACTTTTCAAACGAAGGACGCGGGTATGTTTTACGCCGTATTCTTCGCCGTGCAGTTCGTCACGGTTATTTACTTGGGTTTCGTGAGCCGTTTATGTTCAAACTTGTAGATATAGTTGTGGGTATTATGGGCAAAGAGTATGACTATTTGAGTGCAAAATCTGAGATTGTTAAAGAGCAGATAGAACTCGAAGAAGCAAGATTTTTCAAAACTATTGCATCTGGAATAGAACTTTTTGAAGAAGAGTTGAAAAATACGAAAGAGATTTTCTCAGGTGAGGTTGCGTTTAAACTTTACGATACTTTCGGTTTCCCTCTTGACTTAACGGAAGATATGCTCAAAAGTCATAATCTTGCACTCGACACGGCGAAATTTGAAGAGCTGATGCTTGAGCAGCGTACACGTGCAAAAGCGGCTTGGAAAGGAAGCGGAGACGAAGCGACTCATGGGGATTTTAAATCTCTTTTAGAAAACTTCGGTGAGAACAGTTTCGTAGGCTACGAGAAAACAAGCCACACAACAAAAATTTTAGCACTTTTAGATGAGAACTTTAAAACAGCCCAGAAGCTTCCCGCAGGTTCAAAAGGATGGGTTCTTTTAGAAGAGACACCATTTTATGCTGAAAGCGGTGGACAGTGCGGAGACAGCGGAGAACTTGAAGGTTTTGCAAGCGTACACGATACAAAGAAATTTTTTGGTTTGAATATGTCTGAGCTTGAAGTGAGCAAAGAACTAAATGTCGGTGATGCAGTTTCTTGTAATGTAGATATTTCTCGCGGTGAGATTACTAAACACCACTCTGCAACACACCTGTTGCATGCAGTGCTTTTTGATGTTTTAGGCGAGCATATTTCTCAGGCAGGCTCACTTGTTGAAGCAAACCGTCTGCGTTTTGACTTCTCTCATCCAAAAGCTGTCAGTGCTGAAGAATTAGCAGAGATAGAGCAACGTGTAAATTATGAAATTATGCGCGCGCTTCCTACAAAAACAGAAGTTATGAGTATAGAAAACGCAAAGAAAAGCGGTGCAAAAGCACAATTTGGCGAGAAATACGGTGATGAAGTTCGCGTTGTCAGTTTTGCGGATGCTTCCATAGAGTTTTGTGGCGGTGTGCATGTCAGCAACACGGCAAACATCGGCTCTTTTATTATCGCTAAAGAAAGTGGTGTAAGTGCGGGTGTAAGACGTATTGAAGCAGTGTGTGGAAACGCAGCGTATAACTACTTCAAAACGCAGAGAGAATTGATTCATGAAGCTCAGGCTGAGGTGAAAAACTTAGACCTCTTAGCGGGCATCGCAAGACTCAAAGCAAATGTTGCTGAGCTCAAATCTGAACTCAAAGAAACGCAAGAGAGTGTTAAAGTCGAGATTAAAACGAATGATATCAATGGCGTTGCTGTTGTTGTTGAAGAGTTACTCAACGGTGACATTAAAGAAAAAATAGATGAGCTTAAAAACCAAAATGAAAAACTTTGTGCCATGCTTTTTCAGGTAAAAGGGGACAAAGTTCTTATCGCAGCCGGTGTTAAAGGCGCAGATGCAAAAGCCGGAGAGTGGATTAAAAACATTGCTCCGATTCTTGGCGGCGGTGGCGGCGGTCGTCCGGACTTCGCTCAAGCAGGCGGAAAAGACGCAAGCAAACTTCCAGAAGCCAAAGAGGCTTCACTTGCTTACATTACGGGGATTCTAGGCTAATGCAAGAGTTTTTCGCAGAATATAAAGCTTACATTGTATTTCTTCACGTCATCTCGGCTGTTGTCTGGGTTGGCGGGATGATTGCTATGCGTTATGCGGCGCATCCTTCTTTTATGCAGATAGAATCACCTGCACACAGAATGGAACGTGTGGCTCATGCGCTGAAGGGACTTTTTACAATTGTAGTTCCATTTGTGGTTATTTTGCTTGTGACGGCGGTCATAATGATAAAAGGTTACGGTCTTTCTCAAACTGAGTTTTCGGCACTTGGACATGCAAAAGAGGGCATTTGGGCGTTTATGGCAGTCAATCTTTTTGTAATGATTTTAAGACGCAACCGTGCTGTGAGACTTTTAAACGAGGGTAATATGGTCGGTGCAAAATTTTCGCTTGAACTCATTGGCAAATATATGGTGCCTCTCAACATCGCTCTTGGCGTTATCGCTATCTTTTTAGGTGCAACACTCTCAAGTAGTCTCTAGTGCTAAGACTAGCTTCTTCTTCAGAGACACGCTCTATGCTTTTGACAAACGCAGGCATTGCGTTTATTCAAGAGAGTGTGGATTTTGATGAAGACGGCGTTATCGCTTCAAGCCCGAAAAATTTTGTGTACCAGGCAACGCTTGGAAAATATGAAGCGAACCTCAAAGCTTTCGGTTTCTCAGATTACCCGCTTTTAGTTGCAGACACGGTCGTGACTTCCCAAAACCAAATCCTTCGTAAAGCAAAATGTGTCGATGATGCGAGAAATATTCTCATGACACAAAGCGGCAATATCACCTCTATCATCACTTGTATGATTTACCACTCTAAAGAGAAAAAGATTATAGATATTTCCCAAACGGACTATCTTTTTGAGAATTTTAATATGGATGATTTAGAACGTTATTTAGATAGCGGAGAGTGGAGAGGCAAAGCCGGAGCTTGTATGGTTGAGGGCTTTTGCAAATCGTACATCAAAGAAGTTCGCGGTTATGAAAGTACGGCAATGGGGCTTTGCGTGGAAGTTTTGAAGGCATTTGATGCTGTATGAAAATGAGCTCAGAGCTCTGAAAAAAGCCGGCAGGTACAGAAGTAGAGAAGTTGTAGATACTACACTTTTAGACTTCGCTTCAAATGACTACCTTGGACTCTCCCATAATAAACTTTTGCACGAACAAACCTGTGAAGCACTTTCAAAACTTCCGCTTCATAGTTCGAAAGCTTCGCTTTTAGTCAATGGCTACCATCAGATTCACAAAGACTTTGAAGATGCTTTGTGCGAGGCAAACGGTTTTGAAGATGCAGTCATTTTGGGCAGCGGTTTTAATGCTAATATTGCACTTGTTGAAGCGCTTGTGCGACGGGGCGACACGCTTTTTATGGATGAAAAGTACCATGCCTCAGGCGTTTTGGCATCAAACATAGGCGATATGGATGTCGTGTTTTTTAAACACAATAATATGCAAGAGCTTAGTGAATTATTAGCTCAATCAAAAGCTAAACGCAAGATAGTCGCAGTTGAGGGTGTTTACTCCATGGACGGAGATTTATGTCCAAAAGAAGTCTTCGAAATATGCAAACGCAGCGACACTCTGCTTATAGTCGATGAGGCGCACAGCAGTGGAGTCATAGGCAAAAATTTGATGGGAATTTTCGATTATTATGAGATAAAAGTAGAGTCAAATCACATAAAAATGGGAACACTTGGAAAGGCGTATGGAAGTTTTGGCGCGTATATTTTAGCTTCAAATCACATAGTTGAATATCTTGTTAACCGGGCGAAACCGATTATTTACGCGACGGCTCTTTCTTTATATGACACTTTATTGGCGCATAACGCTCTTAAATATATGATACAAAACAAAGAACTGCTTAAAAAAGAGATACAAAAACGCCAAGAGATAGTATATGAAATACTCGGTTTAACGATGAGGGCTTTAATCCTTCCCGTAGTTATTGATGACAATAAGCAAGTAATGCAGATAAAAGAGGAACTTCGCGCTGAGGGTTTTGCTATTGGAGCTATCCGTCAGCCGACAGTGGAGAAAGCAATTTTGAGAATCATTGCAAGAGTGGGTCAAAGCGAAGATGAGCTGCGTTTAGTGTGCGATAAAATAGCTACATTTGTGATAAAATAAGCTTCATGAATGTCTCAAAACTCCATATAAAGCTTGAAGAAGAAACTTTAGTTGACATAAGTTTTAGTATAAACTCCTCTTTGGCCCTTGTTGGACAGAGCGGCAGCGGGAAAAGTTTAACGCTTAAAGCTCTTTTGTCTATGCTTCCGAGCAGTATGGAATGTGATTTTGAGTTTAAGGCTGATTTTGAGTTAGTGGCTGGAAAAAGTGTTGCATTAGTGCCGCAAAACCCTTTCACGGCACTTTCACCCATGACAAAAATAAAAAAACAATTTTTTGTAGAGACGAATGAAGTAAAAAAACTTTTTTCTCAAGTAGGACTTGACGCAGAACTTTTGGAGAGATTTGCTCCAGAACTCTCAGGCGGACAGCTTCAGCGGGTTGTTTTGGCAATGGCGCTTGAGTCAAAGCCGAAGCTTCTTCTGCTGGATGAACCGACAACGGCACTTGACCCGCAAAACAGGATTTTGATTTTAGAACTGTTACAAGAACTTCAAAAAGAGTTTGGATTTAAGATTTTATTTGTAACGCATGATATGAACTCGGCGGCGCTTCTTTGTGAAGATATCTGTGTTATAAAAGATGGACGGATAGTCGAGCAAGGTATTTTAAAAGATACACTCGTCTCGCCGTTGCAAGAATATACAAAAACATTAATAGAGGCAAATTTTGCCAATAGGAAATTTAGACAATGAAGATAGTCACAAAAACATTTTTTACACTTTTAATCCTTGGATTTATAGCACCATTTGCAGCAATTATGTATTATCTTGTAAATTATGAGTTTGACATATCGGAGCTTGTTGAGTATAAACCGGCGATGTCAAGCAGGGTGTATGATAGAAATGGCGAAAAAATTGCCAATATTTTTGATGAGAAGCATAGATATTATGCTTCTTTTAATGAAATACCGCCAAGAGCCGTGGAAGCACTTTTAGCCATAGAAGATACAACATTTTTTGAGCATCCCGGAGTGAATTTGGATGCAATTTTTCGTGCGATTATTAAAGATATCAAAGCCGGAAAAATGGTTGAAGGTGCGAGTACAATAACCCAACAGCTGGTTAAAAACAAACTCTTAACCCGTGAAAAAAAGATTTCAAGAAAAATAAAAGAGCTTATCTACTCTATGAGGCTTGAGCTTGCTCTTTCAAAAGAAGAGATTCTTGAGAGATATCTCAATGAGATATATTTTGGGCATGGCTATTATGGGATTAAAACAGCGGCGGATGGTTATTTCCATAAAGAACTCAATAACTTAACACTCAAAGAAATGGCGATTTTAGTGGGGCTTCCAAAGGCGCCAAGCACTTATGCTCCAACTAAAAATTACGATATTTCTATGGGAAGAGCCAACAGGGTTATCTCCCGCATGTATGCACTTGGATGGATAGACGAGAATACATACAATAACTCTTTAAATGAAAATCCTATAGTTTATGATGATACGCTGACGCAGAACAAGGCTCCTTTTGTTGTTGATGAAGTTGCAAGAATTATGCGTGACATGGGAATAGAAGATTTTAAAACAGGCGGTTATGAGGTTCATACAACTATTGACTTAAGACTTCAAGAAGCTGCCCGCGAGTCTCTTAAATATGCTTATGATGCTTCTATCAAAAGACTCCAAGAATATGCAAAACAGGGAATTCGTTATGGTTCTTACAAACCTGCAAACGATGAGGAAGATGTCGGTGGAACAGACGATACAAATGGGACACGTTTAAATGGGGCGATGGTAAGCATAGACTCACAAACAGGAGATGTTTTGGCACTTATAGGAAGTGTTGACTATGAAAAAAGCCAGTTTAACCGTGCAACTCAGGGAAAACGCCAACCGGGCTCCTCCTTTAAACCTTTTATCTACCAGGTAGCCCTCAATCTTGGGTACTCAGGAGCTTCTGAACTTGTTGATATTGCTCAGACCTATACGTATAAACAAAACGGAGAAGAAAAAAAGTGGCAACCTAAGAACTACTCTGGCGGCTATAACGGTCTTATTAGTTTAAGAGAAGCCCTTACACATTCAAATAACCTGGCAACTATTAATCTTGTGAATGAGATAGGCTTGAGTCAGCTTATACAGGAATTTAAAAAGTTCAATATTAAAGATATGCCAAATGACCTTTCGATATCTTTAGGAACTCTTTCAATGTCACCTTTAGAACTTGCAAAATACTACACATCTTTCTCAAACGCAGGTGTACAAGTAGAGACGAACCTTATAAGCACAATAGAAAAAAATTCCAATACTCTTTATGAAAAAACGCAGACAACGACAGAGGTGACAAAGCCGACTCAGGCATACATTTTAACAACTATTTTACAAGATGTTGTTGAGCGCGGGACAGGAAGGAATGCAAGAGTAAACGGCATTGAAATAGCCGGTAAAACAGGGACGACGAATAATAATGTCGATGGCTGGTTTGTCGGCTTCTCTCCAAGTATAGAAACTGTTGTTTGGTTTGGAAATGATGATAACTCTCCTATGCATAGAAAAGAGACGGGAGGAAGAATAGCCGGACCTGCATTTGCCAAATACTATGAAAAACTGCTTGTTCTTTACCCGCAAATACCGAGAAAGTTTGAACAGCCTGAAGGAATTATAGAAGTAGAAATTGGAGGAAGAAAAGAGTATTTTTCAGATATCTCTAAACCTCCAAGACAAGAGACTGTCTCTCACCCTCAAGAAGAACTGCTTTTCTAAATCGTAATATTTACGATTTAGAAATAATAACCCACCCGCAATGAAAGAGCATTATCGCTCGCGCTGTTACTTAATCCGTAAGCATAATTAAAAGTAGTAAACCAGTTTGAGTCTATGGTGTAAAACGCATAGAATGACGCTGTTTCTATATCTTCGACGTTTTTATACATACTGTCATTTGAGCTGTACGCAAGACTGGTATAAAGCTTATCGTTCAAATAAATACCTGCGCCCAGGCTGATAGCATTAACGTTTTGGTATCTAATGGATGAAGTACCGGATTTAACGTTATCGTCGTTAACAATGGTATAGCTGTAGCCGCCAAAAAGATTGATATCTTTGATAGTATGGCTGATGTTCACGGAAGCAACATAGTCTGTATTGTTGTTATTGAACTCTGTGTCATATGTTGGAAAGATAAGACCCGCGCCAAGACGTATACTTGTGTTTTTAAGTGAGTCAAGCATATAGTATGCACCGACAAAAGTGTCATTCATTCCGCTATTATCGTAGGTTTTACTGTCTGAATTATAGTAAGAAGTGTTGAGTTGAAGTGAAAATTTGTTGTAATAGTAATCAAGTTGAATAGTTTGCGAGATGGTATCTGCTTCTTCAAGCGTTGTGTAATTTGTCTGGTAAAAATTAAGACCGTAAATAATGTCAAAATGGTGCTGTGTTCCAAGCGTTTGTATGGTGCATCCGGTTGGACTCACTAATTCGCTCATGGAAGTGTTTGGACATAAATCTCTGCTGTCATCAACACCGTCTAAATCGCTGTCAATTGCAAAAAGAGTCGCAGATGCGACAGTTAAAAGAGAAAGAATTATTTTTTTCATGGATATCCCCCTGTTTAGTACCGCAAAAATGCGATACTAGAATTTAGTGTTTGCCCATAGGCATATTCGGAGTGTTTGCACTTCCACCAGAAGCCGCTCCTATGTTTTGTTGCATAGACTGGTTCATCATTTGGTGTTGTTGCATCTGCTCAGATCTTTTCATATTCTCCGTTTGTTCAGTCTGGTTAACACGGTTTTTCTCTCTTACTTGAGTGCGTGTCTGAACTTGCAGTTTTGATATAGCCTCAGCTCTCTCTTGCGCTGTAAGTGTAGATAATTTCAGCTTAAACTGATTCATCAACTGCACTTTTTTCTCTGAAGAAGCAGCGTTTATTTCACTAATCTGAGCGTCGATAGCATCGTCTGCAACAGTTAAAGTTAAAGCTCCCAAAAGCATCATCGTACCCATTACCTTGAATGTTTTCATTTTAAATCCTTTATTGTGTTTTGATGCCGCAATCTTGGCATAAAAATGTTAGTGAACTATTAGCTCAGAGAGATTGAGTGTAAAGGTAGTGCCTTTATTGAGTTCACTTTCTAAGCTTATTTTTATGCCTGACTCATCGCATAATTTTTTTACTATATGTAAACCGATACCAATACCTCTTTCTTGCTCTTTGTAAAATCTTTCAAAGACTTTTTTAGGGTTTTTTATGCCCTTGCCACTATCTTCTATATGAAGATCCTCATCACTGTAAAATATATGAACGACTCCATTTCTTTTGTTGTATTTGGCTGCGTTTACCAGAATATTATCAATAATTCTATTGAAAGTATCCTTAGAGGTAAGAATTCTTATATTGCTTATGTCTAAGGTAAATTTGATGTCAGGATAACTGTTTTTAATTAGAGCGATGCGTTCTTTGATAAGTAAATCCAGTTCCAACTCCTCTTTTTGCATGGAGTGGTTTTGCAGATAAGCGCGAAGATGTTGTTGCAGATCGATTATGTTTTGGACGCTTTGTTCTATTCTCGCTATTTTTGTGTTCTCGCCAAACTCTTTTTTCAGCATGGAACTGTTTAAACGCAGCGAAGACAATGGAGTGTTGATGTCATGAAGAATGTCTTTAATAAACTCATGGGTCAGTATTAGTGCATTGCGAAGAGGATGAAGAGCGTAAATTGAAAAGAGAATAGAGAGGAAAAAGAGTATGCCTAAGATAACAAAAAAATGCATTATTGCTTTGTTTTGTATTTTCTCCAGTTCAGCTTTATATTTTTTGGCATCGAGTGAAAGCTGCATAATGTATATTTCAGATTTCGGAATTGAGTAATAACTTTTTAGCCCTGTTACATCTTTGTAGAGCTTATAAAGTTCTTGTGAATCTTTCTCTATAAAATTTATATCAAATTTTGTACATTTTAAATCAAAACTGCAGACTCTCATCTGCGTTAACAGCTTTTCATCAAGCAAATGGGTCTCTTTCTCATGGTCAATAATAAAGAGTGCTATAAGCAATGAGCCAAGAGATAAAAAAAAGAGTAAAAAACTTTTTAAAAAAGATTCTATTTCTACTTTATTCAATGGTATAGCCTATGCCTCTGAGATTTTTAATATCTATCCCTGTCGTTTGTTTGAGTTTTGTAATAGCAACTCTCAGCGCTGTAGGAGATGGTTTTTCAAGGCAATCCAAAAGTATCTCTTTGTCGATGACTTGACCCCTGTTTGTTAAAAAAACGTTTAGTAGTTTTTCTTGAACTTCACCCAAAGAGAGAATGTGGGAATCTTTTTTGAGCGTTTTTGTTTTCGGGTCGTATTCTAAATCTTTATAGAGTATTTTTGATGTTTTGAGTGCTAGTTTTGCATTGACACGAATGAGAAGTTCTTCAGGAAAGAAAGGTTTTTTGATGTAATCTTCTGCACCGACTTCAAAGGCTTTTGAAATAGACTGCATATCTACAAGAGCGCTTATAAAAATCGTCGGAGTTTTATCATCCGCTTCTCTGAGCGATTTAAGTAAATCTAAACCCGTAATGTCAGGGACATTGATGTCAAAAATATATAAATCATATTTATTGTCATAACTCAAATCAATCGCTTCATCACCTCGAAGAGCGAGAGTCACAGCATAACCCTCCATCTCAAGGAGTTCTTGAAGTGTTTGTGCCAACAGAACATCATCTTCTAAAAGGAGTATATTTTTTTTCATACTCAATTATAATACAGAACTGTTAGCAAAGCGTTAAAAAATTATTTTTCTTCGGGTTTACGCGCTTTTATGTTAATAGCTCTTGGCGGTTTTTTAGGAGCATCAAAAACCTCTTTTTTGGAGCCGTCATAACGGTGGTTTCTCTCGCCGCTTTTTCCTGTGAATTTTGCTTTGCCTGTTTCATCATAACCTAGAAATTTACTGGAAGCTTTTTTCTTCTTTGCCCAAGCATCATTTTTTTTGTCACCCTCTGCGTTTCTTGGCTTATATTCACGCTTCTCACCATCGTTCGTTTTAGGTTTAAAGTCACGCTTTTCGCCTTCTATTGCTCTTGGTTTATACTCACGTTTTTCACCGTCTGCACTTTTTGGTTTGAATTCGTGTTTTTTGTCGTCTGCACTTTTTGGTTTATATTCACGCTTTTCGCCATCTTCTCTTTTTGGCTTAAAGTCACGCTTTTTGTCATCAAAACTTTTTGGTTTATATTCGCGTTTCTCACTGTCATTTGTCTTAGGTCTGAACTCGCGTTTTTCGCCCTCAGCATTTCTTGGTTTGTATTCACGTTTCTCGCCATCTTCTTTTTTAGCTCTGAACTCGCGTTTTTCTTTATCGCTTTTCTTAGGCTTGAAATCACGACCGCCTTTTTCTTCTTTTTTCTCAGCCTCTTTTTTTCTCATCTCGCGCAGTTCTTCTTTTTTCTTTGCGTTTATGATGTCTTTTTTTGTCACATATCCATAACCAGGTAAAGCTTCTTGCTTGATGACGCGGCCAAGAGTTGTCTCAATCGGATAAAGAAATTTTTGCTCTGCAATGTCTACAATGGCAACAGATTGCTGCGAAGCTCTGGCAACTCTGCTGAGGTAATCTTGCGGCGTTTGTGCTAAATCGTAGTTAATGAGATATTCGCATTTTAGCTCCGGGAGTTCTGCAAGCTCTTCATCGCTCAAAATCTTAACATCCGGATGAATCTCTTTAAGCCCCTTTGCGTTTTTAGACGTTGCAACGAGAATATCAAGATTTTTGTTTTGCTCTATAAGCTCACTTAAAAGTTGCTTTTTTTTGTTCTCAAAACATTGGTAAATACGGTGATTGTTTGATTTTAGAGTGATGGCTTTTGCTGGCATGAGGAGTCCTAAGATGGAGGGATTTAAAATATGTTGAAATTATATCTCATATAGGCATAAATTATGCTATTATGGAGAAATATTAAGATTAGGAAATTTATGTCATTTGAAACTTTAGGATTATCCAAAGAGCTGTTAAAAGCAATTAAAGAACAGGGTTATGATAAACCAACGCCCATTCAGAAACAGGCTATTCCTGTTATTTTAGAAAAAAAAGATGTTTTAGCGGGCGCACAGACAGGAACAGGTAAAACCGCCGGTTTTACACTTCCAATGCTTGAATTGCTTCATAGAGCAAAACCTACAAAAGGGCATCATGTAAAGGCACTAATACTTACGCCTACACGCGAGCTTGCAGCACAGGTTGGCGAGAGTGTTGAGCTCTACGGCAAGCATCTTCCATTTAAATCAACCGTTATTTTTGGAGGGGTGAAAATTAACCCTCAAATTACAAAACTTAAAAACGGTGTAGATATTGTTATTGCTACTCCGGGTAGACTTTTAGACCACTTATCTCAAAAAACGATAGACCTCTCTCATGTGAGTTTTCTCATTCTTGATGAAGCGGACAGAATGCTCGATATGGGCTTTATAAATGACATTAAAAAGATTTTGGCAATTCTTCCAAAACAAAGACAAAATCTTCTATTTTCTGCGACTTACTCAGATGAGATTAAAAAACTCTCTGACAGACTTCTAAACGCACCGACACTCATAGAAGTTGCCCGTGCAAATATTTCGAGCGAGATTGTAAAGCAGACAATTTATCTTGTTGATTGTGAAAGAAAACGTGAATTGTTAACACATCTTATAAATGAAGGCAAGTGGCAACAGGTTTTAGTTTTTACAAGAACAAAACATGGAGCAAATCGTCTGAGTGCTCAGCTTGAAAAAGACGGCATCACTTCAGCAGCCATTCACGGAAACAAAAGCCAAAACGCAAGAACAAAAGCACTTGATGACTTTAAAAAAGGGGAAGTCCGCGTTTTAGTTGCAACAGACATCGCGGCTCGCGGAATTGACATTGACCAGCTCCCTCATGTTGTAAACTTTGAACTTCCAAATGTCAGCGAAGATTATGTTCACCGTATCGGTAGAACAGGTCGTGCAGGAAATGAAGGCGAGGCTATCTCTTTGGTGTGTGTGGATGAGCATGAATTTTTGGCAAATATAGAAAAACTGATAAAAAAAGATATACAAAAAATCGCACTTAAAGGTTTTAAACCAGACCCGAGCATCAAAGCCGTACCTGTAAGTATGGGCGGTAACCGCGGTGGAAATCGTGGCGGAGCTGCGAAACCAAAAGGTGCCGGCGGTGGTGGCAGACCTTCTAACAGACCAAGAACCTCTCAGAAGCCAAACGCAGGCAGACCGCAAAGATAAATACGTTACAATAGCGCAGAAAAAGGAGTCTAAATGCGAAGAATTTTCTTCATTTTTTTTACTTTTACTGCACTTCTGCTGGCTAATGAGGCTGATGACATCATCAAAAAACTTGACCAAAATATGCGTGGTGAAGACATCTACCTCAAAATGAGTATGAAAGTTGTCTCTTCTTCCCATGAACGAAGTATGGAAATAGAAAGTTACTCGCAGGGAGATAAGAAAAGTTTCACTAAAATCCTCTATCCGCCCAAAGACAGAGGTATTACCTTCTTGAGTTTAGACAATCAAATGTGGCAATACGTTCCCAAAATCGAGAGAGTCATAAAAATCCCGCCTTCAATGATGCTGCAAAACTGGATGGGAAGCGACATTACCAATGATGACATGGTAAAGCAGAGCTCCATTGTGGATGACTATGACGCGAAAATCCTCAAAAAAGAGGGCAATATCACTACCCTTGAGCTCATTCCAAAAGAAAACGCGGCCGTCGTGTGGGGTAAAATAATCACAAACATAGACACCACAAACTACACCCCAATCAAAGATGTTTTTTATGATGAAGAGGACAAAGAGGTGAGATTTTTCATCTACGAGGATGTAAAGCAGTTTGGAAAGTACTTCATTCCAACGTACTGGAAAGTCAGTTCCCTCGAGAAACCGCAAAACTACACAGAGATATTTTTGAATGAAATAGTCTACGACAGTAAAATATCTGACGAGTATTTTACAAAAAGTGCTTTGAAGCGCTATTCAAGATAGTGAAATGTCTTTATTTTTTTATGTAGATAGTGAAGATAGCGCCATTGTTAGCATTGTGAACTCTTAAAACGCCGTTATGTTTTTGTACGATTTGTGAGCTCATATAGAGTCCAATTCCCGTACCTTTTCCGTCTTCTTTGGTCGTAACATTTGGTTTAAAAATATCTTTGATGATATTGTCCGGAATTCCAAGAGCATCATCTTCAAATTCTATGTGAATTGCATCTTCTTTAGGGAAAGCCCTGATATGGATATTTCGGGTTTGAATTTGTTTCTCATTATAGGCATCTATGGAGTTGCTTAAAAGATTTAAAAAGAGGTGTTTAAACTCATTGATTTGACCATGGATAATTATCTCTTCATCTATGTTTACGTGAACATTGACATTGTTTTTTATAAGTTCATCTTTCATAAGTATTTCAACGCTAAAAATACATTGTCTGATGGAAAAATCACAGCTGTCTTTTGAAGGTCTGAAAAAAGTTCGAAACTCATTGAGTGTACTGACCATATGCTCTATTTGTGAATGAACAGTTTGTGTCATATCGTCAATATATGCTTTATCTACCAGAGAATTTTTAAAGTCATCGACAAGCATATCGTTGAGCATGCTGATGGAATTGAGCGGCTGTCTCCATTGGTGTGCGACCGCGTCCATCATCTCACCCATAGAGGCCATTTTAGATTGCTGCTTGAGGAGTTTATCTTTTTTGGTGTTGGCTTCGTAAATGGCGCTGTCGCGTTTATCGAGCACCTGAAGCATTTTACGATGTCGCTGCTGCTCTTTTTCCTGCTTCTTTTTTTGCTGATGATATATTTCTATAAGCTTTAATGTTTGTTCTCTCAGCCTGGGATTTGAGAGCTTTGAAAGTGCAACAATTTCATCGATTATTTTTTGATTTGCATCTTCTTGCATTTGTTTCACTTATTTAAGATTGGCTTATTATAGCGAATGATAACTCTAATCAAAGAAATATTTTTAGATAAAAGAGCTGTTATGACAAAATTAAAAGAACTCATATAAAGTTGATATTTTTATCTGTTTTTAGAAATGTTCATATAATTAATCACAAAATAAATAAAATTAAAGTAACCCAAAACAAAGAGTAAAATAAAGCAGAATTTAGAACATTGATTACTTCAGCAGTAGAAGTTCAAGATCATGAAGATCATTGATATTGTCTTGATCTAGATTGTACATCTTTACATTAAATATAATCTCACTCTCTTTTACCCCTTGTAGCGCTTCTAATACTTTTATATCAATATCTAAAGGGGACTTGCTTAAAAGTAGAAAATCGTCGCCATAAATACGAAAGACCAGGCTGTTTGGATACGTCAGTTTTAAAGAATCTGCAACATCACAGAGAAAGCTGTCTCCGGCTTTCCAATTAAATCTTTCATTATATTGCGAAAAATTCTCTATAAAAACAGCAGATATGAAATGATAAAGTTTTTCATCATGATTTCTATTTAAAATAAGTTCAAGATAATTTTTGTTGTATATATTGGTGAGTGAGTCTTTAAAGAAATAAGCAAATCTCTCCTCTTCAAGCTCTGTAATGGGAAGCTGATGAATTCTATCGTCTATTTTGACATCTTTCAATACCTTTAATGCTGCATCAACAACGTCTGAGTGAAATTGCACTCCTCTTAATGCATCAATCTCTATAAGTGCATTTTCTAAGCTTTTTCTCCCTTTGTAAATACGGTTGGTAGTTATGGCATCAAATGCATCAGCCAAAATCATAATACGGGTTAGGGGAGGAATTTCATCACCCTTGAGACCGTTTGGATAACCTTTTCCATCATATCGTTCATGATGAAACTGAACGATATCCGCCAATTCTTTGTACATAGGTATTTGATTGAGAAGTTGATAGCTGGTTACAACATGCTCCTGAATCAGTTTATACTCTAAAGGATTTAATTTCCCAGGCTTTAACAAAACAGCATCAGGTGTTGCAATTTTTCCAATATCGTGCAAAATTGAAGCTTGATATAGTTTTTCACATTCGTCAGCTTCATAGCCCATTGCCTGCGCAATCATCTTAGCATAAGAAGCAACACGCTGGGAGTGTCCTGCAGTGTAAGAATCTCTGCGTTCTACCATCTCAATAAATGAGTAGATGGTTTTTTCATAATTATCGATGCGCTCATATTGCAGCTGGCGTTCATGTTCCATAGATTGCTTCAGTTCAGTAGTGCGCTCCGCTACTTTTTCAATAAGGTTTTGTTTAAAATTTTCCATCTCTTTTAGGGCATTGATTTTAGTGACACTTCGATATAAAGCTTCTTTCATCTGGTTTAAATCCATCGGCTTGATAATGTAACCGCTAATGCCAATTTTGATGGACTCAACAAAGTATTCACTGTTTGTGTACGCAGAAACAATAATTATCTCTTGGTCTTTATTTACTTCACGTATTTTTTTACTCAATTCAAGCCCATTCATCACAGGCATTAAAATATCTGTAAGAACGAGGTCATAGTTTCCAGAGTTATATTTTTCCCATCCAAGCTGACCGTTTTGGGCAGTGTCTACACGATTAAAAAAATGTTTGAGATACTGCTCTACTCCCAATAAAATATCTTTGTCATCCTCAACATAAAGTACACTCATACTTTTAGTCAAACTTTGCAAGACAAGGGTTTCTATCATGGGAGCTCCTTCGTTTCAGATTTAGCCGCTTTGCGTAATATTTTCTCTTTCAAGGGTTCAAGTGTTTCAATAAATTCCAAAAATCTCACAGGTTTGTTCATGTAAGCATCACAAACAATCTCGGAAGCATCGATGTTACTGTCAGAAGCTGTCATAATTATCAGAACAGTATCTTTATCTAACTCTCTAATTTGTTTTAACATCTCGCGACCGTCTATCTTGGGCATATTTAAGTCTGTAATAACAAGAGCATAAGGCTTCTTTTTGAAAAGTTCCAATCCCTCTTCCCCATTTGCTGCACTGTCAACATGTGTAAAAATATTATTAAAAAAAGTCAAAGTCATAATTCTGACCTCCTCTTCGTCTTCCACATATAACACTCTAGCAGTAGCCAAATCATTCTGTAACTGTTGTAATTTATTCATTAGTATCTGTCTCTTTTGGTAATGTTATATTAAAACAGACTCCGCCGTTTTTTTGATTTTCTGCATTTATGGAACCATGCAGATGTTTTTCAACGATTGTCTTACTCATGTAGAGACCAAGACCCGTTCCATTTTTTTCATCTTTTGTTGTAAAGTATGGGTCAAATATTTTTAATAGTATATCACCAGGAATAGTGGTTCCGTTATTACAGATAGATATGTACACGTTATTTACGTCCTCTTTGGTAGAAACAGTGATAGTTGGATTCTTGATTTTGTTTTCAACCAGAGCTTCTTTGGCATTTTTTAATATATTGATAAAAACTTGCATAAGTTCTCTGGAATAAATGAAAATCGGTGTAGCGCTGTTATACTCTTTTTTTAACGCGATATTGTTATTTTCCAGACTTTTCCCAATAACTTCAAAATTTTCTTCAATGACATCATTGACCAGTACAAGTTCCTTGTGTTTGTTCGGACTGAAAAAGTTTCTAAAATCATCTATAGTTTTGGAAAGGTGAACAGTTTGTTCAAGTATTTTGTTGGCAGTGTTTGTAATAGTTTCCGAATCTGAATTTTCTAACTCGACATTAATAAGCAGGTTGTTCGCACCCATGGCAATGACCGTAATCGGCTGGCGCCATTGATGGGCTATCATACTTATCATCTCTCCCATAGCAGCTTGTCTGGACTGAGAAATCAGCATCTCTTCCTTATCTAAAATACTGTTTATCATGGTATTAAAGCCATGAGCCAGTTCACCTATCTCATCATTTTGTCTGATATCCACTTTTTGGGTGTAATCATTATTTGTAGCCGATTGAACAACATCGAGAATCTTTTTGAGCGGGTTTAAAATATAAATATTCAAGGCCAAATACAGAGCAATACTCAGGAATATTATAATGAGCAAAGTAATGGCAAAGTTAGAGATAAAGTTTTCAAAAAGTGCATTATTGAGTTGATGGTCGGAGATGTGTACAGTGACAGTTCCTATCTCTTTATCATCGTGTAAAACTTTGAGAGAGCGTGAAATAAACGGTGTTTCTTCTTTTTCACTCGCACATAAGTTGATTATCTCTTCATTTGTACTGCGTTTTTTGCATATTTTAAGATTATCTTCTCCTGTGATAATCATGGCAGATACTACTTCGTCGAGCATCTCGGTATCGGCAATCATATCTATCCATTGCGTATCTATTTCCCATAGGGGTATGACTAAGTTTTGAGAAAGTCTTGTGATCTTTCTGTCGACATCTTTTTCCAATTCATGCGTCATATATGCTTTTTTAACGGAGTGGTTATAATAGGAAAAGAGGCTGGAAATAGAGGCCGTTCCAATAAAAAGCAAGAAGATTATTTTTACTCTGATGCTGCTATAGGTGAGTGTATGCATAGTTAGTCATCCTCTTGGAGTGTATAAAGCTGGGTATATCTTTGTAAATCTTCAAGCCAATTCTCAGGAAAAGGTTCTTGAGAATAATACTTTTCTACTATTTTCCGGTAGATGCCGTTTGCAATAATCTCATCTAAACCCTTTTTGTATTTTTTTGCAATTTCGTGAGCATTTGGCTGCTCGTTGGCAAGCATAATAGCAATTGGATGAGAAGTGTTCATATTTGAATGGATGAAATTATCTAACTCTGATGGGTAAAGTTTTTTGATAACTTCTTGAGCTACAAGGTTGATCTCTATCACATAGTCAAGACGGCCAAGTCGGAGTTTTTTAAAAAGAGATTCCTGTGAATAACTCTGCTCAAACAAGATGCCTTTGTTTTCAAAATAGGAGTGGTCTATAAGCGTACCTTTAAGCAAACCAATTTTTTTGCCTTTGAGTTCGTCGAAAGATGTAATCTGGAAGTCTTTACTTCTGTTTCCGTCATTTTTATGATTTTTGGCATAAGAGTAAAAGGAAGCATAATAAAGCGCGATAGGGATAATCTCTTTAAAATCCTGATTGACGATATAAAAAGCTGGATTTCCAAGGTCATTATTGGTGTCATCTTCTATAAGTCTGGAGAGAGGTTTAAACACGATACTTGTATTGATACCGGCAGCTTTTGATATTTCATAAATAATCTCGCCGCCCATACCATTGTGCGCTAATGTTTTTGACCAAAAAGGGGGAGCTTCATTTGCTTCTAGCACAATAGAAAGCGTGTTCGAATTTTGGGCATTAAGAGCTAATCCAAACAAGAGAGCGAATGTTACAAGAATGATTTGAAGCACCGTATATCCTATTTTAAAAATTTATTTATCTGTTCTAGCTGTAATTTGACATCATCAGGATTTTTCAAATGTTTTTCCAGGATGGAAGCATATTTTCCATTTGTAACAATACTCTGCAAGCCTTTTTTAAAACTCCCAGCAAGTGTTTTTCCCTCAGGATGCTTAAGATTGAAGTAGATTGAAATAAAAACAGAACCGCTGCCGCCTTGCATCATCACAAAATCCTTGCTCTCATGTGCAAAGTTTTTTTTCAAAATCCATTGAGCACTCTGTGTCGGCATACTGATAAAATCTACAGTGCCTTTTTTTAATTTTTTAAACAGGGAAAGAGTACGGCCATTTTCAACCTTAATCTGTGCGTTTTCGTAGGCGGCAGTCTCTTCTCCGCTCGAAGCACCATATCTAAGCCCTTTGAGATTTGAAAGTTTTCCATTAAATTCCAAATTTTTAGCATGGAGCGGTTTATAATAGAGATAGTACTCATTTGAAAGGTAAAGAGGTATCTCCATAAGTGATTTATTGTCTTCTTTGCTTATTCCAAGATGGCGTCCCATGACCGCCAAGGTCGTATCTTGAGTCAGATAGTATTTTATCATGCTCTGCAGGGGAATTATACTTATGCTGTTCTCGATTTTTTCTTCCGCAAACACCGCGTTTACTATCTCGCTCAAGGCTCCGTTTTTGTCTGCCTCAGTTGAAATAAAAGGAGGAAGATCAAGTGCAAACACCTCATTTTTTTCCAAACTTAAAATATTGGAAGAGACGCGCGGTCCTGTTGCTGTAAGAGGTACGCTCAAAAAGAACATCAATAAAACAAGAAGCTTCGTCGGTTTTATGATTATATTTTTCATCTTATATATCCTTAATCTTCGATTGCCGAGCCCGAAAGGACCAGTAATTTATCCCACAATTCAAAGTGGTGATCAAACGGTGTAGTCTGAGACATAAAAATTGTAATTTTGTCTTCTTTGGGATCTACACTAAAGCGGGTAGAATAAAGACCTGCCCACTCGAAAGCACCTACATCACCAGCATCAACATTATGTCCTCTGTCTTTTTGGATAGCAAATCCAAGGCCAAATTTCCAACCTTCATCATGCAACAAGCCTGGAGTATGCTCACCAATATGGTTTGTAGCTGTCATCAGTTCAACTGTTTTTCTGCTGAGCACTCGAGTGCCATCTAGTTTCCCGCCATTAAGTAACATTTGAGAAAATCGAAAATAATCATAAACCGTGGAGAGCACGCCTCCGCCACCTGAAAGATATGTTCCTGATGTTTTATATCCGTCATTAGGACACATCACAAGTTCCCCTTGAGTCAGCACTTCATCATCTGTAGTCCTTATCAGACTTCCTTTCCAATCACTTTTAAATACACGGGCAACACGTGCAGTCTTTTCTTTTGGTACATTAAAATAAGTATCGTTCATTTGTAAAGGTTTAAAAATATTCTCAGTAACATATTTGTCAAACTTCATACCTGAGACAACTTCTACTAAATAACCAAGCACATCAGTGTTAAGAGCATATTCCCACTGTTCTCCGGGTTGTTTCATTAAAGGAAGTCTTGCAAGTCGTTTAACCATATCTCCAATCTCTTCATCTGTTCGACAGTATCCATCGTTAATCTCAGCTTCTTTATACATCTCGATCATATCTTTACGACCTGCTTCATTCGGGTACACACCTGCAGCAATACCTATGTACATGAGACCAGAAGTATGTGCTAAAAGATCACGTATAGTCACTTCACGCTTTAGGGGAACAAGTTTGTAAGCAAAGCCTGAGCCTTCAGGAAGAGGAGTGAAAACTTTTTGGTTTTTAAATTCTGGAATATATTTTGAAACAGGGTCAGAGAGAAGAAACTTACCTTGCTCATACAGTTGCATGATCGCAACACTTGTGATAGGTTTAGACATCGACATGATTCTCATTATAGAATCTTTTTTCATTGGCTTACCAATATCAGCATCCCCAGAAGCTTTAAAATAAGCTATCTTACCTTTTCTGGCGATGAGTACAACTGCACCTTTTATCTTCTTTTCATCAATATATTGATCAATAAATGTGTCTATATTTTTTAGGCGTTCTGAGGATAAGCCAACTTTTTCAGGCGTGTACTCGGCGCCAAGAGCAGAAGAGATAAAAACAGCCATTACGTAAAAGCAGATAGTCTGAAATCTTTTCATTGAAAAACCTTTTGTGATTGTGTTATATTATATCTCTTTTTTTTTCCAAAATATACATGCTTTATAATTTATTCGAATAATATTCAAGTAATCTCAGACAAAGAAAACAAAGAGTAAAATAAAACAACTTGAAGTAAGGTTTGGCGATGTTTTCTCTTGCGTTTAAAAACATTCTTTTTTACAAAGGCCGCTCAATTGCAACGGTCATTTTAACCTTTCTTTCTACACTGCTTTTTATCGTTTTTGTCTCCATGCAGGACGGTTCGCACAAGGCGATGCTTGCAAATTCACTCAAAATCTATACCGGTGCTATTGAGATTTATCATACAGATTATCGTGATGTCGGCGGAAATGAGTACCTTATAAAAGAGGTGAAATCAATCACAGAGAAACTCTCTCATATTGAAGGCGTGGAAGCTTTTACTGCCCGTTATGAGACCTTCGGTCTGCTCTCTACAGATGACAATTCTGCAGCTTCCATGATTGCGGGGATTGAACCGGAAAAAGAAAAAGCATCAGTTCTATTGCCTCATCTTTGATTGAGGGTGAATTTTTGTCACAGAGCTCAGAAAATTGTCTTTACATGGGTTCTGGTTTAGTCCAGCGGCTTGGAATGAAGCTCGGCGATGAAGTTGCGTTTGTCGGCGGAGCGAGTGACAACTCTTTTGCGGCAGATATCTTCAAACTTTGCGGTGTTTTTAAAACTGGTCTTTTTGAATTTGATTTGAGTACCTCTTTTGTCAGCAGAAGCTATTTTGATACGCTTATGCTCTCGCAAAACAAAGCTTCATATATAACCGTTAAAGTGGATGATTTAGAAAATGTTGATGCCATTAATAATAAAATAATTGAAGTACTGGGTGATGAAAATCTCGAATCACTCACATGGAAAACGCTAATGAAAACTATGGTCGAAGCGATGGAAGTTGACAATATCTTTGGCTACATCTCCCTGGGGATGTTTTTAATTGTCATCTTTTTTGTCATTATGATTTACGGCTTTATTAATGTGAGTTCGCGTATCAAAGAGTTTGGCGTTTTACGCTGTATCGGTCTTGGCGCGGAAAATATATTTAATCTTCTATTTTACGAGATACTCATACTTTCAAGTTTTGCTATTTTTCTTGCAGCTCCCATTGCCGCCGCCATCTGCTACTACTACAGTTTAAATCCGATTGTAATCGAAGGCATTGCAGAGATGTACAAGGACTATGGGATTATTTCAGATGAGATACCTTTTGATTTTTCTCTTTTTACCATTGCCTGGAATGTTTTGCTTATTTATGCGCTCAATTTTTTAAGTATTTTATATCCGTATTTTTACATTAACTCCTTCGAACCCATAGAGGCAAGCAGACATGTTTAAGCTTATACTCAAGATGGCTTGGAAAAACTCATTTGTAAGACCTGTACGGACTTTGCTTGTGGTACTTATGATAGCAATCAGCATGGGCATGATGCTTGGAATTGAAGGTTTATATGATGGCATGTCGCAAAATATGGCTGAGAAAAATAAACGCAGCGACAGCGGCGATATCAGCATTTTTGCAAAAGATTACAGAATCAACAAAGAGTTGAAATTTCGTATACAAAACGCAGCCAAGATAGAAGAAGAACTTCAAAAAAATCCTCAAATCCGCTCGCTTGTTTTACGCCTCAGTGCTGATGGACTTGTCTCAACTGCAAGAAAATCATCTTTTGCCCAGGCTCGGGGAATAGATCTGGATGATGAAGAGGCATTTGGAAAATTCAGCGAATTTTTAGAAGAAGGAGAGCTTCTTCTTGGAGATAAAAACGCAATCATAGGAATAGAACTTGCCAAAACGCTCAAGGTCAACGTAGGTTCCAAAGTGGTTTTTTCTACTCAGGACAGCAGCGGCGAGATTAATTCTATTGCTTTAAAAATCAGTGCAATTGTTCAAACAAGCAACATAATCTTAGACAATAATGCGCTTTTTATAGACAAAAAAAAGATGTTCGCTTTCTTGGGAGTTGACGCCAAGGACGCAACACAAATAGCCATCGCAAGCGATGATGCAAAGCTCCTGAATATTTTAAAAACAAAATATCCGACCCTCGATGTAAAAAGCTTTTTTGAACTCCAGCCAATGATGCAGATGATGGAAGATATGATGGTTATTTTTAACTCCATAACTTTTTTCATCATCATGAGTGTGGTATTTGTCGGAATTTTTGGCGTTATGTATGTTTCTGTATTGGACAGGATCCGTGAGTTCGGTATTATGCTCGCCGTTGGAATGGAGTACAAATATATACGGCTGCAAATCTATTTCGAAGCTATCTTTGTCGGACTTATTGGCTTTTTTAGCGGTTCATTATTGGGACTTTTACTGCTTATTTACCTCAGAGACTATGGCCTTGATTTTAGTGCTTTTGCGGACGCGCTGCAGAGCTGGGGCTATGAGACCATAATTTATGGTACGATTAAACTTTCTTACTTTACAACGACATTTTTAGCCATTATGAGTGCTTCGGTTTTAAGTGTCATCATACCGCTGAGAAAAATAAAGAATCTCAATCCTATTGAGGTTATAAAAGCTGAGAAATAAGTGCAATTTATTGTTTCGCGAAAATTCTATTCTTATTTCATTAGCTTTGATTGATTAAACTTGTAAGACTAAAAGGAGATTACATATGAATAAAAAAATTATTATTATTTCCGTTCTTCTGACAAATATGGTATTTGCTTCGGTTTCACCCGTAAGTATAGCGCTTAAAAACAGTCATACCAATAGAGTCAATACTCTCTCAAATATGGTAAGTTCAAATCTTCATAGAAGAGGCTTGGAGAAAAGTGTAGCCCAGAAAAAAGTTTCACAATCCCTGCAAGGTGATGCTTATACAAATGATTTAATGGCTCAAAATATTCTAGAAAATATGCGTGAAATCAAACAGGAAGATATTATTTCTTATATTAGCAACTCTGCTTTATATGGAAAAAGCGTTGATTTAAGTTCGTATGAAACGATACTCTCTCTTGTGCACAAAAGCAATAAGCTTGCATTGGAGAAGGCAGATTTAGAGAACATCCACAAAATAAGTTTAGAAAATAAAAATATAAAGGCACTGAGTAAAATTTCTTAGTTTTTTCCTCGTGACCTTCTGCCCAAAAAACTTAGTCAGATATAAAACCTATTTGGCTAAGAACTTTCATGTTATACTCTGTGTCAATTTAAAATAAATGAAATATTTTGGAGATGAAAGTGATACGGCTGCAAAATGTAAATAAATACTTTTATAAGGATGAACCACGTGAGGTTCATGCTCTTGTGGACATAAACTTAATCATAGAAGATGGAGAGTTTACACTCTTTAGCGGTCCCTCCGGATGTGGCAAGACTACCCTTTTAAACGCAATAGGTGCTTTAGATACGATAGACAGCGGTAAGATTTTCTTGGATGAGCTGGAGATAAGTTTACTCAATGAGAAAGAACGAACGCGTATACGACTGAATAAAATGGGCTTTGTATTTCAAGCCTATAATCTTGTGCCTGTTTTAAGTGTAGAAGAAAACATCGGTTTCATTATGAAGCTTCAAGGTTTTAGCGACGCGCAGATAAAAGAGAGAGTACAAGAAGTGGCTTCACTTTTAAAAATTGACAATAAATTACAATCTCTTCCAAATACTCTCAGTGGAGGTCAGCAGCAACGTGTGGCAGTAGCGCGGGCGGTTGCTTCTAAACCAAAAATTATTTTAGCGGATGAACCGACTGCAAACCTTGATTCCAAAAACTCCCAGACACTTATAGAGATGATGCTCGAACTCAATGAAAAAGAGGGCATAAGCGTTGTTTTCGCTTCTCATGACGAGTTGATAAAAGAGAGTGTAAGGCGAATAGTCAGACTTGAAGACGGAATGCTTGTCTGATGTTTTCAAGAAGTAGATGTAAGCAAAACAGAGTTATTTTTAGCTTTGTAGCTGCGTTTATATTTTTTCCAAATACTTTGAGTGCTGCGTTTGACTATAAAATAGAAAACAGTAACTTCACAATTTCACAAAACAGTAAAATCCAAGAAAACGAAGAGAGCTATCTATACAATTACGACAGACTAAGGTTTGACGGCAGCTACGCAGAAGATGGTTTTTTTATAAGCATCATTGCTGAT
The DNA here is from genome assembly GCA_013791885.1 of Sulfurimonas sp. Lineage (GTDB taxonomy): Bacteria > Campylobacterota > Campylobacteria > Campylobacterales > Sulfurimonadaceae > Sulfurimonas. The sequence goes on along the minus strand of VMSZ01000018.1, from coordinate 22,568 downwards.
GGGATTCACTATTTTGGAAATGAGTATATAAACGCAAGCGAGTTTGCGCTCCTCAAACAAATAGAATCCGACACTCCTTTTAAAACGCAGTCACCTTATAAAGAGTATGAAAACGGTGCAGCTGCGGCAAAAATTTACAGATTTTACGCTGGCTATGAAGACGAAAAGAATAGAGTTGTAGCAGGTCTGCAAAATATTTCCATGGGAGTAGGGCGTATTTGGACGCCTACAAACTCTTTCAACCCAAAAAATATTTATGCACTTGAGAGTGATGAGACCTTTGGAATTTACGGAGTTTTATATACAAGACACCTGGATGGGATGTCTGATGTGAGTGTGGTTGTGAGTCAAAAAGAGGATGAAAGTTTAAAGTATGCGTTTAGATACAAAACATTTTTTGAGTTCGCAGATATGGCTTTGGATGTTGTCAGTTCAGAGAATACAAAGATGTTGGGATATGAGATAGAAGGAAACCTCGCAGATACCGGAGTAGAGCTGAGATGTGAAGGTGCGTTTATAAAAAGTGTGCTGCAAAATGTTTTTACCGAAGATGAAAAAGAGTTTTTTCAAGGTCTTATAGGGGCTGATTATGGTTTTGAAAACGGCGTAACATTGACAGCAGAGATGCTTTATACCTCCAAAACTTTTACATACGAAGAGATGCTTTTGAACAGAAATTCCGAAATCCTCTCAAATCTTGTGGGTTCAAACTACTATGGAGCCCTCTCTGTGAGTTACAGCTTCAACCTTTTTTTGGACGGTTCGCTCATTTACATTAAAGGCTTTGGAGAACAGGAGTCGGATTTTCTCTCTCCAACACTCACCTACACCCTTAACAATTATAATTCCTTTACGCTTGGAGCAATGTTGCAAAGCTCAAGGAACAAAGATTTCAAAGCTTGCGATGAAAGGTTTTATTTGAAGTGGAGTCTGGCGTTTTAGAGAACAAAACTATACTTCTACACCAATTTCCTGCTTATCTTTCATGGCCTTATGCAATTTTTCCAGCATAAACTCTTTCGTATCTCCGGCCATATACTCGGCTATGGCGATATGGTCATAATGAAGGTATTTTTTAAGTTTTTCACTAAAGGCAAGAGCATCGTTAAGCGTGCAGTTTGTGAGTAAAACAGCATAGTTCTTCTCATCAATTTTGCCAAAATAATCGCCTTTGCCAATAAGCTCATTATTAATAGTTTTGAGTGTGGAATTTTGGGCTTCAAAAGATACGAGAGAAAATTGGTGACCGTCTCTTTGCGTTCTGATTATCTCTTTTTCAATAAAGTCTTCAAACATTATTTCGTTATAGGCACCGCTTTTTTCTTCTTTTTGTAAAATGTCGTTGATGTCATGAAAAGAGATATTATGCTCCTGCGCCATGTCCATCATAAGGGCATCTTTTTCAAAGAAGAGATAGCTCATTAAAAACGCAGTGTAGAGAAAGATTGACAGTATGACAACTCCAAGTGTAACGGCAAGATACATCTCTTTGTAGATGAAGTCAGGACTTAGTGAAACTATCATAATGAGGGCTAAACCGCCTTTCATACCAGAGAGTGTGAGGATATTCCCCCAACGCAGAGGAAGTTTTTTATAGAAAATGAAACTTGCAACAAGAGCGTAGCGGATAACGGTTGTAAGTAGAAATACATATAATATTTCGAGTTTGTATTTCCATAGCAAATCAAGATTGATTACGTTGGCGATTGAGATGAAAATCACTGCGTTTGCAAACAAACCAAAGTAGTGAGCCTCTTTTTTGTATGCTCTAAAAGACTCGGTGTTGGTGCTTTGTTTGTTGAGGTAGGAGAGAATAGCGTTGTAGTTTTTCTTTCTGTAATGACCCTCTTTGTCGAAGAGATACTTAAAGAGCAGCAGTGAAACAACAACAGCTAAAATGCCTGAGAGGTGAATCTTTTCTGCGAGCAAAAACGCAAGACTTCCCATGATGTAGATAGAGATAAATTCATCAAAATTATTTTTTGAAATTTTAAAACTGTAATAGCCAAGAAGCCCGATTACGGCGCCTATAAGAACAGAGAGTACAAGCGTATAGCTTACAACACCTGCAAGTGCAGGCAAAGAAATATCTTCCCCGTTTAAAATTGGAAGCGCGATAAAGAAGAAGATAATCATGGCAGTAATGTCGTTAAATAGAGACTCTCCCTCAGCAAAAAGCTTGAGCGTTTGGGGAACTTTTAATCTTGAAAAGATGGCATTCACTGAGACTACATCGGTCGCCATAAGCGGTGTAAAAAGAATGAGCAGATGAAAAATAGTTAAATCGTAAACAGAGTCTAAAGTATAGGTAATACCAACGGCTATGGCTATGGAGATAAGTACTGCAGTAAACGCAAGATAAAAGATATTTGAAAAATTTTCTTTGAGTTCAGACCTTGAGAGTCCCAAAATATCGGGGATAAGAATGATGGGCAACATCATATAGATAACACTTTGAAAATTATCTCCCAAAAGAGAGAGATCAAATAGATGATTTGCCCCATAGGATAAGACAATAATCAGGAGTACAAAAGGAATTTTTGTAGCCTCTTCAAGGATTTTTGATACTAAGATAAGGGTGAGAATAATTACAAAGATTTCCAACATTTTAAATTATATCGAAATATATGTGAAGAGATGCAGCAGGTTTTAATGAAGCAATTTCTGAGCTACAAAGCAGCTCAAACTTTATTGGACACAGCAGCTGAGGCGTAGGCCAAAGGGATCTATTCCTTTGGCGTAGATTAATTAGTAAAAGCTCTATTTAATGCGCAGAATAGTGCTTTTATAGAAGCAGTAGCAATATCCGTATCTTCTCCTACACCAAAGCATGAAAAAATGTCTTTGGCGTGTATTTGCATATAGGCAACCGCTTTTGCGGAGCTTTTGTCTCCGCATGAGTGCTCAGAGTAAGAGCTTATAGAAAAATCATGTGCATAGTTTTTCATTAACGCGCATTTACAAGCGTCAATCGGACCGTTGCCTTCGCCCTCAGCTGTAATTTCTTCCCCATTGTAGATGTATGTCAACGAGCATTTTGCAATCTGTTTGTGAGAGTTGACTGTAAAATCTACAAGCGTGATGTGTTCTTTATTTCTGAAGTAATTTTCTTCAAATATATCTAAAATCTCACTTGCTTCAAGTTCTCTACCTTTTTCATCACTTACAGCTTGAACTAAACGGCCGACTTCCGGATGCATTGCTTTTGGAAGCTGGTAGCCGTAGTTTTTCTCTAAAATATATGCCACTCCGCCTTTGCCTGACTGGGAGTTGATGCGGATGATACTTTCATAAGTACGTCCGACATCCACAGGGTCAATCGGCAAATAAGGAACTTCCCAAAAGTTGTCTTCTTTTGCTTTTTGATATGCTAAACCTTTGTTAATGGCATCTTGGTGTGAACCTGAAAACGCAGTGTAGACAAGCTCTCCAACATAAGGATGGCGTGGATGCGTCGGCATTTCCGTACATCTCTCAACTACATCCAAAACTTCATTGATGTCTGAAAAATCAAGCTCAGGGTCTACGCCTTGCGTGTACATATTTAACGCTAAAGTAATAATGTCCACATTTCCGGTTCTCTCGCCGTTACTTAAAAGTGTTCCCTCGACTCTGTCCGCCCCTGCTAAAAGTGCGAGTTCCGTTGCAGCAACGGAAGTACCTCTGTCATTATGCGTGTGCGTTGAGATGATGACATTTTCACGGTTGTCCAAATGTCTGCTCATCCACTCTATCTGGTCTGCATAAATATTTGGCGTTGCCATTTCTACAGTTGCAGGAAGATTGATGATGACCTTGCGTTTATCGCTGATGCCCCATCTTGCTGTTACTGCATTTGAAATCTGCGCGGCATATTCAAGTTCTGTTCCTGTAAAACTCTCCGGTGAATATTCTAAAAATATTTCTCCATCATGTTGTTTTTCGTACTTTTTAACTAAGTCAACACCCTCAAGTGCAAGTTCAATAATTTCCTCTTTGTCTTTGCCAAATACTATTTTTCTCTGCGCAACAGAAGTTGAATTGTAAAGGTGAACAGTCGCTTTTTTAACACCTGCAAGTGCTTCAAAAGTTTTGGCAATAAGGTGCTCTCTTGCCTGAACTAAAACCTGAATGGTGACATCATCAGGGATTAGTTTGTCATCAACAAGACGGCGTAAAAAGTCAAATTCTACTTTTGAAGCTGATGGAAAACCAACCTCTATTTCTTTGAAACCGAGTTTGAGTAAGAGTGTAAAAAGTTCAAGTTTTTTCTGCATTGACATAGGGTTGATAAGAGCTTGATTCCCGTCTCTTAGGTCAACACTACACCATTTTGGAGCATGCGTAATCGTATTATTCGGCCATTGTCTGTTTGGCAAGTCTATTTGTGGGTAAGGTCTATACTTACCTTGTTTAATTTGATTCATAATGAATCCTTTGTACTTGAAATTTGATAGTACACTCTTACATAACTATCTTGGGCGCAATTATAGCAAATTTATAATTACAGAAATCTCAGTAGAGAGTAAATAGTTTGTTTGGCTAAAGTTATTGTAAAAAAGTATATTTAGAATGAAAATTGGGGATTTTCCCACCGAGGTGGGAGAAAATGACTAAGCGAGAATGCCTAGCACTGGTACGTAGTTTTGAACTCGTAAGCAGTTGGGCGACCTTCGTCTGGCCATACGTCACGCTCAAATCTGTAGTGTTGGTATGCATTAATGAACTCATCAGTAAATACCGGTTTAAGGTAGTCATTGTCACGAATAAGTGCTTCTAGAGAACCACGTAAAGTGTGTGGCATTTGAGGAATACCTTTTTCACGGATTTCATCTAAAGAAAGTTCGTATAAATCTTCATCCATTGGACCGATTGGAATTTCTTTGTTTTGAATACCGTCAAGTCCAGCCATCATCATTACAGCAAACGCAAGGTAAGGACAAGCAGTTGAATCCGGGAATCTCATTTCAATACGAGTTGCTTTTTCACCGGCACCATAAGGAATACGGCAAGATGCAGAACGGTTTTGAGAAGAGTAAGTTAATACGCTTGGAGCTTCAAACCCTGGTAAAAGTCTTTTGTATGAGTTTGTTGTCGGGTTAGTAAACGCAGCAACCGAACGAGCATGTTTAAAGATACCGCCAACATAGTTAAGACCCATTTCAGAGATATTCGCATAATTACCTTGTTTATAGAAAAGGTTTTTACCGTCTTTCCATAAAGATTGGTGAACGTGCATACCGTTACCGTTGTCGCCAAACATTGGTTTTGGCATAAATGTAGCAGTTTTACCGTTAAGGTGCGCTACCATTTTTACAACATATTTGTATTTTTGAACATTGTCAGCTGCACCGATGATGTCAGAGAAAACGATACCGATTTCGTGTTGACCTTGAGCAACTTCATGGTGACCAAGAACAACTTCAAGACCGATTTGTTCCATAATCATCATCATTTCAGCACGCATATCTACAGCACTGTCTGTTGGAGCTACCGGGAAGTAACCACCCTTTGTTCCTGGACGGTGTGCATTGTTGTAGCCATCTGCATAAGCAGTGTTTGAGTTCCAGCCACCCTCTTCAGTGTCAATTTTGTAGCCCGCTTCGTTGATATTGTCGATGAATTTTACATCATCAAATACAAAAAATTCATTTTCAGGTCCAAAGTAAGCAGCATCAGCTATACCTAAGGACTCAGCGTGCTTAAGTGCCGCTTTTGCGATTGAACGAGGACATCTTTCATACGCTTGGTTCTTGTAAATATCATAAACATCACAAAATACTATTATGGTTGGATCAGCAGTAAATGGATCTAAAAACGCAGAACCTACATCAGGCTTAAGTAGCATGTCTGATTTGTTTATTGGTTGCCATGCGTCTACAGATGAACCGTCAAATGGTAAGCCGCCTTCAAGTTGACCTGCGTTTACAGCACTCATTCTGTAAGTAACATGGTGCCATGTACCCTTAATGTCTGTAAATCTAAAGTCTACAAACTGAACATCATTTTCTTCACAAAACGTAAAAAATTCTTCTGTACTATTAACAAATTTTCCCATTTATTTCTCCTGAATTTATTGTGCTGTTAGTATATCTTAATTTATTTTCAAAGAGGTACCTTCAAATGATTAAAAAATAATCAGTTGCTATGTTTGTTTCATAAAGTAAATGGGAAAAGGTAGATGTGAAGACGTTGTTATGAGTGAATATTGAGCAAAGGCCTATAAAGTTGCTTTATTTATAGGCTTACTCAAATAGTGGAGAAATTAACTGTAATGACTCAGTTGTCCGCCTTTTTTTGCGTACATCATGAGGTTTGCTATATTTACACTTCTATCACAAGAACGCTCAAGTTTTCTGAGTGTTCCAAGAACTTTTACGTATTCAATAGAAAGTTCTCTCTCGATGATTATAAGTCCCATAATCTCTTTTTCCAGGATGGAAAAAAGGTCATCATTCTTACTCTCTTCAACCATGATTTTTGCATAATATTCTTCTATATTACAAGTATCGAGATTTGTAAAACACTCTAAAATATATGCAAGTGCGTTCACTGTACTTTTATGAAGCTGAATAATAGTAGAGTTGAGAGGTGTTAAATCACACTCACTGTTTAAATGCTCTTTCATTCTTCTTGCATATTTTTTGATACCGTCACCAATACGAACAAGTTCATTTGTCATCTTTAAATAAGCAACAAGTGAACGCAGTTCTTTTGCTTCAGGGCCAAAAAGTGCGAAAGTTTTTATAATTTCATTATCAATTACATCACCTTGAACAGCAACATTCCCAAGCATCTCTTGAACAGTTTTTAAACTCTCTGTATCCTTTTCTTCATACGCCTTAAGCGAGAGCTGGCTTGCATCCACTATATTTTTTAGAAGAGCAGCAATCTGCTCTCTTACCTGATCTATTTTGTAGTCATATTTACTTATCATAGTTTTCCTTATCAACCAAATTTGCCGGTTATATACTCTTCTGTAAGCTTCTCTCTTGGAGTAACAAACATCTCTTCTGTGCGACCAAGCTCTATAAGCTCACCTAAATACATAAAACCTGTATAGTCGCTAACACGTGCAGCCTGCTGCATGTTGTGCGTAACTATAATGATAGAAACTTTTTCTTTGAGTTCAACTACAAGCTCTTCTATGCCTGCTGTTGAAATAGGGTCAAGGGCAGATGTCGGTTCATCAAAGAGAAGAACTTCAGGTTCAACGGCAATTGCACGAGCAATACACAAACGCTGTTGCTGACCGCCTGAGAGGCCGTTCGCATCATGCTTGAGTCTGTCTTTGACCTCTTTCCAGATAGCAGCGTCAGTGAGAGCTTTTTCAACACGCCCCTCAAGTTCCGTTTTATTTTTAATGCCTTGAAGTCTCATTCCATACGCTACATTATCGTAAATACTCATAGGAAATGCAGTAGGCTTTTGAAAAATCATTCCTATTTTAATTCTGAGGTTGATTAAGTCTTCTTTAGGCGTTAAAATATTTCTATCTTTAAAGAGTATTTCTCCCTCATATTTGTTTCCTGGATACAAATCATGAATACGGTTAAAACTTCTAAGAAGCGTTGTTTTTCCACATCCTGAGGGTCCAATAAGTGCCGTAATAGAGTTTTTTGCTATGGGCATATCGAGTTTTTTAATGCTTGGAGCATCTGCACCTGCATAGGTAAACTCAAAGTTCTTTACTTCAAGTGCTTTTTCTTCCAGTATTTGCGTAATAGTTGCCATTATTTTCCTTTTTTCTTCATTAAAAATACTCTTGCTATGATGTTAAGACCCAAGATAAACATACTGAGTATAAACGCAGCAGCCCATCCGAGTTTTTGCCAATCTTCATAAGGGCTTGTCGCGTAGTTAAACATAGTAACTGTGAGTGAAGCCATTGGCTGATTCATATCTGTATTTAAAAAGTTGTCGTTGAACGATGTAAATAGAAGCGGTGCGGTCTCTCCCGCAACACGTGCAACACCTAAAAGAACACCTGTTAATATTCCAACTTTTGCCCCTCTGTAAACGACCTGCATAATAACCTTGTACTTTGGAGCACCAAGGGCAAACGCAGCTTCACGAAGAGTTGAGGGAACAAGTTGGAGCATGTCATCTGTTGTACGTAAAATAATCGGAAGCATAATTATCGTTAAAGCAACAGAACCTGCCCAGCCGCTAAAATGTCCCATGGGCGCAACAACAATGGCATAAACAAAAGCACCGATTACGATACTTGGAGCAGACATCATGATGTCCGAAATGTCACGAATTGTCTCAGCGAGCTTAGATTGTTGTCCATATTCGCTCAAATAAGTTCCGGCTAAAATACCCAGAGGAACACCGGCAAATGTTGCTACTCCAACTATCATCAACTGACCAATAAGCGCATGTTTCAGTCCGCTTTCTTCGTAACCTGGAGGTGCTCCGGCTTCTGAAAAAATAGTCCAGTTAAGGGCATCGATGCCATTGATTACAAGTATGCCGAGTATCCAAAATAAAAATGTCATACCTACCATTGCAGAAAGCGTTGAAAGTGTCATAACTATTTTATTTGTAAGAATTCTTTTTTCTGTATGTGTCATGCGCCAAGCCTTTTTCTTCTCAGGAAGTAAAATTTCGCAATTGAGATAATAGTAAAACTAATGACAAGCAATAAAAGTGACAGCTCAAAAAGGCTTGAGTAGTAAATACCGGTATCTGCCTCGTTAAATTCGTTTGCCAAAGTAACCGGAATAGATGTTGCCGGCTGTGTCAGATCTAAAGAGATTTTATGCACATTCCCCATAACAAAGGTAACAGCCATAGTCTCACCGATGGCACGGCCAAGTGCCAAGATAAATGAACCGATGATTCCTGCTTTGGCATAAGGCATGACAACATCTTTTATGACATCCCATTTTGTTCCGCCAAGAGCGTACGCGGACTCTTTTAAAATATCCGGAGTCGTGTTCATGGCATCACGAGTAACTGCGGCCATGAAAGGTAATATCATAATGGAGAGCACTATTCCGGCACTCAACATACTGATACCGACGCCGCCGACGATATCACGGATAATAGGCACGAAGTAAAAAAGTCCCCACATACCGTAGATGACTGAGGGAATAGCTGCAAGAAGCTCAATAGAAACACCGACAGGTGATTTGAGTTTTGCGGGAGCCAATTCACTCAAAAAGATGGCAACACCGATTGCTACGGGAACTGCCAAAACCATCGCTAAAAATGTTGAAACGACAGAGCCGTAAATAGCCGGAAGTGCCCCAAATTTTTCTAAGTTTGGCGCCCATTTTGTTTGGGTAACAAAATCAAATCCTGAAGACTGAATTGATACAAGTGACTGCTGAAAAAGTTCGGTGAAAATCCAGGCAACAATGAGTAAAACGCCAAGCGCGATGAACTTCGTCGTATGAGCAAAAATTTTATCGAGTATAAGGTTCAATTGTTCGGGTTCCTTTGCAATTTTTTTGTATGACAGTATAAAAAAGTTTGGTTACATAATTATTACAAACACACCTTGCAAATCTTTTCATAACTTGTAGAGATTTAAATAAAATATTAAGTTCGGCAGGAATATACTTGAGAATATGGCTTGGTGTTTCATTCTTTGCAATCCTTCAGTTTGTGTCATCTCGATTATGTTAAATTTTTATAGAAAAAGGGAGTATTATGGAAATTAATACAGTAAAAAAATTGCAAAAAGAAGCCTTAAAAAGTAGCGGTGTTGATTTTATGCGGCTTGGTTTTGCACTGTTTTTTATGGTAGCGGTGCTTGTTTACAGCTTTTTAAGCTCAGGCGGTATACCAAATAACATATTTTTGGCGATAGCGGCACTTTTTGGAGCTTACATGGCGATGAATATTGGGGCAAATGACGTTGCCAACAATGTAGGTCCGGCGGTTGGTTCAAAAGCGCTTACGATGGGTGGTGCGATAGTAATTGCCGCTATTTTTGAAGCAGGCGGTGCATTTATCGCAGGTGGAGATGTTGTCAAAACAATCAAAAACGGGATTATTGACATTAATGCTTTTGGCGGCAATGTTGATCCTTTTATTTGGGCTATGATGGCGGCACTTTTAGCAGCGGCTTTGTGGCTTAACTTTGCGACTGCCATGAAAGCACCGGTCTCGACAACACATTCCATAGTCGGGGGTGTTATGGGTGCTGGGATTGCGGCTGCGGGATTCTCAATTGTAGCTTGGGGGACGATGGGTTCCATTGTCGCATCATGGATTATTTCACCGCTTTTAGGTGGGATAATAGCGGCTGCGTTTTTGTTTGCCATAAAAAAAACGATGGTCTATAGAGCAGACAAAATTGCTGCGGCAAAGATATGGGTACCTGTCTTTGTAGCTATTATGTCTTGGGCGTTTGTTACATATTTGACATTGAAGGGTCTTAAAAATCTTTGGCCTTCGATTGTTGATGTTTTAGTCTTTCTTCCGGATGAGAAAAAACCTTCCTTTATAGTAGCGGCCATTTTTGGTTTAATTGTTGCGGGCGTAGTATATTTTTTCGTGAAAAAAACTGTTGCACTCAGAGCGATACAAATAGAAAACAGCAGAGAAGGTGTGAACCTGCTTTTTACCGTGCCGCTTATTTTTGCAGCCGCACTTTTAAGTTTTGCTCATGGTGCAAATGATGTGGCAAATGCTATCGGGCCTTTGGCTGCTATTAATGATGCTGTACTGACAGGGGGCGTCTCGGGTAAAGCCGGAATTCCATTTTGGGTTATGGCTGTGGGTGCACTCGGTATCGCGCTCGGACTTGCGCTTTATGGGCCAAAACTTATCAAAACAGTCGGCGGCGAGATTACGGAACTTGACCAGATGAGAGCCTTTTCAGTTGCTATGGCTGCTTCAATCACTGTTATTATTGCTTCTCAACTGGGTCTTCCTGTGAGTTCTACCCATATCGCCATCGGAGGAATCTTCGGTGTCGGTTTTTTAAGAGAGTATCTTGATGCAAAAGATGTCAAAGAGGTTGTTGTTCATGAACAGCTTACTTTACATGATGAAAAAAGAGTTTTAAAAGCATATAAAAATGAGCTAAAAACTTTAGAAGCAAAAGAAGAAAAGAACAAAGAAGATTATATGCGAATAGTCGAACTTTATAAGATGATAGATTTGGAAGAAGAAGTCATCAAAGATGCTAAAAAACAACTTAAATCTGCTGAAAAAGTAAAATATGTGAAACGTGATGCCGTGAAAAAGATTGTTGCAGCTTGGATAATAACTGTTCCAGCGGCAGCACTTTTGGCTGCATTGATATTTTTTATGATTAAAGGAATCGTGCTTTAATGCTAAGAAAAATATTACTACCTACAATTTTAATTCTTTTAGCCTATGGCTTTTGGATAAGTCCAGATTTTAAGGAGATTGCAGCGGGTGTTGCCATCTTTTTGTTTGGTATGTTAACTCTTGAAGAAGGTTTTAAAGCTTTTTCTGGAGGGACACTCGAAAAAATACTGCAAAAGTCTACGGATAAACTCTCTAAGAGTATAAGCTTTGGATTTGTTGCCACCGCAATTATGCAGTCAAGTTCTCTGGTTTCTGTTTTAACTATTTCGTTTATAGGTGCCGGACTGATTGGCTTGACACAGGGTGTGGGAATAATCCTTGGGGCGAACATAGGAACGACAACGGGCGCATGGCTTATGGCCGGTTTCGGACTCAAAGTAAATATTGCATCGTATGCTATGCCAATGCTTGCGTTTGGAATTATTTTGATTTTTCAAAAAACAAAATCACTCAAAGGCATAGGATATGTTCTAGCCGGGTTAGGATTCTTATTTTTGGGTATTCATTATATGAAAGACGGTTTCGAAGCATTTAAGGCAAGTATTGACTTGTCAAGCTTTGCCGTCGATGGTTTCAAAGGCTTATTGATTTTCATAGGTATCGGTTTGTTGGCGACGGTTGTGATGCAATCTTCACATGCTACTATCGTACTCATCTTGGCAGCTCTGTCTGTGCATCAAATAACGTATGAAAATGCTTTAGCACTTACAATCGGTGCAAATATCGGTACGACTATTACTGCAGTCATTGGTTCTCTGAGTTCAAACATAGATGGGAAAAGACTTGCAGGTGCGCATCTTATTTTTAATCTTGTAACTGCGTTTGTTGCCATTATTCTCATAAACCAAATTATGTATACAGTTGATATCATCAGCGACGCCATAGGCATAGCAAGTGATAATCACACACTTAAACTTGCAGTTTTTGACAGTTTATTTAAAATCATGGGAGTGTTAATGTTCCTTCCTTTTGTAGACAAACTTGTGAATTTTTTACATAGAATATTTAAAGAAGACACTACAAAATCAAACGCAGGGTTTGAAAGTGCCAGATTTCTTAATAACTCAGCATTGGAACTTCCTTCAACGTCTATGGCTTCAATCGTGAGTGAGACAAGACATTTGTATGAAAACGCAATGGAAATTATTATTCACGGTTTGAACTTAAAACGCCACAATATTTTCTCATCCATGCCGCTTGATGAGGTGATTCATGATGCGTATGCACATGAACCTATAAATATAGATGAGTATTACAACAAAAAGATAAAAGGTATTTACGGTGAAATCATAGATTTTGCTACAAAGGCGCAGGCAAATATGTCACCAAACGACATAGAGGTTTTATATAAGTTAAAGCTTGCTAATCGAGACTTAGTCGAAGCGGTCAAAGATACAAAACATTTACAAAAGAACCTTGTCAAATATACCAAAAGCAGCAATGTGCATATCAAAGAGCAGTATGATAAGATAACAAAAGACTTAGCCGAGCTTTTGAGAGATTTGGATATTGTAGCCAATGCGCAAGAAGTGGATGTAAGACTCACCCTTCTCTCAAAAGCCAAAGTACATACGGAAAAATATGATATTCTTGCAAACGGAACTCTGGATAATCTTATTAGAAATTCTCTCATAAGCAATGAGATGGCAACTTCTTTAATGAATGATACAGCGTACGCTTATGACATAAGTTCAAATCTCATATCCATGGCACAGAGAATGTTCTTAATGAGTGAGGTAGGGGAAGAGATCTCTTTTAACCAGGACGACATTAGTGAAATACTTACAAAGGAGAGATAATGGGTGTTAAAAAATTTATTAAAAGCGTAAAAAAATTTTTAAACTTGGAAAATTTTGAAGCGGAAGGTAAAAAAAAGTCTGTCAAAGGGCTGCTGCAACAACTTAATAAACGCAAGCAGACACTTAAAAAGCAACTCGAACTTGAATTAGAAAAAAAAGTAAAAAAAGAGTTGAAAGAGGATTTGGAAATTGTCTCTCTAGAGATAAAAAAAGGCAAGGCTATACTTTACAAACTCTATGCAAAAAAAAGAAAGGAAAAATAAATGAAGAAACACGATAAAGATATATTTGAAATAGAGGGGAATATGATTTCTCTTGATGAGCTTATTCATTATTATAAAAAAACAAAAGCGGATAAAAAATCAAAAAATAAAGCAGAGCAAAAGAGAGATAATGAACAGCAGTTAAAGCCTTATCAGGCGGAGCTGATTAAACTTCAGAAATATCTTGAAAACAGCCACCAGAAAATGATCATTCTTTTTGAAGGGCGTGATGCTGCGGGAAAAGGCGGAACAATTCGAAGGGTTACACGTTATATGGATGAGAAACACTACCGTATTGTTGCCCTTGGCAAACCGACAGAAGAGCAAAAAACGCAGTGGTTTTACCAAAAATACATCCAGCATTTTCCAAGAGCCGGAGAGATAGTACTTTTTGACAGAAGTTGGTATAACAGAGCGATGGTTGAGCATGTTTTTAACTTTTGTACAGAAAAAGAGTACAAAGATTTTATGAACGGTGTTCAAGGCTTTGAGAACGATTTGACAAGACAGGGAATAATTCTTATAAAACTCTACTTTAGTGTTACAAAAGATGAGCAGGCGAGAAGATTTGAAAGACGTAAAAGTGACCCTCTCAGACAATGGAAACTCAGCGAGATAGATATGCAAGCTCAAGAGCGATGGGATGATTTTACAAATACGAAGTACAACATGATTAAGCAAACGCACTCTCATAGTGCTCCTTGGAAAGTGATTCGCTCAAACGACAAACACAAAGCAAGACTTGAGGCCATGAAAGTTATCCTCAATTCTGTTGATTATGAAGGTAGAGATGAGCATCTCAATTATGCACTTGATGCACAGGTTGTGATTTCAGGTTCCAGAGAAATTGAGATTATGGACGCACAGATAGCACGCAGCGGCAAGTTTATCAATTAATACAAATATAAAGGCTAAAGATGAAAAAAGTTAAAGAGACACCAGTAGAAGAAAAAGTAGAAAAAAAAGAAAAGAAAGCAAGAGTAGAAAAAAAAGAAAAGTCTGACAAGCACGAGGGTAAGATTAGAATTTGGGTCAAAGAAGAAAATATTGAATATGAAAAAGAACTGGCTAAACTTCAGGTAGAACTTTTGAAATTTCAAAACCATGTAAAAGACCAAGGGCTGAAAATTTTGATGATATTTGAAGGGCGTGATGCAGCCGGCAAGGGCGGAACCATCAAACGCATTACCGAACATCTCAATCCTAGGGGTGCGAGAGTCGTGGCTCTTGAAAAACCGAGCGACAAAGAGAGAACACAGTGGTACTTTCAAAGATATGTAGAGCATCTTCCTGCCGGAGGCGAGATTGTTATCTTTGACAGAAGCTGGTATAACAGAGCTATGGTTGAACCGGTTATGGGTTTTTGTACGGAGAGACAGCATCACAAGTTTTTAAAAGATGCTCCTGAGTTTGAAGATATGATAGTTGATGAGGATATTAAAATCTTTAAGTTTTACTTCTCAGTCTCTAAGAAAGAACAAGCAGCGAGGTTTAAAGCCCGTGAGACAGATCCGCTCAAACAGTATAAACTTTCCCCGGTAGATAAAGAGTCGCAAAGACTTTGGGATGAGTATACTCTTGCAAAGTTTATGATGCTTAGTGCAACGCATACTGAAGCTGCACCATGGACGATTGTCAAAAGTGACGATAAGAAAAAAGCGCGTATAAACGCAATGAAACATATACTTAACTATGTAGACTATCCGAATAAAATAGATGCAAAAAAGATACAAGTTGATAAAGAGATTATTGTATTTGGACGCGATGAGGCGATAGAGATGGAGAAAAATTTGAAATTTTCAGTCAAAGAGGGCTGATGTCCGGTAGATAGTTTCGTAATCCTTTTGTAACATTTAAGATTTATACTTTCGGCATCTTAAATAATCCAAAGGACGAAAACTATGTTCAAAAAAATTGCTTCTATAGCTTTAGTTGCCGCTGTAACTATCACTTCTTCATTCGCTGCCGATAAAATAAACGGTGCGGGTGCATCATTTCCTGCTCCACTTTATTATGATTGGGCATATAACTACCAAAAAGATACAAAAAATAAAGTGAACTACCAGTCAATCGGTTCAGGTGGCGGTATTAAACAAATCTCTCAACGTATCGTAGATTTTGGTGCAACTGATGAGGCGTTAAATACATTAAAACTTGCAAAAGACAATTTATTTCAATTCCCGGCAGTTATCGGTTCGATTGTTGTTGCGTTTAACGTAGACGGTATTGCTGATGAGACACTAAATCTTAGCAATGAAAATGTTGCTGACATTTTTGCCGGTAAAATCACTATGTGGAATGATGCAAAAATTGTTGCTGACAATGCAGGTGTAAATCTTCCAAACCAAAAAATTATTGTTGTTCACCGTTCAGACGGGTCAGGTACTACTTTTAACTTTACATACTACCTAAGTGGAAGTTCAGAGAGCTGGAAAAACACATATGGTACTGGTAAAACTGTTGACTGGGCAACTGGTATAGGCGGAAAAGGAAATGAGGGTGTTGCTAACTTAGTAAAACAAACTCCATATTCAATCGGTTACATCGAAAGCGCTTACAAAGACAAAAACAATCTTTCAGCTGCGGTTCTTAAAACAGCAAGCGGTAAATGGGTAAAAGCAACGGAAGAAAACTTCAAAGCTGCTGCAAAATATGCAACTTGGACAAAAGAGAAACACTTTCACTCTGTTTTAGCATTACAGCAAGGTGACACTTCTTACCCAATCGTTGCGGCAACATTCATTCTTCTTCCTAGAGAAGGCGGCGAAATGAACAAAAAAGTAATCGCGTTTTATGACTACGCATTCAAAAACGGTGACGAAGCTGCTAAAAAGTTAGGCTACATCGCTCTTCCTGAAGATACTAAAAACATGATTAGAGAGTACTGGGCAGCTAACATTAAATAGTTACTCCTATGAGTTGCTCCCAAGTTTTTAATTAATCATCCATTCTTTCCTCAAAGCCCAGGTACTTTTAGTATCTGGGCTTTTTTTCGTTAATACTACATATTCTCTAAATTCTATGCCTCACGTTTTGTAATCATAATGTAACCAAGCTGCTTTAAAATACTGTCAATAAAAAACAAGGAAATAAAAAATGAGAAGAATCGTTTTATCTACAATCGCTGCTTTAGCGGTTGGCGCAACTAGCCTCAGTGCTGCACAGCAGTTTTATGTAGACGAGAATGGACAGGTATTTACTACTTCTGCACCAGATCGTATTGCTATTGAAAATAAAGAGACTCCAGTATTTATAAAAGGAGTTAAATTAGAATTTAGCGGTACGCACTATTTTGGTTATACGGTTGCTAATCCAGAGACTACGGCTGCAGGCGCAGATGCGGACAGTAAAGTAACAGTTCCCCTAGGAGATGATGTTGCGGCTTATGCAGGAAGATCTGCTGGTTTTGAAGCACGTCGTAACTATGTTCAAGTAAAAGCATTCTTTAATGATAAAGATTATTTTCGTGTAACAATGGATACAACAAAAGAACTTGCATCAAAAACATCTTATGCAAATATCTATGCAAAATATGCTTATCTCTATTTAGATGAAGTTCTTCCATTTACTGGTGTAGAAGTCGGTATCGTTCACCGTCCATGGATAGATTACGAAGAGCACAATGCTTGGCATTACCGTTCATTCAACAAAGTTATGCTTGAGGAAAAAGGAACTGCAACTGAAGCAGGTGTTGACCTTGTAAACTCTGCTGACCTTGGATTTAACCTAAAAACTAAAACAGACTCTTTCAGTTCAGAAATCGGTATGTTTAACGGCGAAGGTTACCATGCTGACAAAGCTGCTGCAAATCAGGAAAATGGGGGAGATATTTCTCTTGAGTGGCGTTTAACAGGTCACCTACTTGGAAGCGGTAAAAAAGTTGGTAAAAATGACCGTACAAAAGCTACATATGCGAACATCTCAACGTATGGTTTAGTTTCTAAAAACCACAAAGATGATACAGTAGAAATTGATGGAGCTAAAGAGTATGACCGTACATTCTATGGTCTTCACGCTGTCTATAACCAACCGGAATTCTTAATAGCAGCACAATATGCTATAGCTGAAGATAAGGCACAAAACGAAGCTGCTGATAGCGGTAAAGAGTATAAAGTTTGGTCAATTAATGGTGAGTACCGACCAGTAAAAGATTGGACAGTAATTGGTAGATATGACAATTATACAATAGATACAGTAGCAGCAGTTACTGGTGATACATCAGTCTATGCAGACGGTAGCAAAGTGATCGCAGCTTTAGCATACAAAATGAACAAAAATGTAACTTTTATCGGTTCAGGAAAATTCATCACTGAGCAAAATGCAAATGATGGCGATACTGGACAATCAAAAGATGTTTACATGCTAACTACAGAAGTTAAGTGGTAAAAATTTTTCTATGCCCGCTTTGGGCATAGAAACTTAAGAAACAAACACATTCAAATTCATTTCTCTCCTAAATCTTCCTGACACCATAAAACTTCGTTTATTGAAAATTTTATGGAAGAAGATACCCAACGCCTCTGATTGTTCTAATGTACTCTTTATCTCTAAGCGGGTCTATTTTTTCTTTTAATCTTTTGATGGCTACATTCACTGTTTTTTCATGAATATTACTTGGGTCGCTCCAGATGTTTTTGAGCAAGAACTCTCTGTCTAGGACTTTGCCTTTGTTTAAAATCATGACTTGTAAAAGGGAAGTCTCAAGTTTAGTGAGATTCGCATCTCTGTTGTCAATGGTTACAGAGTGAAGATTTAAATCTAAATGAATGTCTCTATACTTTAAAATCTCCAGTGAATTTTTTGAATCATTTTTATATCTTTTTAAAACAGCTTTGACACGAAGGATTAACTCGCCTATGTCAAAAGGCTTGGTGATGTAGTCATCCGCACCTTTTAAAAAACCGTCTTTAATCTCTTCAACACTGTTTTTTCCGGAGAGAAATATAACGGGTGTATCTATGTCTTTGCTTCTGAGCATCTCAATAAAAAGACTTCCTTCAATGTCGGGAAGTGTTCTGTCCATGATGATTAGGTCAATTTTTTCTTCTGATAAGGCTTGTTTGACATTTTTAGTATTTAAAAATCCCAAGGTTTCATAGCCGGCTGAGAGCAGGTTATATTCTAAAAGTTCAAGAATATCAGGATTGTCTTCGACAACAAGTATAAGCTCTTTCATGAGGTGTGACTCCAAGATTAGTTTGAGGTATTTTATAGGATTTGTATATCATTATGGTTACAGAAAGTGCCAAAAAGAAGCACTTTGGTAACCATTCTGCAATTTAAGAGAGTTTAGTATTTGTAGCTGAGTGAAAGTTCGTAAGATCTTCCGATTTTATATCTTTTAGTAATGTTATCGCCTTCTTCCCAGACTACTTCTCCGTCTGTAATATTGCGTGCTTTAAACTTAACATCCATGCCTTCCATGATATTCTCTTGCCATGTGAAGTCAAGCAAGTGCGGAGGAAGTTCATACTGGTCCGGGTACTCTTGAACGCCGTTTTTAAGACCGACTTTTCTAATTCTTCTTGACATATAGTTGTAGGCTAAATTGAGTATTCTGCCATCGGTATTGTCATAACCGAGGTTTGCGTTTATAACAATTGGAGAGAGACCCTGAAGCTCTCTATGATTTGTTGTGAATTGCTCTTGCTGTGTCTCTGACAAGCTTACATCCGACTTTGTGTAAGTAAAGTTGGCAGATGTGTAAAAATTCTCAAGCTCATCATTGATAAAATCCAATTTTTTAGAAGCCTCTAATTCTACTCCGATAAGTGACGCCGACTCTGTATTTTCATAAGAGTAGATAGGCAAAGAGGTAGAAGGACGAGAAACATCCTCAATAGGATTCGCAAGCGTTTTATAAAAAACAGCTGTTGAAAAACCTTCCGTAGGCGAGAAATAGTGCTCGAATCTTAAGTCATAGTTTGTAAGGTCTGTGTGCGTTAAGTTAGGATTACCAATAACTGTCGCAGCCTCATCAGGGTGAAAATATCCAGAACTTGAGAACTCTCTAAAGTCAGGATAGATATAAGTGATGGAGTAACCAAAACGCAACTGGTCATCGTCTGTGAATTTATATCTCATATCTACGTTTGGAAGCCATTTGTCGATTTCCAGCTCGTTGTCACGTATAACTACAAGGTTAGTTGCAGGGTTGATGACATACTCATGAAGCACTTGATTGAGTTGCGCTTTTCGGGCACCTAGACTTATTTCAAAAGCATCTGTCGGGTTAATGAGTGTTTTTACATAGAGCCCTTTTTCAACAAAGTCTGCATCATAATAATCAGACGGATTAAAGAGCGGCTTAACTAAAAATGTAGAAGTCTCATAGTTTGAAACTTCCTCTGTGACATATTTGTCCATGATAAAGTCAACACTCTCTTGTGAATCCGCATAAGAGATATTTGTCGGGTTTTGTGCTTTAAGATAGAACTTGTTTGAACGAGATTCACGCGTTTTTGTTGTGTATGTTACACCCACTTCCACTTTGTCTTCGTCGCTGAGCATAGGAACATCCGCAACTTCATTAGCGTAAAAACTTTTAACATCATCATTCGTTGTAATCTCATGTTGAAGAAGGTTCTGTGCTGATACGGTTTTAAGCTGGTAATGGTCTCCGGTTCCTGTGTAGTCAATATACTCATATTTTACATTGCCCGGCTGGTTTAACTCTGCAACACTCCATTGTAAGCCAAAGTTGAATTGTGCGTCAGCGAGAAGTTTATGCTTCCAAAGTCCGGTAACCTGATTTGCAAAAAGTGTTTTTTCTTCCCAATCAAGAGAGTAAAGTTTTTGCAAATCCTGGTTGGAACCGATAACACCGTCGGTAACACGTGTTTTCTCGAGTGTATCTAAAACAAAAAGCGAAGTGTATTTGAGTTTAAATACATCTGCATGATTGTAACCAAGATTTAACATGGCGTTTTGTTTATAGTTTGAGTAAGTTCTGTCGTTTGTTCCATAAGATTCTGGCTCATCGGAGATTACACCTTGTCCATCCATATCATAACCGTAAAATTCTTCTGTGATGTGTTTATGGTCTTGGTCATACGAATAGCTCGCAAGTGCACTGATGGTATTGTCGGCATTTATCTCTATTTTTTTGCCGATTTCTATGGCTACTTTTTTTCCAAGTGGAACGCCATCTTTATGCGTATCCACAGAACGTAGTGCCATATCTTTTGTCATACCCCAAAGTTCAAGTTTGGTAAAGTTTGTTCCATACGGAGTGAAAGAGGGTTTTTTCTCGCCAACAACCACTCTCCCGGCATTGAGTACATTTGAAGGAAGTCTTCTGCTTCCGTCATCTATACCAAGGTAGTCCATAGAACCGCCGTTGTAGTAGTTCCCCTCTGTACCATCAAGGGCCGAGTCATGCGCTTTTGTAGCAAGAGTCAGTTTGACGAAATCTTCAGAGACATCTTCTTTGGTTCTAAGGTCGATGTAACCACCGCCAAAGTTACCAGGTAAATCCGCAGAATAAGTTTTTTGAACTTTTAAGCTCCCGATAACACTTGCAGGAAAGATGTCCAAAGGTACAACCCTTTTGTAAGGATCTGGAGATGGGAGAGGCATAGAGTTAAGCTCCACATTTGCATAACGCTCACCAAGTCCACGAACATAGACATTTTTACCATCTACCAGAGTCACCCCGGAAACCCTTTTAAGCGCTGCGGCTGCGTTTGAGTCGCCTTTTTTTGACATCTCTTCAGAGCCTAGAATATCCGCAATGGCACTTGCGTTTTTCTTTTCAGCAACAAGTGAAGCAACACTTCCTTCTACTTGCGGAGCGAGAACTATAAATTCGTCCATTTCCATAGAGGCGGGAGAGAGTTCAACAAATTTCGTCGAGACATCGTTTGCCGTGACGTTAACTTTAATGGTTTGAGAACTAAATTCGCTATGAATGATTGAGAGAGTCTGCTCACCTGCAGGCAGGCTGAGTAAAAGATTCCCTTTAGCATCTGTTTTTACGTCAAGATTCATTCCCTTAACAAATACTCTTGCGTTTTGTATCGGCTTTTGGTTCTCAGAGGAGAGAAGGCTGATTTGTATGTCACCCATTTCCTGCTTGAGTGCAACTTTGTTTACAATAGCTCCAGTTGCCGGAACTTCAAGGTCTTCAAAGGCCAAAGTATTATCTTTTTTCAAAGATACAATGATTTGAGACTCTTTGTTTTCTTCAATAACAAAAAACTTTTTGACATAAGCCTGAAGCTCTCCATTCTCTTTTGCTACGACTTGGAGTTGGTAGGAACCGGCAGGCAGTTCAGTGTATAAGCTACCGTCCGCATCAGTCATCTCCTGAGCAAACTTAGTGTATCCGAAGGCTTTATCTGCCGAAGTTGAAGCATCTTTTGCATAAATAATTATTTCTTGTTTTGCAAGAGGCTTTCCGTCTTTTAAAAGATAAAAAGATAAATCACCTTTGCCGGCTGCGAGCAAAGAGAGACTAAATGCCAGTAAAAATAAAACTATTCTCATAGATCACACTCCCAATAGTTATTGATACATTTTTGCATGTTCTTTCTAATCTCCGTTGCTTTTTGAAATAGGTCTGATTGGGTAAGTTTGTTTAACTCTTTTTCAGAGGCTGCAAAATCACCCACCTTGTAATAAGAAAACGCTAAAGCATAACGGATGCTCTCATCTTCAATCAGACCTGTTCTGTAAATTGCTTTTTGACTTACAACAACTCTCTCATACGCTTCATATTCGAGGTAAATCGCAATTCTTTGTTTGAGTTTTTCTTTTGTGTCGAGCATCTGAGAGTTTTTGTACAGAGCGGTTATGAACTCTTTTGCTCTTCTCATCATCTCTGCAGCTTCTTGCGTATATTTAAAATCTTCAATAGAAGCCTGATCAAACAAATCAGCAGCTGCTTGAATCATCTCTTTATCCAAATAAAGGTGTGCGAGCATAACTGTCACCTGTGCGCTGTCTGGAAATTGCAAGTTTGCATTTTCTGCCAAAGCAATCGCTTTGTCAATCTCACCGCTTTTTCTGAGTGTTGCTATAAACGCAAGTGTTGTTTTTTCATTTGGATTTGCATGAAGCAAATAAATGTTGGCATCACTTAATGCACTTTGATAGAGCTTTAAAGTTACAAGATAGTTAAAACGCTGTTTGTAGAAATCATATTCTTGTGGAAACTTGGCAATAGACTCTTTGAGTATTTTCAGGGCTTCATTTGTTCTATGAAGTTTCCAGTTACATTCTGCCTTCAAGCCGT
>VMSZ01000029.1 GCA_013791885.1 Sulfurimonas sp. | reverse complement strand
TAGTATTTGAGACATTCACCAAAGTGCTTCCATAAGCAGTTATAGAGCTGCTTAGTGCTGTATTTGCATTTGTTAAATTTGTATTTGCGGTGCTGAGTGCATTTGTCACAGCGGTTGCAAGTGTCCCAATATTTGTTTGAAGTGTCCCAATATTTGTCACATCCGCAGCTGATGTATTTGTATCTGCATCAGCTTTTGTTTTTGCAGCACTAGTTTGTGTCACTAAAGAGTCCGCGTATGCTTTTGCACTCTGTGCTTTTGTATGCGCATCGGTGCCACTTGTGAGAGTTCCCACTAAATTTCCTAAACTCGTTTGAATAGATTGTGCTGCCGTGAGGGCATTTGCAATGGCTGTTTTTTCAGCCGCTGTTACCGTTCCCGTTTGCAGATCAGTGATAGCCGTTTTTGAACCGCTTACTGCATTTGTAAGCGTTGGCATAAGAGCATTGAGAGATGAAATATCATTTCTAATTGTTGTTTTATTTATGACATCCTGCGCATTTGAAACAATAGTTCCGCTTGCATCTACAGAAGATTTCAAAGTTGCTGCGAAAGCCTCAACAGCCGGTTTTGTAACAAGCACATCATCTAAAACTCTTGTTGTTGCATTAACATATGGCGTTAAATCTATAGCCGATGCTTGTGTAACTAGATTACTGGCGCTATTGAGCGCATTTGTCGAAGTGCTTACTATTGTACTTGCAACACCTCCGGCTATAGCATTTTTAAAAGCATCTATATTTGTCAGTAGATTTGTTGTATTTGCTACAACTAGACTAAACGCATAAGCCTCGTCATGTGCAGCTACTGCGGCATTGTATGCTGCTTTTGTTGTGTTGTAAGTTGCAAGTTTTGTATCATAATCACTCTGTGCTGCTGTTAACTCGCTCGTTGCAGTATTAAGCGCTGTTGTTGCCGTTGCCACTGCTGTTGCTTGTGCACTAGTTGTTCTAGCATCATAGAGAGTTTGCGCAGCATCGAGTGTCGCTTTTGCCGCTACCGCATCATTGTATTTTTTAAGCGCGACATTGTAATTTGCTTTTGCAGTATCAAGAGCTGCTTTTGCTGCAAGAAGATCTGCATTGTTGCTAGGGTCACTTATAAGAACTAAGTTTGAACCACTGTCAACGGCCGTGATGACTTTGTACGCTTCTATATCTCCACCGGCACTGATGTCTATAGCTCCATCATTTGCGTAGATGTCATAAAGTTTTACATCATCCGCTTCATTGATGAGGATATTTCCTTGGTTCGTAGATTTTGCAATGATAGTCTCTACGAGAGTATTTAAGAGCATTCCGCCCTTTGTGGTAACTTTTAAATCTTTTCCGATAATTACAGAGCTATCGTCACTATTTATTGCTGTTGCATTTAAGCTTACCATTTTATCAGAAGCGATAATTCCGCCCACAAGAGAGAGTGTCTCAGTTGTTGCTTCATTACTATCATCAAGATTTACAGTAATATTTTGAGCCGAATCAAACCCTTCTAAACCACCTACAAAACCTGATAAAATAAAACTGCTCTCAAGGTTTATAGCAATATCTTCTTTAGCTCTTATCTCAAAGTTTGTAGATTTAAGACTCTCTGTATTTATAACTATATAACCAGTATCTACAAGTGTACCGCCTGCGTTTACTTTCTCTATTTGACTTGTACCTAAAGCGGTGATTTTCATCTCGCCGATGTAGCCGCCACTTATGTGAACGATGTCTCCCGTAATGTTAATATTTTGTCCAGAGATAAGTTCTACATAATCTTTTGCAGTGAGTGTTCCATTGATAGAAAGTGTTGAGCCTGTCTCTAAGATGATAGAATCAGATGTAATATCTCCTGGAAGCAGAGCACTTTTTGCATCCTCCGCACCAAACTGGAACTTATCCCCTGCACGATACTCTATAAACTCACTTGCATTATTGAAGAATGTGTATAAATCTACAACATCAGCCGCTGCAAAACCAATACCTGTAGTGTAATCAAGTGAATGAACACCATCAACACTGTAGTTTGTAGGTGTTACCACTTTTACACTTGACTCTAAGGACTCGAGTCTTATAGAGTCGGCTCTTAGTTTAGAGTCTGCTTGAACAAAGAGTTCATTTTCTACTGTTATATTTATTTTTGAAGCACTATTTTTAGCACTGCTTACCTCTTTGATAACAAGTCCGGTTGTAACCTCTATATCTCTATCTTCTTCGTAAATAGTGATGTTTCCACTTGTAGTGGTCGCTTTTGTAAGTTCATCTGCTGTGAGAGTAAGACTCTCGATGCCGCTAAAGGCTTCAAGAACTACACTGTCTGCGATGATATTTACCTTGTTTGCCACACCTTTTATGAGTCCGCTTGATTTGACTACGATGTCACCGACATTGTCTATTGAAGTAAGTTTTACATTACTGTAAGTTTGTGTATTTTCATCGTATGTGCTGATGAAGTACTCGCCGTTAATCACTTCATAAGCACCAAATTTAATAGTGTCAATTGTAATATTTTTGTTTGCTCCTGAAGTATTGTTAAGTGTTATAACATTATCAACCCAAAGAGAATCGACTAAATTACTCTGCGTTTTGACATTGATATTTTTTACATCTAGTGTGCCATTTGAGATAAGAGTAAAGTCACCGTTATAAATGGAAGCATCATCTACTCGAAGAGCTTTTGCACCACTTTGCGTGATACTTACATCACCAATATCTGAATTAGTAAGTCTGAGGCTTGCTACTTGCGTCAACAGTGAGATATTGTTTATAGCGTTTACTATGAGTTCATCACCTGTGATGAGTGTCGCAGCAGTAGAAGTAACACTTCCTTGTGCAAAGATGAGAGCATCACCTCTACTTCCTAATGTGATATTTTCAAGTATAGCGTTTGCACTTGCATTTGCTACTGAGTAGGTATTTAAGATAAAGTCATTTCTATCATTTGTTCCAAGTGTTTGAACATTTTTTGCTGTAGCATTACCAAAAACATTAAACGCTATCGCACCATCTTTTGCTATAGCGTTTGTGATAGTGAGGTCTTTGTCATTGAGAAGTGAGATATCTCCCTTGTCGCTGAGCTCTACACTTACTTCATTGACACTTGTAATAACAGTTGCACCGCTCTCTGCGCTTATCTCTAAAATGTCTGCATTTAAAAGACCAACACTCTGTGTTACTTTACCACTTTGTGCTTCGAATGAGAGTTTGTCTATTGCTGTTACATAACTTCCTGTAAGGGTGATATCTCCGCCAATAGCTCCAGCTTTAAGTGTCACATCACTTGCTGCGTTTGTCACTTTGAGTTTTGCTTCATAGTCTCCGATGATAGACCCATCACCGATATTTCCGATAGTTGCTCTCTCTCCTGCGTTTACATTTATGCTATCTTGTGCCGTAATAGCTCCACTAAGTGTCACAGTTGCACCCGAGAGTAGATTAATATCTTTTGCATTTAACTCAAAGGCTCCAAAAGTATAGCCGCTGACACTATTATCAGCTACTACTTTTACACCCAAGTTTGCAGACTCGCTTCCGAGTGTCATATCATATTTTGCATTCAGACTTGCATCTTGAGCCGCTGTCATTTTCACTGAGTCAGAGATATTTAACTTATCTTGAGATGTAATTGTGATATTTGTAGCATCAACTTTACTGACTGTCTCTACACTCGCACCACTTGCTTTTATACCTTTAAGCGTTACACTTCCTTTTGCATCTATAGTGATATCGTTTGTTGCAGAAAGTACCCCTATGATATTTGTACTTCCTTTAGAATTCAATGTAATGTTTATAGCACTCAGTGTCTCACCATTAAAGTCACCGCCACGGATATCAAGATTTTCATACTCTGTTACGGTATATGTCTCAGTCTGCGTATCTGTGATAAGCTCTTCTTTCCAGACATTTTCAATAGAGTAATCAATGTGCTCTTTAGTGATAGTTTTTGTCTCAAAAATAGGTCTTAAATCTGTAATATCAAAACTTTGTGTTACAAGCTGGTAGTTGAGCTTAATACGGTTATCGTACATATCATGGCTATCTGAAGTCCACTCGTACTTATAGTCATACTGTGTCTCTGTGATGATGGTTTTAAGCTCTTCACTTGATCTTGCATACCAGTGCATAGAGTCGATTCCTGAGTAGTTATACCAACCTCTTGTTTGAAGTTGGAACCCTGGTTGGTTAACTCCTGCGGCTTTATTCCAGTACTTCGCAGCCCAGTCGTGCCACCAGCCGCCATTTCCGCCATCTGGACCGTCTTTCCAATCAAAACTGTAAAAATCTGTACTTCCTGCCCATGAGTAGTATCTCACTTCTCCATGGTCATACCAGTTTGTCCAGTTTTTAAACTCACCCACTACTTGTTGGTAGTGTGCCGTTTTACTCAGCTCTACGAGAGAGTCTGTATTTGCTTCAAGCTCGCTAATGTATGTCGCTAGCGCATAGACATACTGTGTATATCTTCCATTATCAAACGGATCGACTGCATAACTTCCATTTGTGTTGCTTGTCATCTCAGCCGATTCCCAAGTCCAGTTTGGATCTCTGTTGGCTGTAATAACTCTCGTGTCACTGTTTCCTGCAATCGTCTCACCGTCAAGATCGTACATTCTATACCCTGTACCATCCGTGTAGTTA
Organism: Sulfurimonas sp.; assembly: GCA_013791885.1. Classification (GTDB taxonomy): domain Bacteria; phylum Campylobacterota; class Campylobacteria; order Campylobacterales; family Sulfurimonadaceae; genus Sulfurimonas. The sequence goes on along the minus strand of VMSZ01000029.1, from coordinate 24,984 downwards.
TCTTTTACATCACTTATCGCATCTGTAGACTCTTTTGCAGACTCATCATAAGTAACGGCCCATCGTCCGGTACTGTCATCATAGTCATCAACTCCATGGAAGGTTCTATAGCTTGTTGTATTTCCCCATCTAGAAGCATTATTTTGATCAGTCGCACCATTAAAAGTGCTTGTTGATCCATCAAAATTTGATTTATCTTGCTCGTAGTCCACTTTTGCATAGTCTGTATAACTTCCTACATACTCACCTATTCCGCTTGCATCATAAGCATAGCCCAGTTGTCCTGCGACTGCAAGTTTTTGTGCAAAGCTTAAATCAGCCCACTCTTTTGTCTCATCAACAGTCGCTGTGTAGCCCATTTTTGTAGCTTCTGCCACTTTTGCACTATATGTCAAGTTATCAAAATCTACCTCTTGAATGAAGTATCCGAGCGCTTTGATGACTGCTTGCTTTTGTGCTGCGTTTAAGTTTTTATACTCTGTTGCATCATTTACAGGTGCGGTTGTTCCTAGAAGTGTCCACGGGATGTCCGCATTGTTATAATCGCTTCCAACAACCAGAGCCTCTTTGTAGTGTCCGAGCTCAAAAAGAACTGCATACTGCTGTGTGAAACTCAAATCTGCAAACGCAGTGCCCGATGTCGGAGCCGTAGCACCGTAGCTTGACCAGTTGATAGCTTGTCCGTTATAGTTTGTTCCTGAAACAGATATTTGATTGATTAAATCTTCTATTTTTACATTTACAAAAACATCTTTACTCAGTTCGTTGAGTGTTGTAGCACCTTTTACATACTGCATAGGAATACTAGCGCCAAAACTTTCCCAGTTTATAGTAGCATTATTTGCATAGTCCGTACCTTTTGTAAATATTGCTTTTTCAACTCCGCTGATGTTTACAAAAACTATTCCAGCTTCGCTGGCGCTTTTCCATGTTCCCGTATTTCCCGTAGCAGTAGTATCACCTGTTAAATACGTCGCTTCACCTTGAGAGACGACTCGTAAGATATCTTCATGTGCACCCTCAGGCATCAAGATAAATTTATCTTTCCAGCCATCTACTTGAATGCTGTAGACTTTATCAGCGTTTGTTGCCCATGTCGGTGTATATGCAGTTGTTGTCGGAGTTCCATTGAGAACCTGTTTTTTCTCTGCATTTGTATAATTAAACTCGTAGAGCGCTTTATACTTTGTATGATTAAGTACTGCTTGTTTTTGTGCGTCGTTGAGTGATGTAAAGCCTTTGTAGTTAGGATCTTTGTAATCACTCGTCACTGATTCAGCAACTCTATTTGGCATTGCATCATTACCTGCTTTATTCCAATCGACATCATCATTGAGATAGTCAATTCCCTCGATAAGCACCTCTTTAAATCTATCCCCCGCTACTGCGTTTGGATTGTAGTACCCTATCATCTCTAATGTTACATCCATAGTGATGTAGTAGTTTCCAACCACAACCTCTTCTTCACCCACTTGTTCTGTAAGTCTTGTACTTACCCAAGTGATTTGTGGAACTGCAATCTGTCCTGCAAAAACTTGTTGAGAACCAGTAATGATTGTAAACTCTTTAGTATAGGTTGTAATGACCGGAATATCAACAGTAATTGCATCATCCGAAAGAGAACTCTCAGATTTTACTATGATGTTTCCTCCGGCTTGCCCTATAATATCTCCATCGGCATCTACAACACCTTGGTTTGAGATAAGGATTGAACCTGTTGCACTTAGGGAATCTAAAGAGATAAGCCCCTCAAGCAGTGTATATGTACTACTGATGTTAACGCCCGCATTTAGCTCAATGTCGTTTCCTGATTGTAAAGTTCCTGTAATAATCGCTTCATTTGAAACATTTACAAGAACTCTTGCGTCATCTTCGACTGCCTGTGCAAAACCATAAATTCTCGCGTTTTTTGCAATGAGATGTACTTTTTCTTCTGCTCTTACGATACCAACATTTGCATCTTGCGTTGCGGCTGCTATATAGAGTGTATCTGTGGCCTTAAGCGTTATGCTTGAGCCTTCAGCTCTAGCGATGATATATCCACCATCAAGCACATTGATATTTTTTGCCACTGCTTCCATACTATTTTTGACATTGACACTGCCCATAATAGTAATATCAGAAGCGAGTGTTTGCATAAAAATAGTATCTGTTGATGCTACAAACTCTCCCGCTTCAAGTGATGCCTCTCCAAGGTTACCTCTTACAACAATAGAGTTCTGAGAATAGAGCTCTATACTTCCGCCATCATTTGTTTTGACACTGCCGCCTGAGATATAGTTGTCATCGACATCTGTAATAAAGTCGTTGATAAATATACCAACACCAGTACTGCTCACACCGCCTCTAAGCACCAAACTATCATCCGCATGGATAACACCGTCCACATAAAGAAGTGCGTACGAAGTCATAGCTATATCCGCCCCATCATCAAGCGCGCGAATATTTCCATAAACTTGAATATTTCCATCACTTCTGATGTTTAAAGCGCCATCAGCACTATCTGCGAACAAGCCCCCAGCTGTCACATCAACCGAGATAAGACTCTCTTTAGAGACACTCAGTCCCAATCTGTTTGTATCTTGTCCTGTGGTGATAGATACTGTTCCTGTAGACTCTACATTGGCACCCCAACTCATAAGTGCAAAATTATCATCTACATCAAGACCTATACCGCCTAAAGTGACACTTCCCTGCGTTTTGATATCAATCTTACCGCCGCTTTTACTCCATACAGACTGGTTTATATCTTCATCAAAAATTGCACCCGCACGTATGCTTCCTACAGCTATAAGATTGTTTGCTTTAACTTTTACCTCATTTTTACTGAGTATCTGCGCATCGTAACCTAGGAAAATATTTCCAAGAGCATTTACTTCGATGAAACCATCACCATAAAGCACCACAGCACCCTTACTCTGCACACCGTCAACCGGATTGATATCACCAAGATAGATGTTTGAATCAGACTCTAAAATAAGGTGTTGATTTGGATTGTCTATCATCATTCTGACATTGTTAAGAGTGATGTCTGCAACCGTTTTAACCTTCATGCTTCCTTCTAGTTCAAACGCACCACCGAGATTTACACCCTCTTTTGCTATGAAACTAACTTCATTGTCATAGAGTGAATCAGTATTTCTAAGGCTTATTATCACACCTTCTGCATCAATGTTTCTTCCGCTAAAGAGAAGTTCTGCTCCTGTTTTGATATATCCTGACTGTTTCTCAAGCGTTAAATCGCCATAGAGCGCCGTAATGCTTAACTTTTCTAGATTTGCGTTTACCACGCCATTTTTATCGACACCAATACTGCTGTTGATGATGACATCGTTGTAACCTTGGATTGTTATCTCACCCCCAACATCAAGTGTTGTGATAGTGCTTGTTCCATAGGTCGTGATACTTGCTTCACCCTCTTTGAGAAGAGTTCCGGCTTTGATGATGATGTCATCTTGAGCTGTTAAACTTCCTCTTATCTCGAGTGTGTTTTTCGCTTCAAGAGTGATATCTGCACCTTGTCCGCGTGCTATCAAGTCACCTAGTAAAACGCCATTGTCTCCAGGGTTAAGGTAGATGCTGCCGGACATAGTTTCAATAGTACCTGCTACTCCAAAGTAGAAGTTTTGGTTACCACTCTCTGGTTTATCTCCACTATAAAAATTAACACCGCTATAGCCTTTGACCCAGTTTGAAAGATAAATAGAGCCGTTTTCTAAGCCATTTTTTCCAAGATTGACCACAGAGCCTTTTTGTGAAGCGTCAATAGCTACAGAAGATGTTGAAGCTAAGTTGACACCGCTTGTAAATCCTAATTTATTGATGTTTTGCGATGTTGATTGAATCTCTGCTTTACCATCGGTTGTAAGCATCAATCTGCCATCAAGCACTCTAAAGACGACTGCGTTTGCAATCGTTTGTGTAGAGCCAAGAACCGGATTACCAGATAAAGACTCTATAACAGTAAAAGCAGTGGCATTAAACGCAGCTTGGATGTCTGCTTTGAGGTCACTAACGCCTTGGTTATCTTGTGTATCCGCACTTTTTACAAGAACACTTCCTTGCACTTTATGAGTGCCTAAATCAACAATCATATTTAAAGTGACATCACTCGAGAGTTTTCCAGTGGCAAACTCTATAAACGCAGCAGCTAAAAGTTCTTCATTCCACGCAGGCGCTAAAATAGCCAAATCACCGCTTGAGCTCAGAGTTATCGTAGAGTTCTCTTTAAGTGTTTTTATCTCAAGACCTGCACCGATGACCACACCTTGATCTTTAAGGTTGAACATATAACCGCTCTCGCCTAAAACATCATCTATATCTCTTTGCGTTCCCGCACCACCGCGCACATCTATAAGGCTTCCTGCGACTAAATCACGACCAATCTCAACTTGTGCAGCCGATTCAATGACGATTTTTGAGTTACCGCCGTAGCTGTTTACAATGTATCCAAGAGTTGTACCATTTGCGTCGTAGTATGTGTCAATAGAAGCACCGGAAGCGACAAGACCATAAATAAGCGCGTCATCATCTGCTTTGAGAGTGATAATGCCGTCTTTATGATTTGTTGCGAGTTTTGCACCACCTGGAAGATAAATACCGATATGGTCATTACTTACGCCACCTCTGATGTTTATCTCATTGTTTGCTCGTACAGTTCCGCCTATCTCTACCAGTTCACCGCTCGTGTTGAGTGTATCTCCAGCAATAGAAACTTTGCTTAAACTTGTGATGTTTACACTAGAGTATTCACTCGACCAAATAATAGTCTCACTTTGTAAATCTCCATCACTATCAAATGTCTGTCGTACAGTTCCGCCTGAGAGAATCATCCCTATAGCTTCAATCTCTCCAACCGTATCAATAGTAATCGCTCCGCCGCTGTTATCGCTTGTGTAACCGCCAACGCTGAGTCCCGATGCCGTTGTAAGGATGAGGCTTTTGCCAGCATCATCAAGACCCGGCATCTCAAGTGTTTTGATATCTATTGCTTTTGAAGCAACAATGGCAGTATCTATAAATATCTGCTCACCTGCTCCTATAAAGACGGTAGAATCATTTCCAATAAAATGAACACCATCATTCTCGATAGTCGCACCGGCAACCACTCTTCCATAAATATCTACATCTTTACCACCGATGATGGTGATGTTGTTTCCTGAGTTTGTGTTGTTGAGTGTTGATGTTGCATGAATATAGACACTTGTCTCTTTTGCATCGGCTGTGATTTCATTCTCATCAAGTGTCACACCACCTAAGATAGAGATATGTCCGCTTACATCTGCTTCACCTTCCCAATAAACCCAAGAATCAGACTGTACTGTCAGATTTGAGTTTGCTCCTAAGAGATCAATATTTCCTCTTATGATTGTGTCTTTCTCTCCGGCTATCACTAAGTCTGTGTTATCTTGAAGTGATGTGAGCGTTCCTGTGAGTAAAAAGCCGTAGCCTCTTTGTCCAATAAGTTCATGTTTCTCTTGGATCTCTATGCTCTCTGCCACACCGTCACCATCACTATCTTGTGCATAGAGAACAAAACTATTTACGCCATCATTTACTATCCATCTATCTGTGGAAGTAAATGTAGTTTGCCCCCAGTCCATGTTGGCATTTTGATAATCAACACCCTCTACAAAGCTTGTAAGGAGTTTTTCCTCGCCCTGCGCATCTGCTTTGAAGTAAAATTTATTTGTGTGCTCACTGTATCCAGTTTGTGAAAGGACATAATACTGCTGCTGCGGTGTTAAATCTTCAAACGCCACATCATCCGCAGGAACCTCAACACTGCTCCAAGAAATTGTATCGTTTGCATAATCTTCACCCTCAACAAAAGTAAGTGTAAAGTCAGTGCCATTTGTATAGACAACGCCACTGTAAGCTCTAAAGCTCAACTCATCTAAAACAACTTGTTTTTGTAGAATATTTAAATCTTCAAATGTCGCATCTATCGCAGGTTTTTTTGCATCTCCCCACTCAATGCTCTCTATATTAAAATCAGTTCCAGAGATAAAAGTTGTTTTAAACTCTGCAGAGCCTTCGTTATAGTAAATAGCACCGTCATATCTTGAGTACTCAAGTGTCTCTATAACTCTTTGTTGTTGTGCAAGGCTCAATTCTTCAAAGCTCAGACCATCTTCAGGAGCTTTTACGCCACCCCAGTTAATATTACTTACAGTAAACTCACCCTCATACGCGAGAGATTTTACAACTATCTGATTTTCTGTTGCATCAAGATTTACATAAACATCTTTATAAACACTATAGCCAAGACTCTGTGCCACAACTGTTTTTTGTTCTTCACTTAGACTCTCAAACGCAGTGCCACTGCTTGGTGCAGCGACTGCACCCCAGTAGATATCTTCGTTTTTATAATCCGCTACAATTCCCTCTTTGAAGGTTTTGAGGTATTTTTTGCCTTGTTCTGCATTGTAGTTGTAAAATGAGTTCCCCTCATCATCAGTAGAATATCCAAGAGTTGCAGCAACGACAAGTTTTTGCTCGAGTGTTAAGCTATCAAACCCGGTATTTGCACTTGGAGGAGTAACGCTTCCCCAATCAATAAGGTCATTGTCATAATCATCACTCACACCTTGCGTGAAGGATGTTTTGATTTTTTCATTGTTTAAATCTACAAACACTAAACCGCTGTAGTATGTATAGCCTGCACTACTGCTAACACTATCGCCATTTGTAAGAGTCTCTAAAAGAACTTTACTGCTCTGTGCATCTGCTTTGAAGTAGTATTTTTCTTCATTTGTCGGCTCATAAATTGTATAGCCAAGACTCAGGGCTACTGCATCTTTTTGTGCCTCTGTGAGTGCATCAAAAGGTGTGTAGTTCTCAATTGAAGTGATACCGTATCCATCTTGTACTTGAATATTTTTTTCACTGAGCAAATCAAGAATACTTTGTGGCAGAGTTCCACTGTTAAAGCTATCTACAAGCTCTTGAGTAAACGCAGTACTTGTGATGTTTTTACCAGGAATAGTGTCGAAGTAACTTGCATAGTCACTGTATGAGCCACCGCCTACAAGGTCCATCGCTCCTGCTGAAGTGATAGCACCGGAGAGTTTCATCTCACCCGCTGTCTCAAGTGATACAGAAGAGTTAGAACCTGTCTTTTCATAGCTCAGTGTCTCTTGCACCCACTTAGCTCCAGCAGTTACTGCTCCACCGCTGTTGATATGAAGATACTCTTGCGCACGAAGGTCTATCGAAGAGTTATCTGCACGAGCGGCAATCACTGCACCTTCCAGTACAGTAAGGCCGGTAGCAGAGTTCATTGCTATAGTAGAGTTTGCACCAAATCCTTCAATAGTCGTAGCACTATAAATAGAAGCGCTTGTATTGACAATGATGCTTCCACCGTTATTATACGTAGCTAAAACACTTCCCTGGTCTGCTGTAAAGCTGTTTGCTTCTGCACCATAACCTACTATAGGATTGAGTCCTGTTGTACCCATAATCTCTACATAAATAGAATCATCTGCACGCATCCAACCAGTGAGTACTAACTGTTCTTTTAAACCTACTGCTATATCTTTTGCGTAAATCCCAGAGTCTGGAGTTCCCAGAGGATTATGAATATTTGTTTTTCTTACCTCCATGTAGTTGGCAAAAATTTCTACAGCGCTACTTGATTGAACATTTCCGACAACATTTAATCTTCCAGCATAGATAGTGAGATAATCCTCAAGTTTTGCATTGTAAGTGAAGTTTCCAACCGTTGCGTTTTTAAGATCGCCTAAGTATGTTGTTGTTGCTGTTGTAGCATCCCCAACTTGAATATGCGCAAAACCATCTTTCATCGCAGTAAAATCTTGCATAGAGAGGTGCATATAACCGTTATCTAGGCCATCAGACTTATCTATACCATAGGTTGTTTGAGCAGCTGAACCTAAGTTGTAGTTTTGTGAAGCAGATTTTGCTTTAATAAGAAGCTCACCTGTTCCAATGACACTATCTGCCCCTGCTTCAAACTCTATGTCATCAGCAATAAGTGTTATATTGCCACCACTCGTCGTTGTACTGATTACACCTGATTTGAGAGTGAGTTGTGACTCATAATCATTCAGAGTAATGCTAATTGCACCCGTAGTCGTATAAAGACCGCCATTCGTTCTTGAGTCGTTTACTATTGTCAAGTCATCTTTTTCATTGACAACAATGTTGCCGTTGGCGCTTCCTTTTGCAATGATGCTCAGTTCCTGAACTTCTGTGTTTAGCTCACCTATGATGCCATAAGAGTCGATGCTGAGTTTTGCAGTAGGTGCTATAAACTCTAAATCACTTACATCTACTACACCATTTGAGACTACTCTAAGCCCTGTATTGCCCCAAGAGTCGCCCTCATTGTTTGTTTTGAGTGTTGTTGCACTTGCAAAGTCTCTTACATGAACCATATCAACCAAATCATCAGTTTTGACAAGGATTCCGCCATAGTTAAAGAGTTTTTCTCCTATGACTAAATCTTTGTCACTTGTGATTTCCATGTAAACAGTGTCATAGCCGCTGCCACCTTTGATATCTACTTCACCATTGCCTGTAACATTGATAAGAACGCCGCCATTTCCTGTAGAGACTTTATTTTTGCCTCCACCCATATCTATAACAGCACTCGCTCCTCCGCCTACAAAACTATCATTTCCATCTTCACCATAGTAATGGATACCGGCAGTTGAACCGCCTACGAGTTGATCATTTCCACTGCCACCGCGAATAGTACTGTTTGAAGCTCCACCGGCGATGATGAAAGTATCTTTATCATCACCACCATCAAAGATAAGCTGCTGAGTAACATTTGAGGATACAAAGATTACATCACTGCCCTCTCCACCGGAGGCATAAATAGTTTTGACACCTTTGTAAACTGACTCAACACCCATTGAATTAACAACTAAGTCACCCGCTTCATTGTGAGAGATATTGTATGTCTCATGAATTACGTCTTCATAAAGGTTACCGAGTGCTCTATTAGTCGCTGTCTCTCTCTCTAACCATCTATCACCCATATTAAGATAGAGTGCATCGCCAACTTGTGTTGCGATGATAGGTAGATCTCCCCAGCTCCAAGTGATGTCACCGGAGAAAGTGATACCTGCAACCGTCACGCTGGCCTGAAGGTATGCGCTCGCAGCGGTTAGCTCAATCTCGCCTCTAAATCCCGCGAGTGTTTCATTTATCTCAAAGAGTCCTAAGTCAATGTGTACAGAGACGGAACCATAGAGAACAAGACCGAAGATAGGACCTTCAGGTGTATTTCCAAAGGTCATCTCAACGCCGGCGGTAATCTGAATAATGGATAAATCGATATTCATTCCCGCTTCGCCATGGAGCAAGAAGTATCCATCGCTTCTAATGTATCCACTAATTCCAACATTTAAAACGCCAAAGAAATCAACACTTGCATCATCAATTCTGAGTTCAAAAACATCGTTAATAATACTTACGGAACCTTCAAAATTTGCTTCGAGAGCTAAGATATTTAAAGCTCCATCGAGTTCAAGGTTAAAGAGTGTTCCTGCTGCAACTCCTGCATACTCATTTGTGTCACTTGTGTTTATTTCTATCTTAGCAGCAGCTTCAATGCCTACTATTCCCGAGAGTCCAAAAGATACATGTGTATCTAAACTCATCGCAAAGACCATTCCCTCATCTTGTGTATTGAGTATGGAGATTGCTCCTTTTGCTTCTACTTCTCCAAAAGCCCCAAGATCAAGTTTAAGCTCTGCTGCGGCTTCAAATCCTTGTTCATTTATAAGAAGTGAGATTTCACCATAAAGTGATACTGCACCTGCAATTTCAATCTCTGCCGTTCCTGCTATAAAGAGTGAACTTGCATCCAGGTCAACATCTATGAACCCACTTGTAAGCTGTCCATTATTGTCGATTTCAAGTGCTTTGACACTCTGTTTTTCATTTGTAGTGTTGATTTGGAGTAAAAATCCTCCAGAGATACTAAATACTCCTGTATCTATGATAGTTGAACCGCCTGCAAAAGGATTTCCAATCATAAGTGAACCATAAAGTCCACCCTGCGTTATACCTAAAGTTCCAGCAGCACCTAAAGGCTCTAAGCCTGGAAGGTCTAAAATAGCTCCAACACCAAGCACCGTTCTCGTGTCGCTAAATAAGAAGTCAATATCACCTTTAAGACTTAACGCACTGAGGAGTTCCAGTGTTCCTTTTGCTTCAAGCATCACATAGAAGTTCATATCATCGTCTTGATATTTTTCAGGTTTTGCGAGTATTGTTATACTTTCATAATCAACCTTGTCTAAGAACTTTTCAGGTACCTCATAGACTATATCTTTTCTGGTGGTGTTGATGGTTAAGTCAAGTTGGTCTATATCTAAACTCATCACAGGCCCAAGATCGATTCCAGCCTGAAGTCTTGCAGTCATAGCAAAACCATCACTGTCTATATACATGAGTGAACTTAACGCAGCACTTATACTTATGCTACTTTCATTTCCTATGATGGCTTCTCCATCTATGAAAAAGCTTAAGCTCTCTTCTGTCACAGTAAGTTCAAATACCCCATCGAGTGCAAAAACACTAAATGCGCTCATCTCTATGATTCCTGAGATGTCTATTAAAAGGGCATCGTATTCTAATACTATTGGGTTTGCATCATCGCCTGTCTCTATGGCATAGCCAGATTGCGTAATACCATTTATATCCATCCAGCTTGAGGCAGAAAAATCAATAACAGTCGTCCCAAGCGTTGAGATATTTGCATCAAACTCAACCTCGCTTAAAGTTATTTCAATCGCATCTTCAATCCCGACAAGAGCCACAGATTTTACATCTGTTGCAAGTGCAAAGTATGCGTTTGTAAGGCTTCCGACTTCACGAGAGAGTACCGCTCCTAAATCTAAATCAGTAATCGCAAGTCCCACGGCAGATGTGTCTACTTCATCATCTTGTGTAACTCTTCCATCTCCATCAGTGTCACTAAAGTATCCGCCCACACCTACAAATCCAAAAGCATTACTCACACCGATAGACAGAGAGACTACATCTGCGTTTGTGCCATCTGAGAGTTTAACACTTTCTGTTCTTTTCGTAAACGCCATCGCACCAAAGACTTGGAGTGAACCGAGTATGTCAAGCCGTGCATAACCGACTTTCGCCTGAAGTATTTCACTATCAAAATCAAGTGTGATAAAGTCTAAGCCCTCAGCAGAGGCCTGTCCATCTTGAAGCTGATAACCTGTTGCGACCCTAAGCCCTCCGGTCTCTTCAAAACTTTGTGCATAATCTATATATGGCATCGCAGCAAGAAGTGCAGCTTGAGCCGGTAATCCTTTTATGATACTTGTGTTGACATTTATCTCTACATCTTCCAAGCTCGCATCAATGAAATCTTCCATTCCTATAAGTGCGGCTTCATCCATAGTGGCTTTAACACTTACAAACTGTATAAGTCTGCTCTCAATAAGGCTTGTTGGTGTCATAATAGCCGTTGCAAAATTGACATTATCAATGACAAGTCCCGTTGCATCGGCATGTGTTACTACATAGTCGTTGTATGGATTGCCATCACCATTTGAATCATAATCAAGATAAAGATCCTCTTTGTATGGTCCGCCGATGCCTACAAATCCTTGAAGATTCGCTCCACCTAGAGTGATCATTGACATCTCTTTTATACCACTGCTGTAAAGTGTCTCAAAGTCCCCACTATTGACATAAACATCAGCGCTTGCCCCTTTTGAGAAGGAGAGCGAACCGCTAAGATATAAAAACTCACTTACCTGTATGACGGCATGTGAGATCTCGGCAGAGAGATATTCGCCCGTATAATCAAGTGTCACAGAGTTATCGCCACCCGTAGGGATGACAAAACCATTTGTCGCGGCGAAACTACTCGCCCAGTCAATCGAAGCGACTCCCAAATCTCCTGGCCATGATGGACCAGTATTGACTTGAACGTCGATGTCTCTGACGTCTATCTTCATTACGCTCTCAAGCCCCATAAAAGTAGCCTGCTCAGCATGCGCTCTGAGTGCCGTAAAGTCACCTTTGAGCACTTGTTGCATATAGAGCTCTGTTGGCTTCATAACCGCCATACCAAAGTTGAGGTCATCTATAACGAGACCGATGGCATCTTCATTGATGACATAGTCATTATAAGCATTTCCATCGCCATCGCTATCGACTCTGAGGTCTTGATCCTCTTTGTATGGTCCACCAACTCCCACAAACGCCATGATGTTAGAACCACCAATGACCATAGAAGAGACTTCTATGTTCTTAAGCATTGCTGGGGTTGAGCCTTCACCTGCGAGATCTAACACAGGATTGATCATATCTCCTGCGAGGGCTACGACGTCTGAAGGGAGTCCTGTGGCGATATTGACATTGTATCTTGGACCTTTTTCAAAGAACATGCCCCCTTGAAGGTAGACAAACTGGTCTACTTTCATTTTTGCTTGGGCTACATCAACAGAGATTCTTTCATTGCCATCAAAATCGACAATAACTTTTCCTTCGCCACCTGTAGGAATTTCATACCCATTTTCAAAAGAGTTTTGATAGTTTATAACAGCTTTAGAAGTCGTTGAACCCCAATTCCCACCGCTATTGTAGTTAATAGCTATATCATGTGCTTCAAGTTCGATTACATCAAACCCAACCACGCCAGCAGCATCTGCTTCAAGTTTGAGTGTTGTAAAATCTTTTAAAAATTTCACCTCTCCAGTCTCTACTTTTTGTGAGAGAATTGCAAGTCCGACATCTACATTTTCAATAGCAAAACCCATTGCATCTGCATTTGGCGTATCATTTGCATCAATGCGCCCATCATCATTTGTATCTTGAAAGTAAGGACCAAATCCTGCAAAAACATTTGCTTCTCTCGCACCAAAAGTAAGTGTAGTGACCGTAACATTTTCGATAGTTGAGAAATCTAATCTATCAAAATTGTCTATAACATAGGCTAAGAGTGCTTCAGGATCACTCAAACTTGAGAGAAGTGCAAGTTTTTCAGTGAGTGTAAGTTCTGCAGTAAGGGCATGAGAGAGTATCCCTTGAAGCTCATCAGGAGTGAGTTTAATGAGATCACTTTTTGTAAGATTTGTGCTTACTTCTACAACTTCATCAGCACCTTTTCCAAATGCAAAACCACCTGTAATCTGGATAAAGTCACCCATCATCAACTGTGCATAATCTATATCTAGGCCGATAAACTCTACACCTGCCGCATCAAGAGTAAACGCGACTCCATCACCTGTGCTAACACCGTTAAATCCAAGACCTTCACTTATTTCAAGATTATTCACAGAGTAATCTATAACGCGTCCATCACTGCTTGCTGTGTTTATGATAAGCTGTGCATCTCGTATATCAAGATCAAAGGCATCGACACCTACGAAGTTAAACTCCTGTGCTCTAGCTTGTGCCGTAATCCAGTACTGACTCGGATCGAGTGAATTAATGGCAAGTGCCATTCCAAAGCCTGCCTCTTTGAGCTCAAAACCTACTCCACCGGCACCCACAAAACTATCATTTATGGTTGCACCAAGGGTGAACATATCTACAAGTCCGGTAGTATTGTCATTAAACGTAACACTCTGCATCTCTTTAATGAAAGAGAGTTTGTCTTCTACTTGATGAAAGCCAAAAAGATCGACTAAAAAGTCCCCTTCGATTTTCATAATATTGTTGAGATTTGCATCAAAAGAGATATTTCCAAAATCCCATGATTCTAGCGAGAAATCAATGCCTGCAAGATTTGGCGAGCTGTAATTGAGGTCTATAGTGATAAGCTCACCAGCGATTTCTAAGCCGCCGATACCTTCAAAAGAGGCTCTATCGGCTGTGGCTTTAAGGTTTGTCCACTGATTTGCCGGATTGTTTACATCTGTGCTCATAACTAGTGCTAAATCAATACCATCAAGTGCAAAACCGTAGCGATCTGCACCAAATCTCATTCCCGCAAAAGCGTCCACATCAGTCGCCACTAAAATCATTGAATCAACAGTCACTTCCGTCTGATCGGTGAGAACAACCTCATTTACTGTTTTTTCAAATGAGATATATCCCTCTAAACTTACAAAATTAAAGAGGTTGAGATCCATATTTCCAGAGATAGAATAGAGCTCTTTAGTAACAGAGTCACCAAGTGTCAGACCATTATCAAATACCAGCTCTTTAGCACTATAGTCAATCGCTAATGTACTGTCATATTTAATCCCGCCATCATAATAAAATGCTCCCGTATTGACAATAATGTCAACTTCGCTCACACTCACTTCTATGCTCTCAAGTCCGCTAAACGCAACTTCCCCAGCATTTGCTTTCATAGATGCCCATGCTTTTGTGCCGCTGCTCATGATAGCAAGACCAAAGTCAACATCATTTACTGCAAACTCGATGCCCGCAAGCCCTGCACTCGCACTGATGTTCTCTTTTTCAAAAGTCATCATCACCACATCTACATCGCTATCATCTGAGAGTTTGAGAGTCTCTAGTCTTTGATGAATGGAGAGATACTGCTGCGTTTGATAAAAGTTAAAGAGATTAAGATTTAAAGTTCCGCTTAAATCAATATATGCCCCATCAGCTCCGTCTATATCTATAATAATGTCACCAAGTTCAAGATTATTTTGTGAGTAATCCACAACGGTTGTCGCGCCAAGAGCGTCAAGTGCTCCTTGGTTTATTTCGATGTCGATTGCGTTTCCTGTGATTTCAAAATCATTCATTCCTTTGAAACCAACCGTCTCAACGTCTGCTTTAAAAGTATCCCAAACCCTTGCGTCACCATCAACTTCGCTCATAGAGATGTAAGCAAAGTTCATATTATCAAGAACAAAGCCTATCTCGTTATCGCTTCCGCCGTTCATACCGGCAAATGCTCTGTTGACATTTCCATATATGGTTATTGATTCGACTTCAGCAGTGGTGCTATCTGAGAGAGTGACCACTTGAGTTGTTTTTTCAAAATTTAAAGTTGACTCAAAAGTAACAAAATCATACAGATTGACTGAGATATCACCGCTTACCTCAAGAGTTTCGCCTTGCATAGCGAACTCATTAGTTCCATAAGCGATTTTTGATGTACTGCTTACAAAGTCAATGGCTTTACCGTTTACTTCGCTGTTATATTTTATATCAAGATTTTGAGCGCTGAGCGTAACACCTTCAACACCTTCAAAAGAGATATTTTGTGATTTAGCTTCGATTGCCGTCCATTTTCTGCTTGAATTGGCATCGCTTATGAGTGCCAGACCAAAGGTCACATCTTCTAAAAGAAGACCTGTTGCATTTGATTTGCCATAGTTTGCTCCGACAAAACCTGTGACATTTGAAGCTCCAAATGCAAGGACATTGGCAGTAATAGTGCTCGCATCGTCCAGCTGCATCTCTTTTGTTGATTTCTCATACGAAAAGCCGCCATCAAGTATGATGTAGTCTGCAAAATTTAAGTGAAGCTCTCCAGAAACAGCAAGTGTTTCTCCTGCCATGTCAAAAGTATAGCTCTCATCTATGCCAGTTGCGACCTCAAGAGTGGTTTTTGTAAAGTCAACCGCACTTCCATCATCTGCTGCCATATTAAGAAGAACATTGACATCACTTACATTTAACTCAAAATTATCAATATTTTCTACAAATCCGGCAAACGCAGCACTTCCTTGTAGAGCTATCCATTGGCGAGAATCTCCGCTTCTCTCACTGATAACACCAAGTGCCAAGTCAAGAGTCTCTATACTGATACCTACTGCATCAGCAGTTCCATAGTTTGTCCCTGCAAAAAGAGATACATCATTGAGCCCAAAAGTCATTAAATCAGCTTCAAAAGAGCTGCTCTCACCGCTGAGTGTTGTTTGAAGTGCTCCTATTTTAAATGCGAACTCACCCGAAATATAAAGAAAATCAGAAAGAGCAAAAGTAGCATCTCCGGCAACTTCTAAAATCTGACCTGCTTTTCCATCCATGTCAAACTCTACACTTTGCGTTTGCCCCGCTTCATCGACTCCCATAATGACACTAAATGTATCATTACCTGCTTTCATAGCAGCAAAATCAACAACACTTCCATCACTTGCTTGTGCATTGATAAGCAGACTTGAATCATGAATAGTAGCCGTAAAACCATCAATTCCTTTGATAGCTCCACCACCGCTTGATTGTAAAGCTGTCCAGTTTCTACCGTTTGTTTCGTTAAAAAGTGCAAGCGCTAAATTGATATTAGTTAATTCTATACCGATATCATCGCTTATGTCAGCTGTACCTTGGTCATATCCTACAAGTACATCTACACCGTAAAGACCGATATTTAAGAGTCCTACCGTTGCTGTTGCGGCTGTGTTTGACTCTTTGTTGTAGATATCTATGGCTCTGCTTTCAATTTTTTCTACTGCAAAACCACCCTCAACTTTTATTGCTCCATAGAGATCTAGAGTTGCATATCCTGCAACCTGAGTGAGTGCACCCTGTGTTCCATCCATTGTAAAATCTACATAAATAGGTTGGCTCGTATCATCAGTTCCAAGAAGTACTTGAAGCTCTGTCCCTGTTGTATCCTCACTATCTGTTTTGTAATTTACTACTGTGCTATCGCTTGCTTTTTTGTTAACAACTACGCTTGTATTGCTCACCTGCATTGTCACATCATCAAGCCCGACAAACGCGGCACTGCCTACAGTTGCCTGAAGTGAAGTCCAGCTTCTGTCTCCTACTTTTGCATCAAAAAGTGCAAGAGCCAAATCGATATCTTCTAAAATGAAACCGACATCATCATCTGTTGCTACAGTGCCTTGGTCATACCCCACAAGCGCGTCAACACCGCTCATACCAAAAGTAAGCAGCTCTACACTCACACTCTCTGTGATTTCACTGCCATCTTTTGCAAGATATATCTCTTTTGTGTTTGTTTTTTCAATTCCAAATGCACCTGAAACTTTCAATACTCCAAAAAAGTCAACACTCGCTTGGCCTGCTATTTGAAAAAATTCACTTGTTGATGCAAAATCAAAATCTATAGTATCATTCGCACTATTTATAATGACACTCAACGGAGTCTTTGAAAAATCTACAACAGTGCCATCGCTCGCTGCTTTGTTGGTAGCGATATACATATTTGAAACTTCAAGTCCCAGATCATCCAAGCCACCAAACGTCACACCGCCGACTGTACTCTGTACAGCACTCCAAGTTCTATTCTCTCCGACTGTTTTGTCGCTCATTATCGCTAAAGCAAAATCAACATCACTTAAGATAAGTCCTACATCATCGCTCTTATCTACAGTGTCTTGATCGTATCCGACAAGTGCATCAGCGCTGCTGATTCCGAAGGTGAGCATATCTACATTGACCACACTGTCATTTGAGAGAGTTACACCTGATTTTGTTGCTTTTTCTAGCGCAAAACCGCCTTCAAGTTTGACTGCTCCAAAAAGGTCAATCTCAAGATCGCCACTTACTCTTAAATACTCACCTGCACTTCCGTCCATATCTAAAGTATAGTACTGATTTGTGCCGGCTAAAACTTCAAGAGCATTTCCTGCATCTATCATCGCTTTATAATCAACTACTATTGCATTGGCCTCTTTGGCCTCGATAATAGTTGTGCTGCCTTCATTTGTTGTCTCTAGGCTTGCGTTTGTTGTCTCTGCCGTTGGAGTTACTGCTATATCTGCTGCGTTTGTTCCTGCTAAGGCCCCTGCAAAGCTCAGTTCTAATGTTTTTCCATTAAAGCTAAGAACTTTTATATCAGCTGTAAGCTCCTCATTTATTATTGTTTGTATCTCTTGGAATGTTGCATTTGAAGAGATGGAGCTTGTTGTTTGAGCATTAAAGCCTAATGTAAAGGTAAATGCTTTCGCGTCTGTAACGAAGCTTACTCTTTGATTCTCTGCCACATCTGCATATCCTTCTTTATTGAAGTAGAGTTTTGTAGTGGCGTTTTGTAAAGAGGTATCGTTTGTCCAGAAGGTATCATTTGCATCTGTTTTTGCTAAGTCACCCACATTTTCAAGAAGGAATATTTTTGAGGTTGCTGTTGAGTTTAGTGCATCATACGTGACAACTATGTTTGCTCCGGCTACATAATTTGTAGCCTCCAATGCTGTTTGGATATTTGCGGCAAGAGTATTCATATCTGCAGCGTAAGTTACAGTTTGTGAATCAGCCGTGTCATATCCAATTGTAAAGGTTCCGCTTGGAAGTGTTGCATTTGGGTTAGATGTGATTTGTAAAAGAGAAAGTGCTACACCTTCGAGTGTCCCTCCAAAGCTTACATCAAATGCATTATCTATACCAGCTGTACAAACTACTACTTCTGCTGTTGCTCCTGCTATAGTAGAGAGCGCTGCGTTTAGGGCTGTTTGTATCGTTGTCGCATCTGCAGCAAAATCAAGTGCTGTCGTTGTATAGGTTTGATTGTTATAGTTGAGTGAAAGTGTATATGTTCCGGTTGCTTGTGTATCTATACTAAAGTGTTGTGAGCTTCCGACTGAGCTTGAACCTTCAGTTTTTGTAGCAGTGACAATTGCACCCATATCTGCATTTGGAGTAGCGGTGAGTTGTGCAAGATCACTGTGTGCTTTTGTGCCTTGGAATGTTATATAGTAGGTGTGTCCATTTTTTGATTTTGTATCAAATTTTACTTTATAGTCAGCTGTTGTACCACCATAAAGGCTTACAAGTGCTGCTTGAATATTTGTCTCATTTGTAAGTGTTTGACTTCCTACAAATTTAATATTACTTAATGTTGTTGTGCCGTTTGAGAGTGCATATGTTCCTGCGTTATATGGATCTTTAAAAGTAATGCTTTGAACTTCATTGATTCCGGTTGAGCTTGAACTCAGAGCGAACACCTCTGTATAAACAGGAGCAGTTATGATTCTTGGTGTCTCTATTACTAAGGTAGTAACCTCATTGCGTCCTACTTGGGAAGCTTTTATCTCACTTACAGATGCGCTGATAGTTGCAGCAGCAGTTGAGATACTGAATCCTTCTACATTTGTACCTGCTAAAGCTCCGATAAACTCAACAGTAAAGCCGGCATCTCTACTCCCGCTTACCTCTACATTTGCAGTGTCAGTTGCAGTGAGTGTTGCAAAGCTTGACTGGAGTTGTCCTATTAACTCTGCATCAGTAGTAGCTGCATCTACGCTAAATGTTTCATTTAATGCATCTTTAGAAAGGGTAATTTGGCCTATAGTGTCTTTTGCGATGATAAGTTTGAGAGTGGTGTTTTCTGTAATGATTTGTTCTGGTATCTCATCTACTTTTATACCTTGATTGAGATACACTTTTAAATCACTCGCACTTATAGTTAAGCCATCTACTCCAATAAACGCAGCACTCGCAGCATCTGCTTGGAGAGAGGTGAATTTTCGGGTAGCATCTTTTTTATCACTCATAAGTGCGAGTCCAAAGTCCATATCACCCAAAGAGAGACCTACTGCATCCGCTTCATTATAGTTAAGACCCGCAAAGGCACTTATATTCATACCGCCGATACTCATATAATCTACACTAATCTCTTCGCCGCTATTTAACGTTACGTCTCTTGTAGATTTCTCAAACCCAAAGTTTCCTTCTAGGGCTACAAAGTTAAAGAGATTTACCTCTAAATATCCTGCAGCCTGAAGGAGTTCATGGTAGTCACCATTCATATCTAAGGTAACGCTTTGCCCGCTTCCGACAACTACTTCAAATGCGTTATCATTCTCTATCATAGAGGCATAATCTACTACATTGCCATTTGTTGCCTGATTGATGTTTAACGTAAGATTTGAGGCACTCATAGTGAGTTCATCTATCCCCTCAAACGCCACACCGCCAACAGTTGCTTGAAGAGAAGTAAACTGCTCTTTATTTGCTTTATTATTGATAAGAGCAAGTGCAAAGTTTACATCTGTTGCACGAAGTCCCAGAGCATCATCGCTGTTTCCGTTCATCCCAATAAAGGCATCAATACCGGCTCCACCTAGAGTGAGCACTTCTGCTTCGGCGATTGTTGAAGCATTTTTATCTGCATCTTTTAAAGCGATATCTGTCATAGTGGATTTTTTAAGAGCAAAATTTCCGCTTGTGCTAAAGAAGTTGAAAAGATTAATACTCATCTCTCCGCTTATTTGCGTGAGCTCTTTTTCTTTGCCATCAATACTTAAAGTGATAAAATCCTCTGCGTTTGAGCCTGTTTTTACTTCAAGTGCTGTTGTCGTATAATCTATATATCTTGCGGTTTCGCCTGTCTCGTTTGTTCTGTTTATCTCTACATTTAAGTTACTTGCGTTTAGGGTAAGTCCATCTACACCTACAAAACCCGCACTTCCTACAGTAGCACTCAGAGTTGTCCACTGAGAGGTGCTTTGTGCTGTCATATCACTTGCTATGACCAATGCAAAGTCTGTATCTTTTGCTTCTATACCGACTGCATCGGCACTTCCGCCATTGACTCCCACAAATGCATTTACACTTGTTGCACCTATTGTAAGAAGATCTACCTCTACACTCTCCTGCGTATCAAGGCTAAGTGTAGTAGTTGTTTTCTCTATGGCAAAGCTTCCGTCTACGCTAAAGAAATTAAACATATTGATATCTAAGTATCCGCTTACTCTTAAGTATTCGCCTACACTTGCGTCCATATCTAGAGTAACTGAGGATGTCTCACTTGTTTGGATAGTAAGATTATCTAAAACAAAATCAACTACAGTGCCGTCTTCTGCCGCTGTATTGATGTTTACCATCAAGTTCTCACCAAAGAGTGAAAAATTATCAATCCCTACAAAACCGCCATTCTCTGCAGTTGCTTGAAGTGCACTCCATTTTCTGTTTTGTTGCGTTTTGTCACTCATAAGTGCTAAAGCAAAGTTTACTCCGCCTAATACCAAGCCTACTTCATCTTCTAAGGAGTAGTTTAGTCCTGCAAAAACACTCAAATCACTTGCACCAAGCAAGAGCATATCTACGTCTGCTTCATTATTGTCCGAGAGTGTTACCGTTTTTGATGACTTTTCAAGAGCAAAACTTCCGCTTGCATTAAAAAAGTTATAGAGCCCTAACTCTAAATCCCCGCGAAGAGATAGAAACTTATCTTCCATATCAAAGCTAAAACTCTCCTCGGCTCCCATATCAATCTCTAAAGTAGTTTGAGAATAATCAACATAGGTCGTGTCACCACTGAGGTTTTCATTGATTTGTACTTGGATGTTTTTTCCGGCAAGCGTAACATCGTCTAGGCCGACAAAAGCAGCACTTCCTGCGTTTGCTTGAAGTGACATCCACTGCTTTGTACTGTCACTTACACTGCTCATCAGTGCAAACGCAAAGTCAACACCACTAAGTTCTACACCTAAAGCATCTTGCGTGTCGCCATTTAAACCTGCAAACGCATCAACACCTTTTGTCCCAATGCTAAGGAGTGAAACCTCTACTGCATCATTATTTGTAAGTGTAATATTTGTTGTTGATTTGTTAAAAGAGACAAAACCGCTAAAACTGAAAAATCCACCAAGACTGAGTGAAACATCACCGCTCACACGGATCACTTCACCCTCAAGTCCATCTGTTTTAAAGATGATACTTCCCGCTCCCACGGCTACTTCTAAAGGTTGGAGTTTAAAGTCTATAAGTGTGCCATCGTTTGCAGCTCTATTTATCTCAACAAAAAGATTTTCTGCACTCATCACTATCTCAGCAGAACCCACAAACGCAGCACTGAGAGCACCTGCGTTTAATGCCATCCACTGTCTAGTCGTATCTATTTCACTGAGTAGCACTAAAGCAAAATCCGTATCTACAAGCTCAAAGCCCAATCTATCGTCTTGGCTGTTTCCATTTAGTCCGACAAACGCTGTTGTATCTAAGACTCCAAGAGTTAAAAGTGCAACATTTGCCGTTGTGCTATCGCTGAGTGTGACAGTTTGTGTGTCTCTTGAAAAAGAGAAATTTCCCTCTAATAGAGCAAAATCAGAGACATTTAAAACACCGCCTGTGATGTTAATGTTTGTTACACCTGCGTTTATCTCTAGGTCATAATCAAGCGTTCCTACTGTGATAATCTCTGCAAAATTGCTATTTGTCTGGTTAAACTCTACAGAAACATTTTGTGCACTCAGCTCTATCTGGTTTCCAAGTGAAGTATCAAGCGTTCCATCTGCATGCATTACAACACCATCTTCGCCCATCACCAAAACAACACTTGCATTACTGACGCCTACCCCGTAGTCACCAGCGTTTATAGAGGCGCTTGCACTTAAGCCAACTGCAACTACATCAGCACCGTTTTGATAAAATCCAAAGTCACCGCTTAAAGAGACAAACTCTGAAAGATTTACTTCAAGATTACTAATACTGACCTCTTTGAGGCCAACACTCATATCTGAAAATGTGTAGCTGCTTGTCCCGATATTTATCACTGCATCTGTAAAATCAATCGCCGTTTCATTGAGTTTGACATAAACACTGTCTGCCGTAGGAAGTCCAAAATCAAGTCCCTCTAACACTACAGAACCTGTAGCTTCCATAGCTATCTCATCACCAATGATGTACATACCGAATGTTGCTTCTTTTACCCCAACGCTAAAATCACCTGCACCCATAAGAAGTGTCACATCACCGCCGATTATCTCAAGACGATTTTGAGCGCTGTTGTTGTAAAACGCAAAATCTCCGCTCGCTACAAAATCACCCATTTGAAGGTTTATGTCATTTAAAACAAGTTGACTCGGCGGTGTTGCAAAGTATGTCGCGTTAAGAAGTTTTCCAAGATCGTTGTTGCTTCCAAGAGTATCAGTGATGATGTTAAAGTCATCTCCTGCAATAAGCTCTTTGGCAATAAGTTTGAGAGATGTACTTGTTTGTTCAAGCTCGAAATAGTAGTCGCTATGAAAACCATAAAGTCCTGTAATCTCAGTAAATGCACCTGTGATAGAACTTCCCGTAATGATTGTGTATTCTTCTCCGATTGTTGGAACAAAATCATCCAAAATGATGATGTCAAGTGTTCCGGAGAGAGAGACTGCACCTGTTGCATTTATCTGGTCATACTCAGGATTGAGAGTATCAGAGTTATCATTTCCCGCTAACTCCATCTCAAGCGTTGAGCCGCTTGTATTTTCATAAGTCGTAGTGTTTAAGATTCCCGGAGAGTAACCAGGTGAGACTGTCCCGTAGTTTACAAGGTCTAAAGCGATAGAGCCACTACCGCCTAAGGTTGTCCCATCTTCGACCATCAATGAAGAGAGAGTGAGCATTCCAGCGTCTAAATTAGCAAAGTTAATGAGATTGTTTTCGTCTGCAAAAGCTTTTGTACTAAACTCGACTTTTTGTCCATCGCCGTCAGTTTGAACATATACAACACTATTCTCGCCCTCATTGAGGTAATCAATCATGGTCGATGAAATCGGATCTGCAGAGAGCAAAATCCTCTCTTCGAGTGAATTTATGGTGAATCTGCTTTTGCTATAAAGCGCTAAGCTCTTCTCCTCTTTTCGTTGCTCTTTTCTCGCAGCTATCTCTCTTGCTCTTCTAAATACTCTTGGCTCTTTAATAAGTTTAGACATTTGCATTTCCTTGCGTTTTGACGATGGTTTTTTTGGAAAATCTCAGTAGTTGTATTATAACAAATTATATTTCATTTTACGCATAAACTTTAAAACTACATTTAATATAAAGCTTAAAAATCCCTATTTTAAGGGAATGATGACACTTTTTAGAGGGGTAAAATATTTAAAAATTATTAACATACAAAGTCGAAAAATGAGTAGCGATAATGAGTAACCTAAACCCTCGTCGCTTTAGGTACAATTCATATTTTTTTATCCTCCACTCTTTATATTGGCAAGGATATGTTGACCTATTTGATAAGAATTATCTGCCACTTGATAACTTTCCATCTTGTTTTTAGTCTGTATGTAGTGTCAATTTAAAGCTTATACACATGTCAAATTAGATACCAAAACTATATCTTTTAAAATAAATTATGCTGAATTTATAATGGTTTAAAAAATCTTAAATCATCTTCTTGTGTATTATTTTAGATAATATAGCAATATTATTTATACGGAAAAAATATTGACTCCTACACAGCGACTAGAAATTAAAGAAAAAATTATTAATGATATTGTCCATATACAAAAAGAAATACAGGTATTACAAGAAAAAACGCAGCCTATAGCGCCTGATTGTTCCCTTGGATTGCTCATTCGCGAAGAGATGATTATTGCACAGCAAGTCTACTTTACTACTCTGCATGAAGCGCAAATACGGCTCAATAAACTCAAGTTTGCACGGAGTAAAATTGACTCCAAAGAATACGGTATTTGTCTGGAATGTGAAGAAGAGATTAATTTTAACCGCTTAATGCTTCTGCCTGAGTCTACTCATTGTGTCCAATGTAAATCTGAACTAGGAGTCTTGTAAATGCACTTTAAACCTAAAACACCCTATCTTGCTACTGATGGCATTGTTGAGATATATAACGACTCACAAGAGCTTTTAGGCATAGTATTAATCCAAAGAAAAAATGCACCGCTCGGGCTGGCACTTCCTGGGGGATTTGTTGATATCGGAGAGAGTGTAGAGGATGCGCTTGTAAGAGAGATGAAAGAAGAGATTTCTCTTGATGTAGAAATAACAAAGCTTTTTGGCGTCTATTCTGACCCTTCGCGTGATGAAAGATTTCACACTGCTTCGGTTGTCTATATCTGCAAGGCGTATGGCGAGCCTATTGGAGCCGATGATGCCAAAGAGGCAAAAATTGTGAAACTAGAAGAGCTTCAACTAGATAAACTTGTCTTTGACCATGGGGATATATTACGGGATTATTTAAAAAGAATTAATCTCTGAAGTTTATCTAGACATTAGAGTTCTATTTTCTTAATAAAGCATTTCCACATGCCATGGCATGTAGAAATATTTTTAGAAGCTAAACACATACTTCGCAGAAAGTACATGGTTTTTAAATGTCGAACCTTCTCCTTGGTAGTTATATGAGAAGTTGATGTTATGACCTTCTTCAAC
>VMSZ01000016.1 GCA_013791885.1 Sulfurimonas sp. | reverse complement strand
ATTGGTTAAATCAGAAGTAAGATTGGTTGTCATGCTTTTTCTCACATCACTATCTAGCAGCTCAACTATTTTGTTGTTTATCGCTTTTGGTGCGGCAAAACACCAAGCCTGATGGCTGTTGTTTTTCAAAAACCCAGAGACATCCTGCGCAATCTCTTTGATTCTGCGGCGTTCCTCTTCAAGTTCTATCGTATGACTACCCCCAGCCGAACCGCTGCCCCCTATACTCTGAAAATTTCCTTCCCTATCTGAGACTTTTTCTCTGATTCTTTGGTGAGTTGCTAGGCTTTCACTATTTTCCAAAAGTTCAAGAGACTCTCTTTTTAAAGGATCTTGTTTAACGTTAAATATTTTAAAGTGCTGTAAATCAGCTACAACGATAAATTTTGATGACATGATAAACTCCTTAATATAATATGCCAATAGGATATAATAATATTCATTTCAGTACATCACCCTTTTGAGTTATATGCATATTAATAATTTTTTAAAATGAAAATCAGGGGGTTGATTTGTTACTAAGAAGTGTTATTATATTGAAAATTACGGAGGATAAAATGAAAAAAATTATATCTACAATAGCAATTCTTGGATGTTTTAGCGGAGTTTTTGCCGAGGCAAATTTTAATGTCGGATTTTCCGGTACAGATGAAGGTATAGACAGTTTTAGTCTCTCCATCGGTAACTATTACGGTGTTCCGGTGCGAGAGGTAAGAGAAGTTGAATATTATGTTCCTCGTGAGCATGCAAGTATTGTCTACTTCCTAGCAGATCATGCACATGTAAACGCACATTATGTTACGGATTTAAGACGACAAGGTTTAAGTTGGTGGAATATTTCACTGCGTTTAGGACTTGATCCCTATATGTTATATAGAGTTGACAACAGATATTATGGGAAAAGCAGACATCACCGTTTACGGGATGCAGAGATTGCTGACTATGTAAATGTGCGTTTTATTTCGGATTACCACCATATCAACAGAAACGAAGTGATTAACCGTCGACATAAGGGAGAAAGATATTACCATATCAATGACTATTACCACGGGAAAAAAGATCGTCCTCAGTACCGTGAAGAAAGAAAAGTGCAGACAATACAAAGAGAACGACAGGAAAATCGCAGAGAGATGAAGGAAGAGCGTAGAGAAATGAAAGAAAATCGACGTGATGACAGAGACAGAAACTCAAAAAGCGATAATAAACGCAATGGTAGTGAAGAAAAAAGAAACGGCAACTCTCACGAGCGTTAAGAAAAATTCATTGAGCTTGAGTGCTAGGGGGCATGTTCCCCAGCAGCCAAGTTTGTATTTTTATAGTATTTGAACTTGATTTCTGCCATTTTCTTTTGAGAGATAAAGTGCTTTATCAGCGCGTTCGATACATTCATTAATCTCTTCACTCTCTTTGTAAACAGTAGCGCCGAAACTAACGGTTATGTGTGTCACTTCTTCAAAGTATGCCTTTTCAATTTGCAGGCGTATATGTTCAAGCGGTTTTTTGAGTGATTCTGCCGTATCAATCTTCATAAGTATAATAAATTCTTCCCCGCCCCAACGAATCAAAAAATCCTCTTTACGAATTGCTGAATGAATGATGTTGACAAGCTGTTTTAAAACAACATCACCGCGATTATGTCCATACGTGTCATTGACATTTTTAAATAAATCAATATCGCAGATAATTACACCAAGTTTTTGAGGAAAACTTTCTTGCATGATTAAGGCAATGTTGTTATCAAAAAAATCTCTATTGAGTGCATTTGTCAGTTTGTCATGACTAATTTGACGTTTGAGTTTTACATGCTCTATAACCGTATGGCTGATGTCAGTAAAAGAGACAATGTAATTCCCTGTTTCAAATTCATTGACAGAAACAGTAAAAGCGTGTGATTCCATATTGTCATCAACCATGGACACAATGCGCTGCTCATCAGGAAGCTCTTTGATTGTTTCCACCCAATGTTTGCCTTCTGGGACTTTTCCTAAATGAAAGAAATCATCATTATTGATAAATCTGTCACAAATACAATTGTAATGTTTTAAAAAATCTTCTAAATCATCAAACCAAAAAAAATCAAACATGGCTTGATTCGCGAGTAAAAGTCTTTTTCCATCAGTAAGAATAGTAATATTTTTTTGCAAATCATAAAGTTTTTGCAGTTTGATATTAAAGTGAGATAATTCTTCTTTTTGTGCGTCAAGCTCTGAGGTGAGGGTATTGATACTTTTTTCTTTATTGCGAATAACAATATATCCGCCGATGATCAAAACAGAGGAAACAAGTAAAAGAATTATTGCTAATATCTCTACTGATTTATACATAATGTTATGTTCTAAAGATATGTCACTTAAGAAAATGAAATAACCAAGCTCTTTGCCTGAAACATCGGAGAGTATACTTTTTGAGATAAAATAATGATGTCCTTCAAAGAATATTTCAGCAATATTTTTTTTATTTTCTATAATGGATGCTAGCTGCTCGGGTATATTAAATGTTTGATAAGCGATGTAATAATGTGCTGTTTGCGTTTTTTGTTGCATGTTATTTGTCACAAATTCCGGGACATTTTTATATAATTCTTTGTTTACGGCTAGATAGATATGTGTCTTTAAATACTCAGAGAGCTCATCTAAAGTTTTATCAATCTCTTTTCCAAGCTCCAAATAACCAATAAGTTTTCCATCCACATACCATGGCTGCACAACTCGCAGCGTATAGTTTTTTTTCATTCCAAATTCTAAACCATAGTAGACAGACTGGAGTGTTTGGGCTTTCTTAAAAGTCTCTCTTTCAACAAAGTCTGAATCTTTTTCGTAATCGTGTACTCTGAGTAAAACAGTTCCATCCGGTTTTATAAAATACATATGTGTCAGATTGACATTTTCATTTAAGCGCTTGTATATATCTTTAACTGAATTATTGAGTTCATTTTTATCCAGTTCCTGAAATCTCTGCGCAACATCATCTCTACTTTGGATAAAAGCTATGTACTCTTGAAGGCTTGCTGCTTCATTGTCAACTGTTACATTTAAGTAGTGCTTAAAGTTTTCAGGTGTATCTTTTTTACTTTTATTGATGGAAGTATCTTGAATATATATAATAGTCAGGACAGCAGACAGCACCATAATAATTATCGTTATGATGAGAGGAATATAGAGATGTAATCTGTATGGCTGTTTCATTTTTTAACCTTTAGTAGGATATCAGTAAATTTAACTTAAATAGTGTTCAGTTCCTACTGTGACAAGATATTTTTTGCCTTCTCTTATTTCAATGCAGTTTTTAAAGTCAATAAGCATGTGGGTTCCCCTTCTGCATTTTATATCATTAGCGAATGTTTCCCATTCCTTATCATCCCCATTAATTAAAGATTGAAAAACTTTCATCACTTTTGCATAATCGCTCGTATCAATCATGAGATCAAACCAATTCTTTCCTACAGCATAATCGCTGCTGTAGCAGTCATTACCCAAGGTGCATTCAAACTCACAAATTATTGCATCTTCATCCAATACAGCTCTAATAAACTTTTTATTTTGCATTCGCAAACTCCCGTTTTTTCTTTCCATATAATTGTATCTTATTTCTAAAATCTGACAAATGTATTATAAGTTAAACAAATTAAATTTGCGCCTATATTAATATCATTCATAGAGGCTAATCAAAGGGGGTATGTAGATAATCTGCGCATATTTTAAAACATTTTATATTTTAGATAGAACTTAAGCTATAGAAAATGTAAAAATGATAGTATAAAAAAAAATTATACTCAGGGGTGCTTGTTTTGCTTAAAATTATTTTAGTTGGTTTGTTGTCTGCGAGTCTGTGGGCCATGAGTAACCAAGAAGTTGCTCTGAAAACTGAGACTGCAATGAAAGGATTTCAAGACTCTTCATCAGATATGAAAATGACGCTTGTAAACTCAAATAATCAAATACGAGAGCGTAATATGAAGATGATTACTCTTGAAAGTGATGCGGGAAATAAATCTCTTATGACCTTTTTATCTCCTCCGGATGTTCAGGGAACAAAGTTTTTAAACTATGAAAACATCCAGAAAGATGATGATCAGTGGCTCTATTTGCCAGCTTTGAAAAGAGTGAAAAGAATCGCATCAAACAACAAATCCGGCTCTTTTATGGGTTCAGAATTTTCTTATGAAGATTTGAGTTCTTTTAGTGTGTCCAAGTATACCTTTGAGGGCGAGGCGCAAGTTCAAACTCTTGATGGTGCAGAAGTTTATGTAGGCGAAAGAAAACCTCTTGATACTAATTCAGGTTACACTAAACAAGTTTCCTGGGTAGATACAAAAACTTTTCTAATTAAAAAAGTTGAGTATTACGATAGAAAAAATGAGCTTTTAAAAACAGCCGTATTTGAGAATTACAAACAAATATCAGGTATTTGGCGTGTAGGAAAAATGACAATGCTTAATCACCAAAATGAGAAAAAAACTGTTTTGGTCTGGAATAATGAGACCATTAAAAATGGATTGCAAGAGAAAGATTTTCATAAAAAAGTTTTAACAAACTAATGCAAAGAGTTTTGCGTTTTTTACTGATTGCACTCTTTTTTAATACTCTACTTTTGGCAAAATCCAGTGAAAGCTGTTATTCTGTTCAGCTGAAGAGTTTTGTTATAAAAGATAGCTCAAATTATGATTTTGAGAGTCACGGCTATCCGGAATCTTGTAAACTCATCTCATTTACAAATATAAATGCTGTAAGATGTGGCTGTTTTGAGAAGTACTATGAAGCAAAACAGGAGTCTCAAAAATTTCTTGGCTCTTATCCTGAAGCGAAGATTGTCAGTACTTACAAATACAGGTTTGCAAAAAATAAGAGTCTGCCAAAAATAGAGGAGTTTGTAAAACTTTCCAAAGAATCTGTAGTAGAAGTGAGGGAAGAAAAAAGTCCAATTACTGAGGTCAAGGAACAGCAAGATCCGCAGCAAATAACTCAAGCATCTGAAGAAGTGCCGCAAAAGTCAGAAGCTGAAAATATTTTTAATCAGATAAATATACGGGGAAGTTTCGCTCTCGCTGCACAAGCGTATCTCATAGCTCCAACAGATAAGCATGCGCAGAATTTTACAGCATCGGCAGAGTTGGAATCAGTATATAATCAAGATGATTTTCAAGCTGTTGCAAAACTTACAGCACAACAGGATTATTATGATTTTCAAAAAAGTCCAGATACCAATGAGAGAAGTTTTATTCGTCTGGATGAGCTTTACGGAAAATATAATTTTGATGATGAGCAAATTATGTTTGGTAAAAATATTCGGTTTTGGGGTGCTCTTGAAGCAAGAAATATTACAGATACCTTCAATAGTGATGATCTTCGTGCCGATCCTTTTTATAAAGATAAACTAGGCTCATGGAATGCTGCGTTTACCCACTATACACAAGCAGGAGAATTCTCAGCCATCATAAAACTGTATGAGCAAGAGAGGGAAATTGCTGCGTTTGCTTATGTCTATTACTATTTTCCTGCGACCGTAAGCGTCCCCGCCTTAAACGCAGCACTTCCTTTAAAATATGTAAATACTTTGGACACAGAAGAATCTTCAACACGTCCTAGCATTTATCTTAAGTATGCGGCAACGGCCGATTCTGAGTATGCTCTTGATTATGCGGTTATTTTTGAAAACGGCTACGATTCTCAGCGTTATTATACGCAAACACTCTCGCCGGATGCATCATATCTAATGACAAACGAAAACGCCTATCTCGTTAATAAACTCACTACTTTTAATACTCTGGTTCTAGGCGCAACGCTTTATAAGCTTGAAGCTGTCTACACAGATGTTTTGGACGATAAGGTTATTTCAGACTATTTTCATCTGGGTCTTGGGCTTGAACATACTGTTGGAGAGTTTTACGAGGGTGCAGATTTGGGCCTTATAGCGGAGTATTACAGTTATAGTGTTCTTGAAAATAACAAACGCAACGACTTGGAGCTTTTTGAAGTTTTCCAAAATGATCTTTTTCTTGGTTCTCGTTACAGCTTCAACGATGGAAGTGACGCAAGTGTAGTTGGCGGTGTCATTTTTGATTTGGATTATGATGAACAGGTTTATTATTTGGAATACGAAACCAGAATTGCAGATATCTTCAAGTTAAATTTTGATTATAGATATGTTGAGCCTTCCAAAAATGATGCGACAGCGTTTTATCTTATGGGCAGACACCAAAGAGTGAGTTTTAAAGCGGGGTATTATTTCTAATGATGCGTAAATTTGTAGAACTTGTTGTGCGGTTTCGTTGGTATGTGGCGATTCTGATCCCATTATTGACTTTTGGATTAGCCACACAGCTTAAAAACCTTGAGTTTGACGGTTCTTACCGTATTTGGTTCGGCAAGGAGTCCGATTCACTCCAAAAGTATGACCGCTTTCGGGCAGTTTTTGGAAATGATGATGCCATTATCATAGTCTTTCGTGATGAAAACGGGGTAATGAATAAAAAAGCTTTAGGCGTTATTGAGAGACTGACAAACAAACTCTGGCAAACAAAGTATGTTGCAAGAGTGGACTCTTTGACAAACTATCAGTACATTCACTCAGATGAAGCGTATCCTGATGAGGTAGTGATTGAAAATTTTATTGGTGACATAGATGCTCTGAGCATTGATGATTTGGTGCAGAAAGAGAAGATAGCCCTGCAAGAGGAGATGCTTTTAAACCGTATTATCAGCAGTGACGGAAAAACTACAATGATAGTAGGGCGTTTGACACCCAAAGCAGCGACTACTTTAGGTGCATCAAAAACAATTAAATCTATTGTTGATGGCTATATTGCAGAGGAAAAAGAGAGCGGTTATGAGTTTTATCTTGCAGGCGGACCTGTTGTCAATATGACTTTTAGTACATTGGCAAAGTATGATATAACTACTTTCACTCCGCTTGTTCTTGTAATTGTTATGCTTCTTTTGTGGATTGTTTTTAGACGTCCATCGGGTATGCTTTTAAGTATTGCTGTTGTTATTTTCACTTTTATTATTGTGCTTTCCCTGCAAGTCCTTTTTGGATACAAACTCAATAATTTTACGGCCAATATGCCCATTTTTGTTATAGCTATAGGTATAGCGGATGCTATGCATCTTTTTTGGATTTATCTTATGGGAAGAAAAAAAGGGCTCGCTAATTATGAAGCGATCCACTATAGTTTAGAAAAAAACTTTTTGCCTATTCTTCTTACTTCCCTCACTACTGCAGTAGGTTTTGCATCTTTGGGCGTCTCGGAGATTGTTCCTATAAAAACTTTGGGGATTGCAACAGCAACAGCATCTCTTATAGCTTTCGCTTTAACCATCATTTTTGTTCCTGCATGTTTGGCTATTATTAATCCAAAAATCCGGGAAAAAGAGCTTCAAAAAGAAAAAGGGCTATCATCAAAATTGGCTGTGGCCTACGCCGGATTTATTATCAAAAACGATATGAAAATTATTCTTGGTTCTTTAATAGTTTTTGGAGCTATCTCTTTAGGTTTAATGAGGCTTGAGGTTGATTCCAACTCTGTGCATTATTTTAGAGAAGATGTTCCTTTTAGAAAAACGGTCAGCTTTATTGAGGAAAAACTTACTGGTCCCATGTCGTATGAGATAGTAATAGATTCTAAAGAAAAAGACGGTATTAAATCTTCTGAATTTATGAAAACGGTGGAGTGTTTTTCTCGTGAATTTGAGGCAAAGTTTCCTGATGTGAGACATACCTCGTCACTTGTGGATATTGTCAAAAAGTTTAATGAAGTAATGCAGGGTGAAAAATCAGTTCCCCAAGACAACAAGTTAATTGCCCAATACCTTCTTCTCTATACGCTTTCTCTCCCGCAAGGGATGGAAATAAATGACAGAATGGATGTAGATGAGCGTTTGTTACGTGTAACCGCTTCTGTAAATGTTGTCAATACTTCTTTAGATTTAAAGATGATTGACTGGGCACAGCAGTGGTGGAAGGATACTCCTTACACGGCAGAACTTAATGGTCAAACTGTTATGTTCGCACATATGCAGCATGACGTCACAGACACGCTTATTCAATCTATTCTTTTGGCTATGGGTACCGTTTCACTCATGATGCTTTTCATTTTTAAGAGTATCCGTATGGTTCCTTTGTTTATTATTCCAAATATTTTGCCTATTGTGCTTGTGCTTGGAGTTATGGGTTGGCTTGGAATAAATATAGACATCGGCGTTGCAATTTCTGGGGCTATTATTATAGGTGTTGCAGTAGATGACACCATTCATTTTCTTATTAAGTATAAAGAAGCGCGTAAAAAAGGTTATAACTATAAGGATTCATTAACTTACATTATGCAGTATGCCGGTTCTGCCATTATTTTAACAACAGTAATTCTCAGTTCTTCTTTTGTAATTTTCAGATTTTCTCAGTTTATGCTTAATGTAAATTTTGGAATGGTGACAGCTATTGCACTTGTTATTGCCGTGTTGGTGGACTTGCTACTATTACCTGCTATTTTAAGCCGTTACGATGGAAAAGATAAAAGCTTTTTATCCTAATTACCTATTGTAACATTTTATAAAATGTTACAACTTTGTGATATTAATGTCAATATTTATCAACTTTTTGTTATATACTAAAACAATAAAATAGAATATATTAAGAGGTTAGATGTTTATAGTAAAAGATGTGTTTTACAAAAAATTTCCAAATTTAGTTGAGACTCTGCCTCCTGCATTGACAGGCTTTTTAGTGCATTCTTTGGAAAAACTTTTTCATGAAAAAAAGTTTGAAGAGATTTATAAAAAAAATCATCATCTCTCAGGTTTACAATTTGTAGACAGTATGTTAGAACATCTAAATATCACCTATACAGTTAAACCGAATGAACTGCAAAATGTTCCCGCAACAGGTAGACTTCTTGTGGTTGCTAATCATATAACCGGCGCCTCTGATGCATTTTCTTTGGTTCAGCTCATAGCAAATGTAAGAGAAAATAAAAAAGTGAGACTGCTTGTCAATGGCATGCTAATGGGAGTGACACAGGCTTCAGATATTATTATCCCCGTAGACAATATCACTGGCGTGATTAGTAAAAAGAGTTTATTGACGATTAATGAAGCTTTGGAAAATGGTGAAGTGGTTGTAATATTTCCTGCCGGAATTGTCAACAGACTCTCTTTTCATGGACTCAAAGATACACAGTGGAAAAGCAGTTTTCTAAAAATAGCATTGCGTACACAAACGTCAATATTACCAGTAAGGATACAAAGCAGAAACAGCGTTTTGTTTTATCTGCTTTCAATGGTTTTCCCAAACAAATTAACTGCCCTTATGCTCCCTCATGAGTTTGCAACAGCTGGTAAAATGAAACCTTTGCATATGAATATTGGCAAAGTGATTCCCGTGAAATCTTTTGCCAATAGGAATTTAAGTATCAAAGAGTCGTTGGAACTGTTTTACAAACATCTTTATACTTTAGGAACGACCCAATATGAACTTTTAGAAACTGAAACTACTATTTCACAACCAAGCAATAAAAAACTTCTCAAAGAGGAAGTCAAAAAAGCGAAATATTTGGGAACAACAGTTGACGGACAGCAAATTCTTTTGGCAGATGCCCAGCATTCCCCGTTTCTTTTGCGTGAATTGGGACGTGTTCGAGAGATATCTTTCAGAGCAATAGGCGGAGGAACGGGAAATTCCCAAGACAACGATCTTTACGATAATTATTACCGTCATTTGCTTTTGTGGGACGAAGAGTATCTTGAAATAGTCGGAGCATACAGAATTGGAGAGTGTCAAGACATTATTGCCGACAAGGGAAAAAAGGGTCTTTATACATACAACTTGTGCAATTTCAATGAACATTTCGAAGACTATTGTGATAGTTCCATTGAGTTGGGCCGTAGTTTTATTCAGCCTAAATATTGGGGTTCGAGAGCTTTAGATAACCTATGGCAGGGGGTTGGAGCATATTTAGCACATAATCCTAAAATAAGATATACATACGGAATAGTGACCATAAACGCAAATACACCTCAAAAAGCTGTCGCAGCGCTTGTATATTTTTATTCGCATCATTTTTCGTGTACGACGAATATGATGAAAGCAAAAACACCATATGTTTTGTCTAATGCAGATCACGCAGAATTACATCAAATTTTTGAACATCTTGACTATAAAGAAGGCTTTATTCGCTTAAAACGCTATCTTAAAGAATTGGGAACAACAGTTCCAACTCTTTTTAAACAATATACAGAACTTTATGAAGAGGGAGCGGTACGCTTTTTTGATTTTAGTGTTAATGAAAGTTTATTTTGTGTTGTCGAAGGTTTTATTATTGCAGATAACTCAAAAATGAAAGAAGCTAAAAAAGCTAGATATATCAAAAATTTTGAAATATAAAAAAAATTTATTTAAATATGTGAAAAAATAGAACACTTATCAAAATAAAAATCACTTTTTTTTGATAAAAAGTTGATAAAAAAGTGATTTTTCTATTATAATGCTTCATCATATAATAAATTATTATAAAGGCAAGCAATCACT
>VMSZ01000054.1 GCA_013791885.1 Sulfurimonas sp. | reverse complement strand
CAAGCCGTAAATAGATGGCTTGTCTTCTATAAGATTGCCTGCGTTTTTTATGGCGTCAAGCGTATCTTCATATTTTTCCAGTTTAAAGCTGTTTTGTGCAATGTAAAGATAGATGGATTTATCTGTCTGACCTGCGTTTACACTCTGTTTAAACGCTTTGTTTGCTTCTTCATAAGAACCCAGTTTTGTTAAAACGAGACCTTTTAAAGTGTAGAATCTTATGAAGTCCAACTTCTTATCTTCAAGATTTACTTGAGAGAGTTCATCATTAGCGCGGTCTATATGGCCGTCTTTTAAAAGCAGGGCAGCCAGAGAGAGGTGATCTATCTCATCCGTGTTGTTTTTTTTCTCTGCCGCAAAAAGGTTCAAAGATAAAATTAGTAGTATTGTTAAAATATTTTTCATCTTTTTTCCTTATTGAAGATTAAAACTGATTTTTTGTTTCGCCCAGACTTTTACCGGCTGGCCTTGGTACTGAGCAGGTTTGAACTTCCACTCTTTAACACCGGCGATGGCTACTTCGTCAAAAAGACCGGCTGGCTGAGACTCTAAAACTTTTACTTTTTCAACATCCCCGTCTTTACTTACAAGAAGGTTCATGAGAACATAACCCGTGATTCCGGATTTTCTTGCTTTAGCCGGATACTCCATAGCTGCTCTGTGTGTCGGTTTCGGTGCTTCATCCACTGAGTCTTCACTCATGACAACATTCTTGCTTACATCACCGAGGAGTGTGTCGTCCATACTCAAATCGCTGCTCATGAAGGCATCCAGACCGGTGTCTATACCGCTGAGGCTTGAACTGATGCTAGGTGCGGCAGTGCTTTTTTTAGCTTTGGCAGGTTCAGGTTTTGGCTTAGGCTTAGGTTTTGGTTCGGGCTTTGGTTTTGCAATTCTTGCAATCTCAAAATTTGCATTCTCTTGTTTCTTCTCTTGATTGAGCAGTGAGCTTTCACTGTTCATCAAAATAACTATATTAAATACAAAAAAGATACCAAATAGCATCCATAGAGATGCTTTGAGATGGTTTTTTATATTTTTCACCTTAGCCAACTTCTTTTTCAGTCGCTACTGCCACGTCTTTAGCACCACTTAGGCGGCACTGGTCAACAACGTCTATAAGCTTTTCAACGGCAACAGTCTCATCTGTTACAACAAGTACTGATTTTTCGGTTGAAGCACGTAACATATCTCTGAGTTTGCCCTGAATTGCCCAAGTTTTAACAGGCTGACCGTCTACATACGTTTCACCGACGTTATCTATGTAAACGCGGATAACTTTGCTTGAAGCTTTTGAAGCTGAAGATGCACCCGGACGGTTCAAGTCAAGTTTCATATCTTTTACAAATGTAGAACTCACCATGAAAAATATCAATAGGATAAAAACCATATCGATAAGCGGTGACATATCTACAGTACTCTCTTGCGATTTTTTTTGTCTAAAACGCATCTATACTCCTTCTGAACATAATATATCTTTGATTTGCTCAAGTTCAAGTTCCATTGTGTCGGCTTTTCTGTCAAGGATTTTTCCTATGATTAAGCCGGGAACTGCAACAACAAGCCCAAACTGTGTTGTAAAAAGTGCTTGTGAAATACCACCCGCAATACCGCCTGTTTGAGAAAAAAGTGAAGCACTTGCCAAAGAGTCAAATGTTTCAATCATTCCTATAACAGTACCTAACAGACCTATGAGAGGTGCAGCTACAACAATGGTTTTAATAAGTGTTTCAAACTGAGTTGTCTCTAGTTTGTACTTATTAAAAGCATCATCAAGATACTTTCTGCTTGTTGATTTTCGGCCATAAACATTTACAATAGAGAGTGCTTCAACAATAGCAGAGTCAATAACTCCCCTTGGAACTGTTCTGGCACCCGTGTCATATTTTCTTACCAAGTTACGGACATTCGCATTTGAACCGCGTTTAAGTGAATGAAAGCGAAAACCCAAGGCGTACCAAAGTACGACAACTGAGGCTGCAAGCGGCCACATGACGTAACCGCCGCTTTGCATATACTCTAAAAATTGCGTTATGAATTCCATTTTTTACTTCTGTTTGTTGTACTCGTTGATAAGGTGAAGAGCAGAATGTTCCATATTGTCCTTCACTCTCTCAGCCCAACCACCAAGCATATTGCCTATCATTAAGATAGGAATGGCAACTATAAGGCCAAGTTCTGTAGTTACAAGAGCTATAGAAATACCGCCAGATAGTAACTTCGGATCACCCGTTCCAAATTCTGTAATAATGTCAAAGGTAGCTATCATTCCCGTAACTGTTCCAAGAAGACCCAAAAGAGGTGCTACAGCTGCAATAACCATAATAATAGAACCGAATTTGTCCAGTCTTCCGCTCTCATGTAAAATAGACTCAGCTACGATATCTTCAATGTGCTCACGGTCTCTGTCAAGGTTACGAATAGTCGCCTTCAATACACGGGCAGTTGAGCCTTTTTTTGTTTTTAGGTATTCTAGAGAACCATCAACACCTTTTTCTAAAAGTGTTGCAAGTGTAGATGCAGCTAAGTTAGCAGTTGAAGAACTCGCACTTGCCAAAAAGATACTACGAAGCAGGGCAAGTAAAAGACCAACAGCGCCAATTGCAACAATTATCCAACCAATGATTCCCGCAGAGTTAATAACATCTACAACACTCTGCTCTTGTACATTCTCTATCTCTTGAGCAGCGTTTTCATAAATGAAAATGTTTAAAGGTTTTGAGAGGTCTAATTTTTTAAGACTCTCAGCAGTTGAAGCAGCTTCAGGAGCATTCCAAACTTTAAAGTTTCCTTCTCCTGCCGGAACTAAAGCAGCAGATATTTTAGGTGAAACGCCATAGCTTGCGATGTTCCCGACTTTAACGATAGAACCGCTCTCCTGAGAACCGTCTAAGTTGTAAAACTTCCCTTGGCTTACAGTGAGTGAACTTAAATCACGAATAAGTTTGTTGCTTTGAGTAAAAACTTCTTCGAGTGCCGGCTGATAATTATCTTTATCAACTGTTATCTCAATACCGTAAGGTTTTAAAGAGCTAGTCGACTGCATCATGACAGCTTCAATTATGGCAGTGTCATCCGTCATATTCATAGCATTTTGCTGAGAACGGTACAAATCATTTGCGAGTTTTTCACTCAAAGCATTTTTTTGTAAAACAAGAGATTGTAATTGTTCTAAATCATTTTTAGCAGAACTTATTTTCTTATTTTGTTCAGCTTTTACAGAGTCCAGTCTAGTTTGCAACATATTTTTTTGTGCTTTAAGGTAAGCGAACTCTTTAGCATAGGCACGTTCTAAATCAGTATCACTTGCACCAAAAAGACTTACACTGAGTGCAAGTAAGATAGTTAGTATGAATTTCATTATTTGTTTTCTCCCATTACAATGGCATTTGGTAGCGTGAAGTATCCTGTACGGATCTGTTTTTTGAATGAATCAAAAAGATATAAAATTTGTTCTTGTTCTTCTTTAGAGACAGCCTCTTTGTAGTACCAGCCTTTGGCATCTTTATTGGCATAGCCGACAACATTGTCCGGAGTTTTGAAGTACATCATCATGGTTCCGATACGTGCTACTTCAGCGAGTTTGTCTTTACCGCCAAGCGTGATAGTCTGTTTAAATAGACCGTTTTCTTTCGTCATTCTGATTGCGTCGCCATAAGCATTCCAAGTGAGTGCCAAGCCTTTTTGCGGGCTGACTAAGTCATTTTGGATTTGCTCTTTTATTTGAGCGATGTCTGCGAGTCTCTCTTGCGTTTTAAACGGTAAAGAAGCCTTCACATTTTCTTCCAAAAGAGTCAAAGCATTTTCTAAAAGCGGTTTTAAGCCTAGAGAGTTTTTGCTTCCTTCTGTAATCTCTTGTTTTACTTTTGCAAGTTCTTGTTCTATCTGTTTTATTTTCAGATCTTCACGGGCTACAATTGATTCTAAATCATCTTTTTGTCTTAAAAGTGATTTCATTGAAGCTCTGTAATTCTCTTTTTCATCAGTAATAGAACTGTCTAGCTGCTCAACCTGAGCACGAAGTTTCATTAACGACTCAGCCATATTGTCTGAGTTTGCTGTTACTGCTGAAGCACCTAGCAGTAAACTCAAAGCGATACTAACGGTTATTTTAGACATGGATTCCCCATATAGTTTAAGATAAGCGAATAGTATGCTTCTTTAGCTACCTTAGAATTACTTTTTGATTACCTTTTGGCGACAGAAAATTATTGTGTTTTGAGAGTGTATGTGTTTGAAAAAGTGAAAAAGATTTTATAGAGGCCAGAAGAAGCCTCTATAGTATTTGAAGAACTATTAATATGAAGTGAAAGTGTTTGTTACATCCGCATCAAGTGCTGCGTTTAAAGTTGCAGTACCGGCATCTGCCGTTGTACCGTCTTTTTTATTTGCAGCAACATCAACGCTTGCGCTTCCTTTAATTTTAACATTTTCAAGAACCGGTGAAGCATACACTACACCAGCGCTATTTGTTAAACCAGCTGCTTTGTTAGCAACAGGAGAAGCAGTCATGTCAATCGTACCGTTTTTAATAGTAGCGGTTACATCTAAGTCTTTAAAGTAGATACCGCCTTCAGCCGCTTGATTTGCAGAAGCTGTCAAAGT
The DNA here is from genome assembly GCA_013791885.1 of Sulfurimonas sp. Taxonomy (GTDB): domain Bacteria; phylum Campylobacterota; class Campylobacteria; order Campylobacterales; family Sulfurimonadaceae; genus Sulfurimonas. The sequence goes on along the minus strand of VMSZ01000054.1, from coordinate 27,803 downwards.
AAAACCGTCAAGTGTCCAGTTTGTTCTTTGTTTTGTAGCATCACCGTGATTTGTCATCTCAATAAGAGCAAAACCAGGTTCTGTTTGTGTTACAGCTAAGTTTGTAACTGTTCCATGGTAACCGCTGTCAACATCAAAGCCGTCATCTTGGGCACCCGTGACAGAGATGTTGTTCAGGTTTACTGAACCACCCCAGATTTCAATTCCGTCATCACCGGAATCTAAGACAGTAATGTTGTCAACAACAGTTCCTGAACCGACAGCACATAATGAAAGTCCGTTTACCTCTTTGTCCGGAGCAACTGCATACCCGGAGTTAAGGATTTGTACATAGTTAAGTACCCCAGAGTTATCTGCATCATTTGTTCCGCCGTAAGCGAAATCTGCATCTGCCTCATCTACTTCGTATCTGATTGTATCGGGCTCATTCGTGATTGCCTGACCTAGGATTGTAACACCGCCCCATTGACCAGCTACACCTGTTGCACCGTTAAACGCAGCTTCTGAAGTGAAGATAATCGGCTCAGCCTGAGTACCGTTTGCGTTTATTTTTGAACCCTTTGTTACGATTAGGTAAGCTAGTGACTCACCGTAAATTGTTACGCCCGGCTCAATTTTGAGAATAGAGTTATTTTTAATTTTTACTTTGTTTCCAGCCAATTTATATGGGCTGTTCGCTTTTGTCAAGAGTGTATTGACAGTGATATCTCCAGTCAAGTCAGAACCTTGCGCTAATGTTTCATAGTAGGCTTCGTAAGTGTTTGTTGTGTTTGCGTCAAACGCAGCGTTCAGAGTTGCTGTTCCGAGGTCGCTTACTGTACCGTCTTTTTTATTTGCTACAACATTTACATATTGATTGCCTTTTACCGTTACATTTTCAAAAACCGGAGAAGCAAAGACACCAGAGCTATTTGTTAAACCTGCTGCTTTGTTTGCAACAGGAGAAGCAGTCATGTCAACTGTACCGTTTTTAATCGTAGCCGTTACATCTAAATCTTTAAAGTAGATACCGCCTTCACCAACTTGGTTCGCAGAAGCTGTTAAAGTAAAGCCGTCAAGAGTCCAGTTTGTTCTCTGTTTTGTAGCATCACCGTGATTTGTCATCTCTATAAGAGCAGCACCAGGTGCAACTTGTGTTACAGCTAAGTTTTTAACTGTTCCATGGTAACCGCTGTCTAAGTCTAAACCGTCATCTTCAGCACCTGTGATAGAGATATTGTTCAGGTTTACAGCACCACCCCAAATTTCAATTCCGTCATCGCCAGAGTTTAAGACAGTGATATTGTCAACAATCGTAGATGAACCGACACCACATAATGAAAGACCGTTTACCTCTTTGTCCGGAGCAACCGCAAAACCTGAGTTAAGGATTTTTACATAGTTTAGTACACCGGAGTTGTCCGCATCATTTGTTCCGCCGTAAGCGAAGTCTGCATCTGATTCATCTACTTCATATCTGATTGTATCAGGCTCATTTGTGATTGCTTCTCCAAGGATAGTAACACCGCCCCACTGACCAGAAACACCTGTCGCACCGTTAAACGCAGCTTCTGAAGTGAAGATAATAGGGTCAGTTGCAGTACCGCTTGCGTTTATTTTTGAACCTTTTGTTATGATTAGGTATGCTGTTGACTCACCGTATACTGTTACACCCGGCTCAATAATCAAAGTTGCACCATTTTTAACTTTTACCTTATTTCCAGCTAATTTGTACGGGCTGTTGGCTTTAGTCAATAGTGTGTCTTCTATAATGTCTCCGCTTAAGCTTGAACCTGCCGGAAGTATAGTCGGTCTTGCAAAAGTATTACCGGCACCATCTTCAACAATAGTGTCAAGAACTGTTACGCCTGCGGCATCTCCAGAAGTCATATTGTTATCAACCGTAGCACTTCCTAAAACAAGAATATTCTCAAGCGTTGAACCTGAATATACACCTTTCTTATTGTGTAAACCTGAGTCTGAAGCGTTAGAGTCAGTCATGTTTATCGTACCGTTTGAAGCGTGAATTGCAACATCCGCATCTTTAAAGTAGATACCGCCTTCACCGACTTGCTTATTGGATGCCTGTAAAGTAAATCCATCTAAAGTCCATTCTGTTCTTTGAAGAGTAGCATCGCCGCTGTTTGTCATCTCAATAAGAGCAGAACCCGGTTCAGTCTGTGTTACTGTGAGGTTCTTAACAGTTCCATGGTAACCATTGTCCACGTCAAAACCATCATCCTGAGCACCGGTAATTGAAATATTGTTAAGATTTACAGAACCACCCCAGATTTCAATTCCGTCATCAGCAGAGTCTATTACAGTAATATTATCTACAATAGTTTCAGAACCTACACCACATAATGAAAGTCCGTTTACCTCTTTGTCCGGAGCAACCGCAAAACCTGAATTAAGGATTTTTACATTTCTGAGTATCCCTGAGTTGTCGGCATCGTTTGTTCCGCCGTATGCGAAATCCGGATTTGCTTCGTCAACTTCAAAAAAGAGGTTTGCTTCATTTACTATCGCTTTTCCTAAAAGTACTACACCACCCCATTGTCCAGCAGCCGCCGGAGCAAGCGAAGGAGCAAGAGCTGGAGCAGCCGTAGGCATTGTTGCTTCAGATGTGAAGATAATTGGGGCTTCTTCTGTACCATCAGCGATGATTTTAGAACCTTTAGCGATAACTAAATAAGAGTTTTCCTGACCATAGATAGTAACACCTGGCTCAATTGTAAGGATAGAACCGTTTTTTACAACAGTAGGGCTGCCGGTAAGTAAGTAAGGGCTGTTTGCTTTAAATAATGTTGTATTTTCAGTGATGAGACTTGAAACTAGAGTCGGTTCATTTGTCGGCTCTGTTGTTGTGTTGGTATCAGTACCAGTACCAGTGTTGGTAGTATTATAGCTGTCTGTTATTTCTGTATAATAATATGTGTTTGTGGATGAGTTGTCTGTACCACCACAGCCAGTAAGCGATGCTGTCATTGCAGCAGCGAGTGCGCTTAAGATTATTTTCGTTTTCATATATGATTTCTCCAAGGCTTGTAAAATATTTCGAAGTATAAAGAAGCTTTATTACTCTAAGATTTCTATTGAGTGTCAGTTTAGTTACAAATGGGACATTTAATTGGCGGGGAAGTTTTAGAATAAGTTTTAATATATTGTAAACATCATTTTAGATAAAATGCGAGCAATTATGTAAATTACTGGAGAATTTAATGGACGCAGCCAAATATATTTGGATGAATGGAAAATTTGTATCTTGGGATGATGCTAAAGTGCACGTTCTTTCACACACTATACACTATGGAAATGGTGTTATCGAGGGAACAAAGGCTTATAAAACTGCAAAAGGTTATGCGATTTTTCGTTTAAATGACCATACAAAAAGATTGATAGAGTCCGCTAAGATGACACTTATTAATATCCCTTACTCAATAGAAGAGATGAACCAAGCTCAAATTGACTTAATCAAAAAAAATGAGTTTACAGGTGACAATGTTTACCTCCGTCCATTTGCGTTTTTAGGGTACGGTGTTATGGGCATTTACCACAAAAACTGTCCTGTTGAGACTGTTATGTCCGCTTGGGAGTGGGGCGCTTACCTTGGTGAAGAGGGTATGAGAAAAGGTATTAAACTAAAAATTGTTTCTATGACAAGACCTGCAAATACTTCAAACATGGGTAAAGCAAAAGCAACGGGGAACTATTTGAACTCTCAAATGGCAAAATACGAAGCTATTGACTGCGGATATGATGAAGCGCTTCTTTTAGATGATCAGGGTTACGTTGCTGAGGCAAGCGGTGCGAGCTTTTTCATGGTAAGAGACGGCGTTTTAATCACGCCTCCGGCAGATAATGCGCTTGAATCTATTACGCAAAAAACAGTTATTGAAATGGCTGAAAACATGGGCATAAAAGTTGTGCGCCGCCGTATAACAAGAGAAGAGATTTACATTGCAGATGAGGCGTTTTTAACGGGAACTGCAGCTGAGATTACACCTGTACGTTTAGTAGATGCAAGAGAAATAGGCTGTGGTGCCCGCGGTGAAATGACAGAAAAAATTCAAAGTGCATATTTTGACATTGTTTTTGGAAGAAACCCGGCATACGAGCACTATTTAACATACGTAAATTAGGTTAAGAAAAGGACTCTGTTCCTTTTGCTTTAGGTTTAGCATAGCTTTACAAGTTTGGCTAAAACATTTGTCGATAAAATTAGGCAAAAAAAGGAAGATAATAATTATGAAGGATAACTTACTCATGGCATCAGATATGAATGACTATTTTAACAAGAAAAAAAGCGAGAGCGGCGGCTTTAAAAAACCTAGCGGTGGCTCTGGCGGTGGCGGTAATGGTCCACAAATGCCAAAGATAGATTTCAATTTTGGTGGTGGTAAAGCAGGTTTATTTTATTTTATTGCAGCAATAGTTATTTTACTTGTTTTAGCAAAACCTTTTACAATTATAGAAGAGGGTGAACGCGGTATTTTAAGTACTAACGGTAAATATCAAGACCAAGCACTTCTTCCTGGTTTGCATTTCATTATGCCAGTAATTCAAAAAGTTTATACTGTAGATACGAAAGTACGTATTATTAACTATGCTTCTCGCATTGAAGCAAGTACAACTGCCTCAGGTATAAGCACAAAACCTGCCATCACTGTTCTTGACAAACGCGGTCTTCCAGTTTCTATTGAGCTTACGGTTCAGTATAGACTTGACGCGCAGTTTGCAGCACAGACTATCTCCAACTGGGGCTTTAGCTGGGAAGATAAAATCATCAATCCTGTTGTTCGTGACGTTGTTCGTAACGTTGTCGGTAACTATGATGCAGAGTCTCTGCCACAAAAAAGAAACGTGATAGCGGATGAGATTGACAGCGGAATTCGTAAAAGTGTGAATGGACTTAAAAATTCTCCGGCACTTTTACAATCAGTGCAGCTTCGTGAGATTGTTTTACCTGAAAAAGTAAAAGATCAGATTGAGCGTGTTCAAGTTGCAAAACAAGAAGTTCAAAAAGCAGAGCAAGATGTACAGCGTGCAAAACAAGAAGCATTGAAACTTGCGGCAGAAGCACAAGGTACAGCTGAAAAAGCAAGAATTGAAGCACAGGGTATTGCAGATGCCGTAACAATAGAAGCAGATGCAAAAGCAAAAGCGAACATCTTGATAGCGCAATCTTTAACATCTCAACTCTTACAACTTGAGCAAATGAACGTTCAAGGAAAGTTTAATGATGCACTTCGTGAAAACAAAGATGCAAAAATTTTCCTAACGCCTGGCGGTTCGACTCCAAACATTTGGGTTGATATGAAAGATCCAAAACAAAGAACTACGACAGTTTCTCAGTAAGTAAAAAGATGCAAAACACAATAAACAGAGTAGACTGGCAGAAAATAGACCTTTTGCCGGTTATTGTTCAAGACGTCACGAATAATGAAGTGCTCATGATGGCTTATATGGACCAAGAAGCTCTTGAACTTTCTCTTTCCACAAAAATTGCGCACTACTATTCCAGAAGCAAAAAACGCATTTGGAAAAAAGGTGAGAGCAGTGGACATATCCAAACAATTCACTCTTTTAATATTGACTGTGACAATGATACACTCCTCATTAAAGTAACGCAAGAAGGGGTCGCGTGTCACACAGGCAGAAAATCCTGCTTCTTTACGGAGCTTGAATCTGGTACGGCGACCTCTGAAGTAGAAGTAAATTCTGAGGCAATGTATGGCGTAATAGACACACTTTACCACACCATTCAAGAGCGTAAAAATGCAGATCCTGAATCTTCATGGACAGCGAAACTTATGTCTAAGGGTGACAACACTATTTTAAAAAAAGTTGTAGAAGAAGCAGGTGAGTTCAGCTTTGCTTACAAAGACAATGACGAAGCTGAGATGGTCTATGAGGCAGCTGATTTAACATACCATGTCCTTGTAGCATTGGCAGTCAAAAACATCTCTCCAGACAGAATAAAGCAAGAGTTGGCCCGCAGATTTAACATGAGCGGGATAGCTGAAAAAAACGCTAGAAAAGATTAATGAAAGAAACAATAAATTTATTTATAGATAACCTTATTGTTTACGATTATATTCTTTTTGGCAGTGTGGTTATTCTTTTTTTACTATTTATTATTTTAGCAATAATCCTAAGGAAGAAGCTTGGCTTGGCCCTTTTTCTCATATTATTATCCTTTTCCAGTTTAATTCTTGGCCCGACTTTAGGGTATAAATATTTGCATGAGTATCTATATAAACATTCTTTAGTATTACAGAGCCAACAAAAATTAAATTTTACAGAGGCGGTCGTTGTAAAAGGAACACTAACAAACAACTCTACATTTAATTTTAAGAGTTGTACTATTACCGCGAGCGCATATAAAGTAAGTGCAAATAAATATAAAAACTATATATATCCCTTCAAGCCATTTAAAAATATGTCGATAGTAGAAGAACAAATTTCCATAGGCGCCCAGAGAGAGTTTAAAATAATTATTGAACCATTCACCTATTCTGGAGACTATAATATTTCACTAAAAGCGGATTGTAACTCATGACGACACTATTTAATTATTGGCACTATTTCACACTGATTATTATATTTATCTTATATATTGGCGGTTTGATTGCTGCGTTTAGGCAAGAAAAAAAGAAGCTTATTTTCCCAATGGCCTTTTCTGTTACTCTTGTATTCTCTTTACTGGCTATTTTTTCTGTAGTAGTTGTAGATAAGTACACAAAGGTTGTCAAACTCTATAAATTAGAAAACAAAAGATTGCTTAGTACAGAACAGATTATATACACCGGTGTGGTGAAAAATGAAGGGAAGTACACTATTGGCGAAGTAATATTTGAGATAAAACTTGTAAACAAGGGGCATGTTACAGGAAACGTAAAAGCGGGTTCATTTTTTGCTCCGAGTGGATTTGCAGAGTTTTTTGGCGGTGGTGCAAATGTTTTATATAAACCGCAAACAATTATAAAAGAGTTTGTAGTTGCAACTAACCTGAAGCCTGGAGAAGCAGAGCAGTTTAGAGTCTATTTTGACTTTCCGCCTTACTTTAGAAACGTTGCAGATTTTTCAACCGTGAGAGGACATTAAGTCTAGTACTTAAGTCCTAACGGCTTGAGGGCTTTATTGATGTTTTTTATCTGTATATTTTTATCTTTACACCATGCCGGCGCCAATAAAGAGTCGTTGTTTATTCCCGCAGTAATTCTTTGAACCGACATCTTTTGGGGTTTCATTTGCAATGCTTTTAAGAGTACCGTGAGATACTCTTCTTCACTTATGGGAGTAAACTCCCCTCGAGTAAATTCATTGGCCAAAGCCGTTCTTTTTACAACATAAAGCGGATGGTACTTGACAGAGTCTATTCCCCATTCATACGCCTGTTTCGCGGTTTCGAGCATCATCGCTTCATCTTCACCCGGAAGTCCAAAAATAAGGTGTCCGCATACATTTAAACCAGCTTTTTTAGATTTAAGTATCCACTCTTTAACATTGGCACTGTCATGGCCGCGATTTATTTTTTCCAGAGTTTCATCAAAGACAGACTGAATGCCAAACTCTATCCATATCTCTGTTTTTTTAGCGAGCTCAGCTAAATACTCAAGTGTTTCATTTGTAATGCTGTCAGACCTTGTTCCTATGCTTAAGCCCACAACATTAGGAAATGAGAGAGCTTTTTCATAAAGAGCTTTGAGTGTTTCAAACGGAGCATAGGTATTTGTGAAAGATTGAAAATAGACGATAAACTTTTGTGCACCGTATTCACTCATCTGGAGTTTGCTGATGGCATTAAACTGAATAGAAAGTTGCTCAAGCTGTTTATCAAGATAGGGATTTGTTTTGGAATCTAGATTGAGGTGAAAACCTTTGAGTTCTTGAACCTCATTTGTGCTTGCGCTAAAAGAGTCATTTTCACAAAAAGTGCATCCACCCTTTGCCACGGTTCCGTCAATATTAGGACAAGTAAAACCCGATATATTGATACCTACCTTATAGACTTTAGTACCGAATTTCTCTTTTAGGTAGTTACCATAAGTATAAATTTGTTGCAAAAAATCTCTATACTATGTATTTGCCGGTAAAACAAGCTGTACAATAGTTGTCTTCTGTTGCGTTTACGCTTCTAAGAAGTGCTGCTTCGTCAAGATATGCTAAAGAATCCGCTTCAATATATTCACAGATTTGCTCTAGAGTCATGTTTGCAGCTATAAGTTTGTCTTTGTCCGGTGTATCTACTCCATAAAAACAAGGGTCTGTTGTAGGCGGAGAAGATACTCTCATGTGAACTTCTTTTGCCCCGGCTTCTTTAAGCATTCTTACTATACGTTTTGAAGTCGTTCCGCGAACAATGGAATCATCTATAACCACAACTCTTTTCCCGGCGATAACATTTGGCATTGGAGAGAGTTTCATTTTAACTTTTAAATCTCTCATCTCTTGGGTAGGCTCAATAAAAGTACGGCCGATATAGTGATTTCGCATAATACCCATCTCATAAGGTATGCCACTCTCTTGAGCATATCCGATAGCAGCAGGAACACCGCCATCTGGAACAGGTATGACAACATCAGCTTCTACGGGTTGTACTCTTGCCAGCTCCTTACCCATATTTTTTCGCATTTGATAGACGGATTGACCAAAAACCATAGAGTCTGGACGAGCAAAATAAACATATTCAAAAATACAGTGTTTTGGAGTCGGTTCAAAAACTTGAATAGATTCAGGCTCTTGACCTTCAGAAAAAACTAAAAGCTCACCGGCTCTCACATCGCGGATAAACTCTGCACCTACAAGGTCAAATGCACAAGTTTCACTTGCTACAATGTAGCCGCCGTTTGGAAGTCTTCCAAGGCTTAAAGGTCTAAAACCATGACGGTCACGCATAGCAAACATTTTTGTTCTGCTTAAAAATACTAAAGAAAAAGCACCTTCAATTCTATGAACGGCATCGATTATTCTGTCAATAAGCTTCTCTTTTTCACTTTTTGCAATAAGGTGAATAAGATTTTCAGTGTCCATGAAAGTTTGAAAAATCGCACCTTTTGCTATGAGAGCTTGGCGTACTTCGTCTGCGTTTGTAAGGTTTCCGTTATGAACAATTGCCATTTCTCCCAGGTCATAGCGGGCAAATACCGGCTGCGCATCAAGGATAGAATCATCGCCCGCAGTTGAATAACGGGTATGTCCAACTGCACTTGAGCCGCTAAGTGTTGCAAGTTTTCTTTCGTTGAAAACACGCATAACAAGACCACGATTTTTGATAGTGTGAAGTTTTTTACCATCTGAAGAACTTATTCCAGCTGCTTCTTGACCGCGGTGTTGGAGAGAGTGGAGAGAGAAATAAGCTAACTTTGAAGCTTCCTGATGGCCATAAATACCTACGACTGCGCACTTTTCGTTCATATCTTCTAGCAAAATAGATTCCTTGTATATTATTGGCGCAATTATACTCAAAATACCTATAAATAAAATGAAAGCAAATGGAATTAGTTTGGAAGATTTAGTTTTAAAAAGAGATTGTTTTTATAAAAGCAACTTAATGTTGTAAATAGTTAATTAAGTAAATATTTTGTTATAAAATGTATAATGTTTATTCGAAAAAAAAAATTTCGTTTAATTTTATGAAACTCTAAAGGAGTATATGTAATGAAGAAGTTGATTTTAACTTTAGGCGTGTCATTGTCTTTTATTTTTTTTACTGGCTGTGGTTCTGATTCTGCTACTACAGATGTAACAAATTCTACAATGAGCGGTACTGTAGCCACTGGAGCCGGAGCAGCAGCAACGCTTACATTCGTTGGTAATAATGGTAGGGTAGTTGAGGGCCATTCTCTCTCATCAGGAAGATACACGGTTAGTACAGGGGGATTAACTCAGCCAATAATGTTAAGAGCTGTACTTGATAGAGATGGAACAACGCTTTATTCCTTTTCAACATCAAGAACTGGAACTACAAATGTGACTCCATTGACAAGCTACATGGTGAATCAAGCTGCGGAAACTTTAAATTTACTAGGTGGGGCAGCGCAATTGTTAAGAAGGTTTCAAAATAGTACTGTTCCAGCAAATGTGAATACAGAAATTGCGGCTGTATCGCAACAATTATCAGTAGCGCTAGCAGCGAGAATGACAGAAAATAATGTAAGTGATTTTAACCATTTTACATCTACTTTTAATGCTGATCATACTGGATATGATGCTCTGTTAGATGGACTTGACATAGAATTAAATGAAGATGATGTGATTATTCGTGTAGATGAAAACACTAGTTTGGATACTATAAATTATGATATCAATGTCTCAAATATTGATTTTACGGGCAGGGTGTATAATGTGCAGGATGACAGTGATATTGTCGGTGCTCAAATAACTCTCACTGATAGTACAGAACGTAATATTAGTACAATGACAGATGTTAACGGCACATTTACTGCACAAGTACAAACAATGCGCGTATATGATGTGACTGTTGAAGCAGATGGCTATGTGAGTCAGTACATTCCAAATGTTTCAGCATTTATGCTTACTACAACAAGTATCGGTTCTATCCCTATGCTCCCTAATTCTGAGTTAAATACTACTACGAGATTAAGCGGATCGGTTTTTGATGGAAGAACAACAGATACTGGTGTCGCAGATTCAACTTTAGTTTTCAGAGCAGGTTATAATGAACGTTTAAGCACCCCTACAGCTACAGTTACAACAGATGCTGATGGAGCATATTCTGTAGAATTACCTGTGAGTGTATATACTGTTCAAATTACTAACAATGCTTATTATACAAGATATGTAACATTAGAAGTGTATGGAACAGAACCGACAGAAAATCTTCCGATATATGTTAATACATCAGAATCCGACCTTTTAAATGATGCATTCGCTGTAATAACTTTGGATTGGAGTGCAGATCCAAGGGACTTAGATTCACATTTAACCGGTCCGGATACGAATGGTTCACGTTTTCATCTCGCATATTACAAAAGAACAATAGGTGAATATACGGGAGATACACAAACAACATGTTCCGATGGAATAATAGCAACACTTGACCGTGACGATGTAGATGGTTATGGGCCAGAAACAACTACCTTGTGTAGTGTAGAACCAGATGGAATCTACAAATATTATATTCATCATTATGCTGGAAATGGCACTATGAGTGAAGGAAACGCAGTTGTGAATGTCAGAACGGCTAATGGAACTTCCCGTACCTACACGGCTCCAACGGCAGACAGTGTAGGATATCATGATATCTGGCATGTATTTAATATTGATTCTTATGGCAATGTGTACCCAGTAAATCAAATGATTGGTAATGACACTGATACGAGCACACTATTTGCAGCATCAGCAAGAGTTACCGACTCTAGCTTTGACCCAGATATAGGTTTATTTGATAATCTTCCGACAAAATAACTAACAGTTAATCAAGGTTTTAAAAGACCTTGATTAATACTTTTCGTCTTTAAAATCCACAAATATTTTCTTTATTATCGCCATAACTTTTATGAGCACTGTTTTTAGATTTTGGAACCAAAATTGCTAAGGAACAAACAAGAAAGTAATGAAAAGGTAGGACTATGGAAATTGTACTTCGCAATAATCTTATTCTTATCACTACGGGATTTGATACTCTCAACAGCTCTTGGATGCGAGAGTTTTTAAATCATCACTCCCGTGGTATGCTCTTTTTACCGAAGTCTGTTTTGGTTTTTAGAAATGAGAATTTAAAAGAAATTAGAGAAGAGTTTCTCCATCAACTGAGTAAATATCATGCTTCAATGCATGATTTTTCTCATGAATTTTTTCTTCGCTCAATGCTTAAGTACGGTTCACAGCCTATAAAAATAGAACTGAGCAAACTTGAAGATACCGAGAATGTGAAAGTAAATCTTTACGCTTACGATAAAAATACTGTTTTAATTACGCTTAATCAGCCAAATACCTGGGTAATCAGTTACTTGCGCTCCCAGTTGGATGTTTATGTGGAAAGAGGGACTGACAACTCTCTTGTAGTTGACGTCTCTGACTACAAAGCAAAGGCAAGACTTGAGCGCGCACTCAATAAACGCCATATTCTACATTATAACATTGGCTATAGCTTCGATAACCATTTTATGAGTAAACTCTACTCTGATTTTGCAAGTTTCAGCTTTGGTGATTTATGTAAAGAAGAGGAAGAGGACGAAAATAAATTTTTCTATACTGTCTTAGAATGCCCAATTGGCGCGAGTCAAGATGCACTGAAAAAAAGCTATAAAAAACTTACAAAAGTTTACCACCCTGACAAAGTTTTTCACGAGTGCCCACATCTCTTACAGCATTACACGCAAAAATTTCAACTCCTTCAAGAAGCCTACACAGCATTGCGTGTGGTTAGTTAGAAGATTATCTAGCTAATAAGATTTTCTATAAGATTCTCTCTTGAGCTGTTTTTCACAAGTGCCTGAAAATCTTCGGAACTGTAAAGTGCCAGTTCTTTGCCTTGCATGCCTGTGAGCTCTTTTGAAAAGCCGCGTTTTGAAAAAAAGGCTATTTGGTAGGGATGCAAATCTAATTTCTGGCATTTTTCAGTGAGTTTATGGAACTCTTTTTTATTGACTTTATGATTTGTCCATTTACATTCACCGACAAAAACTCTCTCATCTTCCGTGACTGTTAAAATATCTATTTCCACTTTTGCATCCCAGTAGCTTCCGGAGCTTATTATCTGAGAATCTCGTATGTGGTAGTTCAGCAATACTTCCGAGAGCTCTTCAAAGACCAGACTTGTGTAGCTGTTTTGTCTCTCCCGAAATCTTTGGAGTGCATTTTCATAATTCTTTTCTTTAATCTCTTCTATGTGCGGCGCGATAAAATAAAACCAAAATCGGACAAATGGCTGAGAGAAAAGAACCTTATGCGAAATTCTATGTTTGGCAATTTCGCGTTTAAGTTTGCCGTGAGGCTTGAGACTTCTTGCCGGTTCTTCTCTTGAGTATTCTATGCTGATAAGACCTTTTTCCTGCAAATAGTTGAGAGCTGCTCCGCCATTGCTATTGTTAAGACCGGCGCGATTAAACGCAGAAAAGATTTTTCTGTCTCCTACAGCTAATGCACGCAGCAATCTTTTGTGGTTTTTATTGTTAAAAGTGAGTTGGGTCATTTTTTCGTTGAGGGTATCAAAGTTTTCAAATACAATCTCTTGGATAAGCTGTTCAAGAGGTTTAGATGTGTCTATATCCCAACCAAGCCCTCCAAAAACTGAAAAATATTCAATTTGGAGTTCCATATCATCCGGATAATTTCTAAAATAAAAAGATCGAAACTGATCTATGAGTTTGTTATGTGTCATGAGAGTTATTTTAGCATAAATAGTGGGAGTAAAATCAAAAAAGCAAGCTTTGCTCGTTTGAGTGGCTGATTTTAAATAGAAGCAATATCTTTATAGTTCACTGCCCCATTTTAAAGCATCAATTCCATATTTTTCTCGCATCTTCTGCGTTTGGTCGCTGAGTGCTTTCATTTTTTGTTCTTCTTCAAAGCAAGAAGAGAGAGCTCTTTTCTGCTGTCTCTGGTAAAGCTAGAACAGTTAATGCTGATTCTAATGACGTGAAGTCTTTTATATATGTCGGCATCATGAAAGAGATTCAGGCATAAAGAGTCAAACTTTTTTTCTGTAAAAACTTCGCAAAGGCTTATGTTTTTATGCGATTTCTTACTCATCTCATAGGCAATACTCAGATGAAATACCGTAGGGATAACTTCAAGTTTATGGATGGCGAAATTGAGATGACGGGCTAGAACATGAATTCTGCGTCTCAGTTCTACTCTGTCATAAAGCGGATCAAAAGTCCGCGAAATACCTATAGATTTTCTTATGTGACTTGTTTGAATATTCCCATCTGACAAGCCGCTTACTCGTTTGTAAAGTTCTTTCGCATAAGGTCCAAAAGATTCTATAGTTCCTCTTCTGGCACGTAAATCCCCAAGAGTATGAATCTGAGCAGATTTGAGTTTGGCGCTCATACTGCGGCCAATACCCGCAAAGGCATCTACAGGAATAGGATTGACAAATTTGTCGAAGTCATGAGCAGTAATAGTTTTGCAGCCAAAAGGTTTGGCGTAGGTTGTTGCAAGCTTTGCAATAAAGCGTGTTTTTGCAGCACCTATGGAAACAGGAAGTTTGATGTGGCGTTTTATCTCATGGCGAAGATTGTCTATAAATTCGGGTACATCTTCATCGCTAACCCAGCCTTCCAAATCTCCATAAAATTCATCAATACTTGCCTGTTCAATGAGTGGAATTTTGGTTTGTAAAAACTCGTGAAGCTCATGCGAGAGTTTTTGGTACAGTGTCATATTGGGAGCTTTTATAATGAGCTGCGGGCAAAGACCAAGCGCTTCTTGTATGCTCATAGCGGTTTTAATCCCATAGGCTCTGGCCTCATAACTTGAAGTTGTAAGTATTCCGCGAATTCGTCCATCAGGATCTTTAAAGCCATCTAAGCTCTCACGGCCCGGCCCACCTTCTCTTACTCCGTAATTCACCTCGTCTTTTTCTTCATAGGTTTTGTAAAAAGTCGGTACAAAAGAACCTGCGTTTTGTAAGTTGACACTCTGATTTTTCGCTTCTTTGTTGAAAATCTTTGTGTCACTTCTACCGCCGATGGCTACGGGCTTATTTTCTAAGTCAGGATTGAGTATCCTTGCGGCGCTGACAAAAAAGCAGTCTATATCTATGTGTATTTTCATGAGGCCATTGTATATTAATCTAAAAATAAAAATCAAATATGTGGCAAATTGAAAAATAGTGCGTAAAAAAAGTTACAAAATTACATTTATACAATTATTTTGTGATGAAAATGTAATTTTATTTTGAATTGTTACGCAAACAATATAATATGTACTTATAAATAATTGTTTTGGAGTGCACGAGTGAAAAGTATAAAAAGAAGTCTATTTACATTGGCAAGTGGCGTTTTGTTGGCAAGTTCTGTCTATGGAGCGGATAAGTTTCAGGCGTTTCCGGTTTTTAATGATCCAAATTTCAAACCAAATATAGAAGTGGCATTGATTGGTGGCTATGTAGGTTTTGCTAACAGCGATCTTGATAGTGGAAGTATGTACGGCGTTGAGGTTTCCCTTGATTGTCCGGTTTTTACACTTCCGGGGGATAATCTTATTAGACAACAGCTGAGTATAAATAAGTATAGTAAAAACTCGGTAGATGTTACTACGATAGAGATGAATCCATACTATTTTACGCATCTTTCTAAAGATTTAGTATTTGGTTTTGGTCCTGGTATAGGTGCTGCACTTGTGGATGCACCAGGTCAAGAGACTTGGCTTTTTACTTACCAAGCAGGAGCAGGACTCAAATACTACATCAATAAAGATGTTTTAGTTGGAGTAGATGTCAGATGGCAGGGAAGTGTAGAGAAAGACTACACAGACTCTGGGAAAAAAGACAATCTGAACAATACAAGAACATTGGCAAAAGTAGGGTATCGCTTTTAAGCGGTGCCTGCCAAAGCGGCTTCAAAAAATTAAAATTTTTCACTAAAATTTCATCATTTGTAAAATCCAAAAATTACCTGCTACAATTTCACCCATGAAAACCATACTTTTAATATTTGTACTTTTTTTTACAGCGTGTAGTACCAAAAACTATGAATTTACCCAAACAAAAATTGTCATCATCAAATCTCCAAAATTAAAATTTGCCGATGTCGGCTACCTGCGCAACAGCCAAAAAAGCATAGAGTTGGAAATATTTGTAGCCGGAACGGCTGTGGAGAAGATAGCCATAAACCATGTCATATGCGTTAGTGATGGCTGTATGAGTAAACGCAGCTTCAATGAAGAGTACCTGCACGCTTCTTACCCTGAAGAAATTCTGCAAAATGTTCTTTTGGGAAAAGCTATTTATGAGGGACAAAACAAGGTGAAAACAGAAGACGGTTTTGAGCAAAACATCCAAAACGCAGATGTGGACATCAGCTACAAAGTAACGTCAAACGCAATCTTTTTTAAAGACAGTAAAAACGCAATATTATTAAAACTAAAGGATACAAATGAGTAGTAAAACAAGTCGTAAATTTGTCGGAGCACATGTCAGTGCAAGCGGTGGCGTTTTTAATGCACCCATAAACGCAACAGCGATAGGTGCTAAAGCATTTGCGCTCTTTACTAAAAACCAAAGACAGTGGGTTGCTAAAGAACTCGACACTGAGACAATTGACAAATTTAAAAGCGAGCTTGAAAAAAGCGGAATCTTGTCTAAGCACATTTTGCCTCATGATTCTTACCTTATTAATTTAGGACATCCGGATGTCCAACAGCTTGAGAAGTCTCGTGCTGCGTTTATAGACGAGTTGGAGCGATGCGCACTTTTGGGACTTGACAGGCTCAATTTTCACCCAGGAAGCCATTTGGCAAAAATTACAAAAAAAGAGAAAGAGAACCCGGAAATTATCAAGCCTATTGAAGATATTTGTCTTGATGTGATTGCGGAGTCTATCAACATCGCTCTGGATAAAACGCAGGGTGTCAAAGCGGTGATAGAAAACACGGCCGGACAGGGAAGCAACCTCGGCTGGCGCTTCGAGCATTTGGCGCACATTATCGACAAAGTAGAAGATAAATCCCGAATAGGCATTTGTATAGACACTTGCCATATGTTTACAGCAGGCTATGACATACGAACCCGTGAAGCGTATGACACAACTTGGGCAGAGTTTGAGCGTGTTGTGGGCTTCAAATACCTCATGGGCATGCACATCAACGACTCAAAACCGGAGCTTGGAAGCCATGTGGACAGACACGATTCTTTAGGCAAAGGCAAAATTGGACTCGATGCGTTTCGCTTCATTATGAACGATGCGCGAATGGATGATATTCCGCTGATTTTAGAGACCATAGATGAGACTATTTGGAAAGATGAGATAGAGCTTTTATATTCGTTTGTAGATTAATGGTACGGTTAAGTTTATATTGTGTAATATAGTTAACTAAATTTTTAAAGGGAAAAATAATAATGAAAAAAATTGCTTTAATGTCACTTGTGGCAAGCTCCGTTTTGTTAGCCGGCGGATATAAAATACCTGAAACTTCTCTAAACTCTGTGGCACTGAGTGCTGCAAACATAGCACACAATAAAAGTGCAGACGCGGCTTACTATAACCCTGCAAACATGGTTTTTATGGCAGATGAAAATGCTATGGAAGCGGATTTGATGTATATCAAACTTGATGCGACGAATTATCAGGGAACAGTAAGTGGAACCGGACCTTACGATATAGATGCTGAGACAGAAAATTTCTTGGTTCCTGCAATTCATTATGTCTCTGGCAAAGTGAACGGCGGAGCGCGTTTTGGTCTAAGTGTAGTTTCTCCGGGCGGTTTGTCAAAGCGTTGGGAAGAACAGCCGGCAAAAACTTCAGCAGAAGAATTTACGCTTCAAACTGTTGAAGTAAACCCGACAGTTGCCCTTCCGATAGGTGATAAAATAGGTGTAGCTGTCGGTTTGCGAATTGTGCATTCTAAAGGTGTTGTAAAGAGTGATGGAATTGCCCCTATTGATGGTTTGGGATATTCTTCTTTAGCGCGTGATATGGAAGGTGACTCAATAGATTTTGGATACAACATAGCTTTAGCGTATAAGCCAACATCAGAATTAGGTTTAACTTACCGCTCAAAAGTAGATTTGACTGTTGAAGGCAATGCAAAACTTGATTTGACTACAAATCTTACTACGACTCCTAGTGTAAGACCATCTTATGACGGAAGTGCAACGGTATCTGTACCGCTTCCGGCAACTTTAAGCTTAGCCGCAGCCTATACATTTCCGACAAAAACGATAGTAGAATTTGTTTATGAGAGAAGCTACTGGTCAGCATATCAAGAGTTAGATTTTGATTATCAGGGAAGTATCGACCCTTACGTAAATGCGGTTTTTGGTACATCAATAAATAAAGACTGGAAAGATACAAATGCTTTTCGTTTAGGTATTACTCAAGAACTCGATGCTTTAACATTAATGGCAGGTGTAGTATATGGGGAGAGCCCTATTCCGGATGAAACGCTAAGCTTTGAACTTCCGGATTCTGATTCGACATCGGTTTCAATCGGTGGGCGTTATGCGATTAATGAAAAAGTGGATGTTGGTTTAGCGATACTTTATTCCATGAGAGAAAGTAGAAGTATTAGTGCCGCAGACAATGAAAATGATTTAGACGGCGAGTTTACAAACTCAAATGTCCTCCTTGTTTCTGCAGGGGTAGGATATAAATTTTAAGGATAGATTTGAAAATATTAATAGATTTTTTACAGGCAAAAAATATTGAAGAGAGTGAGATATTTGTACATCTCAAATGTAGTCCGGCTGAAGCGTTAATGCTTCAGTACCTTGCCAAACAATACATGGAAGGGCAGGATGACGTGCTTGTTCTTGACCTTTTACAAGATCTGTATAAAAAAGAGAAGTATGAATATTTGGCACATCTGGGTGAACTGAAAAATCTTCTGGAACTCGGTTGGCTGCACCAGCAAAGTTTTACTCCTATGAAGATGTCAGAAGTGACGCCGCTTGAACTTCTCAACACTGCAGTAGGGCTTGCTCCTTCATTTTTAAAACTCTTACAAGATGGCACACTTGAACTAGATTTGCCGGACATCAAACCTTATGCAGATCATTTGGAATATTTGCAAGATCAGTTTTTTAGAATAGAGTTGTACCAAAAAATGAGCATTATTCGTCAAAGTGTGCATGAACATTCACTCGGTATTGACAGAGTTCAAAACAAACTCAAGCTTTTAGAAAAACGCATTGCAGAGAGAGTGGCTCAAACAACGGAACCGCTGATTTTAGATAAATTTTTTAAACAAAAAAAGATGCAAGTCAAAGAGCAGGTCATATTTATCGCTTTGTTACGGGAAGAATATAGTGCGACTGATACTTCTTTGAGAGAGATGAATGCATTAATTGACCTTATTTCTCTTGATGAGTATGACAGAATTAAAAACCGTTCACTTTTGGAAGAAGGCTCTAATCTTGTAAGTGGCGGGATTATAGACTATGAAGAGATGTTGAATCCTTTTGGAGGGATTTCCCGTTCTTTTTATATTGTAGATGAGGTACTTCAGAGTATTATTCATCCGCAAAAAAACAAAAAAGTACGCCGTTTGAAGCTGAATGCTCTTATAGATGAGCAGGATATTTTTGAACTTGTGGAACCTACAACGCAACTCAGTGATGTAGTGCTCAACAAAAAAACGCAACAGACACTTGAAAACTTGATGCGTCAGGTAGACAAAGAAGTAATAGGGCGTTTGGTCGATTGGGGTATCAAAGATAAAAAAAGCGGAATTGATGCACGGATTATTTTTTATGGAGCGGCTGGAACAGGGAAAACAATGACAGCGTACTCTCTTGCAAAATCTCTAAAACGCCAGGTTCTTGCCTTTGACTGTTCAAAAATTCTTTCTATGTATGTGGGTGAGAGCGAAAAAAATGTGCGCAAGATTTTTGATACTTTTTATGATTTATGTGAAAAAACAAAATCTGAGCCTATTTTACTTTTAAATGAGGCAGACCAGTTTTTGAGTTCACGCTCTAGCGGCATCAGTTCAAGTGCCGACCAAATGCATAATCAAATGCAAAATATCTTTTTAGAACAGATTGAAAAGTTCAGAGGTATGCTTATTGCAACGACAAATCTGCTTGAAAATATAGACAAAGCTTTTTCAAGACGCTTTAACTACAAGATAGAGTTTAAAAAACCTGATGAAACGCAGCGCCAAGAGCTTTGGAGTAAGATGTTACCAAAAGAGGCACCTTATGAAGAAGATTTTGATGTGAAAGAACTTGCCACTTATGGGCTTACCGGTGGACAGATTCACCTTATTATCAAAAATACTGCCTATAAAGTAGCAGTTAGAGAAACGCCTGTCTTCAGTGTAAAAGATTTTCTTGAAGAGATTCACAGAGAGAAAGATGCAAGTTTTGACAGTGAAAAATCTATGGGATTTTTAAACAAATAATTTTCTTTAAAAGCTGACATTTAGACTGCCGCGACTTCTTTGAAGTCTCGCAGTGACGTGAGTTTGTCATTGCGAGCGAAGCGCGGCAATCTTATTTTTAGTGCTACCCTTCAATTATTATAAAATCTAATTCTCGTAACAAGTTCGTAACCTATTTCATCCATAATACCGCTATTAAATTTTTCTTTAAAAGGAAACTAAAACAGTGGCTATTTCAGTTGAAAAATATCTCACCCACAACTATCCATCGCTAGAAAAATATCCGACTTTAGTGAAAAAATCCCTTCTCTCTTTGTTTAAAAAAATCTCTCATGAAGAAGAGATTAATATGTTTTTAAAAGCACATACGCATGAAGATACCTATGGTTTTATAGAGTCTATCTTGGAATATTTCAACATTGACGTAGCAATTAATCAAAATGAACTATCAAGAATTCCCTCTTATGGAAGAGTCGTAATCATTGCGAACCATCCTCTTGGGGCCCTTGACGCACTGGCACTTATGCATATTCTTAAAAATGTAAGAAAAGATATTAAAATAGTTGCATCAAATTTTTTAAGCGTTTTTGAAAATCTCAACGAAGTGCTCATTCCAATTGATAATGTCAAGGGAAAAATGTCTAAAAATTCGGTAGAGTCCATTTATGATGCACTGAAAAAAGAGCAGGCTGTCATAATCTTTCCCTCAGGAGAAGTGAGTCGTGCACGTCCAAACGGTATAAAAGATACAAAATGGAGAAGCGGCTTTTTAAAAGTGGCACAAAAAACAAAATCACCGATTCTGCCTATCTATGTAAACGCGAAGAATTCTAAGTTTTTTTACTTGATTTCTATGCTGAGTAAATCACTCGCGACCGCGACAATACCGCATGAAATGTTTAAATATCATGATAAAACAATAGGCTTTCGCATAGGAAAAAGCATACCCTATGAAAATTACAATATTCCTGCTCTTACTTTGGTAGACAAAGTGAAACTCTTTAGAAAACACTTTTATCTTGTCTCAAAAAAGCATAGGGGTATTTTTAAAACACATAATTCCATCGCCCTTGCCGAGGAGAGACAGGAGTTGAAACGTGAACTTCAAGAGGCAAAATTACTTGGAGAAACGAACGATGGCAAAAAGATTTATCTTTACTCCAATGAAGATGAAAGCGCTTTGCTTAGAGAAATAGGCAGACTTCGTGAAATTAGCTTCAGACAGGTTAAAGAAGGAAGCGGTAAGAAAAGGGATTTAGATGAGTTTGATTTCTTCTATGAGCATATTATTTTGTGGGATGAAAAAGATTTGGAGATAGTAGGCTCGTACAGGGTTTTAAAAGCGAAAGAGACTCTGGATGTAGAAGGGCTTTATACTTCTACACTTTTTGATTACCAAGAGAGTTTTAATAAATACTTTGAGAGTGGCTTGGAACTCGGTCGCAGTTTTGTACAGCCTAAATATTGGAACTCTCGGGCACTTGATTATTTATGGCAGGGAATCGGTGCGTATTTAAGAGCAAATCCGGATGTTAGATATATGTTTGGACCGGTAAGTATTTCACGTGCTTACGATGATGAATCGGTATCTCTGCTTGTCTATTTTTATATGCTCTATTTTGGGCCAAAAGTTCGAAGTGTAACACACAAAGAGAGCTACTTTATCAGTAATGAAAAAACGCAAAAATATGAACTGCTTTTTTCTAAAGTAAGTTACGAAGAAGACCTGGCTGTTTTAAAAAATGAACTTCAAGTCAGAGGTTATGCAATTCCAACACTCTATAAGCAATATAGTGATTTATGCGAAGATGGCGGTGTAGAGTTTCTGGACTTTGGAATTGATAGAGCTTTTGACAACTGTGTAGACGGATTTATTCTTGTCGATACACAAAAATTAAAGCCAAATAAACGCAAGCGATATTTAGAAATTTAGGGAATTTTTGCGAACTAAAAGTGTGAAATGTCTCATTTTTTCACACTTTTTTTCAAATGAGTTACTATTTGAAACATATTGATATCCTCGTCAAAATCTGTGTTGCGTTTCGTGACATTTTCTAATCTTATTTTTTCCCATACAAGTTTATTTAATACTCTTTTTGTTATAGTGCAAGTAACTGTTTTTTCCAACAATTTTGTAAAAAAATCTGCCTTAACGGCGGGAGTTTTTATCTGGTTGGAAAACAAAATATTAAGAGGTCACGTTTTAAGGGATGTGACTTTGAAATTTAAAGGTAGGTTATATGGAACATATTGCAACTGCAAATCCGTATTTTGGGGTCTTTGTACTGTTTGTTATAACATTCGGTGCGTTTATAGGAACAACTGTAATCGCCCGTTTAGCGAGTCGTGCATTAGCACGCAAAGATTCTGAAAAGATTAAACTTTCGGTATACGAATGTGGACCTGAAATTACAAAACAGCCGAATAGAGTATCACCACAGTTTTATCTGTTTGCACTTCTTTTCTTGTTATTTGATGTGGAAATAGTGTTTATGTTTCCATGGGCGGTTGATTTTAAACTTCTAGGCTGGTTTGGTTTTGTAGAGATGTTACTTTTCATCTTACTTCTAACGATTGGTTTCGTATATGCATGGAAAAAAGGAGCTCTTGAATGGCACAACATAAAGTAAATTATACACAAGACGGTGGTTTGCCGGTTGCACTTACAAGTATAGATAAAATCGTAAACTGGGGACGTTCAAACTCTCTTTGGGCACTTACTTACGGTCTTGCTTGTTGCGGTATTGAGATGATGGCTTCGGGTGCATCTCGTTTTGACTTTGACCGTTACGGCACAATCTTCCGTGCTTCTCCTCGTCAAGCTGACGTTATGATTGTTGCGGGAACGTTGACGAAAAAACATGCTGAGTTTATTAAAAGACTTTATGATCAGATGACGGAGCCTAGATGGGTGATTTCTATGGGTTCTTGTGCGAACACAGGCGGTATGTTTAATACATACGCAACTGTTCAGGGTTGTGACAGAATCATCCCAGTTGACTTGTATCTTCCAGGGTGTGCGCCGCGTCCTGAAACACTTCAATATGGTGTTATGTTATTACAGAAAAAAATCCGTGCCAACAAAGCCGGAAACGCACAAAAAGCTAAAAGGTTAATGTAATGAGAGCCTATACACCTAAAGACGATGTACAAGCAAAAGCTTACTATACAGACAGATTTTATGTAGCACCTCAGGTTCCAAAAAGTGACGTTGAAAGTGATGCGGTTTTTGCTGCAGACTTGGCGGCTATCAAAGCAAAATTTGAAGTAAGCGATGCTTACATTCAAGTTGGACAAATGGTTGTTTATATAAACGCAGCAGATAACTATGGGGTTTTAGAACTTTTACGTGATGAGCTGGAATATACACAACTCTCGGAGATGAGCGCTATCGACTGGCTTGCAAAAAGTAACCAATTTGAGATTTTTTACCAAATGCTGAGTATGAACAAACGTAAGCGTATCCGTATTAAATTTTTCATTACTAACGGTCAAGCGGTAAATTCAGTGGAAAAACTTTTCCGTAGTGCTGACTGGTCTGAGCGTGAAATGTACGACATGTTCGGCATCGAAGCAAACGGACATCCATTTATGAAACGTATCCTTATGCCGTACGATTGGCAAGGACATCCGTTGCTTAAAACTTACCCGCTAGAGGGTGATGAATTTGCTGCCTGGTATGAAGTAGACAAAATTTACGGAAAAGAAGCTCGTGATGTTATCGGGCCTGAAATTCGTGACACTGCAAGAGTTGACAGATATGACTCAGAGCGTTTTGCACGTTTAGGGTTTGAAGTACCAAAAGGTACGGTAATCACAGGAAATGAAGAGAGAAATGAACAGTCGTACCAAGAAGAGGGCGGCGTTTTCTTAATTAAAAAATTCGATAAAGCATCATCAAAAGTTATTGATGATCCTCAAAGATAGGGTGGCAAAAATATGGCACAAGTAAAAAATAGATTAACACCGTTTTTTGAAAACATCACGTTTGACAGAGACGACAATGAGCTTATCCTAAACTTCGGTCCTCAGCACCCTTCTGCTCACGGACAGTTGCGTTTAATGCTTCACCTCCAACAAGAACAGATTGTAAAAGCACATCCGGACATAGGCTATCTGCACCGCGGTATGGAAAAAATGGCTGAGAACATGATTTACAATGAATTCATGCCTACAACTGACCGTATGGATTATATTGCTTCATCTTCAAACAACTACGGTTTTGCTTTAGCTGTTGAGAAATTGATTGGCTTAGAAGTTCCTCGCCGTGCGAAAGTTATTCGTATGATGCTTTTGGAAATCAACCGTTTAATGTCTCACCTTTTCTGGTTGGCTACAACTGCGCTTGACATTGGGGCTATGACAGTATTCCTTTTTGCATTCCGCGAGAGAGAATATTTGATGGACATTATTGAGGGTTATTGTGGAGCAAGACTTACGCATGCGGCTATCCGTATTGGCGGCGTTCCTTTAGATATTCAAGATACTTTTATATCTCAACTCAAAACATTCCTAGATAAATTGCCTGCAAATATCAAAGATTATGAAGATTTACTTGATACAAACCGTATCTGGCTCATGAGAATGGAAGAAGTTGGAACTATTTCAAAAGAGATGGCTCTGTCATGGGGCTGCACAGGTCCAATGCTTAGAGCTTCCGGCGTTGCTTGGGACATTCGTAAAGAAGAGCCGTATGAATTGTATGACGAAGTAGAATTTAATGTTCCTTACTCAGACAAAGGCGACAACTTTGCTCGTTACCGTATCTATATGGAAGAGATGAGAGAATCTGCAAAGATTTTGTACCAAACAATAGATATGTACCAAGAGACAGTTAAAAAGAACCAAACTGAGTTAATGGCGCATGCACCGAAATACATTTCAGCACCAAAGCTCGACATCATGACACAAAACTACTCTTTGATGCAACACTTTGTGCTTGTAACACAAGGGATGAGACCACCGGTTGGTGAAGTTTACGTTGCTACTGAATCACCAAAAGGTGAACTTGGCTTCTTTATAAATTCACAAGGCGGACCATATCCTTACAGACTCAAACTACGTGCTCCGTCATTTTGGCATACAGGGATTTTAACTGACCTTTTACCGGGCCACTATATTCCGGATGTTGTTTCTATTATTGGTACAACAAATATCGTATTTGGAGAGGTAGACCGCTAATGAAAAGATATGATTTAAGACACTTAAAAGATAATTTTGAGCCAAGAATGAAAGAGCTTTTAGCTGCGCACAAAGCTGGCGAGGTTGCAATTTTTTTATTTGAAATTGGTGATTTTACACCGATTCAAAAATCAGCTGATTTGGTAAAAGAGTGCGGATATGAGTTGATGAACTCTTTAAAGTTTAACGAAGTCGACTGGACTATCGTTTGTAAAAAATAAAGGAACACAACTGTGAGTAAAGTCTATTTTTCTACTTGGAACGGGGAGTTAATCAACAATGTTGGCAAACCCGTGGAAGAGTGGGAAGAATCAGCTTATAACCTGCCGGCACAATATGATGACCACCGCGATTCCAAAGCCTTTATAGGATGGGATGGTGTTTCATTATTTAACGCCGATGTAGATGTAATCCGTTTAGCTATGGAGTACGCTGCGCAGTACCAAGAGTATTCTGAAGCATGTGGAAGATGTGCACCCGGACGTTGGGGTGGACGTATTTTATATGACCTGCTAGATAAAATAGCTCGCGGTGAGGGTAGTGTTGCAGATTTGGATCACTTAAAAGAGATTGGCAAAAGTATGCAACTTACTTCAAAATGTGAAATTGGAAAAACAGTTCCAAATCCTATCATTGATTTGATGGTTCATTTTGAAGCGGAGTTTATGGCTTGTATTAACGAGCAAAAAGCATCAAAACACTATAACGATTCAATCGGTTATATAGCAAAAATAACAGCACCATGTACAGATGCTTGTCCTGCGCATGTTGATATTCCAGCGTACATTGAGGGTGTAAGAGATTTACGTTTTGATGATTCATTAGAAGCAACGCGTCAGACTATGCCGCTTGCTCACGTATGTGGCCGCGTTTGTCCGCACCCTTGTGAAGATGCATGTAGAAGAACAAACCTTGATGAGCCGATTGCTATTATGGCACTCAAACGTCTTGGCGCTGATTGGGAAACTGACCACGGTTATGACTTTTTCCATCCTATGGAGAAAAAACCGATGACTGGCAAAAAAGTTGCCGTTGTTGGAGCTGGACCTGCAGGACTTACTACAGCATATTACCTTGCAGCTGAGGGTGTTGCGGTTGATGTTTATGAAGAACTTCCTGTTCTTGGCGGCGAGGTAACTGTTGGAGTTCCTGAGTACCGTATGCCGTGGGATAAATATCTTCAAGATATTGAATGTGTAAGAGATATGGGTGTAAACTTTATCTTAAACCACAGAGTATCTGCTGATGAGATGGTTGCGTTTGAAAAAGATTACGATGCGACAATGATAGCTTCAGGAACACGTATCTCTAAAAAAGTGTATTGTGACAATGAACGTCCGGAGATTAAGGGCTACTGGGGTGCTATCGACTTTCTTGACTGGGTAAACCTGTATGAGAAATTTGACATAAAAACACCTGAGAAAGTTCAAGTGCAACAGATGCTTCCAACGGATCATGTTGATTTGACCGGTAAAACAGTTGCCTGTGTCGGTGGTGGTTTTACCTCTATGGATGTTGTACGTTGTGCAATCCGTGCGGGTGCTAAAAAAGTTGTCATGATTTATCGTCGTGATGAAGCGACTATTATCCGTAATACGACTTATGAAGAGTACCATGAAGCGGTTGAAGAGGGTGTTGAGTTTATTTTCCACTCGGCTGTAGCCGAGATGAAAGATGAGAATGATGTACTTAAATCACTCATAATTGACAAGTTTGAACTTGTTCCTCCACCGGATGGCGGACGTGCAGAACTTGTTAAAATCGAAGGCGCTTCATTTGAGATGGAAGTAGATTATCTTGTTCCTGCTGTTTCTCAGGCGGCTGATTTGAAGTTTATTCCAAAAGACTGGGAGTTAGAGATGACTTCTTGGGGAACGCTTAAAACAAACGGCAAAGATTATATGACATCTCGCAAAGGTATTTTTGCTTCAGGCGACTGTGAATATGGTCCGATGACGATTGTAAACGCAGTCGGTCAGGCTAAACGCGGCGCTTCTGTTATGGCTCGTTATCTTGAAACAGGTGAAATAACTTTATCTGACGATGAGATTATGGAAGATCACTTGCGTAAACTGAAAGTCTACAACAAAAAAGAAAAGATAACCGGTTGGTTGCCAGGTCTTGCTCGTCAGCACAGTGAAGTGGTAGATGTGGACATCAGAAAGTTCAATAACATGGAAGTAAACTTAGGTTTCACACAAGATGAAGCATTAAGTGAAGCTGACCGCTGTATGCGTTGTTACTACATCGCTATGGTTCAGGCGTAGGGAGGAGATATGAGTAATTTGATTCACTTTAAAATTAACGGTATCTCGGTAGAAGCGAAAAAAGGCGAGACCATCTTGAATGTAGCTCGTAAAAACGATATCTACATTCCGACAATGTGTTACATTTCTAAAACTACGCCGTGTGCGTCATGCCGTATGTGTGTGGTTGAAGCTGAGGGAGTAAATGGATTTGTTCTCTCATGTAATACACCTCCGGTTGAAGGTTTAGAAGTTAAAACAGATAGTGCTGCATTAGAGAATGAACGTACAAACATTATGAAACTTTATGATGTAAACCACCCTTTAGAATGTGGTGTATGTGACAAGTCCGGTGAGTGTGATTTGCAAAATAAAACT
>VMSZ01000055.1 GCA_013791885.1 Sulfurimonas sp. | reverse complement strand
TGTTGAAGTTCAGAACAAACTAAATCGCAGACCTAGAAAAGTACTTGGCTATCAAACACCTGCAGAAGTGTTTTTCGATACAATTACGAAATCTTATGTAGCAGTTTAATCAGGTGTTGCACTTACTATTTGAATTGGCGAACTATCTTATTTGAAGGAGCTTCCATACTGCCTATTTTAACTCCGCTGTTGACATCTTGTACTATTACCTATTTGTTTTTACAATAGGATATACCAAACAGGTACACCTAGATACACCAAAAGATAATGAAATGATTTATGATTAAGTTTACGTTAAAGTTTATAGTGATAGTCTTTCGTACTTGAAAGCTCTTGTTATAGGGATTTAAAAGGGTAAACAATGAGTTTGAAAGATTCTTTGAAGTGTCGTATTTTAGGGGTTTAAAAGTCGATGGTGCGGATGAGAGGACTTGAACCTCCACACCTTACGGCACCAGATCCTAAGTCTGGCGTGTATACCAATTTCACCACATCCGCATGTAGATAAGTGTTTTATGTCTCTTCAGACATTAACTAAGTGGTACGCCCAGAAGGATTCGAACCTTCGGCCTATGCCTTAGAAGGGCATTGCTCTATCCAGCTGAGCTATGGACGCATCTATCGACGTTATGGTGCGCCCGATAGGATTCGAACCTATAACCGTCGGATCCGAAGTCCGAAACTCTATCCAATTGAGCCACGAACGCTAATATTTGTTATTATCAATTTTTTATATTTTTTTCTATGGGGTGGGATGCGGGGCTCGAACCCGTGACCCCCGGCACCACAAACCAGTGCTCTAACCAACTGAGCTAATCCCACCATACTAAAATATAAAAGTTGTAAAAAAAGTGGTCGGGGTGAAAGGACTCGAACCTTCGGCCCCCTGGTCCCAAACCAGGTACTCTAACCATACTGAGCTACACCCCGACCTACACATTAAACCAGTTATTACGCTGATTAATGAGGCGAAATTATAGTCAATTAGATTCTAAATGTCAATACCTTTTTGAATAATCTTTTATATATTTTCAAATTTCAGTATAATATTCGCAATAAGGGGAGCTTTGCACATGAAAATAGCTAGATTTAGTAGGGTAGGATTTATTTTAGCGGCGGCCGGAAGTGCTGTTGGACTTGGCAATATATGGAAATTTCCATATATTACAGGTGAATATGGCGGTGGTGCTTTTGTACTTGTGTATCTTTTAACGGTTCTGCTCATAGGTTTTTCTATCATGATCGCGGAGATGCTCATAGGTTACATGGGACGAAAAGACACGGTGACATCTTTTGAAAATCTTGCGCCAACAAATAAACATCTATGGAAATATGGTGGATTTCAAGCCTTAGCCGGCCTCTTCATCATGATTTTTTACTCTGTAGTCATTGGATGGATATTTCATTATATAGTTACCTCACTCACTTATTTACCCTCAAGTGTACAAGAAGCGGAAACAACATTTAACTTAATGCTCCATACAGACATCTGGACACAACTTTTTTATCATTCTGCTGCGTTTATATGGATTACCTATGTTTTGACTAAGGGAATTAAGGGCGGTATTGAAAAAATGAATATGGTTTTGATGCCTGCACTGATGATAATTCTTTTAGGAATGTTTATGTATGCGCTTTCTCTTGACACATTCGGCAGAGCCTTTGATTTTATGTTTGCCTCTGATTGGTCTAAAATTAACTCTGAAGCTTTTGTAGTAGCTGTCGGACATGCATTTTTTACACTCTCTCTTGGTATGGGCGCCATTATGACTTACTCTGCTTCCATGGAAAAAAATTCCAATCTTGTCCGCAATGCTTTTTGGGTTGTATTTTTGGACACGACTATAGCCTTGGTTGCCGGACTTATGCTTTTTACTTTCTTGTACCAATACGGTGCCGGACCGGCAAAAGGACCGGGACTCGTTTTCATCTCTTTGCCTGCTGCGTTTTATGAAATGGGGATTATTGGAAATGTTTTTGCAGTTTTATTCTTTTTAGCACTTGCGTTTGCGGGACTTACATCATCAGTATCTTTAGTTGAACCGATGGTGCAGTATTTCATAGACAGATTTGATTGGAGCAGAGTCAAAGCTTCCATACTTATGGGATTATTCTTTTACCTTATAGGCATCGTCGCCCTGCTATCTAACATAGACGGGTTTAAAGAATATCTGACCTGGGGAGATAAAAACTTTTTTGATTGGGTTGATTATGTCACAGCTGCGATTATGCTTCCTGCCGGAGGTCTTATTATGGCTGTTTTTGTAGGCTTTATTATTCCAAAATCAAAAGTTTCAGCCATTATGAAACCTCAGCTTGGCTTTGCGTTTGAGGCTTGGTATTTTTCTTTGCGTTACCTCACACCCGTAGCAATGTTTATTGTTATGCTCAGTCTTATGGGAGTTTTTTAACATGAATGCCCTTGAGAAAAAATGCAGACAACTTTTACTGCAAGACAATATAGACAGCGATTCGGAAATTGATTTTGATGTAAACGGGAAGATTCATACACTCAGCTACACATATATTATAGAAACTTTTATGCAAGCCTCAACTGAGTCACAGCTTGTATTTGTTGCGGCTTTACAAAAAGCTCTCGAAGCGGGAGAAACTGGAGTAAGTAAGTTTTTTCAGGGAATGGGGCAACTACTGCTCATGACACATTTGTCAGAGAAATTGGAAGCGTAGAAACTTTAAGAGTAGCTCTCATATTTGAAAAGAGAAAGAGTAACTTCCTCAAAATCTCTGACACTCCGAAAGAGTGCCAAAGCTTCAGTCGTCACAGCGGCGCAAGCGAAGCAGTGAGGAATTACTTCCTCACTGCGTTTTAATTAGAATTGTATCATCCCGTCAATCGGACTTGACGCAGTTGCGTAAGGACGTTTAGGAATTCTTCCTGAGAGGTAACTCATTCTTCCTGCAATAACCGCATGCTTCATAGCCTCAGCCATAATCATCGGGTTTTGTGCCTGAGCTATGGCAGTATTTGTTAAAACACCGGCAGCACCAAGCTCCATGGCGTACGCCGCGTCACTTGCACACCCTATACCGGCATCAACAATTACAGGCACGCTTACAGCTTCACGAATGAAAACTATATTGTATGGGTTTTGAATCCCAAGACCGCTTCCAATCGGTGCTGCCAGAGGCATAATAGCATGGGCACCTGCGTCTTCAAGTCTTTTTGCCATAATCGGGTCATCTGAAGTGTAAGCCATGATAGTGAAGCCCTCTTGTGCCAAAATCTTGCACGCTTTAATGGTTTCTATAACATCCGGGTAAAGTGTTTTTTGCGTATCGCCGATAACTTCGAGTTTTATCAAATCTATGCCCGTTGCCTCTCGCATAAGTCTAAACGTCGTAATTGCTTCTTCTGCAGTTACACAACCCGCAGAATTTGGTAA
Organism: Sulfurimonas sp.; assembly: GCA_013791885.1. Taxonomy (GTDB): domain Bacteria; phylum Campylobacterota; class Campylobacteria; order Campylobacterales; family Sulfurimonadaceae; genus Sulfurimonas. The sequence continues at coordinate 51,835 of VMSZ01000055.1, read as the reverse complement.
AAATTTTACATTCGTGCCCTTAAAAGTATCACGAAGATTCTCTTTGTCCGGGTCTGTAATATTTAAACGGCGAACAGCAACTGTTATCAGTTCACTTCCGCTCGCCAAAGTTGCTTCTTTCGTTGTCTGGAAATCTTTATATTTCCCACTGCCAACGATTAAACGCGAACCTAATTCATATTTTCCGATTTTTAAAATGTTATCCATATTATTTGTTCCTATTATTTTATTTTTTTTGTTTTATAACATAAGCATTCTATAACGAAACTTACACTTTATGCTAAACACCAAAACGAACAAGTCCGTTTCAGTGGCAGGGACTTACGTCCCTACAACCCCCTAAAGCTACCCGCATCTGAAGGGATGCGGGAGAAAAACCAAGTTGTTACAACTTGCCTATAGCTTCAATCAAATCATAAGGAGTCAGCGAAAAATCGTTGCCCGTATAAAGCTGAGCAAGTTTTGTATGCGCAAGAGAGGCATTTCTAGCCGCGGAAAAAGGCTCTTCCCCTTGAGCTAAAAGCGCACCGATTAAACCGCTGAGGACATCTCCGCTTCCGCCTTTTGCCAAAGACGGTGTTCCATGAGGATTTATGAAAAACTCGTCGCCTTTAGCTATGATAACATTCGCACCTTTTAAAAGAAGTGTTACATGTGGGAACTTTTCACAAAAAGCCTCTACATACTCAAAACGGTTTTTTTGCAACGTACTCACACTGATGTCAGCAATGCCGGCTCTTTTTAAAAGTTCCGCAAACTCTTTTGCATGAGGTGTTAAAACCACCTTCTCTCTTTTAAGAATCTTTGCAAGGATTGGCATAGTAAAAATGTCTGCATCGGCAACTATCGGCAACCAGTTGTCCAAGAAATTTTCAAGCTCCAAATCACTAAACTCTTCACCAAGTCCCATACCAAGAGCTATTGCCGTTGTGTTAAAGGGAAGGTCATGAGAATACATAAGTATAGGCGGGATGTTAAGAACCTGCTCATTTTCATACCCGACAAGTGTCACTAATCCCGCTCCAAAACGCAGAGCAGCATTCGCACTCATAACGCTGGCACCTGCTTTTGAGCCGTAAGCCAGAGCCAAGTGGCCGTAACTTCCTTTATGTGAATCTTTTTTTGTTCTGTAAGGAAGTTTCAAATCGTCTAAATCTAAAAGATGCCAATTTGACTGCGTTTCATAAACACTGCGTGATACACCGAGACTCAGAACTTCTATAGCTCCAACGAACTCTTTTGCTTCGTCTAAAAACATACTGCGTTTGAGTGCGCCCATAGTAAGCGTTACATCTGCCACAAAAGTTGTGTGAGCACATTCACCCGTTGACGTAAGTCCTGAGGGAACGTCACAAGCAATTTTAAAAGCATTTGATTGATTCATTTGAGAAAGTAAGGCCTCATGTTGGGCGGAAAAATCACCCTTAAAACCGGTGCCGACAAGAGCATCTACCAAAACATCGCAGGTTTCAATGGCGTTTACAGTTTTAACACCTATTTTCCTTGCTCTTGCATTTTGTAAAAGTGCCATTTCCGATGAGGGAGTTTTCGCCTGCAGAACAAAAACATTAAAGTTGCCGTGGAGTTGTCTGGCTAAAGCAAGGCCGTCAGCTCCGTTGTTTCCGCTTCCGCAGACGATAATTATTTTTGCATCTTTTGTAAAGTTCTTGCAGATAAACGCAACCATGCCGCTTGCAGCATGTTCCATTAAAATATCTTCACTCAACCCGAACTCTTCATAACATCTTTGGTCTAAAGAGCCAACCTCATCAAATATTTTTTGCATAATTCCTCTTTAGAATTTATACTCGTCTATTTTTACAGTGTTGCTTATAATATCGTTAAAAAGAAGCGTTCTGTGTGCTGTTCTGTATTGATAGAAAAATTGGTTTTTCTGAAGATTTTTCAGCTGAGAAGTATTGAAATAATCTAAGTTCGAACATCTTCCGATATATAAAAATGTAAACAATAATTTCACATTCTGACTCTCAAAAGTCGAATGCGGTTGTGCAAGGAATGTAAGTCCATATTTTTTCATATTTAAAAAGCCAAGCATATAAAGCAAAAAGTCTTCAAACTTACTATGGAATCCATCGAGATTTTTAATGTCGTGAAAAAAGTAGTAGTAGCCGTCTAAAAACGCCTGTTTTTGGAGTGTCTGTGTTAACTTACTTTTTACATCTCTTTTGCTTGCAAAATAGTTTGGATTTACTGCCATATAAATATGTTTTTTTTCAGCTATAAGTTTGTCCAACTCTTCTTGAAAAGCATCACTCTCATCAAACTGAATATAGTTGAAATGCTCATCTTTATATCGCTCTTCAATCTCTTCAATCTTTGAGTCTGCAAAATCTACATAAAGTGTCGGTACTTCCATGTCGATTACATAGTTGCGTATTTTACATGCAAGATTTGTTTTTCCCGCTCCCTCTTCTGCCAAAATGAGCGTGTTGTATTTCAGCATTCTCTCTTCAAGTCTCAAAATGTTTATACTGCTCTCATATCTTCCAATTACGTCTCTTATATTTTTTACCATGTGAATCTTTCCTATTTTTGGAGTGGCATTATTATAGCAAAAAGAAGCGCAATGCTATTCACAATAAGATTAGTACAAACATATTGTCAGTAAAAACGGTATAATCACGCCATGGATTACAAGAAAATAGCAAAAGAAACTCTGCAAATAGAAGCGCAAACGCTACTTCGTGCCTCTGAGGGTATCAGCGATGATTTCAACAAAGCGATAGAGATTATTCTCGCATGCAAAGGCAAACTCATCGTAACAGGTGTAGGTAAAAGCGGTCTTATCGGTGCCAAAATGGCTGCAACTTTTGCATCCACGGGAACTCCGAGCTTCTTTTTACACCCTACAGAAGCCTTACACGGTGATTTGGGAATGATTTCTAAAGAAGATGTAGTGATTGCTATAAGCTACAGCGGAGAGAGTGAAGAACTGAGTTCTATTCTCCCTCACATCAAAAGATTTGCAACGCCGCTTATTGGCATGACAAAAAATGCAGCCTCCACACTTGGAAAACACAGCGATGTACTTGTGAAGATTGACGTAGAAAAAGAGGCTTGCCCTCTGGATATTGCGCCGACAAGTTCAACGACTTTAACCTTGGCTCTTGGCGATGCACTCGCTGTTGCTTTAATGAAAGCCAGAGACTTTAAAAAAAGCGACTTTGCTTCCTTTCACCCTGGCGGTGCTTTGGGCAAAAAACTTTTTGTAAAAGTCTCCAATCTTATGCGAACTGATGCCTTGCCGATTATTAAGCAAGAGACGAAAGTAAAAGATGCGATTGTAAAGATCTCCGAAGGTCGTATCGGAACAGTTCTCATTGAAGATGCAAACGGGGCTCTTGTAGCTCTACTGAGCGATGGAGACATTCGCCGTGCTTTGATGTGTGAAGATTTTAGTCTTGAAGACAGTGTTTTAAAATATGCAACCCTGAACCCTTTAAGCATAGATGATGAAACAATGCTCGCAAGCGAAGCACTCGTGCTTATAGAAGAGAAAAAGATTCAGCTTCTCGTAATTACAGACAAAAATAAAAAAATAAAAGGCGTGCTGCATATTCACACGCTGATTGAAAAAGGCATATCATAATGATGCGTTTAAACAAATACATCTCACACTACTCAAGTTACTCTCGCCGCGAAGCAGATGCTGCAATTTTAAAAGGCTATGTAAGGATCAACGGTGAAATCGAAGAAAACCCGGCTACACAAGTTGATGAAGCTTCGGACATAGTTTACATCAGCGGAAATCAGGTCACACCAAGAGACAAATATACTGTTATAGTTTACTCTAAGCCCAAAGGCGAGCTTGTTACAAAAAGCGACCCAAAAGGCAGAAGAACCATTTATGACTCACTCGAAAAAGAGTTTAAACATTTTATTCCCGTAGGAAGACTTGACTACGCTTCTGAGGGTGTTTTACTCCTTACAGACGCTTCAAAAGTTGCAACTGCTTTAATGAACTCAGACCTTGAGAGAATTTACAAAATAAAAATCAAAGGCGAAGTTACTCCAGAGATGGAAGTAGCTATGCTTGGCGGACTTACGCTTGACGATGCAACGGCAGGCGGACATTCACACTCAAAAGTGACATCTATGACTTTTGCTCCTTTTATTGGCTACCAGGTCATTAAAAACGCACATAACTATTCTACGCTCAAAGTTGCCATCAAAGAGGGACAAAACCGTGAGCTCAGAAGATTTTTTGCCCACTTTGGTGCGGAAATATCTGACCTCAAGCGTTTAAGTTTTGCAGAGATAAAACTCAACAACCTTCCTCTTGGAAAGTCTCGTTACCTAACAAGAAGTGAATATTCTGCTCTTTTTACCTTTTTAAAAGACGAAGAGAAAAAGCAAAAAGAGACACAGGGTTCTGTGAAAAAACCAAAAACTTTTTCCAAAGAGAAAGAGGGTTTTAAACCAAAAAACAAAGATGCCCATAAATCAAAAGATGCCTCAAAATCACGCTATAAAGAGGATGAAACAGCCACAAAAGGGTATAACAATCCCGACAGTGTAAGACTCAGAAAACTTCTGGCAGATACCCCAAAAAGAAAAGCAGATTCAAAAGCGGGACCAAAACCAAAAGCAGACTCAAAGGCCGGTCCGAAACCTAAAAACAGAGCAGACTCCAAAGCAGGGGCAAAATCCGGCTCACGAGGCAAAGGGATAAAATAATTGGACTTTACACAAGTTCTGCGCCCGTCTTCCTTTGATGAGCTTATAGGTCAAGAACATCTCAGCAACCCAAATGCTCCTCTTCGCGTTTTATGCGAAAAAGGCGTTTTAGGACATAGTTTTATCTATGGTCCTGCCGGATGCGGTAAAACCTCTCTCGCACGTATCATAGCCAAAACAATGCAGATGCCTTTTTATGAATTTAACGCAACTTCCCTCAAAATAGAACAGCTCCGAAAAGTATTTGACACACACAAAAATGCTCTTGAAAAACCTCTCATCTTCATTGATGAAGTACATCGTTTGGCAAAAAACCAGCAAGAAGTTCTGCTTCCAGTCATGGAAAACAACAGCGTTTTAATCATAGGCGCTTCAACGGAAAACCCATTTTTTTCTCTCACTTCGGCAATTCGCTCACGAGGGATGCTTTTTGAGCTCAACTACATTACAAACGCAGCTCTAGCAACACTTCTTCAAAAAGCAGCAGCAAATGCAAAGCTGCGTTTAGATGAAGAAGCGGCCGAGTATCTCGTAGCAAGCAGCGGCGGAGATGCACGCGCTATGCTCAAACTTTTAGAGTTCTGTTCCAACCTTGACACAAATATAACAATCAAAAATCTCAAAGCCCTGCGACCGAATGCACTCTCAGCAGGAAGCTCCGAAGCCGGTGTGCATTATGATTTGGCAAGTGCGATGATAAAGTCTATTCGCGGCTCCGACATGGACGCTGCTATATACTACTTGGCACGGCTTATTGATGGCGGAGAGAGTGCAGATTTTATTGCCCGACGCCTTGTCATTTTGGCAAGCGAAGACGTAGGAAACGCCAATCCGCAAGCCCTTACACTCTGTACCTCATGCTTAACCAGTGTCAGTAAAATCGGTTATCCGGAAGCAAGAATAATCTTGGCTCAGACTGTTATTTATCTTTGTGCTTCTCCTAAATCAAACTCCTCTTATCTCGCTATAAACGCAGCACTTCAAGCCATTGCAAACGGTGTGCATCTTGAGATTCCAAAACATCTCAAACAGCAAAGTGACGGCAAATATCTTTATCCGCACGACTTTGGCGGTTATGTAAAACAACAGTATTTAGCTAAACCGCTCAAATTTGTTGAGCTCAAAGATATTGGCTACGAGAAGAAAATGAAAGAGTGGCACAGTGCTTTAGAGAATCTCTAAAGTTTCATTATTAAATCCTTCAGTAAATTTCTGCTAACATTTATTATAAACAAAAAAAGGACTTGAAGAAATGGAAATATCATCACATGATAATCTCGTAAATATAGATGGAAATATTAAAAGTATCTCTGATTTTCAAAATATAAAAAACACGATGGACAGTATCGCCGCTAAGCACAAAAAGCTTGTTGTCAATATTAATGACTCTATTTCCATTACATCATCTGTTATTGGCTACTTTAACAAACTCATCTTAAAAGACAATATAGACTTAGAACTAAATGTTGCAAGCAAACAGCTTATTGAACTTTTTGACGACTTAAGCCTTACTGCTGCATTTAAAGTGAGAAGTATTTAAGCGGGATGACATTGCAACAAACTAAATTAGGAATAAATAAAAAACTCAAAAAATATCAGGATAAAGAGGAGTATAACTCTTATCAGGAAGAGTTGGGTTTTGCTAAAGAGTTAAATATCCTAAGAAATGACTTTTACTACAAAATGATAGAGAAAGATTCTTCCTGGCTGGTTGATTTTCTCTACAGACCTTTGGATATTATGAGCGGCGATGCCTATACGGCAAGAGAAATAGATGAGCACAGAACTTTTTACCTTGTGATAGACGGCATGGGGAAAGGTCTTTCAGCCTCTCTTACGGCTATGCTTATGAGTGCGTTTATTAACCATCTTATTGACAAGATGAAAACACATGACAGCTTTGATTTAAATATTCTCATTCGAGAGTCATTAGAGTATATTCAGCCAATTCTCCTGGAAGAAGAAGCCCTGGCAATAGACTACATTCTCATAAACAACTACTTTCTTTCCATGGAGTATGCAAAGTTCTCTATGCCTGCCATGCTGTTGCAATCAAACAATAACGACATCATTAGAATAAAATCCAACAATCCGCCAATGAACAAATATAAAAAAGAATACGTCACTTCCACTTACAATGTATCAAATATTTCAAAGTTTCTTTTTTACAGTGACGGCCTAGTGGAAAATGAAACCTGTATTAACGAGAGACTCTATGGAGACTTTATTCAGGAAGATTTTGCAAACTCCTTTACGAAAGAAGATTTGAGAGAGAAAATATTTGAAAAGATAAAGGCTCAAGAGGATGATCTGACACTCATTTTTATCAATAAACTTCCATCTTTTGACAACAAAGCACATAAAAAAGAGTTTAGCAGTTCTCTTGAAGCGGTCGAAGATGCAAGTGAGTGGTATGAAAAAAAATTTGAAAATTTGTCACAAAATTCAGAAGCAAGAACTCAGGCAAACCTTGTCTTTACAGAACTATTTATGAACGCGTATGAGCATGGAAATCTGGGCATTGATTCCTCTTCAAAAAATCTTCTCATTCAAGATGATAAATATATAGACAAGCTTATAGAGCTCAGCCTAAACTGCAATAAAAAAATTTTTGTACAACTTAACATAATAGAATATGCGAACAACAACTACATGGTGACTAAAATATCAGATGAGGGCGAGGGATTTGATACGCAAATATTAAGTACAATCTTTAGAAATGGGCAGACTTTTAATGGACGGGGAGTTTTTGTATCAAGAAAAAATTCTTTGGGGATTTACTACAACAGTAAGGGAAATTCGGTCTTATATATTCATAAGATTTAAAAAGCTTAGCAAAGCTAAAAGACCAAAAGGTCTTTTAAACTTATTTGCTAAGTGCTGCTTTTGATGCTTCAGTAACTGCAGTAAACGCAGCTGCGTCATTCATCGCCATATCAGCAAGAATTTTACGGTCAAGCTCGATACCAGATTTGTGAAGTCCATTCATGAATGTTGAATAGTTCATTCCATTTAAACGACAAGCAGCATTGATACGGATAATCCATAATTTACGGAATTCACGTTTATTTTGCTTACGGTCACGGAATGCATAATACAATGAACGTTCAATTTGTTCTTTAGCTTTTCTAAAGTGTTTACGGCGTCCGCTGTAAAAACCTTTCGCTAATTTTAATATCTTTTTGTGTCTTCTTCTACGAACAACACCTGTTTTTACTCTTGGCATATTTTTCCTTTTTCTTTACCCAGTCACTTTCTGTGCTCAAGGTGCCATAATATTATGGACTTGCCCAATTAAAAAATTGGAGATTTATGAGATAACTAAAATTAGTTAATCATAGCCTTAATGTTTGCTTCGTCAACTTTTGCAATCACTTTTGGAGTGTTTTGGTCACGACGAGTTTGTGCATCTTGCTTAGTTAAAATGTGGCTTCTAAATGCAGTTCCGCGTTTAACAGTACCGTTTTTCTTTACCTTAAAACGCTTTACAGCGCCTTTTACCGATTTCATTTTTGGCATCGATGGCTCCTTTGTAAAATTTTTGCTTCAATTTTGATTTTCTTTGCGAACACGTCCACAAAGAAATCGCTAGCCGCTGAGGCACTAAAGCTTGCCTCATAGAGGCAGATAATCTATCTCTCTATTTTGGGAATGGGATTATACCCAAACTATTATAAATTTTTGCTACAATATCCGCATGAATTCACTTAAACACATACAAAACGCCCTAGACGAGCTAGATGCCGAGGTACAAACCATACTTTTAGACTGGAGTATTCCTTTAAATGAGAAAGATAATCTTATGCTTCCAATTTTGCAGCAAAAAAAAGTCTTAGTACAAACACTGGAGGATTTAACGTACCTCAAAGAGCATCCGCCGACTCCTAATCAGCCTTGCGGCATCTCCAAATACAGAGACTAAAGTCCACTATAAGCGAAGTACTAAATACGAAAGCGTTTTAATTAACTCTCGTTAAGCAGCTTTGTTTTTATTAAAATATCTTCCTCATCTTTGAAGTCTATGTGAATTAAATAGGCTTCAGAGGCATTATCATCACTCTTTGGCTGGTTTTTATAGACTCGAAAACTATTCACTTCTCCCAATGTATCAGCTACAAATTCACTCTCTACACCTAAGGGATACTCACGCAAAGGCTTGAGCGACTCTATGCGGTAAAGCTTTTTATCTTTAACTAAATAACCTACATAAGGATTGTGGCGTTTATGCAGTGAGTGTGCACTTTGCATAAAGACTACATCCTCGTTTATCTCTTGATTGAGAATCTTAAAGGAAGCATTCGCATCACCTTTTTGAGCCAAAGAGAAATCTAAAAAAATGACTCTCTTTTTCAGCTCAATCTCTTTTATCTCATCTGTTGCTTTTTTAAAAACAGTGTTGGAAATATTAAGAGAAGAATAACTTTGATACAAATAAATCATCATAATAGCCAAGATTGTGATGGAAATCATCATCTCAATGAGGGTAAAAGCCTTTCTCATTGAAGTTTCACCCGAGTCAGTGAGACTGAAACATCTTCAAATTTCAACACAGATTTCCCCATCTCAAAAACCATGCCCGAATTTGTCTCTTTTGCAGCTTCCACTTCCGGATTTGTCTCTTCTTTTTCTGCCTGAAATTCTGACAAATCTATCACTTCAAGTTCTTGGTACACTACTTCAACTTTTTTATTTTTAAGTTGGCGTCGTAAGTCATCATTCATCTCAAAGTCACTAAAAAGTTCATACAGCGTTGTTTTTTTATCTTCAAAGCCATATTTTTGACTTGCCAAAAACGCAGAGAGATATTGATTGTTTTGCATTTTTTTTTCAAGTCCAAAAAAGATATGGGTATTGTTGGCGAAGAGCTGCAGCAGCCCTAAAATGACCACGGAGACAATCATCACCGCAACCATCACTTCTATGAGAGTAAAACCTTTACGCATGCCCTAAGCCGATACGTATTGCTTCTTCAAGAGATGTTTCTCCATCAAGCAGCATAAGGTGGAGTTGTGTTGCTATGGTTTTAAGACCGTCCGCTTCAAGAGCAGTTTTAATGGAGTGCTCATCCGTAGTGGTTTTGAGCAGGTCTCTCACCTTGTCGTTCATTACCAGAAGTTCTCCGATGGAGCGTCTTCCCGCATAACCGCTGTAATTACAGGTTTTACAGCCGCAGGCTTTGTATATTTTTACATCTTTTGAAAGCTTGTAATCTTCTGCGAACTCTTCTGCTATCACATCCTCTTCTTTACACTCGTCACATAAAATACGCACAAGTCTTTGCGCTAAAATACCAAGCAGTGAAGAGGAGATTAAAAACGGTTCCACTCCCATGTCTGTCAGTCTTGAAATTGTTGCAGCGGCAGAATTTGTGTGCAGGGTTGAAAAGACCAAGTGACCTGTAAGCGCAGCGCGGACAGCAATGCTCGCTGTCTCCTCATCACGGATTTCCCCTATCATAATGACATCCGGGTCTTGACGTAAGATAGAGCGCAGTGCCGAGGCAAAAGTAAGCCCTACTTTTTCATTGACCTGTATTTGTGAGATATTGTCAGACTTGTACTCCACAGGGTCTTCAACTGTAATGAGGTTAAGTTCAGGTGATTCCACTTCACGTAAAAATGAGTGAAGAGAAGTCGTTTTACCACTTCCTGTCGGCCCTGTTACAAGAATAATTCCATGAGAAGAGCGTAACAGTTTTTTCACATCACCTATAAGTTCGTTGTTAAATCCGAGTTCATTGATGTGCGGTATTTGCGAACTTTGCATCAAAAGTCTCATAACGACGCGCTCACCGTAAAATGTCGGAAGAATTGAGACACGCACGTCCAGAGACTCGCCTGCAATTTTTATCTGCGTTCGTCCATCTTGCGGGATGCGTTTTTCTGAGATATCTAGATTTGAGATAACTTTTATACGGCTGACAATAAGATTGACAACTTTTTTATCAAGGTCTGCGTTTTTAATAAGCATACCGTCAATACGAAAGCGCACTTCGCCGCGTTTTTCCTGCACTTCTATGTGAATGTCTGAGGCACGTTTTTTAATGGCCTGATAAAAAAGAGCATTCACAAATTTGATGATAGGCGCAGATTCTTCGCTTGTTAAAATGTCTGAAGATGTTCTTAAAAAGTCTGTAAGGGAAATGTCTTCATCATCTTTTTTTTCATCAGAATCCTCTTGCATACTCTCCATTGTTCTGTCGGTTCTAAGTTCCAAAAAGCGGTTATAAAGTCTGTCATAGGAGTCTTCATCTAAAATATACAGAGGAAATTTTTGCGGCAGTTTTGTGTAATAGTTACTCGCTTCGACTAAATAGCGCTCACACATAAACGCAGTCACTTCTCCATGAAGTTCAGAAAAAAGCAGGTAGTTTTTAAGACAAAGCTCCGTATTTAAGCCTTCTACTTCACTGACTTCGAGTTTGAGATTGTGAAGAGGTTCTAAGTTTAACATTACTCTATAGCCTCAAACGGGTTTACTTTTGTTGTATCTTTTGCATTTTCCATCTCTTCTTTTTTCTTTTCAAGTTTATCAAAAGCTTTATCGTTATACTCTTTTTGAATTCGCGAAAGAACTCCCAAATCTTGTTGCAATTGAGAGAGTTGCGCACTTTTGTCAATAATGTAAGGCGTCAAAATAACAACTAAATTATCCTGCTCATTAGATTTTGACTTCGATGAAAAGAGATACTCACCAATAAGGGGAATGTCGCCAAGCAAAGGTACTTTACTTGTTGAATCTCTCTCATAGGTTTTCACAAGTCCACCGATGATAATGCTCTCACCGTGACGTAAAATTGCCTGTGTTTTAACTTCTTGTTTAGATGTTACCGGTTGTCCTGTTGCGTTTAGGGAACCATCATCGAGTACATTTTCAAGAACAGTTTCAACATCTAAAGTCACCTTGTCTTTTTCAGAAACACGAGGCTTAATTTTTAGTGTCAAACCAACGTCCTCTCTTTTAAAACTGTTTGTCACACCGGGAAGCGAAGTTGCGCTTGATGTCACACTTCCTGTTGAGATAGATATAGTTTTACCTACATAGATAGATGACTCTTTATTATTTACACAAAGAATAGATGGATTTGAGATAGATTTTGACGCACCGTTAGTTTCTAAGAAGTCTACTGTAGCACCAAGTGCAAACGCAGCGTTTGCCCCGCTTCCAATACTTCCTAAAGCATCTTTAACAGCCGTTGCCGCAAAAGAGGTCAAATCCTTATCTCCAAAATTAGCACTCATGGCATAAATTCCTGATGAAGATACATCACCTCCGGCAAAACCATATCTTACTCCGATATTTTCACTGTCATTTTTGTTTATCTCAATTATTCTTGCCTGAACGTAAACCTGATACTTCTCTTTGTCAAGCTCGTCAACAATGGCTTTAATCCCTTTAATAACCTGAGGATCGCCTACAACGATGATTGCGTTTATCTCTTCATTTGCTGAGATATTCGGCTTCATTGCAGGGTCTGTAAAAGTCTGTTTTGAGATAATGTCTGTCAGTGTTGCCATAACAGCTTTAGAATCGGAATTCTTTAAAGAAAATATTTGCAGAGAATTGGCAATATTTGATTCAACATCAAGCTTGCTAATCAACTCCTGCACTTTTTTCACATTCTTTGTGTTGCCGACAACAATGATGGAGTTTGTACTTTCATCATGGAGAATTTTTACAGCCTCTGCATCCACTTTCTCATTAAAAATAGATTTGCCTATATCAGCAAGTTTTGCTTGGAGTTTTTTACCCTCAGTGTTTTTAATAGGAATAATCTTTACTATCATTGCGTTATTTGTGTCTATGTCTTCAATAACCTGTTTGATAGTCTCAATATTCTTCGGGTAGTCCGTTAAAAGAATGGTATTACTCTCTTTCATTGTCATGAGCTTGGCAGTTTTTGAAATCAGGTAACGGATTTTTGCCGCGACTATATCAACATTTTCACCCTTGACCACAATCGCTTGCGTGACCATCAAAGAGCCTTTTGCACTGCTTCCCGGGCGTATTACTTTTGCATTGTTCTGTGCTGCTTCTGTTGAACGCACAATTTCGTACAAAGAACCGTCTTCTATAAGAGTAAAACCTTTAGACTCCAAAACTGAAATCAGAATATCCATAAGCTCATCATCGTAAATTGGAGTTGAACTTACAAAATCCACCGTGCCGTTTACTTTATTGTTTATGAGTATATTTTTGTTTGTAATCTTTGAAACGAGTTTAATAAAGTCGTTTATTTCAAGATTTGAGAAGTTTACATTGACCTGTTCTCGTGCCGATAAACTTACAACCAATATAACCGCTAAAAAAATTGCCTTAATGAATCTCATATACTAACTCCACTTCTTGATTTTCTCTCAAAACGACGATTTGCACCGCGTCTAATTTATCTAAGCCATTGTAAATATCTATGGCATCTTTATAAGATTTAAGCTCAATATTATTGGCTTTTATAATCACATCACCCTCACGGAGCCCCAAAGTTGCCATTTTTGAATTTTTGGCTATTTTTGTTACCCGAAAACCTTCTATCTCTTCGCCGTTTTTCACTTCGACTATAGAAATCTCTTTCCAAATATCCTGAGGACTTTTTGCATAAGCAAGGATGTCCTCTTTAGAGACGGTTTTTGGTGAACCGTCATCTATCTCAACTTCTGGTTCATACAATGACGCGCGACTGCTTGTCATTGTTTTTTCAAGCTCAAGAGTATACTCTTTGCCCGCTTTTGTGAAGGTGGCACTCATTGGGGCGATAGAATTGAGTGTAAATCCTGAAAACTCCTCTCCGACAGCAATAATGGAAGTCTTGTTTGAAGAAGTTTTGAGTGCGACTATGACATAACCATAGTTTTGTTTTCCGTAAAGTCCTTTAAGAACCATACTCGTTATACTCACTGCGTTTGACGAGCTGCTTGCTGCACCCTGGCCTTTTGCACCCACAGGTGACTGAATCATATTTTCAAAATCTACTCTTTGGTACTTTGGTTTGTAACTGTGTTGCTGCGCAAGCTCCACGCCATCACTCGGTAAAAACCAGAGCAGGACAAGGGTAATACTTTTTGCCAAAACCATGAGAATAAGCAGTTTGGCAAAGATGGGCAGAAAGCTTGAGTTAGAAAGTTTTATCATAAGTCAATCCTCCGTCCTCAGATTTTTTAAACTCTCGAAGCGAGTTTCTATACCCTTTGCTCATCATCTCAGAAGCCTGTAAATCTACATGAATAGTTCTGTCTAAAATATTTACCTGAGCCTGCGCACTGCCAAATTCACCGACAGCGTTTACTTTGATATGAAGCGGATTAAAAACAGTGTAAGAGAGTTTTAACTCTTGAACTTTTAACGGAATAAAAGACTTGGCGCTTTGGGAGAGTGTAATATCTCTTGCGTTAATAGCGTTGTAAAAAAGTAAGAGTGTTACATCACACTCTTTGATACTTGCACTCTCTATGGATTTTACAAAAATCTGTCCATCTTTGATGTTTAAACTCACGCCCTCATCTTTGAGTGTTTCTCCCGAGATGATGACATCATAAGCTTTAAGTTCATTCTCTAAAAAGTAGTACATGCCAAGTTTTGGAGCAAAAAATATCAGTGCTACAACGAAAAACGCAAGATATGCGAAAAATCTCAAAAATCTTTTTACCATTGTATCTCCACTTCAAAGCTCGCTTTGTTCTCACTGAGCTTTTTGATGTTAAATGAGCCAATGTCATAGGCACCGTTTAAGAGTTTGCCCATGAGTGAATTCAATGCTTCTTTGTCCACGCTTGAGCCATTTAAAATAATACTGTTGCTTTTGAGTTTTTGCTCGATGTTTGCACCTCTAAGCGAAGGCTGTGCCAAAATTCTCTGCAAAGATTTTTTCACCTCTTCTTTGCCCAAATAAGCGCTGCTCAGTGAACTGAGTTCATTTAAGGTAATTGAAGTCTCTTTGTACTCTTCTTTTGCAAGGATAAGCTCCTCTTTTGCACCGCTGAGCTTGAGCGCAAAAAAGAGCACCAATACAATTAAAACTGCTCCGGCATGTAAAGGATTCAAACGATTCATAAAGAAACCTCCACACGCCAAGATTCATTCTGCTTGGAAATTTTGTAACTCAAACCGCTTGCTTTAAAATCTTTTTCTATCGCGGCAGTAGTAGCCGGACTCAAAGTGCTAAACTCTGCAACAAAACTTTTATTTTTTAAACTCACTTCTTTAAGTGTCTCATTTTTGGCAAGTTTTGCAGAAAGAACCAAAGAAACGCCATCTCTAAGTTTTGTCTGTTTTTCATAGATTGCTTTTTGTTTTTTAAGAATTGCATTGTTTTCAAACATAGTTGATTTTGCACCTTCTTTTTCAAAAAGCGCAGATTTAAGTTCTTCAATCTCATTTATTTTTTGCGCGGTCACAAACCATTCAACGCCAAGCAAAACAATCAGCACAATAAAAACACCGGCTATTTTATAGAGACTTTTTGTATCTACAATGTGTCCAAATTGCGCAAGGGAAATTGTATGGCCCGACAAAGAAACTGTATCCGCATCCAAAGGCTTGCTCTCGTTCACAAAAGTGTTTGGAACGAGTATTAATATCTCGTCTTTGAGGTACATGTTCTGCGTTTCATTTACTTTGAGTGCGCCTTCAAGCTCTTCAAATTCACTCTGTGCAAAATAAACATTGGCAATATTTGACGCATTGATGCCTTTTTGGGCAAGCGTGTCTAAAATAAGCTTATCTTCGTAGGCAAAAACAAAAAACTCTTCGCCGCTTTTATAGGCGCTGTAGTTGTAGTTCCCCTCAGGAAGAACGTCCTCAAAAATTGATGGCAGAATTTTTTTTACATCTCTGAGGTATTTTATCGGTAAAGAGAGTTTTTTCACCCAGTAGAGCGAAGGTGAGAGAATGACATTCACTTTCTCACTTATCTCCACTCTTGGCATCTGCGGATCGACAAAAATTGTTCTGTATTTGCTGTTAAATTTCGTAAACAAAATTGCTTCCCTTTTTAGTTTTCATATCGTATTCAAATCGTATAAACGCACTTTGGTCATTTTTACTTATTGCAACTTTTACATCCAGATAAGGTTCATAAAAGCTCGTGGCAAATCTTTTAAGCATCTCTTTTTCAACATCACTCAAAGCCAAATCTTCTTCTTTTATATAGAAGCCTCCGCCAAGAGCAAGCTCCTCAGCTCTGAGTTCATCACAGCCAAGCATTAAACGCCAAGTCTCCTTGGTTGCATAATTCACATCAACAGAGTAAGCTCCGTCTTTTGAAAAATAAAACAGCTTCTCAAAATCTACTTTAGTAATGGCGTTTTCATGCGTATTTTGCATATAAAAATTGTTTATCTCATCCAAATGTTTCTGTGAAACAATATAATCCCTAAACAGAGTGGGATTATCATTGAATATAGCGCTATTATAAGAATTATCTTCTTTAATTTGGCTCATATTATCTAACAAAATGCCGACATAATCGTCATTTATTGCGTAAGTACCCAAATATTCCTGCATTGCTTGGGTCTTTTGAGGGTTTGAACTATTTGCGTCACGCAGAGAGTTTATATTAAATTTCGAACGTGCGCTTGCTATTTCAATACTTACTTTCATTCCGTCACTCTCAAAAGGTATAAACCCGACTTCGGAGAGAAAAAGAAAAAAACTCTCAATAGAGTTATCCCGTATAACTGCATCAAGTTCTTGTGAATTTTTTAAAATATTCGAAACATCTTCCAAAATAAGGGCACTCTGTAACATAAAAGCTTCACTTTCAACCTCGTTTGAAGCTTCTTTAACCTGTTTAAGCGAAATGCCCAATGAGATACTTATAGCTATGATGAAAAAAACCGTAATTAAGAGTGCGATTGCGCTGCGTTTTGGCATGGAACTAACTTATACTCATAGAGAAAATAGGCAGCAGCATCGCCGCGACAATAAAACCTATGCTGCCGCCGACAAAAAGCATAAGTGCAGGTTCAAGTAGAGTTAAAAGCAGAGAGATTTTTTCACGGTTTTCTTCAAAATAGAGTTCTGAAATATTTGTTAAAACACTCTGAACCTGAGAGGTCTCTTCACCCAAAGCAATGGACTGAACAAAGGCATTGTCTATCTTTGTTTGTGAAGAGTTTATGGCGTTTGAGAGAAGTTTTCCCTCTACAACTTTCGTAGAAGCGTTCACAAAAAGCTCTTTTAACACAAGGTTGTTGAGAATGTTTGCGCTCAGGTTAATCGTCTGCACAAAAGGCACACCAGAACGCGTCAAAAGTGACGCCATGTAAGCGAAACGCGCAAGCTCACTTTTTTGGGCAATTTCTCCAAAAAGCGGCAGTTTGAGAATAAACTTATGAACGCCATAAGCAAAAGTGTAACTTTTTTTCATCAGCACCATAAACGCAATAACAAACACAACAATACTAGCGAGAATGATTTTAATGTTGTCTCTGAAAAAATCTCCCATGGCTATAACAACCTTTGTGGGTGTCGGCAACTCTTGGTTCATGCTCTCAAATATACCCGTTATTTGCGGTACAACAAAGGCTAACATAAACGCAATCATTACCAAGGAAACCAGAATCATAAAAGTCGGATAGGCAAACGCACTCTTAATCTCTTTGGCTATTTTGTCCTGCTCTTTTAAAAAACGCGACAACTCCAAGAGTACTTCATCTAAGATTCCGCCGCTCTCACTCACCTTAATAGAGTGTTTAAAAAACTCCGGAAGAACTACGACTGTTTGTGACTCTAAGGCAGTATAAAAGTTTTTCCCCTCATCTAAATGCGTGCTTACCGTCGTTAAAAAAAGTTTCATTTTTTTGTTTTTTTCATAGTGTGTCTGCACAATTTTCAGTGCCGAAACGATGGTAATACCGGAACGAATATACATGGAAAGTTCGCGCGAAAGTGAGGATAGCTCTTTTGGTTTGATTTTGTAACGCATACTCACACTTAAGGCGTCAAAAATGGAAACGCTTTCTTCTTTTATGCTCTCATAGATGATTTTGTTGGCTTTGAGTTTGCTCTTGGCTTCACTTAAAGAGAGTGCCTCAATTTTGTCACTTACTTTATTGCCCTCTTCATCTATGCCTTTGTATTTAAAAATCATTTTTGCACTTCTTGAATAAGTTTTTCTCTTGCGTTTACAGCTTCTTGGATGGATGCGTATTTTATAGTTGATGAAAAGTAAGGAGTGAAGTCATAAACTGCCTTTTTGTACTCTACTAACACTTGTTCACCTACTCCTTGTTTATCGATGCTGTAAGAAAAGCAGACATCTTCTTCTACATTTTCCTGGTTGAAATAGAGTTCATGCTTGACTTCATGAACACCCTGCAAAAACTCATATCTGTAAGTTTTTACACTCTTGTCTAAGAACTTTTCCAAGGTTTCCTGCTTGACTCCATCGACCAAAATGTCACAGCTCTCACACTCGTCCAAACATAAAAGTCTGACGTTTTTTTCATACTCTAAAGAGAGCATGTAGTTTTTTAGATTCATAAGCGTTACATTCTCTGCACCTTTGGCTGAACGCTGAAGTCCATTAATGGAAAGAGAGTAAACAACCCCCATAATCATCACGACTATCATCAGTTCAATGAGCGAAAAAGCTGCTCTTTTCAAGTGTTATTTACACTCGCTCATTTTAATATCGGCAGCTTCGCCTGTACCGCCCTCTTTTCTGTCAGCGCCTAGAGAAACAATCTCTATTTTTCCTTCATCGTTTACATATATGAACTTATTTCCCCATGAATCTTTAGGAATTTTTCCATCTTTAAAGTAACCGCTTGCCGAATAGTTCGGATAAAGCTCTGCATCAGGATTTACAGCCAAAGCCTCAAGCCCTTCAGTCGTACTCGGATACATGCCGTTGTCTATTTTAAACATGTCAAGTGAGCTGTTGTAGATGCTCTTCATCTGCACACATACAAGGTTGCGTTTTGCCTCTTCGCCCTTACCTGTTAAACTCGGCATAACCATCGCTGCCAAGAGCCCCAAGATGACGATAACTATCATAAGTTCTATAAGTGAGAAACCACTTCTTGATTTTTTTTGCATAAATTTGCCTTTATTTTTTAGTCGTATATTATATTAAAAGATTATTACAATTAGGTTATGAGGGGCTTTATTGTTTGGTTTTGTTGAAATTAATAATATTGAATAGTTGCGTTCCCACACATAGCGTGGAAACGCGTTGAGGAAATCAGCTTTTTATTGCTGATTCATAAAATTAACTTGCATTATTTGTTTAGCAATAGTATTGGCAAAGTGTTCAAAATAAGCATCGCCCGTACCTGTATCATGTGAATAAACTTGATAAATATAAGCACTTTCCGGCATTGCAAAACCTGTAAGAGCACTATATTCAGCACCACTTATGAGACCGGCAATTTTAATTTCATAAGTACCATCTATAGTAAAAGGATTAATGCCGTTAGCCGCATCATGACTCAGTACCATTGGTGTACCCGCTACACCATTTAGATATTCTGTTCTTGTCACAATTGTATTCTCGTATATCATCTCTGATACAAGAAAACCGCTCCCTGGATCTATTTCTAAACTGTATACAGTATTGTTCACCGTATAATTTAAATCTCTTGGATCGTAAATACCTGTAGCGGCACTAAACGCATCCGGAGTTATATCATAAGCAATGCCTGTCAGGGCCATATATTCTGCAGCTGTTACAGGGTTATAAACATTTTGCAGTACCGCAGATGCAACATCGTTGAATCTGTAATCTACCATTATTGTTCCGACAGGGTCATAGCTTCCTTTGAAAACAGTGTCTGTCGGCATTCCGTTCAAAATAGCCCCAGGAGCAACGAGTATAATATGTTTATTATCAAAACCGCTCACGCCATCGGCTAGTGTTACTGTAACCATCATATTACTTGCATCGTCTTCATCTGTGTATGTTCCTACGCTCCATGTCCCTGCGTTTGCATTGATAACAAAAGGTTCTCCGCCGTTAGCGTACACATCTGTCATATCAATTTCCATCACTGTTCCATTTGTGTCTGAAAGATTTTGTTCACTTCCAAAAACAAGTAAACGTCTATAATTTTCTTGATTGTATCCTACGATTCCGTGTGCATTATTATCTATCATTGCGTTTAATGTAGGATACGCAACACACTCATTATTTTGTGTACAATCATCTGCCGGACGATCTAAATAATAGCTGGCTTCTGCCATTTTAACTGCTGTTTTATAAACTACTGCACTGTTTGGCATTGTGATATCAGGGAATACTGTTGCAGTTTCATTTCCTTCGTATACTTCCAATAGTTTCAGCTCTGCAACTTTTAAGCCAGCATTATAACTCGTACCTTTAGATACCGCTATCATCCCATCGCTGTTGCCATCTGTTACATTGCTTCCTACAATAACACCGTCATGTGAATAATCACTGCTGTTATCCTCAGATACAATAAATGAACCATCAGATATAAACTCTAGATAGTCCATATTTAGTGTTGTTACATTGTTTTCATCTGTATCTGTTCCCCAAATACTGTAAAGCTTTGCATCAGCAGGAATATCAAGCGTTGCGTTTGCATCCCACTCAGCTTCAGTTAGTTCTCCACCATCACTGAAGTCATACGCACTATTTTGTGCCTGTGATTCTATAACAGTAACATTATAAGTAGTAGTTGTGCTCATTGACGGCTCCCCATCATCTGCAACGCTAACAACGATATACCCTGAGCCAACACCTGAAGCGGTAATATTATATGTACCATCCGGATTAAGATTGCTTCCTACCAAGTTAGTCAAATCTCCGCCGGCTAAACTAAACGTAAGATTATCATCATCTGCATCAAACGCTATCACTTGTCCGGTGATGTTCTCGCCTTGTACCATCGTAATATTTGCACCCGAAGCTTCTGGAGCGTGGTTTCCAGATACAACAACACTTACTAAGGCTGTTGCGTTTAAGTCACCATCTGTAATAGTACACGAAAATGTATCTGTACCAACGAATTCATTTGCCGGCGTATAAGATATAACTTCAGCTGTATCATAAGTTACAGAGCCTGACTCGGTAGTAGTGGTTTCACAGCTTGCTATACTCAATGGACCTTCTACATCAATGTCATTTGCCAAAATATTCCAACCGTCTGCATTAGTAGTATTGAGTAATGCAGAAAAAGCATCGGCATTTGCTACCGGAGCGTCATTTACTGCGTTTATCGTAAACGCAATAGTATGATTAACTGTTTCCGTACCTTGGATTGCTGAAACCGTAATTGTTTCCCCACCGTTTGCATTTTCAATTGGTGAAATTGTCAAAGTTGAACTGTTTACGACTGCGTTTACAATGCCTGTTGTACCAACAAGAGCATATGTTACCGCGCCATCCGCATCTGTTGCATTCAACTCAACCGTAAATTGAATAAAATCTTCATCTACAGGGCTCAGAGTATCTACCGTATTCCATACTATTGCATCATTTACTGCTGTCACTGTTACATTTACTGTGGCTGTATCTGTGTTTCCGCTAAGTGTCAATGCCGTATATGTAAAACTGTCTGTTCCATTAAAATTTGCGTTTGGAACATACAAAATAGCACCGGAAGTGATTGTAGCTGTACCGCTTGTTGGAGTTGAAACAGCTGAGATAATAGTTCCGTTTGTTGCACCGCCGTTTACTGTTTCATTTGTTAAAACATCATTGCCCAATACATCTATGGTTACATTAGCATCTTCTTCAACGCTTGCAATATCATCCGTAGCCACAATACTAATAATAGCGTCAGTAATACTCAAAGAAACTGTTGCAATATTTGAATCCGTCCCGTTTGCATCTGTCACTTTAAAAGTAAAATTTCCCTCACCCAAATAGTCCGTTGTCGGAGTATAAGAAAATGCACCCGTACTGGCATTTGTAATAGTGACCGTACCGTTTGCACCTACTTGGCTCACAATGGCGTATGTTAAAGTATCTCCGACATCCACATCATTGGCAACCAGAGTACCTGTGACGAGTGTATTTTTCAGCGTCCCAACAGAAGAAGCAGAAGCAACCGGAGCATCATTTGTATTTGTGACCGTTACGCTAAATGTTGCGATAGATACAGGAGAAGCAATAACGCCGTCTGTTACTAAAACTTGCACATTTGAAGTCGTTGCGACATCTGCGTTTGCAGGTGTTCCACTTACCGCTCCTGAAGTTGGGTTTATACTCATCCAAGTAGGATTATTTGCCAAAGAGTAGGTTAAATTAACTGAATCCACATCACTTGCTATTGCCGTGAAACTATATGAAGAATCTTCAGCTATCGTTGCAAGAGGCGTAAAAGTTCCCGCTGTAGGCGCATCATTCACTGCTGCTACCACAAGAGAAAGCGTAAGATTTGTATCTACTCCGCCTTCGCTTGCCGAAACAACTACTGTCTCATTACCGCTTGCGTTTGCTACAGAAGAGATTGTTAAAGTTTCGCCATTAAGAGCTGCGTTTATGCCTGCTGAATTTGATACAAGCCCATAAGTTACGGCTCCATCAACATCTGATGCGTTTAACTCAACATTAAACGTTCCGAAGTCTTCTAAAACGCCAGGAAGTGTTGCCGGTGTGTTCCATACTGTCGCATCATTCACTGCGTTTACTGTTACATTTACATCCGCTGTTGCACTTAGGCCTGTAGAGTCACTCACCGTGTAAGTAAAGGAGTCACTGCCGTTAAAGTTTGCAGCCGGAGTGTATGCAACAGCTCCGTTTATTACTGTTGCGCTACCGTGACTAGCCGCAGAAACAGCCGTTACCGTTAACTCGTCGCCATTTAAATCACTATATGTCAAAGTCACCTGCGTTGCGTTTGCATCTTCGGCAATCTCTAATAAAGCGCCCGTTGCAACCGGAGCATGTTCCACTCTGGGTACATTCAAGCTAAATGATTTACTGCTAGTTGCAAGATTTTTCTTGACACTCACCGTCATAGTAACTGCTTGAGCTACCGTGTCGCTTCTTGTTACAACTCCTGCTGCATCTATGGCACTACTGTCGCTTGTACCCCAACTCACATTAAAGTCACCCGTATTCTGTGTCAAAACCAAATCACTTGTAATATTGTTATCCGCACTGTTTACGCCCAAGTAGCTAATATTGTTATCTAAAAAGCTCGTAACCTCTGCGAGGTCTGTAACTATAGTGCTTGTGTTAAGGTCTGTCGAATTAAAATCGCCAAGAATAGCCATAATATCATCGCTCTTTGTAGTTGAACTACTCTCTAACACACCTTCTATAGAGTCGCTATACGCATTTAAATATGCACCGGCACCATCGAGTTCAGAGAGTGAAAGATTTTGATCCTCAAGATTATTTATTTTATCTTGAAGTGCATCCAAAGATGCCTTTATAGCAGCTGTAAGAGTACTCGCTACACCCAAATCGGTTAAAAACTCTTCTGCAGAACTACTATTATTATCAACCATAGAAGTAAAAACCGATTCATAGGCTGTATTAAAATCACCCGTATTTATAGCAGTCGCTACAATTTCTACCATCTTTTGCACTTCCTGAGATGCAAAGAAAAGATCCGCTTGAGTCATCGGGTCTTTATTAACATCTGCTGCGTTTACTCCCGTGGCTCTTGCTACCTCTGCTGTTGCTTCCTCAAGGGTCATGTTGTTATCAACCAGCGCCGCAACATAAGTTGTCAAAGGTGAAATTATTGTCTCTTGATTTGCATTAAAAATAGTCGCAAGTCTTCCCTCAAACGGATATCCCGTACTGCGGTCTATCCCGCCATAAGCATATATTCTTGTTCCATCTGCGATAGGTCCTGTTAAAGTAAAGTCACCGTTTGCATCCGTCGTTGTATTTTGCTCGTCACTTTCCCAAGCCTTTGTTGCATTTGAATCAACAAATACGGTTGCGTTTTGTAAATAACCATCAACCGCGCCTCCACTGTATGTCACTGTTGCTGCTGCATCACTGCCGCCGCCTCCACTACATCCTGCCGTACCTATAAGCACGGCCGTTGCGATTGAAAGCATTGATGCTTTCAACATAAAACTTTTCATTTTTACACCCCTATTTTTTGATTTTTCGAAAATACCTATTACCTGATACTACAAAAACCACGTCACAGTTTGTGTCACATATGCACTTTTTATATTTTAAAATGTTACTATATGTCCATGAAAGTAGCTTTTAGAATATTATTTATTATGATTTTCAGCCTAAATCTTTATGCTCTTGAAGTTGATGAAAGTAGTTCAAACTTGGATGTTTTGTCGCATTCCCATCTCTTTTTGGATGAGAGCGGTTCACTCTCTAAAACAGAAGTACTTAAGCAAGATTTTCTCCCAAATACACAAAGTGTTGTAGGTTTTGGTTTTGTGCCGAATAAAACTTTGTGGATTAAATTCACTCTTAAAAACAGTTCCGACAAAAGCATCAGTAAGCTTTTGGAATATGCTAATCCAATGGCGGAATATCTCACTTTCTACGACGGCAATGAAACGCAGCTTAATGGCATGTTGCAGATGCCGCAAGAGAGGTCCAGCCTTCACCCTTCTTTTGAGATTATTTTAAATGCCCATGAAGAAAAAACATTTTACATTCAGGCACACTCCCATATCTCCGCCCTCATAGCAAATCTTGTTTTATGGAACAAAGAGGACTTTTTAAAAAAAGATTATAAACATAAGAGTTATATTTTTATATTTTTCACCATTATTGCCACACTGCTTGTTTATAACTTCATGTTGTGGATATTTACAAAAGACAGAGCCTATTTTTACTATATTTTATATCTCATAGGTGTACTCTTTTTCCAGGCAGTATATGTCGGCGTGATACAACTCTATCTTCTTTCAAACGAGCTTTCAGAAATCATAACAAAAACGAGTATGCTATACATCTCGTTTCTCATCATCTCCATTGTTCTCTTTACGAGAGAGTTTTTAAACACTTCACAATTCAAAAAACTCGATACAGTTTTAAAGGCATATCTGTACATAACTCCCATAGTGGCACTTCTGAGTTATGACAACTTTCTTTTCAACCTCAACATCATTGCGTTTTTCATCCCACTTGGATTTTTTGTTCTTTTTATAGGTTTTTATGCTCTTTCTAACGGTGTTAAACAGGCGAAGTTCTATGTCATTGGCTGGAGTTTTGTCATCGTCTCTCTTTTACTCACAAACCTCAGAACCATGAATTTTTTTGACATTTCCGTCTATTTTGCGTATATCAACGAATTTGCTTTTGCCAGCGAAGCCCTGCTTTTTTCTGTGGCCCTAGCCCACAGAATAAATATTCTCAACCAAGAAAAAGAGTTGGCAAATGCACGACTTTTCGCCATAGGACAAAAACAAAAAGAGGAACTCAAAGAACTCGTTGAAGAAAAAACAAAAGATTTAAGTTCGGCACTTGAAGAAAAAGAGATACTCTACAAAGAACTCAACCACCGCGTTAAAAACAACCTGCAGATGATTTTATCGCTCATAAAACTTCAAATAAATCAAACTGACGCACAAGGAACAAAAGAACAGCTCAACATCACTAAAAATAGAATCCACTCCATAACCAAACTCTACGAACTGTTGCATCTCAGAGAAGAAAATGTAAATTTCAATACTCTGCCATATTTTGAAAAGATTGTACAAAGCGTGAAAGAAAACTTCTCTAAAAACATCACAATTGACTATAAGATAACTCATGATGTCAAAGTCCAGAACCTGATTTACTGTGGTCTTATTTTGAATGAACTGGTGACAAACTCTTTCAAACATGCGTTTAAAGATGATGGAGAAATACACATCAATATTCACAAGAATAGGGGAATTGTTTCTCTAAGAGTTCAAGACAGCGGGAAAGGATTCAAGCAAGAAAATTTCAACTCATTGGGTCTGACCATCGTCGAGACTCTGGTTACAAAACAACTTGAGGGAGAAATGCATATAGATTCTATTTCAGGGTGTACAACGACTATAACATGGAGAGAAGATGTCTAAATTAAAAATACTCATTGTAGAAGATGAAAGTTTACTGGCTCTTGAACTTGCAACTTCCATAAAGAATTATGGCTACTCTGAAGTTCATTATATTTCCAAAGCTCATTTGTTGGTAAAAACTTTGCAGGAGAAGAGTATAAATTTAATCATTATGGACATAAACCTCAACGAAAAAATGGATGGTATAGATCTATACAGAAGCCTGAATCCAGATTCTTTACTCATATATCTCACAGCGTACATAGATGAAAAAACGATTGCCAAAGCCATTCAGACTGACCCGCTTGGTTACCTGACCAAACCGCATAATGACAGTGAACTCTTTGCCCTGCTTAAACTTGCCGAATATAAAATAGAAAATCGTAGTCCGCAGACAAACCAGCTTCTTATAGATTTGGGGGAAGGATATTGTTTTTATATGGATGAAAAAAAGCTTTTTCACCATGATGTTTTTCTAAGACTCAGCCAAAAAGAAACAGCCCTGCTGTCGCTGCTTGTCGAAGCAAAGGGGAATGTCGTGAGCTTTAAAACAATAGAAGATGAACTATGGAGAGACAATATACCGAGTGCATCATCATTAAGAACACTTATTTATAGACTCAGAGGTAAATTCAAACATCAGTTTATTACCACGGAAGTAAATCATGGGGTTAAATTAGATTTTTTTGATTTTTGTTAAATGAAAGACTTCTCCCCAGATACCTGCGGCACATAGCAAAACAAGGTGTGCTGCTGTATTCCTACCCTGACACATTGTCTTGAGTCACCATTGCACAGGTCTAAAGAGAAGCGGTGGAATTATAGCCAAAAATTTTTAAATACTCAAATATCTTTTCTCTTTTTGCTATAATCTTACATGATTTATATAGTGGTGGCCCTCAAGGGCGAGGCTCAGGCTTTTGTTGATAAATACAAACTCTCCAAAAAAAGCGTGCACGGCTTCACTCTCTTTAGCAACCGGGAGTTTTGCCTCATAATCAGCGGAATGGGTGTCCAAAACGCAAGAGCTGCGACACAGACACTTATTAACCTTTACGACATTACAGATGAAGATATTTATCTCAATGTAGGTATTTGTGCGGCACGACCTGAGTATGCTATTGGAGAGTTATTAGAAATAAACGCCATTGAATACGAAAACCATCTCTATAGACTTACTCAAACTCAAGGCAAAACACTCACCTGTGTGGATGAGCAGCTTTATGATGAACAATATGAAATAGCGGATATGGAATCTTTTGGTTTTTACGATGCGGTGACACACTCGCCAGCCATTAAAAATTACTTTATTTTTAAAGTAGTCTCAGACCATTTCCAGCCGCAAATAGTGAGCAAAGACGGAGCAAAGATGCTTCTTTTTAAACGCTTAGAAGAGATAAACGCGGTCATAAATTTCTAAATTCTTTCTTTGGAATGAGGGATGCTTGACTAAAAAAACATAGAAAATAAAGGCTCAATTTGAAATATTTCACTCTACTTTTACTCACATTTTTGAGCCTAAACGCAGCCGTCGACAATGATTCACTTCTCAAAAAAGAGATAGGCCATATGCTTGTTGTCGGCTTTGATGGAGCGTCAATAGACGAAAATTCTTCGATAGTAAAAGATTTGCAGGAGTACGAACTCGGCGGCGTTATTTTGTTCGATAGACTCTACAGCGACAAAACGCAGACAAAAAATATCAGCTCACCCGCTCAGCTCCAAGACCTTACAAAACAGCTCAAAAGTTTTGCTGCCAAACCTCTGCTGATTTCTATCGACCAAGAAGGCGGAAAAGTTGCAAGACTCAAGCCTCTCTATGGTTTTGAGTCAATCCCCTCAGCACAAAAAATTGCTCAAATGCCCGAAGAAGAAGCAAGAGCAATCTATAAAAAACAGGCGAAAATGCTCAAAGACAACGGCATAAACTGTGACTTTGCACCTGTTGTGGATTTAGCTATCGAGCCAAAAAACACAGTGATTGTTGGACTTGAACGCTCTTACGGAGATACTGACGCCATCACAAAATATGCCGGTATTTTTATGCAGGAACTCTCGCAACAAAATATTATCAGCGTTTTAAAACATTTTCCGGGACATGGCTCTTCTTTAGGTGATTCTCATGCCGGTTTTGTCGATGTCAGCAATACTTGGAGCGAAAAAGAACTTGAGCCTTACAAATATTTCATTGAAAAAAATGAAGTTGATATGATTATGTCAGCGCATGTTTTTAACTCTCATCTTGACAGCAAATACCCTGCAACTCTCTCTTACAACACGAACACAAAACTCCTGCGTGAGCAACTTGGCTACCGTGGTGTTTTAATCAGCGACGATATGCAGATGGGGGCAATATCACAGCACTACAGCCTCAAAGAAAGAGTTGCTTTAGCCATTAATTCGGGAGTGGATATGCTCCTTTTTGGCAATCAGCTTGAAGGAAACAGTGTCAAAGATATCATAAACGCAATCTATGAGAGTGTACAAAACGGAGAAATTTCCAAGCTTAGAATTCAAGAAGCAAACGCACGCATTGCCAACCTCCATACCAAAAACGCAATTATTCAAAAACCCATTCTTTTCTCGCAAAAACGCATAAATCTCACGAAAGAGTACATCAAAAACCATTACGCTTTAGATGTAAAAAACATAGACATTAAGCCAAAATCCATAGTACTTCACTGGACAAGCATTATGAATTTTGAATTGTGTCACGAGCGCCTCAAAGCAGAAGAGATAGTTGCGGGCCGGGCTTACATAGAAAAAGCCAGTTTATTAAATGTCTCCGCACATTTTTTAGTCAATCGCGATGGCACAATCTACCAACTCATGCCCGAAAACCTTATGGCACGACATACTATCGGGCTCAACTATTCAAGCATTGGCATAGAAAACATTGGCGGTCAGGACAATAAAGAGGAAGATTTAACACCGGAACAGGTAGAAGCGAATATAAAACTCATACGGTATCTCAAACAAAAGTACCCTAACATTGAGTATCTTCTTGGTCATCATGAGTATCTTAAAATGCAGGATTCCCCGCTTTGGCTTGAACAAGACAAAAATTACAGAACCGCAAAGGTCGACCCCGGCGCTGCGTTTATGGCAGATGTACGCAATAATATAAAAGATTTGGGGCTTAAAAAACCATGATGCAAAGCAACTTTTCCCTGCTCGACTGGCTCGTTTTTGGTGGCTATTTTGCCATTTTAGCTATCACTTCTTACATTTGGAGCAAGGCAAAAATAAGCACTTCAAGAGAGTACTTTGTGGGTGCAAACACTATGCCGATTTACGCCGTCGCTCTCTCTGTTTTGGCTACAAGCCAGTCTGCCGCGACTTTTTTGGGGGTGCCAGAGTACTCGTATGCTAACGATTTCACCTTCATCGGTTTTTATTTTTCCGCCCTTTTAGCAGCCCTCTTTGTTGCGTTTGTACTGCTTCCAAAGTTCTACGCCATGCGAGCCGTCACAGTTTATGAACTTCTGGAAAATCGCTATGGCGCAGCGGCAAAAAAGCAAGCGGGAATTATGTTTCTCATAGGCCGCGTCATGGCAAGCGGAGCAAGGCTCTACATTGGTGCCATCGCTGTTTCCATGATACTTTTTGGGGATGTTTCTTTTGTGCATCTAAGCATTGCTATTGCCATTTTAATGTTTGGAGCTCTTGCTTACACCTACTTTGGGGGTATTAAGTCCATCATCCTCAGTGATGTCATTCAGGCTCTTACCTATATGGTCGCGGCCATTGCCGTACTCATATTTTTATATTACTCGCTTGAGAATGTAGCCATATTTGAGATACTCAGCGAACATAACAAACTTGCGTTTATTGACACTTCGCTCGATGGAAAGTTCAATCTTTTCGGGCTTCTTACCGGTTGGCTTCTGCTCAACATTGCCGCGTTTGGACTTGACCAGGATATGACGCAAAGAGTACTCTCGTGCAAAAACGAAAAAGAGGCGGCAAAATCGCTTCTTTTGGCTGTACTTTTAACCATTCCAACCGTACTTGTTTTTTTGACCATCGGTGCGCTTTTGTTTGTTCATTACCAACAAGCCTCGGTTGTGCAAAGTTTTGACGGCGAGCAGATTACCATCTTTATGTACTATATTTTAAACGAGATGCCCGAGGGACTTCGCGGGCTTGTAACCGTTGGGGCAATTGCCGCGGCACTCTCAAGCGCGAACTCTGTATTGGGCGCCATGGCCTCAGTCGCCATAGAAGACATTTACAAACCGTGGAGGCTTAAACGCAGCGCTGTGGATGAACTTCATTTTGTAAAAGCTTCGCAAAATGCTGTCCTCTTTTTTGCTGTCGTTCTCTCGCTGATGGCAATGCTGAGCTACTTTTGGCAAAGAAACAGTGAACTCTCGCTCATAGGCTTTGCCCTTGGTGTTATGACCTTTGCATACACAGGACTTTTGGGTGTTTACTTTGCGGCAATTTTTACAGACAGAGGAAACGCAACCACAGTTCCTTTAGCGCTTGGCGGCGGATTTCTCACTGTTTTAGCGCTTCAGCCTTATATTTTTGGCATAGACATCAGCTTTTCGTGGCAAATGTGCGCGGGCACTTTTGTTGCGTTTATAATCATGCAAGGAGGCAGCAATGAGTGAACTTTACATCGGAGTAATGACTGGAACAAGTATGGACGGGATTGATTTGGTTTTATGTGAGATAAACGAGAGTTCTTGCAAACTCCTGCATTCGCATGAATACCCTTTTCCAAAAGAGCTAAAAGATGAGATTCTCACCTGTATTTCAGGTGTCGTCACCCTCAAGAAAGTCGGTACGCTTAATTCTAAACTCGGGTATCTTTTTGCACGGGCAATCAACAGGTTTATTCTTGAAAAACGCATCAATACTACAGACATAACTGCAATAGGACTTCACGGCCAAACACTCTGGCATGAGCCAAATGCCACTTTCTCATTTTCTATGCAGCTTGGATGCCCTAATGTTGTAAGCGCAAAAACAGGTATAAGTGTTGTCGCAGACTTTAGAAGCATGGACATAGCAAACGGAGGGCAAGGTGCGCCTTTTGCTCCTGCGTTTCATGAGTTTGCTTTTACATCTCTTGGGAAAAAAACTGCGGTTATCAACATCGGCGGTATGGCGAATATAAGCCTACTTTATGACGAACTCAAAGGTTGGGACACAGGTCCGGGGAATGTCCTGCTTGACATGTGGATACAAAAATGCAAGAAGCAAAACTATGACCGAGACGGTGAATTTGCAAGGAGCGGCAAAGCAGACGAGGACCTTTTAGACTCTCTTTTAAGCGATGCCTACTTTAAAAAAACACCGCCAAAAAGTACAGGCAGAGAGTACTTTAACGAGAGCTGGTTTGCTTCGCATCTGCCGATTTTCAACACCATAAAAGATGAAAACATTCAGGCAACTTTTTTAGAACTCACCGCCCGAAGTATTGCAAATGACGTTAAACGCAGTGAAGCAGAACTACTCATAGTCTGCGGCGGCGGGGCAAAAAACGGCTTTTTAATGCAGAGACTCTCAGAGTTGTGCAAAATAGAAGTTCTCACAAGCGATGCACTCGGCTTTAGCGCAGACGCACTTGAATCGATGGCTTTTGCCTGGCTTGCATACAAACGGATTCACAGAGAAGAGGTCAATCTCAGCTCTGTTACAGGGGCAAGCAAAAACTCTATTTTAGGCGGAATCTATGGATAAACTACACACTTGGCTCTCATCTACGCCTTACAAAGATTATGCTCTTACCATAGCCTCGGCAGATGCAAGTTTTAGACAGTATTTCAGGCTCACAAAGGGTGATGAGAGTGTTTTACTGATGGACTCTTCTCTGGAAAAAAACTCTCTTAAACCTTTTTTAGATGTAACAAAACGTCTCCTAAACGCAGGCGTAAACGCACCTCACATTTATGAGCAAAACTTAGACGAGGGTTTTTTGATTTTAGAAGATTTTGGAAACACGCACTACCTCAATGTTTTAAATCAAGAAAATTATAAAGAACTTTACACAAACGCAATAGATGAAATTCTCAAGATGCAAAATGCAGATGCTTCAGCTCTGCCCCTCTATGACAAAGCTTTTTTACATTTTGAGATGGATTTGATGCAGGAGTGGTACCTGCAAAAAAAACTTGGCCATACGCTCAGTCAAACGCAGCAAACAGTTCTCTCAGAAGCCCTCAACGCAATCAGCGAAATTGTCTTGTCTCAACCGCAAGATGTTTTTGTCCACCGTGATTACCACTCGCGCAACATCATGATTCAAAATGACGGAAACATCGGTGTCATAGATTATCAGGATGCGATGTGCGGAGCAATTACTTACGATTTAGTCTCGCTTCTTAAAGATTGTTATATTGCTTTTAAACGCGAAGAGGTAGAAGAACTTGTGCTTCTTTTTAGAGATAAAAAAGAGCTAAACCCAAGTGATGCAGACTTCATCAAATGGTTTGATTTTATGGGCTTGCAACGCCATATAAAAGTACTCGGTATCTTCTCAAGACTGCATCTGCGTGATGGCAAAGAAGGCTATCTCAAAGACATTCCGCTGACACTCAAATACACTTTAGAAGCAGCTCACAGATACGAAGAGACCAAAGAACTCGCAAAACTTTTAGAGGAGCTGACATCAAAGCAATGATTTTAGCCGCAGGACGCGGGGAGCGAATGCGACCGCTTACCGATGTCTTGCCAAAACCGCTTTTGGAAGTTCACGGCAAAGCACTCATAGTCTGGCATATAGAAAAACTCGTACAGAGTGGTTTTAGTGAGATTATCATCAACCTTGCACACTTGGGACATAAAATTCCTGAAGCTCTCGGCAACGGCTCAAAATGGGGCATTACAATCACTTACTCAGACGAGTCCGAATTTGGAGCGCTTGAGAGCGCCGGAGGCATACTAAACGCACTGACTCTTTTGGGTGAGGAGCCATTTTTAGTTGTAAACGGCGATGTTTTTTGTGACTATGAATTTAATTCGAACTTCGAGCTTAAAGACAAACTTGCACATCTCATTTTAGTGCCAAACCCTGAGCATAATTTAAAAGGAGACTTTGCCTTAGAGGATTCTTGTGTTTACAATGAAGGCAGACAAAAATATACTTTTTCAGGCATAGCCTACTATAATCCAAAAATATTTATGGGTTTACGAAAAGGCAAATCTGCCCTCGCACCACTGCTTCGTGAAAAAATAGCACAGAATTTGCTTAACGGAGAATTATACACAGGAGTGTGGCACGACATCGGCACTCCGCAAAGATTAGATGAGATAAACAATATTTGAAACGCTTTATGAGCAAAGCCCACAAAGCTGCGCTAGCCGCTGTGGCACTGAAGCTTGCCTCATTCGAGGCAGAAAAAATTGTATATAAACTTTATTAGGAAATTAAAAATGAACAAACTACTTTTAAGCCTGCTTCTGTGCGGCTCGCTCTACGCAGAATATACAAACTGTAAACTAGCAAATAAAGATTATGAAGAGATTTGTGAGAGTGTCGTCAAAGGCGGCGTTTCTTATGAATATGCAAATAAATTTCTCCTTTCTTACTTTAAAACCAAAAAATTTGATGAAGAGTCGTGGAGACTTTTTCAGCCTCAAGAGATACAGGCACATGCACAAAATGAAAAAAGAGCCAACAATAGTCTTGTAAAATATGTGAGCGTTATTGTAGAACATCTTCGTGACTATCAGGAAGTGTATGACTATACAGAAAAAACTTACGGCGTGAACCGTGAGATTATCGCTTCCATTCTTATGAAAGAGACGCGTCTTGGAAAAATTGAGCCAAAACATGATGCTTTTATTGTATTTAATACCCTTTTAACCCGTGTCACAGATGAAACTCCAAGAGAAAAATGGCTTAAAAAACTCTCTAAAACAAATATGATAGCCGTCATAGATTACTGTTACAAAAAAGAGCTCGCACCCGATGAGTGTAACCTCAAAAGCTCTTATGCCGGCGCTGTTGGAATTCCTCAGTTTATGCCAAACAACTTTGCGTATGCAAAGGGCTACAAAAGTGAAATCGGCGATTTAAGCGATATGTCTGACGCTATCGTCTCTGCGAGTTATTTTCTCTCTCAAAGAGCAGAGTGGAGTGAACTGATGGATTGGGAAAAGGTGGGGAATATGGATGTCATAGAAGAGGAGTGGTACGACTACGACTTTGCCAATGACAACGCCTCTTTTGTCTACGCCGAGAGTAAAAAAAGCGACAAAACCTACAACTGCTACTCTTGTGGAAGAAGTGAACTTGATTACACAAGAGCACATGTGCAAAAAATTATGCGCTACAACAACTCTTCAAACTACTCTGTAGGTGTTATGCGTTTAGCCTACGACGCCCACAAAGGGCTTGCTAAGATAGAGTTGCCTTAAGCGTGTGGCTCTCATTTGGTTTTAAGATTTTAAAATCATCAAAGGCGTTCGCGCTCTCAATACAAACAAACTCTTTATAAGCCTCAGGATTCATTCCGCTCATTCTTGCGCATTTGTCAATCCACGGGTTCCAGACAACCACACTTGAAGAGCCTTCATTTTTTATACTGATATTTCTTATGGTATCTTTTAAAACAATCTCCCCGTCCACTTCCTGATAAACGCAGTCGTACTCTTCGTTAAAACGAATTTCTTTGTTTTGCAGCTGCGTTTTTCCTGTCAAAGCATCAAGATAAGGCTTATTTTCAAGCCCCTCAATACTGATATTTTCAATATGAGAAATATTAAAATAAGAGTGCAAAGCAGAAGTAAGCGTAAAACTGTTCTGGTCTTTGTTTGTCGTTGTGAGTGAAATTTCAAGGGTGTCGCTTATGCGAATTTTAACTTTAAGTTCAAACTTGTAAGGCCAAAATGCAAAACTCTCCTTGCTCTCACACAAACGCAAGTTGACCTCACTGCTATTTTCATCTGTTTCAACACAATCCATAAGCTCAAACATAAAAGTTCTGGCAAAACCGTGCTGAGGCAGATTCGGATTATTCATCCCAAAAGACGGCCAGCAAATCGGCACACCGCCGCGAATTGCCTTGCCTATTTCAAAATCACTCTCCGCACTCAGCCACAAAATAGGCTCCTGCTCCTTGTGCGCATAATGAAAAACATGCGCACCTTGCAAGGCGATGTTTGCACAGCTTTTTTCATTTTTTACTTCTATATATTCAAAACCGTTCTCAAGTTTTTTACGCGTAATCATCTTATCTCCAAGAACTTTTTTTGTGCCAATTGAGGGCATACATAAGTATAAACGCGTAACAGACAATGCCATATAGGTAGCTCATTTGCATATTCCCGCTCAAGTGTGCAATTTTTCCAAAAATGAGCGGCAAGATTGCTCCGCCTGCTATAGCCATAATAAGCAACGCGCTTCCTTTAGCTGTATAACGTCCGAGACCTTCAAGTGCGAGCGGCCAGATAGTCGGCCAGACAAGCGCATTTGCAAACCCTAAAAACGCGACAAACGCGAGTGAGTCAGGAAGTGTGGCAATACCGCTCCAGCCCCATAAAAACGTACTAACAGCATGCGATGAAGTGGAACTAAACGCAATACCCAACAAAAAGAGTATGCCAAAAAGAGCCGAGCCGATAAGCGCTTTTTCCTGAGAAAGATACCTAGGAATAAACGCAACCCCGACAAGGTAACCAAGAACCATAAAAACCATTGTGTAAGAGGTCATTGCAGTTGCGTTTAATACCCCTAAGTTTTGGGCATAAAGACCAATGGTATCGCCCGCGATAACTTCAATTCCCACATAAAAAAAGAGCGCCAAAGCACCTAAAATAAGACGGGGAAAATGGAAGATTGACTCTTTATCGTATTCATCCTTCTTTTCAAACTCCAACTCCGGAAGCGAGGAAAACTTGACTAAAAGCACCAAGAAACTTAGTACTGCGGCCATGATAATGTAAGGAATTATCAAACGTCCTGAGAGCTCTTCTATCTGCAGTTGAGAGAGCGTTTGCGTGCTGAAATCTGCAATATCAGAGAGAATGAGCGCCGTAAAAAGCAGAGGCACTAAAACACCCGCACCTTTGTTGATAAGTCCCATAATACTGATACGCATCGCAGCACTCTCGATTGGCCCTATGAGCACGACATAAGGATTTGAAGCAGTCTGCAAGATGGTAAGCCCCGTGCCAAGTGTAAAAAGAGCGAGTAAAAAGAATAAAAAGTTTGCACTTAGAGCCGCAGGAATAAAAAGCAGACTTCCAACAACCATCACACCCAAACCAAGCGCCATCCCGTTTTTGTACCCCGTTCTCTCAAGCACATACGCCATAGGAAGCGCCATTACCGTATAAGCGATATAAAACGCGAAGCTTACAAACAGTGCTTCAAACTCGTTCAAATCACAGATAAGTTTGAGAAATGGAATAAGTGAGCCGTTAAGCCAAGTCACAAAACCAAAGATGAAAAACAGAAGACCGATGATACTCATGGCTAAAACATTAGAGCTGCGTTTCATTGAAGTGTCACTCATTTCAGACTCTCCAAATAACGCGCAACTCCGTCCTCATCATTTGTGTGAGGCAAAACTATGTGCGCTTTTTCTTTTACCCCTGCTTGTGCATTTGCCATGGCAACAGCAGTTCCTGCGAGTTCAAACATCCCTAGGTCGTTAAAATTATCTCCAAATACCGTGAGTTTTTTCAAATCAAAACCCATATATTCACTCACACTTTGTATGCCGTGAGACTTATCTGCGTTTTTATGTAAAAGCGTAAGGAAGTAACATCCTATGTAAGCCTCGGGAGCGAGAATATACTTCATCTCTTCGCCAAAAACTTCTTTAAGATGTTTCTCTAAATCTCGAAGCAGCTGCTCCTCTCCCATATAGACAATCTTAAAGTTCTTTTCCATGGCTTTGAGGTTTGTGCGCTCTTGAAGATTGTCCTCTTTTGTGTAACGCGCAAGCACTTTTTTCTGGTCTGCGTTTAGGATACTTGAGTGCAAAAAAGCCTCGTTGAGATTTTCATCGGCGAGTGCGAGAACAAAAGGATAAATCCCAAATCTTTCACCCTCGGCGATAACCGCATCGCTCAGCTCTTTTGAAAGAAGTTTGGTATCGATAATCTTCTTCTCTCGCGTCGCAATCAGCGCGCCATCGAGCAAAATCATCGGTGCGTTTATATGCACACCCGCCAAAAAACGCTCTGTTCTTCCATAGGTACGCGCCGTAGCGACACTCAAAATAGAGTCATTTGCTTTTGCATTCCAAATAGTTTTAGTATAATCGCTCAGCGACAAATCATTGCGTAAAAACGTATGGTCAAGGTCTGTTATGTAAATATTTTTCATAAACAAAGTATAGCTAAAGTCAAAGGGAATTGGATGAAAAAAGCAGTGGTAACGGGTGCGAGCAGCGGGATAGGAAGAGAGATTGCCTTACGATTGCTCTCACTTGGTTTCAGTGTCATAGGCATTAGCCGAAGAGTCGATGCCGGACTTTTTACAAATGAAAATTTCACAGCAATTCAGAGTGATTTATCCCACGAAAAAGAGACCCTCAGACTGTGTGAAATTCTAAAAATGGAACCCGTTCACATCCTCGTAAACGCAGCGGGCTTTGGAAGATTTGAGCCTCACGAAGAGCTTTCTGCCAGAACTATAACAGACATGACTTTTGTCAATCTCACGGCTCCCATGCTGCTCACAAACGCAATGCTTCGTTCACTTAAAGAGAGCGAAGGTTATCTCATAAACATCAATTCCATAGAAGCCCTTCGGGCAAGTAAGTTTGCGGGTGTTTACTCTGCAACAAAGGCAGGTCTAAGAGCTTTTTCTGATGCGCTTTTTGAAGAAACACGAAAAAGCGGCCTCAGCATCACCAACATCAACCCCGACATGACAGAGTCTGCCTTTTACGATACCCTGCGTTTTGAGACTTCCAGTAAAGAGGACGAAAAGCTCCTCGCATCGGATATTGCTGATGCAGTGGAGCACATACTAAAAATGCGAAAAGGCGCCGTTATCAGCGACTATACCATACGAAGTTTGAAGTTTGGGATTGCTAAAAAGAAGGTAAATGGCTAGACAAGAGAGGCTGCCCTGGGGTAAAAGCTATGACTTTATGTCCAGCTTATTAGATTTTTTTGCTTGAGTGGAGCTTAAAAAATCTATATTTTTTTTAATTTGTTTCATCGTTCTGGCTGTATCATCTTTGAGTTCGTGCATCAATTCTGAGGCTTCCGCTAAGAGATACCGGGCTTCTTGCACCTCTTCAAGAGTTGCAAAATTTGAAGGAGTGTCTAACAACTCCTTTATTTTGTCTGCATTTTTTTCTACAATGGCAATCTGTAGAGCTTTATTCCACATGTGTTTTTTCGCGCCATACTTCTAAAAGAGATTTAAAAACATTACTCACTTCATCAAGTTTAGCACTGTCATCGTTCATATTTGCCTGCATAAGCAACTTGATCTCATAATTGTATAAGCCGTCCAAATAAAGAGCAACATCTCCATGCTTTACGTCTAAAATAGATATTAATTCAACTATCACCGCAACGGCACGATTAATCCAATACGTTTTTTTCTCAATATTTTCATCTTTTATAGCTTTTTTCGCCTGAGCATTAAAACGCAAAACACCCTCGTACATCATCTCTATAAGTTTTTGTGGGGACTCGATTCCTATATTATTTTGTGCATAAATATTATGAGCTGTATTACCGTACATTTTAGTTCCTTTTTGATCCGCATTTTGCTTTTCCATGTCAAGTATATCGGCAAAGATTTGGATTCATTAACAACTAATATGGAAAATTTTCTAAGACTTCTTGCCTCATGCAGGCAAGCTTTCACGAGAAATCATTTAGTGATTTCCTGTATTGGACTTTAGTCCTTAAGTAACCCAAGCGGTTTTAGCGTAGTAAAATGGACGTGTTCATTTTGCGTTTGAACTTATAGTATACTTCGCTCAACAATATAAAAAATTTGACGATATATGGTATTAAGAAATTGATTTAAAAAGGATTTATTATGGCTGCTATTAGCTCACTTGGTGTAGGCTCCGGAGTCTTAACTGCTGATGTAATTGATCAACTCAAGGCTGCTGATGAAGCTGCTATAGTTAAGCCTATAGATTCAAAGATTACTCTCAATACCCAAAAACAAGAAGCTTATAACCTACTCTCTTCTTTAATGACGAGTTTTGGAGCAAGTGCTTCAGCGCTGAGTGATGGTGTCATTTTTGAGAATAAAACAGTAGACGTAAGCGGAGAAGCGGAAGTTTCTCTTGATTTGGGTGTCAATATAGATTCATTCACACTAGAAACACTCTCTTTAGCCACAAAAGATGTGACAAAATTCGGCTCATTTCTCAACAAAGATGCGACTCCTGTAGCTAGTGGTTCGGGTGTTTTGACCATTAACGGCAAAGAGATTAATTACACCGCTAGTATGAAACTTTTTGACTTGGCACAAGCCATTACGGATGCAGGAGGCGATAGTTTTTCAGCTTCAATCCTACAAACAGGGAGCTCTGCGTTTAGTCTTGTTGTCTCTTCAAAAGAGACGGGAGCGGATAATGCGCTTACCATTACCGATACAAGCGGTTTGCTCGATTCTGCGCTTTTAAATCCTTATGACGTAGACACAAACCCTAACGGCTATGAAAAAGTACAAACTGCCTCAGATGCTTCTTTTAAATACAACGGTATCAGTATGACGCGCTCAACAAACACCATAAGTGACGTCATCAACGGTCTCAATATGACGCTCAGAAAAGAGGGTGACATCTCTAATGTAAATATTAAACTTGACAAAAGTGCCATCACAGATGAAATGGATAATTTTGTAAGCGCTTACAATACACTTCTCTCAAACCTCAATGACATGACAACTGTCAATCAGGAAGCGGGAACAAAAGGTGTTTTCAATAGCGATAGCTTTATTAAATCTATTTCAAGGGAATTAAGCAAGGTTGTTTCGACTTTTCAAGATGGAAACTCCCTTATTAACTTTGGTATTGACATAGACAGGTACGGTGTTATGAGCTTTAGCAAGGCAACTCTCGAGAGTAAGCTTGATGCGGATGAAGCCGGTGTGAAACTCTTCTTCTCAGGCGGTTACGATGATAACGCAGAACCTATCAGCGGAATTTTTGACACAATTAATGAAAAGGTAGACAGCTATACCGGTTATAAAAATCTTTTTAGCAGTTATGAAGACAGCTTAAAAACAGAGGGTACAAATCTCGGTAAAAGCAAACTCTCCGCAGAAGAATCCCTGCGTATTCGTTATGAGACGATGGCAAATAGATTTGCTGCATATGATTCAATTATCAATCAAATCAACTCGAGTTTTTCTTCTCTTCAAATGATTATTGACTCTAATTCAAGTAATTAAAAATGATTATTAATGTTTAACGATAAAAATATCCTCATCACGGGTGGGACGGGCAGTTTTGGAAAGCAGTTTACTAAAACACTTTTAGAGCTGTATAAACCAAATAAGATTATTATTTACTCTCGCGACGAGCTCAAACAGTATGAGATGGCTCAAAGCTACTCACAAAGCTGTATGCGTTACTTTATAGGTGATGTAAGAGATTTACCTCGTTTACAAAAGGCGATGAAAGATGTTGATTATGTCGTTCATGCGGCAGCGCTTAAACATGTCCCTATTGCAGAATACAACCCTATGGAGTGTATTAAAACAAATATTATGGGTGCTCAAAACGTTATTGATGCCTGCATTGACAACAACGTTAAAAAAGTCATTGCCCTCTCAACGGACAAAGCAGCAAGTCCTATCAATCTTTACGGTGCTTCAAAACTGGCTTCAGACAAACTTTTTGTCGCGGCCAACAACATCATAGGAAAAGCTTCTACCCGCTTTAGCGTTGTCAGATATGGAAATGTTTTAGGTTCCCGCGGCTCGGTCCTGCCTTACTTTGAAAAACTTATAGCCAACGGTGAGACCTCATTACCTATTACGGATGAGCGAATGACCCGCTTTTGGATCACTCTGCAAGAGGGTGTTGACTTTGTTCTTCGCAGTTTTGAACGCATGCATGGAGGAGAGACTTTTGTTCCTAAAATTCCTTCTATGAAAATGACGGATATTGCCACAACTATTGCACCAAATCTCTCCCAGCATGTCATAGGCATACGCCCCGGAGAAAAGCTTCATGAAGTAATGTGTCCGCAAAACGATGCACACCTTACTTTGGAATTTAGCGACCATTATATTATTCAACCCACAATTCAGTTCGCCCAAAAAGTAGATTTTATAAAAAATGCTCTGGGTGAAACAGGACACGCTGTTCCTTATGAGTTTGAATACTCTTCAGACAAAAATACCCACTGGCTCAGCCATGAGGAACTTTTGGCAAAAATACAAATGATTAAAACGCAAGAGCAATGATTCCCTACTCCCGCCAGAGCATAAACGCAGAAGATATAGATGAAGTACTAAGAGTTCTGCAAAGCTCTCATCTCACTCAGGGTAAAGAGGTAGAACTCTTTGAAGATGCTATCTGCGACTACATAGGCTGCTCTTACGCCGTTACTTTCAACTCCGCCACTTCAGCTCTTTTAGCCGCTTACAGTGTTACTGAAATTAGCGAAGGGGATGAAATAATCACTTCTCCAATCAGTTTCGTAGCAACTTCAAATATGTTCGTAAACCTTGGAGCAAAACCTCTCTGGTGCGATGTAAAACTCGACGGTAACATTGATGAAACTCGCATTGAAAAACTCATAACTCCAAAAACTAAAGCCATTGTCCCCATAGATTTTGCAGGTAAACCGGTCAATATAAACGCCATAAACGCAGTAGCAACAAAACACAATCTTCTTGTCATTCAGGACTCCTCACACGCCTTTGGAAGTACTATAAACGACAAAAAAATCGGTACTTTTGCAGACATGACCATTTTTAGCTTTCATGCCATTAAGCCCATTACAACAGGTGAAGGCGGCTGTGTTGTTACAGACAATGAAGAGTTTGCAAAAAAACTCAAACTTTTTCGCTCGCACGGTATGGTAAAAAAAGAACTTTGGAACTCGGACATGATCTCTTTGGGACACAATTTCAGACTCACAGAGTTTGCCGCAGCACTTGGCAGAAGCCAGCTTGGGCGTATTGATGATTTCATCGACAAACGCAATGCTATCGCCCGCTATTATGATGAACGTTTTGCAGGGCACAAACTCTTCAGCACAATTACACTAGAAGAGAATTCTCGCTCATCAAGACATCTTTACCCTATTTTGCTCCATCCTTTTCTGCACTGCAACAAAGAAGAGATATTTAAAGAGCTTCAGGCAAAAGGCTTGGGTGTTCAGGTGCATTACAAACCCATCTACCAAAACTCTTTCTATAAAGAAAAGTTTGGTGAGCTGCGTTTAGAGGTGAGTGAAGATTTTTACCGCTGTGAGCTCTCTCTTCCCTGCCATCAGGAGATGAGTTTAGAAGATGCGCAATTTGTGGCGGAGACTTTTTTGGAAGTGCTTGAAAACTACAAACATCGCGGGTGCAGTTTCTAATGGCAAAAAAAACAGTCGCCATCATCCCTGCCCGCGGAGGAAGCAAACGCATACCAAAAAAGAATATCAAGCTTTTTCATGGCAAACCGCTCATCGCCTATTCTATTGAAGCCGCACTCACAAGCGGACTTTTTGATGAAGTGATAGTAAGCACAGACGATGAAGAAATCGCACAAGTTGCCCGTCAATACGGTGCTTCTACACCCTTTGTGCGTCCAAAAGAGCTCAGTGATGATTTTACCGGGACAGGTGCGGTAGTCGCTCATGCACTCAAATATCTTCAAGAAAACGGCTACGAAATAGATTTCCTCTGCACCATTTACGCAACGGCTCCTTTTTTAGAGGAAAAGTACCTGCGTTTAGGCCTAGAAAAACTCAAAGACTCTTCTGCCAAATACGCCTTTTCCTGCACTTCCATGCCTTTTCCAATCCAGAGAACTTTTAAAATTACCGCGAACGAACGCTGTGAAATGTTTGAGAAAGAAAATTTCAGCAAAAGAAGCCAGGATTTAGAGCCGGCCTATCAGGATGCGGGACAGTTTTACTGGAACAATCTTCGTCTGCAATCAGATGATATTATGTTCGCAAACGCGAGCATTCCCATTGTTTTGCCTAGACATCTGGTTCAAGACATTGACGATGAAGAGGATTGGATTCGTGCTGAATTGATGTATGAGGTTTTACAAAAAATATGAATATTCTAATACGTGCAGACTCTTCAAATACCATTGGCATTGGGCATATTATGCGTGACCTTGTCCTCGCAAAACAATTTCCAGAGGACTGCGTTTGCTTTGCTTCAAGAGATTTGAGCGGAAATATTATTGGAAAAATTCCCTATAAAACGCATCTTTTAGAGACGAATTCCCTTGAAGAACTCTCCTTGCTTATTTTACAAGAGCAAATAGAGATGCTTATCATCGACCATTACGAGATTGACTATAAGTTTGAAAAAGAGCTCAAACGCAAGCATCCAGATTTAAAACTGATGGTTTTAGACGACACTTACAAAAAACACAGCTGCGATATTTTACTCAATCACAATATCTACGCCCACAAAAAAGAGTACAAAAATCTCGTTCCAAAAGCCTGTGAAATCCGATGCGGAGAAAAATACACGCTCTTGCGTGAGGAATTTTCTCAAGAAAAACGCTTTAAAATTTTAATCGCAATGGGTGGTGCAGATACACAAAAATTAAACATTAAAATTCTCAAAGCCCTTCACAAATATGAAAATATTGACATAACACTTATCACTACCAGAGCAAACGCAAACCTTGCAACACTTCAAAAATATGTACAGGACAGACTAAATATCTCTCTTGTTTTTGAGACAAACGAGCTTGCAACTTTAGCAAGAGAGTCCTCTTTTGCCATCATAACCCCAAGCGTTTTAGCCAATGAGTTTTTTGCCATTAAAGTTCCTTTTATAGCCATTCAAACTGCTCCAAACCAAGAGTATATGTACAGGTTTTTAAAGAAAAAACATTATAAAGTTCTCAAAAAATTTAATGCTAAAGAGTTGGCCGCTCTTGTTAAAGAGTACATGTGATGAGCAAAAATATTCTCATTACAAGCATTGCTTCAAAAACTTCGCTTATCCAACGGGTACAAGCAGCAAAAGAAAAGTTTGATGCTGGTATGCAGATTATTGGTGCAGACGCCGATGCGCATGCC
This sequence comes from Sulfurimonas sp., assembly GCA_013791885.1. GTDB lineage: Bacteria > Campylobacterota > Campylobacteria > Campylobacterales > Sulfurimonadaceae > Sulfurimonas. The sequence continues at coordinate 8,050 of VMSZ01000055.1, read as the reverse complement.
CTCGGAGCTTATTTTACAGACTTTTTTTGGCATATGCCACGACTTCAAAACCTCACAATTGAAGCTTGCATTGACTATTGTCTGCAAAAAAATATAGGCTATATTATCCCCACCCGTGACGAAGATGTCTTCTTCTTTTCAAAGTATAAAACGCAGCTTCTCGAAAAAAATATTCATCTCTTTAGCGCTGAACATAAAGCTGTTGCGTTTTGCTTTGACAAACTCAAGTTTTACGAAGAGGGTGAAAGAGAGTGGACGATTTTTACTTCTGAAAATATTGATGCGATACAAACGCAGCATTTTGTAGTCAAAGAACGCTATGGTTCAGGGGCAGATAAAATAGCCATAAATGTCGACAAAACGCAGGCTAAAGAGTGGGCAAAATCTCTTGTAGAACCCATCTTTCAACCCTATATTCAAGGTAAAGAATACAGCATAGATGCCTATGTTGATGCATCAAACAGATGCAAAGCCGCCATTGTTCGCTCAAGAGATGTAGTCATTGGCGGAGAATCCAAAGTGACAACCATTGTCAAAGATGAGATTCTGCAAAAAAAAGTAGAAGCTTTTGTAGAAAAATACAAGATACAAGGACATAGCGTCACTCAGGTTATAAAACAAGAGGACAGCTATTTTCTTATAGAGTGTAATGCCCGTTTTGGCGGAGCTTCAAGCCTTAGTTATGAAGCGGGACTGGAGAGTTTCTACTGGTTTTTCCAAGAATCCAACAATCAGGCAATAGACGTCAAGCTCTCAAACAAACGCCTCACTCAGGTACGTTCTCAGCAGGACAGCTATTTTGAGAGTTAAGACAATTGTATTTGATTTGGATGATACGCTGTACAGTGAGATAGATTATGTACATAGCGGATTTCGGGCAGTCAGTGATTTCTTTGCTCTTAATCACAAGCTTGAGGGTGAACTTTTATATGCAAAAATGCTCCAAGAGCTTGAGCTTCATGGACGGGGCAGCGTTTTTAACAACACGTTCGAACACTTTGGAATTCATACAAAAAACGCAGTCAAAAAGGCCATCTCACTCTATAGGCTTCACGCGCCAAATGTTGCTCTTCCAAAAGAGTCTATAGAAATTCTGGACTACTTTAAAAAACAAAATATTCCGCTTTACCTTGTGACTGACGGAAACAAAATTGTCCAGGCCAATAAAATCAAAGCTTTGGGGCTTGAAAAATTTATCAGCAAAAGCTTTATCACCCACAGATATGGTAAAATACACGCCAAACCGTCAAGCTATTGTTTTCTTAAAATTGCAAAACTTGAAAATACTGCGTTTAGTGAAATCGTCTATATTGCCGATAATATCAACAAAGATTTTGTGGGTATTAAACAACTTGGTTTTCAAACTGTTCGTATATGCCAAGGGATGTTTCAAGACGCTCAAAAACCGCAAGAATTTCATGCGCACGCAGAGATACAAAGTCTCTTGGAATTAAAAAATTTATTGAAAGTGAAGTAGTATGAGAATTGGTAATTTTGACTTTGGACAAGACGGCACCTTTATTATTGCCGAACTCTCAGCCAACCATAACGGAAGTCTTCAAAACGCAATAGAGACAATAAGAGCGGCAAAAAAAGCGGGTGCAGACGCCATCAAACTTCAAACATACCGCGCTGACACCATAACGCTAAATTCCAAGAATGAAGAGTTTATCATTAAAGGTACAGAGCTTTGGGATGACAAGAACCTTTATGAACTTTACGAGGAAGCTTACACGCCGTGGGAGTGGCATGAGGAACTTTTTCGTGTAGCAAAAGAGGAAGGCATTCTATGTTTCTCAAGCCCTTTTGACAAAACTGCTGTCGATTTACTGGAAACTTTTAACCCTCCGGCTTACAAGATTGCCTCCTTTGAAATCACCGATTATGCCCTTATTCGCTTCGCGGCGAGTAAAGGCAAACCGATGATAATCTCCACCGGCGTGGCAACCATAGACGAGATACAAAACGCAGTCGATATCTGCAGGTCTGAGGGAAACAACGACATTATTTTGCTTCAATGCACCTCAGCCTACCCTGCACCGCTTGAAGATGCAAATCTCAAAATGATTGCTAATTTGTCTGAAACTTTTGGCGTAATAAGCGGATTTTCCGACCATACACTGGGAGTAATCGCACCCGTTGTTGCAGTGAGCTTAGGTGCACGCGTAATAGAAAAACACTTCATTCTAGACAAATCCATCCCAAGTGCCGACCAAGCTTTTTCTCTTGATACGGCAGAGTTTTCACAGATGGTTCAGGCAGTACGTGACACAGAAAAAATGTTAGGTAGAGTGGATTACACCATGAGTGAAAAAAAACTCCATAACCGCCGTTTTTGCAGAAGTCTTTATGTAAGCAAGCCAATAAAAAAAGGGGAGATTTTTACTGAAGAAAATGTAAAAAGCGTGCGTCCGAGTAATGGTTTGCATCCTAAATACCTCAATGACATTTTGGGTAAAAAAGCTGCTCGCGATTTAGAGTTTGCCTCGCCGCTGCGCATGAACGATATAAAAATATAATATTAAATTAAGCAAAATAAAACTAGAATTGCTTAACAGAGTAAACAAAAGAAGCATTATGATTGATAACCTAAGAAACAATTTTCTTTCTATCCTTACATTAACAACAGCTACCTATAAGCGTTCCATGCACACTACGCTGGATATGAATGATAAACTTATCGGGATTATCGGTCCTCGCGGATGTGGAAAGACCACTTTTTTACTGCAGTATCTTAAAGAACATCCCTTAGCGTTTGAAAAAAAACTCTATTTTAGTGCCGACCATGTCGAAGTTGCAGAACATTCTCTTTACGCTATTGCGAAAGAGTTTGCCAAACAAGGAGGCAAACTTTTAGTGATTGATGAAATTCATAAATATGAAAGTTTTGAAAAAGAGCTCAAATCTATCTATGACAGTTTTGATTTACAGGTCATTTTTTCGGGTTCCTCTGCTCTAAGACTCTCTCATAGCAAAGCCGATTTAAGCAGAAGAGCGGTTTTGTACACGGTAAATGGAATGAGTTTTAGAGAATTTTGCGAACTCGAAACGGGAAAAAAATTAGCATTTTACTCACTTCAAGAACTTTTGAACAATCATGTAAACATAGCATTTTCCTTAACTCAAGAGATAAAGCCCTATGAATTTTGGCAAAAATATCTTGAGTACGGATATTACCCTTTTTATAAAGAGAACCTCAAAACCTATTCGCACAAGCTTGCCGAAATAATTAACTTAGTGATAGAAACAGATTTGCCTTATGTTTTCAACATTGAACCAAAAAATATTTTCAAACTCAAAAAGCTTGTTTCAATACTTTGCAGCGCGAAGCCCTATGAACTTAACATCTCAAAACTCGCAACAAAAATAGAGATAAATCGTAACACGCTCTATAGTTATTTGCACTATCTGGAAGCTGGTTCTATCATAAAAACAGTCAAGTCAAAAGCCAAAGGAGACGGAATTTTAACAAAACCCGAAAAACTCTATTTACACAATACAAATCTGAGTTTTTCTTATTGTGAGGGCAGAGAGATAGGAAGCTTACGAGAGCAATTTTTTGCCAATCAAGTAGGCTTTGAACATACACTGCACTATCCTGCCAAAGGTGATTTTATCGTTGATGATACCTATACTTTTGAGATAGGCGGAAGTTCAAAAACCTTCGAGCAAATAAAAGATATTCCAAATTCTTACCTCGCCATAGATGGACTGGAAATCGGCAGTACAAATAAGATTCCTCTTTGGATGTTTGGGTTTTTATACTAAATGAAAGAGCAAATAATGAAGAAAAAAAGAGTCATCACCTATGGAACTTTTGATATGTTTCATATTGGACATCTTAATCTTTTAAACCGGCTCTCTGAGCTTGGTGATGAACTCATAGTCGCTGTTTCTACTGATGCTTTTAACGCTGCAAAAGGGAAAAAAACATTGATTCCCTATGAGCAAAGGGTAGAAATCGTGCGCAATATCAAGTGTGTAAACGCAGTGATTGCCGAAGAAAATTGGGAACAAAAAATAGAAGATATTCTCAAGCACGACATTAATATTTTTGCTATGGGAAGTGACTGGGAAGGGAAATTTGACTTTCTAAAATCTCACTGTGAAGTACTCTACTTACCACGCACAGAAGATGTCTCAACAACGGAACTCAAAATTGCGCTCAATGATTTTTTAAAAGAACACGGAGCCGGTTTTGGAGTTTAAGGGCAAAAAAATCTATATCGCTCCTCACACTCCAAAAACGACGATGTTTGCCACAGAACTGCAAGAGCAATATGATTTTACCTTTCTCGGATTTGTTGATAATTTTCAAGAAGGCCAGAGAATTGTAAAACCCTCTCAAATAACTGAGGAATATGACTTCATTCTTATCCTTTCACAAAACCACGGCAACGCTATTTACGAAGATTTCAGTAAAAAACTTCCGCAAAACAAGCTTGTTAAGGTAGAGATATTAGCTGGTGCGTACAATTTTTTAACCGCGCAAGAGATTAAAAATTCCCTTGTGCAAGAGCGAAGTAAAAAACGCAAACAAAGTTTTTTAAAAATTGCCGCCACACTTTTAGATTTGATTGGCTTTAAACGCAACAAAATAGTTTTTATCTCCAAAAGCTCCATCACCACTAACAACAAAGCACTTTTTACACACTGTTTCAAAGAAGGCTTAGATGTTTGTATGCTCACCGACAATATAGAGCAATACAAAGAACTTAAAACTCTTGATATGCCGGTAGCGCATCTTCAAAGCACTCAAGCTTATTGGCTTATGGCACAAGCTAAGTTTACCGTGCAAGACCAAGCCAATCTCACACAAGAGATTAACCTGCTCAGTCCAAAGCAAAAGAGCTTACAAATGTGGCACGGCATACCGCTTAAACGCCTCAACAAACTCACCACTGTTTCGTATGACTATCTCATCTCAACAAGTGATTTTGTAAACGAGACAACTCTCTCACATGTCATACAAGCAAAAGAATACAAAAATTTCGGCTACCCAAGAAATGATATTTTCATGAAAGAGACACATGATAAATATGACCTGCTTTTTTGTGATGAAACAATCTATACCTTTGCAAAGAAAAACTTTGGCAGTGAGCATAAAATCGCTCTCTACATGCCAACGCACAGAGAGTCAAGTAAGGCTGCAAAAATTCCTCTGGATTTTGAAGAACTAAACGCAGAACTACAAAAGAACAACACAACACTCATCCTCAAGCTACATCACTTTGTACAAGAGCTTTATAAACAAGAAGCAAGTTACTCCAATATCCTTTTTCACTCCACGCAAGGCGATGTTTACCCTCTGCTAAAATATACCGATATTCTCATCACCGACTACTCTTCGGTCTATTTTGACTTTTTGCTTTTAAACCGCCCCATCATCTTTTTTGATTATGACAAAGAGGAATACGAAGCAAATATGCAGGGGTTTTTGTATGATTATGAGACGTTTACTCCCGGCTACCATGCAATGAACCAAGAAGAGTTGCATCAAGCACTTCAAGAGATTATAATAATAGGTGCAGATAGTTTTGACGTACAAAGAGAGAAACTGAAGTCAAAACTTTTTTTTTATGCCGATGCCGATGCTTCACAAAAAATCAGCACACGTGTACTACAATCAATAATTAAGAGGTAGAGAATGAAAAGTTTTTCGATATATGGAAACTGCCAAGCAAAAGCTCTCATGCAGACTCTACTTAAAAATGAAGTCTTTGCCAACACATACAATTATAAAGATTTAAAACCTATTCAAACTATTCTTGAAGAAGAAGTTCATTTAGCAGAAGCTATTTTTAAAGAAGCAGACTTACTTTTGCACCAAATAGTCTCAAATTCTTATCATATTCCTTCGTTACGTACTGCTTCATTAAAAGCTTACCGAAAAATAAACTCTCTATCGATAGCTTTTCCTTACACATATTTTAATGCTTATTTTCCTGAACTAGATACTTATCATGGAACAAAATCAATTTTATCTTTAGTACACGACTACAATATTATGTTGGGATATGTAAAAGGGTTATCGCAACAACAAATTAGCGATTTAATTCAAGATCAAAACTTTTATTCTCAGCCTATAACTTTAACGATAAGAAACGAGTCTATTGATAGTTTGTCGTGGCGTGAAAATCTTTTAGAAACAAAAATTAGCAATTATATCCTTCACAACTATACAAAAATTAAACTTTTTAATATTTTCAATCATCCAAAAGGAATTATATTTGACCATATTGCCAATCAAGTTTTTACTCTTCTTAAAATGCCAACTATAGAAGAATCCCTTTTAAGCGAGACATATCTAGACAGTAAATCTATTATTGCTCCTATATATCCCAGCACACATAAAAATTTAAATTTACAATTTAAAGAAGAGTTTACAACCTATTTAACCATGAATGGATATTTACAACAAGACGAAGTCATTTTTGAGTTTTTTAAAACTTATTCACAATTTAACAAAGATGCAATGCTACAAGAAATTAAAATAAAAAAGCCATTTATTATTGATTTATTTAAAGAACTAGATGTGTAAGTTCGTATAAGTGTTTCACGCAATGAAAGTAAAATTAATACGATGAACTTGTTTATCTGCATAAAATAATAAAAAATATATTTGATACGTGTCTTGAATTAAACAAACTTCTATCTCTTGTGTACGATGCATTTTCAAGTAGTTTTTTATTAATTTATTTAAATTTTGATTCGAACTACAAAAAGAGAAATTATATTTATTCTCTACACAAAGCCTGTACAATGCATCTATGTTGTAAAAAAGTTTTGTAATATTATTTGCAAATTTCAAAGCATCACAAGGTAAGAAATCACCAATCAAGATTGCATTACCATTATCTATCTTTTCATTCTGCAAAGCTTGGATTATTGACTTTTCTCTACCCAAAGCAGCTATAACTATCATCTCTGAATTTTTAATTTTCTTAATAGAACAAAACTTCTCAATCTTTTGATATCTACTGCTCAAAGAGATATAGTTTCTATCAACAATTTTAACAATATTACTCTCTAAATTACTATAAATAAAATACCCAACTTCTCCAAAACCATAAAGTACTAAATTATTTTCCCTCTGAAGCATCTGTAATACGGCTGCAAAAGCCTCCATATTAGCAAAAAACTCATGACTTTTTTGTTCTATGTCGTATTGATTTGCACTCTCTTCTCTTTGTAAAAATCGTTCAATTAAACGAACATTATATGGTGTGTACCGCTGTAGAACTTCTTTATATGAAAATGTTGTAGGGTTATATTCAGTATGCGATTTTATTAAAATCTTTTTTTTGATAAAAGGAGCTTTAAAATCTTTGATTATCAGATCCCAGAAAAGGTTGAAACTTCGTTTGTGTTCTAAATTTTCTGCACCATTTTTAGAATCTAACAAATTTATTTTTTGTAAAATTGTTTGAAGCGGAATATATGCCGAGCACTTGAATCCATATTTTACAAAGTAAGGAACAAAGCCCATCTCATATTTTTGTATGATTTCACTTTTATCACTGAGTATTTGACATTCATTCCAAAAATTTTCATATACTTGACTTTTTAATAGTCTCTGATGTACAACCCAAAAAAAACTCTCTAAATGATAAGTTTGTTTAAAACTGTCTGTCAATCCCCAACAGTCTAATTTTTTAGCTTTCATAGTGTCAAACATTTTTTTGGGATTTACTAACGGGAAAAAAATACTATCATTAATATGCAAAATCATTTCATAATTTTTATAATCTTCTACAAAACTGAGCCCTGTTTTCCAAGATATAAAATCATAGCCTTTATTCTGTCTGACAATACTCATTAAGAGATACTTATCTATTTTATGAAGTTGCTGCGTTGTTATTTTATGCGATGTGCTTACAAAAATAATGTCAAAACCAAGTTGATACAATGATTTAAGCATAGCAACAACATAAGCTTCTATTGTTTGCTTTGAATCAAAATGAGAAAATATACATAATTTTCTAAATCTTTTTTCTCTTAAAGAATTTACTTTAACAATAGCTCTATGTTCATTATTATTTAGTCGAAT
>VMSZ01000019.1 GCA_013791885.1 Sulfurimonas sp. | reverse complement strand
TTTTTCATATTGAGCCCGTTAGCAATAATCTCAAAAGCAGTGTCGTAAAGATGTTTTGTTTCTCTGATTATGGCGGCTTTTGTACTTTGCGGAAAAGATAAAACAGCAGCATTGAGATAAAGCGGTACGTCAAATTTCAACTCATTCTCGTCTGCTTTTGCTTGGAGAACTCTTTCTAAAAATGTAACAAGTTTGCTAACGAAAGGAAGCATGACGACTATCCCTATAAGGTTGAAAATAGTATGAAAGAGAGCAAGTTTTAATGTATAGTTATCATATTCTATGCCAATTTCCGTAGAGATAAACTCCACTAAAAAGACCATCTGATGTATGAAAACGATGGCTAAAATTCCTGTAACAAGATTGAAAATAAGATGTGCTCCAGCGAGTCTTTTTCCTTCAATATTTGAGCTTAGAGAGCCGATTATGGCTGTAATGGTTGTTCCTACGTTTGCACCGATAGCAAGAGCCAGAGCATTTTCATAACTGATTTGTCCGGCGGCAAGGGCGGTTAAAATCAAAACAAGTGTTGCATGAGAGGACTGCATAACAACGGTTGCAAAGATGCCGATACCGCTAAAGATAAGAAGACCTTTAAACCCTCCAATGGAAAGAGTCGATAAATCTATAGTCTCTTTAAAGGCTTCAAAACCTGTTTTCATATAGTCGATGCCCATAAATAAAAAGCCGATACCTATGAGTATAAACGCAAGGCCTTGCAGGATACGGTTCTTCTCAAACATAAAAACAACGCCAAAAACAAGCATAGGAAGTGCATAAGAGGCGATGTCGATTTTTAAACCGTAAGCGGCAATGAGCCAGGCACCGGTTGTTGTCCCTAGATTTGCTCCAAAAACAATGCCGATTGCTTGAGAAAGGCCAATGAGTCCGGCACTTAAAAAGGAGATACTTAAAAGTGAAACTAAAGAACTCGACTGCATAATACTTGTGCTGAGTGCTCCAAAAATAATGCTTTTGTAAACTTTGTCCGTTGAAAATTTTAAAATTCTCTCGAGCGTTCCGCCTGTAAAAGATTTAAATCCGTGTTCAAGTGCAAGCATTCCAAGCATAAAGATTGCTATGCCTGAAGATATTTCTTTGAAATTTGGACTTACCCAAAGGCCATAGGCCAAAATGAGTAAAACGGCGGGTAAAAATATAATTTTAAGCATTCATCTTCTTTAAAATAATTTCTTCTAATTTTTCGAGCGGTGCTGAAATAAGGTTTTCAAACTGCGTTTTATTAAATGTTTGCTGGCGTTTTGCAAGTTGTGCGGTATGCGTTGCAATGTTTTGAAGCATCTGTTCTTTGTCGACTTTTGCATCCAAAAATTCTAAAACTTCGAGAATACCGATGGAAGCCATTGGATGAGGCTCACGCGTGTATTTATGTTCCAGTACACAGACTTCATCGATCAGACCAAGCAAGAGCATTTTTTTGGTGCGTTTTGCAATGCGTTCTCTTAAAATATCGCGTTCAACTTCAATGTTGAAAATGGGCAAATCTTCGATGACAGGTTTAGGAGGATTTTCTAAAAACCACTGTGTTGGTGTTTTATGCGAAGCTTCGTAAATCAGAAGTGCTTTTTCTATGCGGTAACTGTCGTTTTTGTTGATGTTTTTCATATAAAGCGGGTCAAGAGCATTTAAAAGTTCATATGAGTCATGCAGGTTTTCAAGACGTTTAGCGACTCTTTTTTTCACATTTTCATCTATTTTCGGAATGTCGGAAAGTCCTTGAAGCAGAGACTTTAAATAAAAAGAAGTTCCGCCGACAATAATAAGATTTTTGCCATTTTTTTGACATGCTTCAACTACTTCTTTGTAGAGAGTTATAAAAATATCGACACTGAAATATTCGTTTGGATAGAGAACATTGATGCCAAAATGTTTGACACTTTCAAGTTCTTCTTTTGATGGTTTTGCAGAAACTATGTCTATCTCTTTATAGATACTCAAAGAGTCAATGGACAGAATATACGCATCTATTTTTTTTGCAATTTTAATTGCCAAATCACTCTTTCCAGATGCCGTCGGCCCGATAATGGCTAGTTGTTTTATCTGTGTCATCATCCTGAAATTATAGCACTTTAAAACAACTTTGGATAGAATAGGCTTTTATTATGCAAGAGAGGTAAAATTTGCAAAAATTTATTAACAAATTAAAAGATTTTAATGAACTTGTGATGTTCGAACACTCTATTTTTTCTCTTCCGTTCATTTTTATAGCAATGATTGTTGCGGCAGATGGCTGGTTCGGATTTTGGATGTTATTTCTTGGTGTATTGGCAGCTATCAGTGCTAGAAACTTCGCTATGGGCGTGAATAGATTTGCAGATAAGGAGATAGATTCGCAGAACCCGCGTACACTTGAGAGACCGAGTGTGGATGGCAGAATCAGCGACACGAGTATGCTTGTTTTTATTGCTCTGAACGCTTTAGCTTTTGTCCTTATTGCCTACTTGTTCAACCCTTTAGCGTTTTGGCTGAGTTTTCCTATTCTGCTAGTGCTTGGCGGCTACTCATTTTTCAAACGTTTTTCTTCGTTGGCGCATATAGTTCTAGGCATATCTCTTGGACTTGCTCCTATTGCCGGAGTTGTTGCTATTAGCGAGAGTATCCCTCTGTGGTCAGTTCTTTTGAGTTTGGGTGTAATGTTTTGGGTGGCAGGTTTTGATTTGCTCTACTCACTTCAGGACATAGATTTTGACAAAGAAAACAGTCTTTATTCCATTCCTGCACATTATGGTCCTGAAGCCACACTCTTTATCTCTGCACTTTTTCATATGATGAGTGTTGTTTTTTGGATTCTTTTTGCATGGGCGGCGGGACTTGGCTTTTTTGCCTTTATTGCTGCCATTGGAAGCGGTTTTGTTTTAGCCTATGAGCAGATTCTTGTGCGTCGTGATTTCACGCAGATTGACCGTGCATTTTTTACAGTCAACGGTTATCTCGGCGTTGCGTTTTTAGCTCTGATTATTTTAGATAAGGTTTTTTAATGGAAGTCCGTTTAGTTCCCGCACCTATCAGCATCTCTTTTAGTGAAAAATCGGTGGATGAAGAAGCTTTTATAAGAGAATACCATCAACTTGCAGAGTCTGATGAAAACGCCATTACGCAATGGCTTAAGCTTGCTAAAGCCAGAGGTGATACCTCTGATAGTGATCCAATTTTACTGCAGCTTGTTGTAGAGTTGCATAACAAAATAGACGCTTTGGAGATGTTTCTAAAAAATGAACAGCCTAAAAGAGTTTCACTTATGGATAGAGCGGAGATTGACTCCATTGGTTTTGAGCATTTTCATTTTGGGGAAGATGTATTGCAAGAGGGAACACAATACTACGGGCGTATAGAAATGCCTGTGCATCCAAAGCGCGATGTTGGTGTTTTCTTTGTTGCAAAGACAAAAGCACTTGCCGAGATTGTGAAGATGCATGAGAGAGACGAGAAAGAGTGGAACGCCTATATGACAGCCAGAGAGAGAGTACTTATTCGTGAAGCAAAAGAGAAAAAACAGTGAATATTGATTTCATAACAGCCAACCTCGTCTATATTGTTTTGGTTTTAATTGTGGCACTTGCTTATCTTACTTATTATATGTTCAATAAAGAAGCATACAGCGAAAGAAATATTCGTTCTGTTGCTAGTGTTGTAGAAGAGTTAAACAGGGAAATTTATTATCTGAAAAAAGAGCTCTCAGAGATTCAAAAAAGTTTGCAGAATGATGTTCCAAGAATGAGTGATGAAGAGATTTATCAAGAAATTGAGCGAAGCGTTTACGACTTAATAAGACCACTCTCCGTAAATGTACAAGAGCTCCATGCGGGACTCAATGCTTTAGATGAGCAGATAGATGCTAGACTTGCATCTTTGGAAAGCGGAGTCAAACAGATTTCTATGCCATCGTACGTTCATGCAAATGATGATGCAAAAATCATTTCACTTTTTAAGCAGGGTGTCTCAATGGATACCATCTCAAAAGAACTCAATCTTTCAAAGCCTGAAGTTGAATTTGTTTTGAAAATCAACAAAATTAAATAAGGGGCAAGTGTGGGCGCAGATAGAAAACTGTTTACATTGGCTTGTGCATTAATCGGCATTAGCATTGTGTTGTCTTATACTTTATCTGCATATACGACTATTCTTTTTGGCGTGAGTGAATTTCACTTTGTTGTGAGACAGCTTGCGTTTGGAATTTTAAGTATTTTTATTATTTGGGGACTTTCCCTTTTAAACCCAAATATATGGCTCAAACGCATTGGATTAACGCTTTTTATTGTCTCTGCAATTCTTATGATTGCAATGCCATTCTTGCCTAGTTTTTTAGTAACAGCCGTCGGTGGAGCAAAAAGATGGATTAAGCTGTTTGGTTTTTCTTTGGCGCCTGTTGAATTTTTTAAAGTAGGATTTATCTATTTTTTAGCATGGAGTTTCTCCAGAAAACTCGGACACCACGATGATATAGGACTTTTTGGAGAGTTAAAACGTTTTGCGCCGTATGCTCTTGTTTTCATAGGGGCAATGTTTATTATTGCGTTTGTGCAAAATGACTTGGGACAGGTTGTCGTTTTAGGCTCGACTATGCTTTTTATGCTGATTTTTGCCGGAAGCAGTTTTCGCTTCTTTTTTAGTATTTTAAGTGTAGTTGTCATGTTCTTTTTCTTTTTCATTTTTACAGCAGAGCATAGAATTTTACGTATTAAATCTTGGTGGGCACTTGCGCAAAACAGCGTTTTAGATCTTTTTCCGGCCGCTGTTGCCGAACAGTTAAGAGTGCCTACGGAAGTTGAACCTTACCAGATTGGACACTCTTTAAACGCAATTCACAACGGCGGCATTTTTGGTGTTGGGCTTGGCGGAGGAACCTTTAAACTCGGCTTTTTAAGTGAGGTTCATACCGACTTTGTTATAGCGGGACTTGCCGAAGAATTTGGATTTGTGGGTGTTACGTTTGTAGTTTTTATTTTTATGTGGATGCTTCAGCGTATTTTTAAAGTAGCAAACAGAACAAAAAACACCAGTGTCTATCTTTTTAGTCTGGGTGTCGGGCTTATGCTCTCATTTTCTTTTTTGGTAAACGCATATGGAATCAGCGGTATAACACCTATTAAAGGTATTTCAGTACCATTTTTAAGTTATGGCGGTTCGGCAATGCTCGGTGCAGCCGTTGCTGTGGGAATGGTACTTATGGCATCGAAAAAAGCCAAATTGGATTAGGGGTTTTGCGGGTATGAAGATTTGTATAACAGGCGGTGGAACAGGCGGGCATCTTATGATAGCGGCAGCACTTGTTGAAGCGGCAAAAAAAGAAGGACATGAGGCCATTTTTATCGGTTCTACAAAAGGGCAGGATAAAAAATATTTTGAACATGATTCCCTTTTTAAATCAGTCTATTTTTTAGAGACAACAGGTGTTGTCAATCAAAGCGGTTTAGGCAAATTTAAAGCTCTTTTTAAAATTTTTAAAGCTTTTTTAGAGGCCAGAAAAATTTTAAAAACACACAAAATTGATGCGGTTTACAGTGTGGGCGGATTTTCAGCAGCCCCTGCATCTTTTGCATCTTTGAGTCTGCGTTTACCACTATTTATTCACGAACAAAACGCAGTCACCGGCAGGTTGAATTCTTTACTGAAACCTTTTTCCAGAGGGTTTATCTCTGCTTATGACAAAACATCTTCAATACAGGGCTATCCCGTCAAAGAGATATTTTATAAAAACGCAAGAGTGAGAGAAAAGCTTGAAACTATCATTTTTTTAGGCGGCTCACACGGAGCTAAAGCAATTAATGATTTGGCTTTAGCTGTTGCCCCAAGACTTCAGGAAAAAAGCATAAAAATCATCCATCAGGCCGGTGAAAATGATTACGCAAGAGTAAACGCAGAGTACGAAAAAATGGGAATTGAAGCGGAATTGTACGGCTTCACAAAAGAGCTTGAAACTTTGGTTCTAAGAGCAGATTTGGCAGTGAGCCGTGCTGGTGCAAGTACTCTTTGGGAACTCACTTCAAACGGACTTCCTGCGTTTTATATTCCTTACCCGCATGCGGCAGGCGACCATCAGTTTTATAATGCAAGGTTTATTGTAGAGAACGATTTAGGCTGGTGCGAACGCGAAGGTGCAGATTTGGAAGTGAAACTTTTAGAAATTTTGGATGAACCGCTTCAAGAGAAAAGTAAAAGGCTCATAGAGTATGCAAATGCGGATGTTGCCCTGAAAATGATCCGTGATGCTGAGGCAAAACTTTAATGCTTAGAGAAATGGCACAAGCTATAGTCGATTTGATTTTTGACTGGGGATATTTAGGTATATTTCTGCTCATGGCAGTTGAGAGTTCCTTTATCCCTTTTCCAAGCGAGATAGTCCTTATTCCCGCAGGCTATTTGGCCTCAAGCGGTCAGATGAGTATATTTGCTATTATGGGAAGCGCTTTGGGCGGCTCTTTGGTCGGTGCGTTTATCAATTATTATTTAGCGCTTTTATTAGGGCGGAAAATGCTCAAAAAGTATGGAAAATATTTTTTCATAAAAGAGAGTGCGGTCGATAAAATGGATGCCTATTTTGCAAAACACGGACATATTTCTACTTTTATAGGAAGACTCATTCCAGGTATACGCCAACTTATCTCCATCCCGGCAGGACTTGCGCGCATGGACTTGGCTACATTTTCCATCTTTACAACTTTAGGAGCGGGAATTTGGGCTTTTATACTTGTAATGTTGGGTTACTTTATCGGTGAAAATAAAGAACTCTTAGATACTTACTTAAAGCAAATAACCATAGCAGTTGTCGGTATTTTAGTGGTTTTAGGATTTGTTTATTATAAATATCAAACGAGAAAACAATAAAAAGGAATAAATAAATATGATACACATAGATGAAAAAGCACCGGAATTTTGTTTACCAAACCAAGATGACATTGAGATATGTTTGAGAGATTTAAAAGGCAAATGGATAGTACTTTACTTTTACCCAAAAGACAGCACGCCAGGGTGCACAACGGAAGCGTGTGAATTTACAGAAGCAGCACCTGATTTCTCAGAGCTTGATGCCATCATTTTAGGTGTAAGTGCAGACAGCACAAAACGTCATAGAAACTTTATAGAAAAACAAGACCTAGGAATAACTTTACTTAGTGATGAAGATACTTCTATGATGCAAACTTACGGCGTTTGGCAGATGAAGAAAAATTATGGAAAAGAGTATATGGGCATAGTTCGTACAACTTTAATTATTAATCCTGAGGGAGTTGTAAAAGCACTTTGGGAAAATGTAAGAGTAAAAGAGCATGTTGCTAAAGTTCAGGCGGAGTTAGAGAGACTGCAAACGCTTTGAGCGATGTAGACGTTCCACCTCGGGAGAGGTTGGAGCGAGAAAGAAGCGCCTCCCGTCATTGCGAGGCACGAAGTAATCTATACTGCGTTTGATTAGTATTTGTATCTTAGGTAGAAACGGATGTCTTGAGCTTTGTCGACAGTATCTTCTGCAGTATGATAAAGCATATTGTCTGATATTGCTTCAGAGAGTCCGCTTGTACCTCCAAAGAAGCCATTACTTCCGGTGTAGTCATAGTCAATGTATGTATAGCGAATTTGCATAGATAAAATATCATCTACTAGGTACTCTGTAAAATAAGCCTCATAAGCATTACCGCGAGCCGCTATTTTAGAACCTATATTTGTGTCTTCACCATAAGTAATACTTCTCCAGTATTGTGAACCATGATTAAACTCTAGACCCCATCTTCCATCGTCTGTGATAACTGATGGCATCTGTAAACCAACCCAATAAGAGTAACCAGTTTTACTTTCTCCAAGTTCAGTCGTCAGCATACTTTGATCACTTTCTGGAGCAGTTTTACTCATTGCTCCGCTTAAGAAAAATGTAGAATCGTCAAGATAGTCACTTAAGCTATTCCCAATTCCATTGACAACTACATTTGCTGTAAAACTATGCAATCCACCAACTGTATCAAAGCCTGCTGAAGGGTCCATAGGATTAGCCATATCTATAAGATTGTTTGCATAATAATATTGTGTATTAAATGAGTATTGTCCATCACTATAAGGTGCGAAGATAAGACCAATTAAATCTATATCTGGATTTGCTCCTTGGTCTGAGTCAACATTGGTGTAAGGAGTGGAAGCAAACTTAGGCGCAGCATTACTCATACCGCGTCCTGCACATAACTTCACATACATACCATCTACACCTGTGAGATTTTCAAGACCAAATTTTGAGCTTAAACCATCAAATTCAACATTGATGCTGTGCCCCATAGGAGAAGCCGCCTTGTCATCATCTCTTAAATTAATAAGGTGACCGTTTGTTGATGGACGACGACCGATACTGAATGTCCAAGGAACATCCGCTTCAAAGAAAGTATCGTTTCTATATAAAAAATAAACTGAACGCACTCTGAGCGTGTCATCATAAGCATTTTCATTTGCTATCCAGTCAAATGTATCATAAGGAGCAGTCATTGCGTTTGCCCCTGAACGAGCACCAAAGGCTTTATTATAGGCAAGTTGTGCAGTGAAACTTAGATTGTCAGTAGCAGACCAATCCATGTTCATCCAAAATCTGTTTGTCATGAATGCTTCATTGTCTTGCGTTGAGCCGTCTGCCATTGTGTATTTCATGTTTTCAAGTGCAAATCTGTAATCAACACCAAATTTTAAATGGCTTCCGGATGTATTCTTGTTTAAATCACTCACGCTTTCTTGCAGAGAAATTATCTCTTCTTCTACATTCATAGCTTCTTCATCGGAGTCTTTGTCATCGTCATCATCTTTTGATGCTATTTCTTCTTTGTCGTCTTCTTCTTCAGCGACAGCAGAAACAGGAGCTTTCGCTTGTGCTTTTAACATCTGAAGCTCTTTTTTCATCTTGTTCATTTCAAGTTCCATAGCTTCGAACTTTTCATACATAGACTGTGCGTTTAGATTAGTGCTTAAAAGAGCAGCAGCTGCCAATGAGAGTATAAGAGGTTTATTCATTTTTTCCCTTTTTTTGATAAATTTATGTTACAAAGATAACACTTTTTTATATTAATTCTGTGATACTATACATCAGCCTACATAAATCTAATTTTAAACGAATGGTTAATAACTATAATTTTTTTTTATATGTAACACTTCCATGTTAAGTGAAATTTTTTGAATCACCAGCTAGAAAGCTACTTTTAAACATTATTTAAGTAAAATTCGCGGATTTTTCTTTTGCTATATGCATCTGAAAATATTAACAGGTATGTGTCAAAAGTCAGTGCAACCCTCTCTTTAGAGGTAAATTGTTCGACATTACCAAAGCTAACTGACAAAACTCTGGTTGTAAAAACAGCCTTTAAGGATACCCTATGGTAACTATGAAAGATTTATTAGAATGTGGTGTGCACTTCGGTCACCAAACTCGTCGTTGGAATCCAAAGATGAAAAAATATATATTTGGTGTTCGTAAAAACATCCATATTATTGACTTACAAAAAACTCTTCGTTACTTCCGTAACACGTACCAAATTGTTGTAGATGCTGCAGCTGAAGGTCAAACAGTTCTTTTCGTAGGTACTAAAAAACAAGCTCGTCAATCTGTTAGAGATGCTGCTATTGCTTGTGGTATGCCATACGTAGACAACAGATGGTTAGGTGGTATGCTTACTAACTTCCCAACTATTCAAAAATCTATTCGTAAACTTGATGTTATTACTGAAATGCAAGAAAATGGTCAAATTGATCTTCTTACGAAAAAAGAAGCTTTAATGCTTGCACGTCAAAAAGAAAAACTAGAAGTATATTTCGGTGGTATCCGTAATATGAAAAAACTTCCAGATATGCTTTTCGTTGTAGATGCAGCTAAAGAGCACATTGCAGTTTTAGAAGCTAGATGTTTAAATATCCCAGTTGTTGCTCCACTTGACACTAACTGTGATCCAGATCTTATCACTTACCCAATTCCAGGGAATGATGATGCTATCCGTTCTATCCAACTTTTCTGTCGTGAAATGACTGAAGCAATCAATGAAGGTAAAGCTATCGCTGGCGGCGCTGTTAAAGATGTTGCTGAAGAAATGGAAGCACAAGTAGAAGAGACAGAGGAAGTATAATTATGGCAGAAATTACAGCAGCAATGGTTAAAGAGTTGCGTACAGCAACTGATGCACCTATGATGGATTGTAAAAAAGTTCTAGTTGAAGCTGATGGAGACATGGCTAAAGCTACTGAACTTTTAAAAGAAAGAGGTATTGCAAAAGCAGCTAAAAAAGCTGACAGAGTTGCAGCTGAAGGTCTTGCAGGGATTAAAATCGCTGATGACTTTTCAAAAGCTACTGTTGTTGAGATTAACTCTGAAACTGACTTCGTTGCAAAAAATGAAGGTTTTCAGAATTTAGTTGCGCAAACTGTAGAAGAAATTTACAACACTCAGCCGGCAGATGTTGAAACTTTAAATAATAGTGCGTTTGGTACTAAGTTTAAAGAAGCAGTTGCAAAAATCGGTGAGAAAATTGAAGTACGTCGTTTTGCTACACTTGAAGCTGATGCAACAACTGCACTTAACGGGTACATTCACTCAAATAACCGTATAGCTGTTATTGTAAGTGCTCAGTGTGACAGCGCTAAAACAGCTGAAGCTATGAGAGATGTAATGAAACAAGTAGCAATGCATGCATCTGCTATGAAACCTACAACTTTAAGTTACAAAGATTTTGATGCTGATTATGTTCAATCTGAGACAATCGGTAGAATCGAAGTTATCAAAAAAGAGAACGAAGAACTTGCTCGTTTGAAAAAACCTCTTAAAAATGTACCTCAGTACATCTCTATGAGTCAATTAACTGAAGAAGTTTTAGCAAAAGCTGAAGCAGATATCAAAGCTGAATTAACAGCTCAAGGTAAACCTGAAAAAATCTGGGACAAAATTGTTCCTGGTTCTTTAGCTCGTTTTATTGATGATAATACTACTTTAGATAAAGAGCAAGCTTTACTTGACCAAACTTATGTATTAAATGATAAGTTTACAGTAGCGCAAGCTGTTGAAGAAGCTGCAAAAGCCGTTGGCGGAACAGCTGTAATTACTAACTTCGTTCGTCTTGAAGTTGGTGAGGGAATAGAGAAAGTCGTAGACGACTTTGCTGCAGAAGTTGCAGCACAAATGAGTTAAGGATTTTTCCTTAACTCTCCTCTGAATCTTACATTGAAAATAACTAAAATCATTATTATAGGCGGCGGATATGCCGGCATTAGAGCTCTTGAACATTTAAGTAAAGACAAATCTAATGAAATAACTCTTTTTGACTCCCACTCTTATCATTATATGCAAACAGGTGTGTATGACTTTATTGCAAATGAAAATGACTTTTCTAAAATTACCGTAGACCTTTTTACACTTTGCGCCGGTTTTGGGCCAAACGTTGCGTTTCGTAAAGAAAAAGTTCTTGATGTGGATTTTGACTCTCAAAAAGTATTTACAGAGATTCAAGATTATGAATACGATTATATTATAGTGGCTGTTGGTTCACGAACAAAGTTTTTTGACTCTATAATAGGGCTAAAAAAGTATGCTCATGGAATCAAGGCGCTTCATAAAGCACTTTATTTTAAGCAAAAATTTGAACTTTCACTTTTTACTAAAATAGAAGAAGAGGGCAACTACTGTAATCCTTTAAATATTATTATTGCCGGAGCAGGACTCAGCGGTGTTGAAATTGCTGCCCAAATGGCTTCTTTTTCGAGAGATTTTTATAAGCAGAATAATTTTTTATGCAGAAAATTAAATATAGTTCTTATAGATGCCTATGAAAGAATTTTACCCGGTGTGGACGAAGTTTTGGTTGATGCATCTATGAAACGTCTGCAAGAACTCGAAGTCATTATAAAAGATGGCAGAAAAGTTATTGAAGTGACTGAGGACAGCGTTCATTTGAGCAGTGGTGAAATATTGCCGATGGATTTTATGATTTTTACAGGCGGAATTGAGCCGAAAGATTTGGTGTATGGACTTAAAGTACCAAAAGATGCAAGAGAGCATATAGTCACTAATGAATATTTGCAGATAGAAGGTTATGAAAATGCCTACGCTGCAGGTGACTGTACGATATTGTATGATGGTGAAAAATTTGTTGCACCGACTGCAGATGTCGCCGAGCAAATGGCTGAACTTTGTGCTAAAAATATTGCTAATACCCTTAAAAATAAACCATTGCTCAAGCACTCAATAAAATCTCGCGGTATGTTAATAGCTCTTGGCAGAAGATATGCTGTAGGAAAAATTTTTGGAATGTATGTCGGCGGATATTTTGGATATATACTCAAAAAAATTATTGAAAAAGTTTACTCTAAAAGACTTTTTATGCGTTCAGGAAGAGGAAGTAAGAAGATATTTGGTGACTAAATGCGATATAATCACTCCATGAATTTATTATCTGCAAAAAATATATCGCATACTTTTGAATATGAGCTTTTTAGTGATGTTAGTTTAGAGCTTGATGCTCGAGACTCCATAGCAATCATTGGAGCAAGCGGAAGCGGCAAGTCCACTTTGTTACATATTTTCTCTACTCTTTTAAAAGCTGACAAAGGCTCTGTATCGCTTTTAGGAGAAGATACATCATCTCTTAAAGAGAAAAGACTCTCCCAAATTAAGCGTGAATCCCTTGGCCTTGTTTTTCAATCCCATTATCTTTTTAAGGGCTTTAGTGCTTATGAAAACTTGGAAGTAGCGGCAATTTTATCTGAACAAAGCATAGAAGAACGGCTCTTAGATAAGCTGGGCATCGCCGCTTGTATAAAGCAAAAAGTTACGGAACTATCCGGTGGCCAGCAGCAACGTGTCTCGATAGCAAGAGTTTTGACTAAAAAGCCACGCATTATATTTGCCGATGAGCCAACGGGTAATCTGGATAAAAAAACGGCGAGTGAAGTTATGCATCTTTTCTTTGAATATATTGAAGCAAACGCAGCAGGGATGGTTCTTGTTACTCACGATGAAACGCTTGCCTTTATGTGCAAAAAAGTTTATAGACTTGAAAACAAAAAGCTTGAGATGTTAAAATGATTTTTTTTCAAAAGGTCTGAAAGCTATGATAAGCTGGGCACAAGTATTTACTGAAAGTTATATGGTTGGCTTTATCTTACTCTTCTTTCGTATGGCAGCTCTATTTATAGCGACTCCAATTTTTACACACCAGAATATTCCTATTTCTATCAAAGCAGCAATGGCCTTTTTCTTTGCCATATTTTTCTATCCCTCAATGCCGGACTTAGTGATAGAAATAACCGTACCTACAATAATCATAGCAATACTTGGGGAAATTATGTTTGGACTTGCGATAGGCCTTATGCTTCTTCTGGCTTATAACGTCATTACTTTTGCCGGGGGACAAATCTCTTTTATGATGGGTTTTTCACTGGCGAGTGCAATTGACCCCCAATCGGGTGTTTCTATGCCTATTATTTCTCAGTTTTTATCACTACTGGGGCTAATGATACTTCTTGCTATAGATATGCACCATTGGATATTGCTTTTTATTGACAGTTCCTTAAGTGCAATTCCCCTTGGCGGATTTCTTATGAATAAAAACTTGTTTGATTATCTTATGCATGCAACCGGAAATATGTTTTTAGTGGGTTTTATGATTGCGTTTCCAATAATAGCACTCACTTGGTTATCGGATATTATCTTTGGAATGCTTATGAAAACTATGCCGCAATTTAACCTTTTGGTTATTGGTTTTCCAATTAAGATTATGGTTTCCTTCGCGGTAATTATTGCAACTTTGACCGCCACAATGCTTATTTTAAAAATGCAGATGATAGACGCGTTTAATGCATTGGGAATGTTTTTTTAGCTGCAAGTATTGCTACGCAATGCTTATTTAGCTACAATAATGTCAAAAGAGCCGCATAAGGAATAGAAGTGAAGATATTACTTTTAAATGATAATCCAGTAGTCAGTAAATTAGTTACATTGAGTTCGCAAAAGACTTCAGATGAGTTGGAAACAGTACACTCGGTCGAAGAAGTTAATAGCGGGCAATATGACTTACTTATAATTGATGATGCTCTCTACAGTGAAGGCTTATTGGATGAATTAAAAGCAAAAATAAATTTTAAAAAATCTTTATTTATTGTGGCTAAAAACAGTCAACTTCCTGAGGGCTTTACCAATACCATTAAAAAACCTTTTTTACCTACAGATTTGGTAGAACTTTTTTCTTTTTTAAATAAAGAAGTAAATGAAGCAGATAGCGAGCAAACTGTTGATGAATTCTCAATTTTAGATGAACAACTGAGTGACAATTTAATGGAAGAGTTTAGTCTGGAGGACGATTTGGAAGAATTAGAAGGTTTGGATGATATTTTAGATGGAGACGAACTGGATGAACTTGAGGGTCTTGATGATTTAGAGGAATCTGAAGATTTGGATGAACTGGATGCAACTCCAAACCTTATTCTAGATACAGATACAGATATAGATTTAGATGGGGATGAAGAACTGAATCTGGATGATAATGAAGAGTTAAATTTAGATGATGAAGAAAAGTCAGATGATAGTGAAACTTTTAGTTTTGAAGATGAACTTATTTTAGACGACAATGAAGATTTTAATCTTGAAGAAGATGAATCTACAGATGGCGTTTTAGACAAAGATGAACTTCAAGAAGTTCAAGATCTTTTAGATGATACAGAAAAAGAGCAGGATGAACTCGACATTGCCCTTAATGATTTAGAGGATACTGACGAAGATGCTTTTGATATGGCGAATGACATTGCAGAGGATGAAAAAATACCAGAAGAGAGTAGTTCTCATGTCGAAGAAGAGTTGGAAGATTTTACATTTGAGGATGAAGCGCTAGAGGAAGAGACGGAAACTTCAGAACAAAGTGAAATTGATTTAGATGATGAAGCTGGTTTTGAGGATAAGCTTTTGGAAGTCGAAGATGAGTCATTTGAAGAAGAGTTAACTGAAGATATTTTAGACGAAGAAATTGATGAGCAAGACTTAGAAGCTAAAATTGAAAAGGCAATGTCTGAGCTAAGTGAAGAAGACTTGGAAGAAGAAATTGAACTTGATGATGAAATCGCGCAGATACCTGAAGAGGACTTAAATGATGAAACAGATGCTTTTGCATCTCTTAGCCAAAGAGAATTGAAACTTGCAGTAGGCGAAGAAGTAGAAGAAATTTCTGAAGAAGATGAAAATCTTCATGAGTCTGAAGCTCAAGTCCAAGAAGAGTTGGAAAGCTTTGAAGAAGAGCTTGAAGTAGCGCAAGCAAGTATCGAAGACGAAGTTAACGAAGAAGAAGAAACTGATGAAGAAGAGAGTACAGATGAGGGCGTAGAAGCTCTTAAAAATCTTTTGGCAGCTTTAAGTGATAAAAAAGTGGCTGCTTCTCTTAAAGGTATGAAAATTACTATTAATATCACTCTCGGTGAGAAGTAATGAAGAAAAAAAATGGAGTAGTTCTGGTTCTTTCAGGCCCAAGCGGTGCGGGTAAGAGTTCTCTTATCAATAAAATTTCCGATGAAATCGGAGATTATTATTTTTCAATCTCGACGACAACACGTCCTATAAGAGATGGAGAGGTAGAAGGTGTGCATTATCATTTTGTAACTCAGGAAGAGTTTAAAAAAGATATTGAGGAGAACCATTTTTTAGAGTATGCTCTTGTGCACGGGAATTATTACGGAACATCAGTGAAGCCCGTCAGAGAAGCTTTAGATGAAGGAAAACTTGTTATTTTCGACATTGATGTGCAAGGAAATACTGCTGTCAACAACCGTTTAGGAGATATTACAACTTCTGTATTTATTACGCCTCCGACACTTGAAGAGCTCGAAAAACGGCTTAAAAATCGTTCTACAGATTCAGAGGAAGTCATACATAAACGCATTAGAATGGCGAAACGCGAAGTACAAAGAATTTCAGAATATGATTTTCTTGTTATTAATGATGACCTGGATGAAGCAGCACAAAAGCTCAAGCAGATAGCCTTAACGGCAAAATTTAAAATTCCTATTCACGAGATAAATGAATTTGTACAACAATGGGAAGAGATATAAAATAATTGTTTTATCACACAAGATTAATAAGAGTAGTTACAGCAAAGAGTAGATATACTCACGCTAATTTATATTAAAACAAAAGGACTATACAATGTCAATGCCTAGCGGAATGGAATTATTATTAATCTTTGGAATTATTATTTTGTTATTTGGTGCTAAAAAAATACCAGATCTTGCAAAAGGAATCGGTAAAGGTATCAAAAACTTTAAGGCAGAAATGAAAGACGACGCTCCTGAAACTGCTGCATCTGAAGAAGCTCCTAAAAAAGTAGAAAGCGGCGAAGAAGTTGCTTCTAAAGAAGCTCCAAAAACTACAACACAAGCATAAGTATTGAAACAACGTGTATCGACGCTATTGCGTGAAAAGTTCGGTCGTGAAGTTGTTTTAGAGAAGCCAAAAGATCGTTCTTTTGGCCATTTTGCTACCCCAATCGCATTCTCTTTAGCTAAAGAACTCAAAAAATCTCCAATGGCAATTGCCGAAGAATTAGCTTCATCTTTTAATGAAAACGAAATTTTTTCAAATGTTGAATCCGTAAAAGGTTATTTAAACTTTCGCTTAAGTGAAAACTTTTTGAGTGAATATGCAGCGTGGGCTCTTTCTCATCCAGAAGATTTTGCAAAGCAGGAAAATGAGCAAAAAATTCTTTTAGAATTTGTCAGCGCAAACCCAACCGGTCCTCTTCACATCGGACATGCGAGGGGTGCTGTGTACGGAGATACTCTTTACAGATTGGCGAAACATTTAGGTTATGACATTACGGCTGAGTATTATGTTAATGATGCCGGAAATCAGATAGATTTGCTTGGTCTTTCTATTCAGCTTGAAGGTCGCGCGAATGTGCTTGGTGAAGATGTTGAATATCCTGAGAGTTATTACAGAGGAGAGTATCTTGCTCCTCTGGTCCAAGGTGCCATAGAAAAATTTGGAGTGGAAATACTCTCCGATGAGTCTCGCCAAAAAGAGCTTGCAATGTGGGCGAAAGACGGTGTTATGGAACTTGTAGTTTCAACTTTGGCAGATACAAACATTCACTTCGATACTTTTGTCAACGAGTCTTCTCTATATGATGACTGGGACAGAGTTATGAAAAAAATGGGTGATGGCGTTTACGAGAAAGAGGGCAAGATGTGGATTGCCTCTGAAAGCAAAGGCGATGACCATGACAGAGTTGTTGTTCGTGAAGACGGCAGACCAACCTACTTGGCGGGCGATATTGTTTACCATAACCAGAAGTTTGAACGTGGGTATGACCACTACATAAACATTTGGGGTGCGGATCATCACGGTTACATTCCTCGTGTAAACGCAGCCGTAGAATTCTTAGGGTACGACTCAAAAAAATTGGAAGTTTTACTTTCTCAAATGGTCAGTCTGCTTAAAGACGGCGAACCGTATAAAATGAGTAAGCGTGCGGGTAATGTTATTTTGATGAGTGATATTGTTGAAGAGATTGGTTCTGATGCACTGCGTTTTATCTTTGCTTCAAAAAAGTGCGATACTGCACTTGAATTTGATTTAGCAGAGTTTAAAAAGCAAGACAGTTCAAACCCTATTTTTTACATTCAGTATGCACATGCACGTATTAATACGCTTCTTTCAAAAAGTGATTTTACAAGAGAAGAGATTCTCTCAGCAACGCTTAAAGGTCTTGATGAAAATGCAGATAGCTTGCTTTTTGATGCCCTTCTTTTACCTGAAGTTGTTGAAGATGCATTTACGTCACGTCAAGTTCAAAAACTGCCTGAGTATTTAAAATCTCTTGCGGCTTCTTTACATAAGTTTTACTATGATGTTAGAATCATAGGAACTGAGGATGAGACAAAACTTTTAAAGCTTTTGATGGTAGTTGCGCTCTCAATTAAAACAGGCTTAGGCCTTATGGGAATTGAAGCCAAAGAGAGAATGAGTAAAGAGGACTAGGTACCCCTTGAGGGTGAGATTAATCCTCTTGTTGTAAAAGCTCTGAATTTTTAAGTTCAGGGTAAAGCTTTAAAATTTCCGCAGAAGAAGATTTCGGTATTTGTATAAGTATCGGCTCTTTCTTTGAATCCAGCCAATTTCCTATTTTTTGAATTTCATCCAAACGCATTGCACTACATCCCGCAGTTGTTGCCTCTTGCGATTTTTTGACGTGTAGAAATATACAAGAACCTCGGTCTTTTATGGCGTTTTTGTTATGGGCGACTACAATACCAAGCTCATATTGCCCATCTTCGCGTTTCATATATTCAAAACTTTTTTCATCTCCACGCATCTCTATGATTTGATTATAAAATGAAGAGTTGCTTTCGTCTACGCAAATTAATTTTTTAGATGTGTACAGATAAGGCATTTTAAAATCTGAAGCTATTGCATAACCGTACATATCTGTGAGCTTAAAGACACCCGCGGGTGATTTTTTGTCACCTTCATATTTAAGGGGTTCAGCAGCATGTTGTGTTAGGGCAATTTCACCAATTCCCCAGCCTAAACCATTCGTACCCAAATTTACATCAATTGTGTTGAAAACTTTGTTTCCATTTTCATAACATTCAAGACGTGCATAGGGGGAATTGAAATCATTTGCAACAATCAAAATCACTTGTTGTGAGGAATACAATAAAATTTGAAAACTTATTATAATTAAGAATGTTTTTATCATAAAGTATGGTACTATTACTAATATATGAAACAGATTAACAATTATGGAATGGGTTATGGCGATTACGATAAGAAAAGCAACTGAAAACGATTCAGAGTTTTTGGCGCAGATGATATTACAAAGTTCAAAAGCTGAGAAGGTTGAATGTATTTTTAATTTGATTTTCAAGTCGAACGACGATAAAGTAGTCCTTGAGAAGCTTGCTAAGCTTACCGTAACAAAAGCTAAAAGTCAGTGCCATTTCAGTAATTTTTTGATTGCAGAACTCGATGGTAAAAGTGTCGGTTCTCTATGTACGTATGAGCCGAGAATCGCTACAAAACAGACTTTTGTTGATGCTCTTTTGGAAGTAGGCTGCTCAGAAAATGTAAGCGAGACACTTGAAGTTCTTTATGATTGTGACTTTGAGCTTAATAATAGAACTTTGATGTTTGATTACATGGAAGAACTCGAAGGTTTTGTAGATGTTGGCGTTTTAAAAGCGCTTATGCAAAAGAGTCTTTTAACTGCAAGGCTCAAAGGTTATCGTATAGCGCAAACTATCGTTGAGATAGGCTCTTTGGAAATGCTTCTTTTTTACAAAAAACTTGGATTTACAAAGGTAAAAGAGAAAGAGTGTGAACTTTATAAAGAAAAGTTTGGAAGAGCCGGTTTGGTTCTTCTTGCAATAGAGTTCTAAGGCTTTTCATAGAACTCTCGCCTCTCTCGTTAATCCCGCCTCTGCTTGCCATACTCTTGGCACTTACTACGAAAAATGTGCTTTTGTCTCTTTTTGGGGGAACTCTTTTAGGAGTTTTTATTTTGCACGATTTTTCCTTAGTGGGCTCTGCTGAGGCGCTTTATACACTTTTTTTCTCACTTCTAACCACACCATGGATTCTTAAAACTCTTGGATTTGCTATTTTAGTCGGAAGTATAATGGCTTTAATTGAAGCTAGCGGTGCAATCAATGGCTTTATAGAGTTTGTGCAGCATAAAAAAGGGCTTGTAAAATCTGAACGTGCTGCCTTATTGCTTAGTTACATGGTCGGTGTCGTTATTTTTATAGAATCTTCTATTACTGCACTTATCTCCGGAGCCGTTGGAAAACCGTTTTGTCATCTGTATAAAACGCCACAGGCAAAACTGGCTTTTGTGTGTGACTCTACATCTGCTCCCATCAGTTCACTTATAGCGCTTAATGGCTGGGGCGCGCTTTTATTGGGGCTATTACAACACAAATATCAGAAGGAGTGTTAAGCGGGGAGAGCGTGCATATTCTCATAGACTCCCTACTCTATAATTTTTATTCTATGAGTGCATTGCTTGTTACTTTTTTGTTTGTATGGTTTAAAATCGATATTGGCCCTATGAAAAATGCAAAATACAAAGCATCTTCCCTCGATTTTTCTTCCTATGAAAAAAGTGCAAGTATGTATCTGATGATTTGGCCTATTGTACTTATGGTTGCTTTTGTTTTTGTATTTTTGTATATAACAGGCAACGGAGATATGCTCAAGGGGAGCGGTTCTAGTTCTATTTTTTATACGATGCTCGCAACGCTTTTATTTATGTTTGTTTATTATATTGCCAGTAAAAATATGAGCATAAGTGTATGGAGTAAAACTGCTTATCTTGGCGGGAAAAAGCTTTTTCCAATAGCAATGATTTTACTTTTTGCTTTTGCCATTGGAGATGTAACAAGCTCTCTTAAGACAGGCTTGTACCTTGCTTCCTTTGCAGGTGAGAGTTTAAGCCCTTATTATTTAGCTGCAGTCATATTTTTGTTAAGTTCCCTTGTCTCTTTTTCTACGGGAACAAGCTGGGGAACTTTTAGCATCATGATTCCGGTTGCGGCACCTATGGCGGTTGGAATGGATGCTAATATTGCTTTATGCTTAGGGGCTGTTATTTCTGGAGGTGTCTTTGGTGACCACTGCTCGCCGATTTCGGATACAACCATCATATCTGCCATGGCAGCGGAGTGTGAAATTATAGAGCATGTTAAAACGCAACTCCCTTATGCGCTTATAAGCGGATTAATCGCATTATTATTATTTATAGTTTTTTCTTAATATTTCTTTTGGAATTTCATGTTAGAATGAGCGCAAGATATTAATATTTGGAACAAACTCATGCAAACAGCACTTCTTAATTTTCTTTATACATTTTTAGGTAATGGGAAGAGAGTTTTTGGATTATTGTTTGTTGTTTTATTTACTTTAAACGCGTTTGCTGATCTTTCCAAACAAGAACGTGAAAAAGTTTTACTTCAAGAAGAGTATCAAGAGATAGTACGGTTTGACGCACTTTTATTTGAAAACGGCAAAATGAACAGTGCGGCAACTCAAAGCTTAGCCGAAATCACACAAAAAATTAAAAATCATCAAGACAATAAAGATCAACTCATTGTAAGTATTATCGGCCACACTTGTGAAGCAACAGATGATGCAAATGAAAAGACTATAGAGTCGGATGTATATGCGAGTAAGATACAGCATTGGTTCAAAGATTCTTTTGATACAAACGCAAGTGCCCTAGCAAGTAAACGCTACGCAGAAGATGTACAAGGTTATTTTATTCAGCATGGAGTAGATAGTAATTTAACGCAAGTAGAATATCGCAATGGCAATTTTAATGCGTATACAAACGAAACAAGCTTTGGAAATGATTTGTCCAATAGAGTTATGGTTACTCTGTACGTAAAACATTATGTAGAACTTGATGCTGATAAGGATGGAGTTAACCTTCCATTAGATAAATGCCCAGATACGGAAATAGGCGTAATGGTCGGCGCTGATGGCTGTAAAATTAAGGTCCTGATAGTTCTTATGGAAAATGATAAAGAGCATAATGCAATTTTAGTCAAAACAAACAATGCTTCTGCATTGGTCAATAGTCCGAAAAATTGTGCTCTGATTCAGTCTAAAGATATAAATTCTATTGGTGTAAAAACTATGTCAGAAGAAGAATTAGAGAATGTTTTTGGAAATATAATTGCTCAATCGAGTGGAAAAACAAAAAAAATTACACTTTATTTTGATGGTATGAAAATCTTGGATCACTCCAAAGAAGAGTTAAATAAGATGCTTGCTTTTCTTGCAACTAAGCACGAAAGCTATATAAAAATTATTGGACATACCGACACAAAAGCAACGTTGGATTTTAATGATAAATTAGCAAAGCAAAGAGCAGACTTAATAGAAAAAATTATTAAACAAAGTAAAATCTCTTATCTTTACATGGATACAGAATCATATGGAGAATATAATTTACTAATCAAAACTCCGGATAATATTTCTGAACAAGCAAATAGAAGGGTTGAAATATTTATTCGTTAAAATTAAAAAACATTTTTTTCTATACTATTCTAGGGCTATTTATAATAGCAACTCATTATGGAATATATAAGAGCAGTTTTACAAAAAATCTAGATTTAAAAATTTATGATATTTCAAAAGAATTTTTAGATCAGTTTAAAACCAAAGAATCAGACTCTAATGTTGTGATTGTAGATTTGGACGAGAGAAGTCTAGATGTGATTGGTCAGTGGCCATGGCCGCGTATTGTCATGGCAAAACTTATAGATGAAATAGCGCAAAACAACCCCTCTGTGATAGGCTTAGATATTATTTTTCCTGAAAAAGACAGAACTTCTCCTAAAGAGATTCAATCTTTTTATAAAAAATATTTTAATATTAACAGTGAACTCACAGGGATTCCTCTTGCGCTTGAGGACAATGATATCATCTTTGCGGAGGCATTGCATAAAAGCAAAAGTATTTTGAGTATTTATTTGAGTGAAAAGCAAATTTCAAATAATCAGTGTTCTTCCCTTGAGAGTGTGAATGTGGATGAGAAGCTGTTTGATTTAAAATCGTATCCTTACCTCTTGTGTAACACAGCTTTACTCTCAAAAGATTTTAAAAATTTTGGCTTTATTAATGCAAAGACAGACAGTGACGGCATTACAAGAGGTGCTGTGTTATTTAAAAAACATAAGGATGAAATTGTTGCATCACTAGGTTTAGCAGTACTTTTGAGCTTAAATTCTCAGCAATTGAGTGTAGATAAAAACGGCTTGAAACTTTTAGGTAAAAAGATAAGTGCAGATGAAAACGCAAGAGTCTTACTTCATTTTTATGAAAATTCTTGGTATAAAAAAGTATCTGCGCTAGATGTTTTAAGTCAAAAAGTACAGCCAGGTGATTTAGTTGGCAAAATTGTTTTAATCGGTTCTTCCGCAGTAGCCTTGCATGATCAGGTTATTATTCCAGGCGGTGCAAATATTGCCGGAACGCAGCTTCATGCGACACTTATAGATAATATTCTACATGATGATTTATTGGTGCAACCGCTTTATTATAAAGATTTAAACATAACAATATCGCTTTTGCTTACTTTTTTACTCTTTTTTCTTTTGCTAAAAAAAGAAAATAATTATATTTTAGAGCTTTTTCTTACAGTGCTGTTTATTGGAGTAAGTCTAAATTTATATGAACTTTATTTTGGTATTTACCTTTCTATAGGCTATCTTTTTTTACCATTTTTAGTGCATTTTTTTCTTATAAGTATAATTTTCATATTTATAGATACTTATGAGAGAAAGATATTCAGTGAAGAACTTAACCGTTCGCATATAGCTCTGCTTGACAGTATGGTGCATGTTGCTGAGGTACACGATATAGAAACTGGCGCACATATTATTCGAACCAAAAAGTATATAAAACTTTTAGCTGAGTATATACACTCTAAAGGTATATATACTAAGCATATTTCTCAAAATGTTATTGATATGATGTACGCAACAGCACCAATGCATGATATTGGGAAAGTAGGTATTGCAGATTCCATTTTGAAAAAAGAGGGGAAACTTACCTTATTAGAATATGAAGTTATGAAAACGCATCCTGATTTAGGGAAACATATTATTAATAATGCAATTTCAAGTTATCATTTGAATGACTTTTTTTTGATGGCGCGAAACATTGCATATTATCATCATGAAAAATGGGATGGAAGCGGATATCCAGAAGGGTTAAAAGGAGAAGAAATACCATTAGAAGCAAGGTTTATGGCTCTAGCAGATGTGTATGATGCTTTGGTGAGCAAACGCGTTTATAAAGAAGCTTTCAGCTATGAACGCTCTGTAAAAATAATTTTTGAGGGTAGGGCAAAACATTTTGACCCGATTCTCGTAGATGCGTTTATGGAAATTAAAGATGAGTTTCAAAAGATAGCAGACACCTATAGTGATAGTAGCTATTAATTATAAATAAGGGGATTAAAATGAAATATTTACTGTTGATAGGATTAATGTTTTTTGTGTCTTTAAACGCAAAGGATATAGCACTTGTAAAAGATGTAAGCGGAAATGTGAATGCTCAAGATGAGCATGGTATAGTAGTTGTTAAAAAAGGGAGTTGGTTGAGTGAGAAGATGGTTGTTAGTACTCAAGAAAAGAGTAGTCTCACTCTGATTTTTAAAGACAACTCTGTAGTGTCACTTGGATCAAATTCTATTTTGGTATTGGAAAAATATCTGTTTAACCCGGCTAAAAAAGAGTATGACTTTAAACTCAACCTTGAAGCAGGAACTGCATCTTTTGAATCAGGAAAAATTGGAGAACTTTCCCCCGATTCCTTTAGCTTTCAAACACCAGAAGCAACAGTTGGAATTCGTGGAACGAAGTTTATTGTGAAGGTGCAATAAAGTTTATTCTTACCTCATTCGAGGTAGAGATAATGTATTTAATTATAGGTAGAAGTCTAATACGCTAAAGCGGTGTTAATTGAATAGCGCATATCATCATCAAGATTTTCCATAGAGGAGAGCATCCATCGAAGGTAACCGGCATCTGAGGATGCTACTTCTTGCAGCGTTTTACCTTTATACTTTCCAAATTTAAACATGGTGATGAGAATAGGGGTATTGGTTAAATCGACCATCTTTTCAACAGGATTATCTCCCGGAAATTTTTTCATTACAGCTTCTTTGAGTTTAGACAAGAAGAGTTTTAAAACCAAAACATCTCCGATGGCATCATGTGCTTTGACTTCTATGCCAAGGGCATCCGCCTCTTTTTTTTCTTCTTTGTAGAGTTCCATTTTGTAGCGAAAATATTGGAGTCTGTGCGCATCCTCATCTTCAAAAATGTGTTTTGCAACACGAAGTGTATCGATGACCTTCATTTGAACTTTAAAGGCTTCTTTCTCGAGCATATCAAGATCGAATTTTGCATTATGAATGATAATATAGTTTTCATTTGTATTGAGTTCGCAAAGTCTTTTGTAAGAGTCGCTCTCTTTGCAGGAAGCTTTTCCCTCAAGCATTGCCGGAGTTATGCCGTGAACTTCCATTGCAGGAATGCTGATTGGGACTTCTGAGCTGAAAAACTCATTATGAACTTCTACCTCTTTTGCTCCAAGAACCATATAGCCCAATTGTATGACTCTGTCTTGTTCCCCAGTGCCTGTTGTTTCTGTGTCTAAAATTATGTATTTTGCTGCCAAAATCACCCTTTATTCTCTTAAAAAAGTATCACTCATATAGTTATCGTGCGCATGGAGATATTCACCGCTAATGTCAATGAGGATCGTGTCGTGTATTATCTCATATTTGCAGAAAAAGATAAACCTTCTTGGGTAAAAATTTCTATTATATGTAAAATTCAACACTTCAAGAGGCTCGTTGAGCTCCTCAAGCAGCTCTGTAATATGTGAAAGGGAGTTTTTGTTGGCAGGGAGTTTTAAAAGATTAAACATGTTTTGTATTTTTATTTGCAGATGTAACTCCTTTCCTTTGAGGAGGTAGGTGTTATAAATTGCACGGGCAACTCTCAGCGCTTCATCACTGAGAGGTACTTTAAACAAATTGAGTTTTACAGGCTTGTTCATGGTATTAATATAGTCACTTTGTGATTAAAATCATGTGAAAAAACTATTTTTGAGATATGAAATTAACAAAAATCTCTTTTGTACCCATTGCGTCTACCGGGATAGAAAAAGTTACAAGATTTC
>VMSZ01000011.1 GCA_013791885.1 Sulfurimonas sp. | reverse complement strand
TCTTTCGCTTTTCTAACAATTCTCATACCACGGCCGCCGCCGCCAAACGCAGCTTTGATGATGACCGGAAAACCAATCTCAGTAGCGATTTTCTCGCCCTCTTTCATGTCAAGAATAGCTTCGTCTGTTCCTTCAAGAACCGGGACACCTATGGCTTTCATGGCAACTTTAGAAGCCATTTTGTCTCCAAAGAGTGCAATATGGTCGGGGCTTGGACCGATAAAAATAATTCCGTTGTCCGCGCAGGCCTGAGCAAATTCCGCACTCTCAGATAAAAAGCCGTATCCCGGGTGAATAGCATCACATTTTGCTTTGAGCGCTAAAGAGATAATAGTGTCATAGTTCAAATATGCCTGAAGTGCATCACCCATAATCGGGTAACATTCATCTGCTTTACGCACCCAAACGCCGTTGACATCAACTTCAGAAAAGATTGCAACACTCTGAATTTCGAGCTCTTTACATGCTCTTATGATTCTAAGTGCAATTTCGCCTCTGTTGGCAACAAGTATTTTTTTTATTTTTTTCAACATAATGCATCCTTATATTTTTGCGACATTATAAAGTGTAACAAAAAGATATTCTTCACAATTAATGCGCATAAAGTTATCTATTTTTGCTATTTTATTTCTCTATTTTTGCTAAAATTTTCTTATGAAAAAAGAGACCCTGCAAAAAAGAGTACAAGTATCAAACAATATTTTGTACTATATTTATACCCATATTGACACTGCCATCAACCTTGATGAACTTGCTCAGGATTTGAACGTCAGTAAGTTTCATATGCACAGAATTTTTAAAGAAGTGTTTGGTAAAAACATCTATGAAACCATTAAAAACATCCGGCTGCAGAAAGCTTCCAATCTCCTGCTTACTAACAAATATTCCACCATTACAGATGTAGCAAATCTTTGCGGTTACAGCTCGCAAACTTCTTTCATTCGTACCTTTAAAGAACGTTTTAACATGACGCCAAAAGAGTGGAAAAAAGGGGGCTACAAACTCTATTCAGACTCTATTTTGCAGCAATCGCAAAAAGCGATGAACTCTAGGGCAACTTTTGAGCATCTTGAGCCGACCATAGTCAAACGCGATGAGATTAACAGTTACTATATCAGGCATCACGGTTACGACGCAAGCATAAAACAAACTTGGCAAAAACTTCAGGCATGGATTTTTACCAACAATCTCAGCGACTTTCAGCAGATAGCACTTTTTCACGACAATCCGACAATCACTCCGCTGAGCGAATGCCAGTATGTTGCCTGTATCGCCCTCAAAGAAGAGAAAATAATACAAAGCCATCAACTGCCAAAATTTAAAATTGCCAGCGGCGTTTATGCGAAATTTGATTTGAGCGGGGAACAAGGCGACATTCTCAAATTCATTCACTGGGTTTACCATGAATGGCTTCCCCAAAGTGAATATGAAACAAGCATCAAACCGCCCTATGCCATCTACAAAAAAAACAATTATCTCAATGAAGATGCTGCGTTTGAGATGAGTTTTTTTATACCGATTAAATATTGATTTCTAAAACAAATGCTACACTTGTAGGGAAAAAAACAGAGTATTACTGAGAAAATAAAGGAAGAAGATGCAGAGTGAAGTGTTACTGAATTATGTGTTACTGTTTATCTTATTGGAGTCTTATGAGATTTACTGGCAAAGAGCAGAAAGTATCCTGGGAATGCTGGCTAAAATGTACCACTATTACAATAAAAGCATCTTCTTGTTCTTGCTTATGCAGCCTACTTTTTATTTCGCCATAGGTTTTGCGATGCTTACTAACTTTAGCGTGAGTGCTATGATTTTACTCTTCATTAAAACAGCAGATATAGCAACAAAAATCTTACTAATTGAGCAGGTGTTTATAAAAAAAGAGCTCTCAAAAGATTTAAGTATTGCTCTGCTTAGCCCTGTCCCAAGCATTTTACCTTATCTTGGTCTTTTGCTCTACCCTCCGCTTATTTATATGGCTCTATAAGCCATCTATACCTATTTTCGGTTCAGAAAAGTAAAAGCCCTGCGAGTAATCAATATCGAGTTCTTTTACAACATTGTAAACGCTCTCGCTGTGTACATACTCGGCAATCACCTTAATATCAAGTTTTTTCGCCATATAGACAAGAGATTCGACGATTTTATAGTGTTTTTTATTTACGTCTATGTCTTTAATAAAACTGCCGTCAATTTTAATAAAGTTAGCATTCAAATCACTCAGTCTGGAGATGTTTGAGCTTTCAACTCCAAAATCATCAATGGCTATGATATACCCAGCATTTGCGAGAACAGTGATTTGGTCAATAATCTCTTGTGCATTCCCTTCCAAAGCAATATTTTCAAGTATTTCAAGTGTCACCTGTTCTGGTTTTATATTATATATTTGGCACTTGTACTCTAAAAACTTGATGAGATTTTTTTCTAAAAAATCATTTTTTGTGATGTTAATACTGAAATTTATATTTGTACCTGCAAAATAGATAAAAGATTTTTGAATCATCTGCTTTGTAATGGCAGTCATCAAACCTGTAAGTTCTACTGCTCGCAAAAACTCATGCGGTGATAAAAATCTATCACCATCTTTAATTCGGGCCAAAACTTCGTATTTGACAATTTGCTGCGTTTTTGTATCTACTATAGCCTGGTAAAAAGGTACTAACCTATCCTCTTCTATATATTTTTGCAAAAGCTCTATACTGTGCGCCAACTGCGTATAGGAGCTAAAGTCACTCATCGACGCTTCAAACTCCAGAATTAAACTTCTTCCCCTGTGCTTTGCCTCAACAAGGGCAATATTTGCTTTTGTAAAAGCATTTAATTTTGAGCTTGTCGAAAATTGAGAGATACCAAAAGAGAAATTAATATGTGTTGTAATGCTTTTGACCTGTAATGGAGTATTCTCAAAATAGGACTTTATTTGATAGGCCAAATCTCTTGCCTGACTCTTTGTCGGTTTACTTAAAATAATAACAAACTCATCTGCACGGAGGTGATAAAGAGCAGCATTTGAGGGAAGGTTATTTTGTAAACACAACGCAGCTTTTTTTATAAACATGTCTACAATCTCATTTCCATATGTAGTGTTATATATCGCGATATTGTCCATATCAAGCATGATTACAGTGTAATCTTCAGAAATATTCATCTTTTCATTGAGAACACTCATACTTGGGAGGCTTGTAAGATGATTATGTCGCGACTTAAAATATAATTCTTCCGTTTTTTCAAGCGTCTCTTGTTCTTTTGCTTTTATTTTTTGAAGATAGTAATTGATAATATAAAAAAGTAAGACTATTACAGCCACGGCAACAAAAAGAAATATAGTGATGAGATTTCTTATATATTCTTTTTCTACCTGCATAAGCTCTGTTATGTCGCTTAAAACAATAATTTGGAAATTATTTTTCATATCATAAAAATTTAAGGCTGAAACTCCATAGTAAACTTTTTGATATTCTGTAATACTTTTTATGTTTAGATTTTTTGCAAAATTTGTGAAGATATCAGCTGAAGTACTGTAAAGAAGCTTATAAAGCTTATCTGTCTCGGCACTCTCTTTTCTTTGATAAAGAAATGCCATCTCATAACCATAATGGTTCTTCATATCTTCAAGTATATTTTCAATTGTGAATGTAAACTCAACTACTCCAAGGAGTTCATTTTGGGCATTTTTTACAGGGTAGACAATCTTATAAAAGTATCCATGTGAACACTCCTCAAAACCGCTTTTTAAACTATTGGTATCTATTGCTGCAACACTCAGTATCTCTTGTTCGGTGCTGTATGTGACCTCTGCACGATTGTGTTTGACATTTAAAAAAGAGGTTTTATCTTTTAAAACAATATGAATATTATTTAGGTAGGAATCTTGTTTTTCATATTTCATATATAACGGATGCATCATTTTATATACAAGTTCTCTGTCTCTGTGTTCAAGAGCTTCTATAAGCCTTTCATCTGTAAAAAAAACATCTGCAAGTCTTTGGAACTCATGCTCAGTATGATTCAAAAAAGCATCTATAGTCTTTTGTGCTTCTAAACTCCTGGCTTTTAGAATTTTTTCAAAACGGGCATCAGAACTGTGAAATATAAACAAGATAAGAACAGAAACAGAAACACTCATGAGAAGAAATACAAAAAGTTTTAAATACAGAGATATTTTCTCAAACGATACTTTATAGCTTTGAAAATGTGACATCATTTGTTGTTCTCGCTATAACCTCGCTGAAGCTGAGCCTTCTTCGCTAAAATTTTCACACTGTCCGTAATATCTTCTTCGGCAATATGATAGTGCTCATGCAGTTTTAGAAGTGAGTTATCTATCTTAGCTGAGAGCGTTGTGCTTAAGGCCTCAATCTCTTTTTTCATATCTTCCATCTGCTGATTCTCGACTTCTTTAAACTCTTTGGAAATTGCACTTAGTTGGGATTGTGCTTTAACATAGTCCGCTCTAATGACTTCGATGTCGCTCATAAGCTCTTTGATGATACTGTAGATGTCATACAAGCCTTCATTTTGCTCTTTTAACTCTTTCATTCTTGTCGAGGAGAGAACCATCTGCTTCATAATCATCTCACTTTGCGTACGAATGGCGCCAAGAGTATTTTCTCCCTCAGAAAGAGATGTTTTAACGCCCTCTGCATGAGACTTCAGCGCAATTATCTCTCCCTCAAAAGCTTTGGTGACACCTGAAAGCTGTTGAAGAGTATGTCTTGTGATTGCTTTTGCTATGTCGTCTGAGAGACTTTTCATACTTTGCATACTCTCTTGAAGTTTGCTCATCTCGTCGGAAATAGTTTGTTTAGAATGCATAGAATTTTCTATCATCTTTTTAAGTTGATTATAATGGTCTTGCTCTGCTATTCGAAGCATATCTATATGCTTGTGTACGACATTGTCTAATTCTGGCATTTGCACTGCTGTAAAATGTTCAAACTCTTTTGAAACATCCTTGTGCCACCCTTCAAGATCATCAAATTTCTCTAAAAATTTCGCCTGATTCGTTTGGATTGCGTCAAGTGCGTTGATATCTTTTTTGAACTTCTCGCGTATTTCTTTTTGTGCTTCTCTGTCTTCTAGAGCTGAGAGAGTCATTCTCTCTTCAAGCTCAGCAATAAATTTTTTCAATTGATCCATCTGGGTAATCAGCATAAAAATAAATTCGTCTTGGGTTCTTGCGTTTTGTGAGACCTGCGTTTGGTGTAAAATATTCATTACAACATACAGAAGTAAAGCAACCAAAAGAGGAAAGAAAGATTCGCGTAAGAGATGAATAACATCACTCACGTCAGGCTGCATAATAAAATGTATAACACTGCTTATGGCACCTATAGCAATCATAAGAGGCGCATAATTTATCTTATTTGGCTGTTTTGAAATGGAGACTTGGCGTAAAAAAAGTAGAGCCATAAACGCAAACGCTACGAGTAAATCGACATCAAACATCATAAACTCCAAAATAACTAAATTTGGTTTATTTTATCATACTTTTTTACAAAACGATACCTAGTATTTCTTTTGGTTTATGGACTAAGGTCTCATGTTCACCATCTGGAGAGAAACCCCAAGTGGCAAATATAGAGTTTATTCCCGCATATTTTGCACTGAGCATATCTTTGGAATTATCGCCGACCATCCAAGCTTTGTGCTGCGTTTTGTCGAAATTATAATGATGAAGAATATGATGCAGCATCTGCGGGTCAGGTTTGGATGCCGCTACCTTGTCTGCACCGATGATAATGTCAAACATATCTGCAACACCCAAATGCCCAAGCATTCTCTGTGCAAATTTTGTCGGTGCGTTTGTCGCCACAGAAATTTTTACATCATTTAAACGCAACTCTTGAAGTGTCTGAAAAACACCCTCATAGAGATAGGGGTTTTGAATACACTGCGTTTCATAATGTGCTTCAAACATATCTCTGGCTTTTTCTTCATAAAGTTCTGTATTATAAAAAAGTTTTGGAAGATTACGTACTTCCATATTGATGGCATCGACAATAAACTTCTCAGGCAAAGGCTCAAGGGAGTAATGTTTCTCTCTGACATAATTGACGGAAATAGTAATATCTTTTTGGGAATCTAAAAGTGTCCCGTCCATATCGAAGATGACAATTTTCATATTTTAGCCTACTTCATCTTCTCATAAATTTCGCATAGAGCATCTACAAACAAATCACTGTCATTTGGACAGCGGCAGACTCTGTACTCTTTAAAACCAAGTTCTTCTGCTACTTCGCGGTACTCCATATCCAGTTCATAATCCGTCTCAGAGTTGTCTATGGTAAACGCAAGAGGAAAGATAATGACGCCTCTGTTTCGCACAGCTTTGAGTTTTTCTTCAAGTGAAGGCTTCAGCCAAGCCAACGGGCCTACTTTTGACTGGTAAGCAAGATGCGTTTCATGAAAGGACATGCCCTCTTCTTGGAGCATACTTCTAAGCAGAGTCACATGTTTGTTGACGTGTTTTTCGTAAACATCCCCTGCATCTACAATCTTTTGCGGTAAGCCGTGTGCTGAAAAAATCAGGTCAAAATCTTCATATTTCGCATCTTTCATAGTTTCTTTAATACTCTGCAAAATTGCTCTATTGTACGTTGTGTTTTGAAAAAAGTGCTTTGTCTCAGCCAAGACTGCGTTTGCACCCATTTTGTGATAGGCTTCTTCAAAATCTTCCAAAGAGGATTTTGTCGTAGTTGTTGAATATTGCGGATACAGAGGAATCAAATAAATTTTTTCTACTTCTGCACTGTTTAGTCGCTCGATGACTTCGGGGGCAAAAGGAGGCGTATAACGCATAACAAAATCAACAAGCACATCTTCGCCGACTCGCTCTTGAAGTTTTGCCACCAGTTTTTTTGTCAAACCTACCAAAGGAGATTTACCGCCAATTTTTCTGTAAATCTCCTGAGAACTCTCAGTTCTTGAAAAAGTTATCATCGTTGCTATAAAGTTTCTCAAAAGTGAGCTTTTCATCGTCAGAATATTCTTGTCATGGAACATATTTGTTAAAAACATTTCAACCTCTTCAAGGTTGTTTGGTCCACCCATATTTAATAAAACAATTGCTTCTTTTGCCATTTTTAATCCTCTTTGACTCGTAAACTTACTTCATACATTATCTGTTGCAGAGGAAGCATATCTTCATATATCTTATAAAGAGTATCAATGAACTCTTCACCTTTCTCAATTAAGTTTGGCTCCAAAAGCGCAAATGTCGCCATCCCCTTGTAGAGACTCAAATCTGCACTCGGCAACTCAGCGCTAAAACCTTTTGGATAGCGTTTATACCCTTTTTCCAAATAGTTATAGCCTTTTGCCTTAATGCTCTTTAAAACACCATCAAGAGCAACTCTGCGCCCTTCATCTTTGATGTATTCACGAAAAGCATCCAACATAGGTTTTTCAAACCAGCGAACCCCTGCACTTACATACAACTCATCTGGAGAAAAATGCAGATAAAACGCAGAACTTTGCATTCTTTTTGTGCGTCCCTGCCAAAAAATAACGCCGATTCTGTGTTTTATAGGAGCTTTGTTTGCACCCATACGACGGGTATCTCGGTAGATTCGGTAAAGTGATTTGTTGATTTTCGGTTCTGCGTTTATGCTAGGTTCTAGCGCTTGAAGATGTTCGCCCATCTCGACCACAAAGGCGCGTGAAGGGTTAAGAATGAGTTGTTCGTAGTCACTTTTATGTGCTTCGAACCACTCTTTGTTATTGTTTTCTTTTATCGCTTGTAAAAATGGAAGCGTTTTTGGACTAAAGCCTTTAAATTCCACTCTCAGCCTTTTACACTAACTTTCTGTTTCTATATGCCAAAGCAATGATTAAAAAGATAATCGTGTATGTTATCGGCACAAAATCAGGAATAGGAACCGGATCGCCTTTTGCATACGAGTGAAGTCCCGCAAGATAGTAATTTACCCCAAAGTAAGTCATAAGCACCGATGTAAACGCAAGAAGCGAAATAACGCTAAAGCTGAAATCGTTGTAAATCTGTTTAATAAAACGCAGGTGCAGAACAACCGCGTAGACTAAAATAGTTA
This sequence comes from Sulfurimonas sp., assembly GCA_013791885.1. Lineage (GTDB taxonomy): Bacteria > Campylobacterota > Campylobacteria > Campylobacterales > Sulfurimonadaceae > Sulfurimonas. Next base: position 32,676 of record VMSZ01000011.1, on the reverse strand, counting down.
CAAGTGCCCAAGTCTCTTTCGGGTCCCAACCCCAGTAACGTCCCCAAGACTCATTTGCCCAAACGCCGCCTAAAAAGTTACCCACAGTTAAAAGCACAAGTCCAACCATTAAACTCATCTCGTTGATAGAGTTCAGCTCTTTGATTGAAAGAGAAATTCTCACTTCATTTTTTTCATTTTTCAGGTTAAAAAGTATGAGTGAAATAAAGCCAAGAAGTGCTCCAAGGCCTAAGAAACCATAACTAGCAGTAATCATCGAAACATGAATACTTAACCAGTAAGAGTTCAAAACTGGAACCAAATTTGTCACCTGAGGGTCCATCCAGTTAAGATGCGCTACAAACAAAATAAGACCTGCTAAAATTCCCGTTGAAGCCATAGTCATAGAGGAACGCTTCGAAAAGATAAAGCCTGCGAGAACCGTTGCCCAGCCGATGTAAATCATAGACTCATAGCCGTTGGACCAAGGCGCGTGACCTGAAATATACCAACGAAGAGCGAGTCCCGCCGTATGTGCAATAAAGAAAAGTATTAAGAGCCAAAGTGTGACTTTTGTAAAAAAAGTTATATTAAAACCCGGTTTGAGTATTTTTACAAAACTTAGAATGAGCAGTAAAAATCCAAGTAAAAGATACAAAGGATAAATGGTCTCAAATATTTTCGCTTTATTATAAAAAACTTCTGCTTCTACTTTGTTTGTACTCGGATAAACCAGAGCACCATAAAATTTTTGGTACTTCTCTATTTTTGCAAGTGCCTCGTCAACCTTGCTCCAATCTCCTGTCTCAAGCGCAGTGTCAATAGAAGTAAAATACTCTACTGCAATAAGTCTTAAAGCCTCTGCATCTGCCGGTTCATAAGTTTGAAGCGCTTCAATAGTTGCATACCATTTGTTAGCCATGTCATTTTGTTTTGGCCATATTTTTACAAGTGAACCCGTATAAACCATAAACGCAACATTGACTCTTTCATCTATTTTTAAAACTTCTTTGTCAAATTTATCTCTGTGTTTTGGCTCTTTTCTTGAAGCTTCTTCCACTGCCTGGCCAAGTTTATAGCCTTGCATATTTTCAGGATCACCGAAAAATTGTGAAAATGAAGCATATGCAGCATCTGTTTTTGCACCGATAAGAGCATTTATTTTTTCATCTTTTGTACGAATAATTTTTATATCTCTATAAACATCAGGACGTACCATCATTCCAAGAACAACTTGATTTGGCGTCAGTTTACTTGCACCAATTTGTAAGTTTTCACTTCTATGAATCTTTGCTAAAATTTCTGTTGCAAGTGTGTCAACAGGCTTCATTCTTCCGCCGCTGTCTTGAACTATGAGCTGACCGAATTTATCTGCATGTGTTTTGTCAAAAGAGAGAATTGTTTTAAGCGCAGGGTCAAGCTCTTCTGCATGAGCAGGAGCAAAGCTGAGCGCTAAGGCACATACTGCAAAAAGAGAAAGAATTTTGCTTTGTCCATTTCTTGCTTTTTGTGCTTTATCCGCCAATTTCGAAAATCTGTTTTCTTTTGAAAACAAAGACCAGAACATTCCTAATGCAAGCAAGAAATAGCCTATGTAAGATGGAAGTGTTCCCGGGTCGTTATTGACAGAAAGAACAGTTCCCTGCTCGTCTTGATCATACGAAGCCTGGAAAAATCTGTACCCTCTGTGTTCCAATATATTGTTCATAAAAATCCTGTATGGCATTTCAATAGCCTGTTCTTTATCTATTAATAGTACCTCACTCGCGTAAGAAGAAGGACTCATAGAACCAGGATAGCGGTCAAGCTGGAAATCAACAAGTCTTATTTCAAACGGCAGATAAAGTTTTTTTGCCCCGTATGAAAGGTGTACATCCACGCCGTTAACAACATCGTGAGATTCATTTGCCATCACTCCTGCTCTTCCATAAATCATCACCTCTTTTGAAACTCCATCTACATTCACATCAAAACGCAAGGCATCATAACCTGGCTGTTGCGCGGAAGCATTTGGATTTGAAATAATTTGTGTCGAAGCATAAGGAAAAAATTCCTTGAGAACAAAACTGCCTGAGCCCTGTGTATAAAGAGTTCTTGTTGCAAATAGCTCTTTCTCATTTGCAGCCAAATCTCCGGTTGACCTGTCATCCATCTTCAAAAATGCCAGCGGCTCTTTATGTTTCATAAAAAGTACTTCATTCTCAACATAAACAGCAATAACAGGCTTGTTAAAAGTCTCGTTTGAATCAAAATCTAAAACAAATTCACCATTATCAAAAAATTCTCCGTGTTTGAGGATGATGCTCTCACCCTTTCCACCTGAAGTAACCATCATACTCGCTGCCGGCTTGCCATGAACCTTATCTTGGACACTTTTTTCTATTGCGTCCGGAATATACTCAAGTAATTTTACTTCTACTTTTTTTGCATCTACAGTAAAAGATGAGGAGAGTGTATTTGAAGTGCGTTTTGAAAGGTACACTGCTTCGCTTGAAGAAACTTTTTTCGGACCGCTTGTAGCTTCAACGCTGAAATACGTCTCCGAACTTGTCATAGTCGCAGAACTCTCGCCCTCGCGGATATGCATTGAGCCTTCAAAACCGACAAAACGTGTAATTGCCGCACCGATAAGTATGACAATAAAAGCAATATGGAATATAAATATAGGGGCTTTTTTGATGGTATACATCTTGTATTTATGTATATTCAACATTAAGTTTATTGTTAATAATAAGAGTAAAAACTCAAACCATTTTGCATTGTAGACATCCGCTTTAGCGGTCATAGTTCCGTAATCATTTTCTATAAACGTTGCGTAACCGACTGCAAAAGCAAAAATCAACATCAAAACAGCCATTGTTTTCATAGAGCTAAAAAGAGATAAAAGTTGTTTCATCAAAATACCTTTTATTTAAGTGGGGTATTTTAGTCAAAATAAACTAATATAAGGATAAGAATACTCTTATCCTTGTGCTAAAAGAAGAGTTTATGAAGGCGTGTGTTCATACTCCTGCATGGCATCGATATAATCACACACTTCACTGTTATCATTGCATGGCTGAGAATAACTGTTCGTTGGGTCATTGAGTGCATTTGCTAAATTATCGGAGACAAATCGCCAATTAATTATTTTGAAGTAATTTTCAAGATACTCCGCTCTTGCATTGCGTTTGTCAATGTAATAGGCATGTTCCCAAACATCACATGTCAACAGAGGCGTGAGATTTTCTTTGAGCGGATTGTCTGCGTTTGAATATTCTTTAATGATAAGCTTGGCGTCTTTGTCTAAGACGAGCCACACCCATCCGGAGCCAAAAAGCGCTGTTGCTTTGGCAATAAATATCTCTTTAAATTTTTGCATTGAACCAAAGTCACGTTCAATACAATCAGACAATTCAACCGAAGCGCCGTGAGACAAATGTGTTAACCCGTACCAATAAAAGTCATGATTATAAACCTGCGCCGCATTATTAAAAAGAGCTCCACGAGCATTCTTGATAATATACTCTAGAGGTTTTTTTTCAAACTCAGTACCTTCTTTAAGTATATTGAGCTTATCTACATAAGTTGCATGGTGCTTTGCATAATGGTACCGTATTGTTTCAGAGGAAATATAAGGTTCTAAAGCCGTCTCGCTAAAAGGCAGCGGCATTAATTCGAATTTCATTTTACACTCCTTAGATATAAGTTTTATTTATCATCTTATTCCCAAAAGTATAAAAATATGCAAAAAAATTTAAGCCATGCGCAGGTGTTAAAGCAAACACAAGGAGAAATTTTTATCGTAAAACTTTGTAATAGTAACGATTTAAATCCAGTAAACCGGCTTCATGAGGGTTTTGTTCCCCAAATCGTTGCGCAAACCAGTCGTAATGTTCCCAAAAATCTTCATCTCCGCGGCTTATGCCATACTTTAAAAACTTTGCAATGTATGCTTTACTGCCGTCATAGTTGTGCATCATGTCAAAAAAGTCCGGCAAATCTTTGAGCTCAACGACCAGAAAGAGGTTCGGGTAGGAACCGACAAGACCTTCTACAAAGTCTAAATCATCTTTAGACGGGTCAAGTCTTGCCGATTCATTAAACATAAAAGAGACATTATCGTGCCATCTGTTGACGATGACGGAGACAACTATATCTTCATCTTCGCTCACTTTGACTCTGATGTAAGCAAGATTTGAATTGTTTCCGTTAACAAGTTTTATAAAAGAAGTGCCCTCTTTTACAAGCGAGCGGAAACCTTGAATATAATCCTCTTTTGATTTATACTCTTTTGGAAGTGACGGAATTCTCTCATTTTCGTTCACATAATTGTATTTATCAAAACTTATCCCTGCTTCTTTTAAAAGATGCGAATGAACGATATTTTCAAAGAACTCTCTTTTTGAGTTTATTTTTGTAAATGTAATAGGCGTTTCATTTTGCGAGAGAGAGTGCTGTATCTCATCTTCTGCTCCAACATACCAAGATTCAAACAATTTTTCTCTATCTTCTTTTGGTAAAAAATTGAGAAAATAGCTCTCTCCTTCGACTCTGAGTCTGCTCATGTAACGGCGCACTGAAGCTTGATGACCGATATTCCCATAGACATCAAAGCCGGCAACCAAAGAGTAATAGATTCTCTCAAGCAAAGGGTAATCAATCACCCAGGCTGTTTTTGGAAGATTTCCCAAAATTCCTTTATGAACCGAAGCACTGTCGAAATGTCTGTAAACAGTTAAAAGTGGTGCGCTAGAAGCATTGTCACCCTTCCAAACACCATCCAAATCCAAGCCATTTTTATACACTTCATCATAAAGTTTTTGTCTTTGTTCGTTATAGGCAATAGCTTTTTCATTATAAATATCGCTGAATGTGTCTATAAGCTTCATATCACTTCCCGCTTCTATAGGCATTTTCAAATTTTCATACTGCGTTTTTAAAAATTTCGGATATTTGAGTGAAAGGTCGTATTTTGGATCCATAAACGCAATCCAAAAATGGTCATTTATGACATTGAGAGCTATTTGCCCCTTACAAACAGGACCTCTTATAAAAGTTCTTACAACATACTCTGAATTGTCGAGTAAAAATGCATATCTTGAACTTGCAGGAATCTGCTCAAAAACTTTAAAAGGTTCTGCATTAAAAGAAGTTTTAAAACCGACTACATAAGGTTTTTCATTCCACTCCGATTTTATAAAAAGCTCTTCATATCTTTGAAGTTTTGCATCATCCAAATCATAAAGCATATGCGTTTTGTGAACAATAGTAGAGTGAATTTTTTTAAAACGGTAATAAAATTTCTCTACTCCAGGGTCATCATAAGGTCGAAGTGTGGCAATGACCTCTATAGGCTGTGGCGACGGTGTTTTTGAACGCACCAATTCGTAAAATTCTTCCGGCTGCTCTGCAAATGAAAGATGTGCCAAGAAAAGATGCTCATAAATGTATCTTGCACTCATAACATGCTTGGCATCTTCTTTATTAAAAAACTCTTCATATTTTAGAATTTGAGGTAATACTTTTTCAGAAGAAGATTTGAGTTTTATATTTTCTTCTTCACTCGGCATTGGAGCACCTTGAGAGAGCCACTGTGCAAGTGTTTTATATTCTTTCTCCTCCAGCGGAGGAAAACCAAAAGGCATTCCCTGATTTGGGTTGTCATCTAAAAATTCAGCTAACTCTTTTGTGTCTTTGGCGCATGTTAAATCATCACTCTCACTCAAATACTCCCCGACACTTTTAGGATTTTTCATTTTATGGTCTAAGAGCTGAAGCATAATTGAGTCATTTGTTCCTACAGAAGAGTTTGATTCACTCACGCTGTTAAAACCCTTACTTCTCCATTCTAGAGAACTGTGCGCATCTAAAAAAAGTCTTGAAGGTTCCTGCGCTCTCAAACGCTCTCCCATATAAACTTTTGCTTTGGAACTGCCTCGCTCAAGTCCTTCATAAGAGTCAAACTTAAGCTGACACGGAGAGTTATAGCATGAATGGCAGACAACACAACGTTTTTCTAATATTGGTTTTACTTCCTGAAGGTAATTCACGCGTTTATTTACCATTGCAACTTGTACCGGTTGCAAGGGTTCCACCGAACAGGCTGTAAAAAATAAAGCCACAAACGCTATGAAAATAAAATTATGCATTCTCTAAAAACTCCTCTATTAATTCTGCAATAGTGTCTATAGCTTCTGTAGCTTTTGCATAATATACTTTCGTAAAATATTTATCATCTATAGCAGAACTTGGCTCAAGATTATTGAGAATAGAATAATCACACAACTGAGCAAAGTAAGTGACATCTAAAACATTGCCGCTTGTGCCTATTACGACAATCATATCACATTCATTTAACTCAGACGTAAGTTTTTCATACAATGGTGCACTTTCTCCGAAAAAGACTATATTTGGACGTAGTTCACCAAAACATTTAGGACAAGCGCCATGGTTAAACTCTGCTTGCTTAACGTAGGCAATCTCATAAATCTCCTCACATTCTCTGCAGCGAAGTTGGGGTAAAAATCCATGTAAATGCACAATCTCCTGGGGTTTTATGCCCGCTTTTTCAAAAAGATCGTCTATATTCTGAGTGAGTATGCTTATTTCTTGCGGATATTTTTGCTTGAGTTCTACCAAAACTTTATGTGCATGGTTTGGTTTTTTGTCTTTTAAATCTGTTCTTCTTGCATCATAAAAAGCTCTTGTGGCTTCACCGTTTGTATCTAAACACCCGGCACTGCAAACATCTTCTACACGATGTTTCTCCCATAAGCCATCTGCCTCTCTAAAGGTAGATATGCCTGACTCTGCGCTAAGACCTGCACCAGATAAAATCAACACTTTTGCCATGATTCACTCCTGCTTTTTATTTTACTTTTGCAGCCTTATCTCAAAACCTTTTCTCTCTCCGACAAGAAGTGTAACACATCCTCCGTGTGCCTGGGCTATCTCTCTTGAGAGAACCAGACCCAAGCCGTTTCCTTTGACTTTTGTGCTCTTAAAGGCTTCGAAGAGCTCTTTTTCGTTTTCTATGGCCACACCTGTGTCATAAATGTGAAAAATGTGAAACTTATCTTCACTCTTATAGACAAGTTCTATCTCGCCCTCTTCATCGTCTTCTTTTTCATCAAGTTCAATCGCGTCAATGGCGTTTATAATAAAGTTTGAAAAAAGCATCTCCAGCAAATCTTTGTCTGCGTTGAGTGTAAAATCTTCCGTTGGGAAAATGAATGTTATCTCTTTTGAATAAGCATAGTAGCCAATGGACATATCTAAAGAGTCTTTAAGCGCACTCCAAAGAAAAAGTTTTTTATTTGCTTCTACCCCTTTAGAAAACATCAAAGTAGCTTTAACAATGCGTTCAATACGGCAAACAGACTTTTGAATCTCTTCAACTATGGGAATATTCTCTGCGATGACTCTTTTTTTGAGTGTTGAGCTCAGCAGCGAAATAGAACCTATGGGATTGCGAATCTCATGCGAAAGATGTGCCGCCATTTGTCCCATAGTCGCAAGATTTTCTTTGCGTTTTTGTTCTGTTATGTCCGTTGCACTCAGCATCATTTTATCTTGATACATCGAGCTCTTTACAAGGTAAGAGAAGCCGTTGAACTGAACTTCGTAATCGTTCCCGCGAGCTTCTAAAAGTGTCAATAGTTCTTGAAGTTTTTTTGCCTGTGAATTTTGTAGAAAAACAGAATTGTCCGCGTTTAAAATCCAGATGGCATTTGGCAGAAACTCAACGACATTTTCAATGGTATCCTGCAGATGCATATAAGAAGCTTTAAGTTCGTTAAACTCTTTTTCAACCTTATAGGTCTGGTCTATTAAAAGATTTAACTCCTCGGGTGTTATGGAATTTTCACCCATCAGTCGCCAAACGCAAGTAAAATTTTATAAAGCGAATGTGCATCTGAGGTTCCGCAAAGCTCTCTGATAGAGTGCATAGCATACGTAGGCAATCCGATGTCGAGAGTTTCTATCCCCAATCTTGTAGCAGTTATGGGGCCTATGGTCGAGCCGCAGCCCATGTCGCTTCTTGTGACATAATTCTGCGTTTTTTCACCCAACGAAGAAGCCACATTCATAAAACGCGAGATGGTTTTAGAGTTTGACGCATATCTTTGATTCGCGTTTACCTTAATGACAACACCTGCGTTTATCTTCGGTGAGTGCTCTTTGTCATGTTTTGCCGCAAAATTTGGATGCACTGCATGCGCATTGTCTGCCGAAATAAGTAGAGAACTGCGTGTCATTTGCACATAGTCCTCATAATTTGCGAACATTCTTTTTAAAGTATTTTCCAAAAAGCTTCCGCCAGCTCCTGAAGTTGAAGCACTTCCAACCTCTTCATGGTCACTTGCAATAAAAAGCATAGGCGTAGTTTCATCCACGGAGCAAATTGCGAGCATTCCAACATAACAGCTCAAAAGATTATCGAGCCTCGCACTCGCTATAAAATCATCATTTAAACCCACATAACTTGCGTTTTGCGTGTCATACAAACTCAGCTCGTTTGCATAAAGTTCAACAACATCCTCATCGCAGTTTTTCTCAATCTCAGACTTTAAGAAGAGGTCGAAATCAAACTCTTCCGCCGTAGCAATAATAGGAGAGATATCTGTTTGTGCGTTTATGCTCTTCGTGTTGTTGGCCTCACGGTCAAGGTGAATGGCCAAAGAAGGAATGATTGCCAAAGGTTTTCTTACATCTATAAGCGCCTCTTTAATGACATTTTTGGCATTGAGGTACGAAACGCGGCCCGCTAAAGAGAGGTCTCTGTCAAACCAAGGATTCAGTAAAATTCCCCCATAAGGTTCAACCCCAAATTTCACAACCCCATGTTCTTTAATAGTAGGATTTGGTTTGAGCTTGAGGTTTGGCGAATCTGTATGCGCACCTACTAAAAGATAGTTTTTCGCCCCAGGATAGGTAAACGCAATAATGGAAGAATCATTTCTTGTCACATAATACTTTTGATTTATTTCCAAATTCCACGTATTTAACTCATCAAGTTTTATAAATCCTGCGTTTTCGAACATTCCCGCCATATTTTCTGTTGCATGAAAAGGTGTCGGTGAAGCATCCAAAAAACCTAAAAGCCCTTCGTTAAAATCTTCTTTATTCATCCATAAATCTCCCACTAAATTTTATATATTCAAATCTATTATTCTAAACTTTTCAAGTAATTTTGTCATATCTTCTGCATTAACCGCTTTTGAGTAAAGATAGCCCTGAATAAGATGGCATCCATTTTCAAGTAAAAAATCTCTTTGCTCAAGTGTTTCCACCCCTTCTGCCAAAACACTTAAATTTAAGTTTTCACATAAACTTATAATACTCTTAGTAATAATTACATCATCAGAATTATTTGGTAAATCATCTATAAACGATTTATCAATTTTGAGTTTATTAATCGGTAATTTTTTTAAGTATGCAAGCGAAGAGTATCCTGTTCCAAAATCATCAATTGCAATAGAAATGCCAAACTCATTGATTTGTTTTAAAATGGCTATTGATTTTTCGGGATTTTTCATGATTTGACTCTCTGTTACTTCAAACTCTATATTCTCATGAATACATTTTTTTGACGCGAACAAAGTAGTTAAGAAGCTGATAAAATCATCCTCTTCAAGCTGTTTAGCTGTTAGATTGATGGCGATTTTACCGGGCTTATAGCCTGCAAGTTTCCATTTTTTATATTGGGTAATGGCCTTTGTTATGACAATTCTGTCTAGCTCTACTATAAGACCTGCTGCCTCGGCAAGGGGAATAAATTTGTTTGGAAATATAAGTCCCATAGTGGGATGTTCCCATCTAACAAGAGCTTCCATGCCGATAAGTTCATTGGTTAAAGCATTCATTTGTGGTTGAAAATAGACGCATAAGTGATCATTTACAAATGCTTTTCTGAGTTCTGTCTCTAAAAAAACTCTCTCCATAGCTTTGCTTGACATCTCTTCATCATAAAAAGCATAGGTATTTCTACCATTATCTTTTGCTTTATACATCGCGGCATCCGCATTTTTTAAAAGCGTTCTTGCACTGTCACCGTCATTTGGGTACACAGCCACACCAATGCTCATGCTGACATATAAAACCTGAGTGTCAACCATAAATGCACCCTTGCACGCTTCCACGATTTCACTTATAAAAGTTGAGATAGCTTCAACATCGGTAATGTCATTTAAAATCACGCAAAACTCATCTCCTCCAAGTCTTGAGAGAGTATCGGTGGGCAAAATTTTCGTATGAATTCTTTTTGTAAATTCAAGTAATATTTTATCCCCGATGTCATGTCCGAGTGAGTCGTTTATCTCTTTGAAATGATCGAGGTCAATAAATAAAAGAGCTACTTTTTGCCTGTTTCTTTGCGCTAAAATAATTGACTGATGCAACCTGTCTAAAAAAAGAACACGATTAGGCAAATCCGTGAGTTTGTCATGATTTGCCTGATAATCAAGCGCTTCTCTTTGGTCATCAAGTTTTTTGAGGCTTCTTTGTAAATCTGACTGTATTTTTTTGAGCTGCGTTATATCGCGTCCGGCACCGACAGTACCGATAATCTCTCCTTTTTTATTGTAAAAAGGAGCTTTATACACTTCCAAGTACATGAGCTTACCTTTGACATTGCCATACTCTTCAAACTTCATGGCTTTATTTTGTTCGATGACATCTATGTCACTATTAAAACACAATTCTCCAAAAGTATGCCAATCAGGCTTGTCCGTATGCGCCTCTCTCTCACGCAAAGCAAAAAAAACATCCCCTTTACCGATAGGTTCATTCACATCTTTGGCCATAAGTAAACCATCACAAATAGCTTGATTGGCATAAATGTATTTACCTTCTAAGTCCTTCACCCACAGCATATCTGGTAAGTGTTGAGTTAAGAGATTTAAGAGTTCCGAGTTGTGCTCTTGTAAATCTTTGAGTTCAAATGGCATAATCAACCCCTCACTAATTATTTTTTATTTTATTTTACTATTTTTTTTACAAAATATCCACAAATGGATTGCCTTGTAGCTCTGCAATGATTTTATTGTCCACTCTGATTGCCGACTCAATGACAACATTATGAAGTTTTGAAATAATAGTAACGCTTATAGGTCTATTGCCAGGATTTCTTCTGATGGTCACATATAAATCTTCTAAAACTTTCATATTTGAATCCAGTCTTACTGCCAAGTTCAAAGGCTCTTGAGGTTTTTCCTGAATCTCTGTTTTTACTTTTTTGGTCTCTTTTTTCGCCTCTTTGAGTGTCATGATTTTATTGACACTTATACGGGTAAACATCTCTGTATGCGTTACTTGAACCTTAAACGCAACCGGTTCATTTAAATCCATTTCCTGAAGCTGTCTGAGTTTGTCTTCAAAAAGCATAATCTCGACGTTTCCATGAAAGTCCATAAGACTGACTATCCCAAACTGGTTCCCTTTTTTAGACATTTTTTTCTGAATATCTTCCACTTTTCCTATAAAAACCGCCTGCGAACCGTCTTTGATGTTTTCTAACTCTGAAGAGAGTGTATATTTCAAATCATCAAGCTGTGCTCTATACTCATCCAGAGGATGTCCGGAAACGTAAAAACCTAAAGTCTCTTTTTCAAACTCCAGAATCTCTTTGAGCGTATACTCTTCAGAGTTTTTAAGTTTTATCTCAACAGTTGTTATTTCAGCGTCATCTCCAAAAAGACTTCCCATTGCGTTTTTCTTTGCGTTTGAAGCATCTTTTGCAGTCTCAACCATCAAATCAAGCTGGTCAAGCAGTGCTTTTCTTGAATAGCCGAACCTGTCAAACGCACCTGACTTTATGCCCGATTCCACAAAGCGTTTGTTGACTTTTGAAGGGTCGATTCTGTTAACAAAGTCCTGAATGGAAGTAAATTCCCCGCCCTCTTTTCTTGCTTCAAGAATGGACATAACCGCAGAGTTACCAACCCCTTTAATAGCGCCCAAACCAAAAAGAATAACCTCTTTGTTATCTTTTGTAATGGCAGAAAATTCCAACTGAGAATGGCAGACATCGGGAGGTGAAAGTTCAATCCCCATGCGTTTTACCTCATCAATGTAACGAACGACTTTGTCCATATTGTCTTTGTCAGAGGTTAAAAGCGCCGCCATAAACTCGTTTGGATAGTAAGTTTTGAGCCACGCTGTCTGAAAAGTTACCATCGCATACGCCGCTGAGTGAGATTTATTAAAACCGTAACCTGCAAACTTTTCTATGAGGTCAAAGAGTTTGGAGGCTTTGTCATAGTCATAACCCTGCCCTTTGGCACCGCTGGCGAACTCGTCATTGTAGGCAGACATATCTTTCTTTTTCCCCATCGCACGGCGGATAATGTCCGAATATCCAAGAGAAAAACCGCCGATAGTCTGAACAATCTGCATGACCTGTTCTTGGTAGACGATGACCCCGTAGGTGTTTCCAAGAATCGCTTCCATAGCAGGAAAGGTGTATTCGATTTTTTCACGTCCATGTTTACGTTCAATGAAACTGTCAAGCATCCCAGATTCCATCGGACCCGGTCTGTAAAGTGCCAAGACCGCAATCAAGTCTTCAAAGCTGTCGGGTTTGAGACGTTTGTTCAAATCCTGCATACCCGAGGACTCTATCTGGAACATCCCGATAGTCGCGCCACTGCGGATAACCTCGTACACTTTTGGGTCATTCTCATCTATGGCGTGCCACTCTATCGCCTTGTTATATCTGTGTTTTATGAGTTTAATGGCATTGTCAATAACATCGAGCGTTTTAAGTCCCAAAAAGTCGAACTTAATGAGATCTACATCTTCAAGGTAGTTGAGCGAATACTGCGTAACAAAAGTTGTCTCGCCTGAGGGTTTATAGATTGGGGTTTTATGCCAAAGCTCTTCATTGGAAATGACCACACCCGCGGCGTGCATTCCTGAGTTGCGTTTAAGCCCTTCAAGTTTTTTGGCAAATTCCCATACTCTCGCTGCGTTTGCATCGCTTTCTATAAGTTCTTTGAGTTTTGGCTCTTTTTGGTAAGCACCGTCAATATACTCACCTTTTTTAGACTTTCCGTTGAGGGTAATTCCAAGCTCATCAGGAATGAGTTTGGCCATTTTGTCAGCTTGAGAAAGCGGCATATCCAAAACACGGGCAACGTCACGAATAACCCCTTTTGCAAGAAGCGAACCAAAAGTTATAATCTGCGCAACCTGATTGCGCCCGTATTTATTGACCACATACTCAATAATCTCACCGCGGCGCGCCTGCATAAAGTCCATATCGATATCGGGCATACTTACACGTTCAGGATTGAGAAATCTCTCAAAAAGCAAATCGTACTTCATCGGGTCGATGTCGGTAATGTCGAGCGAATAAGCTACGAGACTTCCAGCAGCAGAACCGCGTCCCGGTCCAACAGCAATTCCCATCTCTTTAGCAACCTTCACAAAGTCCCAAACGATGAGCATATAACCGGGGAACTTCATATCGTTGATGATTTTCATCTCAAACTCAAGTCTCGCTCTGTACTCTTCATGCTTTTGTGTCGGAACATGCACAAGGCGTTTTTCAAGTCCGAGTTTGCAGCGGTAGATGAAGTACTCCGCGTCGTTTTTGTCAGCTGAACTTTTCCATGCTCTTTTTTCATCTTTTGAAGCTTCAGCAGGAAGCGGCGCGTCATTGGCATAGTCAATATTCAGCCCGTCATTTGCTGCATATTCTGGCGTAAATTTGAAATTTGGAGGGGTTGGGTCTCCGAGTTTTAACTCCAAATTACACTTCTCTACAATCTCTTGTGTATGTTCGAGCGCTTCTGGAATGTCAGCAAAAAGTCTTGCCATCTGTTCTGGAGACTTCAAGTAAAATTCATGGACAGAGTGACGCATACGGTTAGGGTCATCGTAGAGTTTATTCATCCCGATACACATAAAAGCCTCATGGTACTGCGCATCACCCGGATACGTGTAGTGCGTGTCATTGGTTGCAACGACTTTAATACCCGTCTCTTTGGAAATTTTTAAAATCTGGTCATCTATGAAAAGCTGGTCACCGATACCGTGACGCATAATCTCCAAATAAAAATCTTCTCCAAAAATTTTTTTATACTCTAGCGCAACAGTTTTTGCACCCTCAAAACCAAGCGCACCGTTTTTTACATTTCTATCATTGGCAAGATTTAAATGCCAGTTTACCTCACCCTGAAGACAGGCAGAAGTACAGACAAGTCCTTCAGAATGTTCTGCAAGCTCTTTTTTGTTAATACGCGGAAAATAATAAAACCCGTCTATAAACGCCTTAGACGAAAGGTACATGAGATTCTCATACCCTTTTTGATTTTTGGCAAATAGGCAGATATGAAAACGCTGTTTTGTGCTTTTATCATCCATTGTATCGCCGTTATGAATGTAGCCTTCCATCCCGATAATAGGCTTAATTCCCGCTTCTCTCATCTGCTGATAAAAATCAATCGCTCCAAACATATTGCCGTGGTCCGTCATGGCGATAGAAGTCATCCCAAGTTCTTTGGCACGCGATACTAAGTTTGTAATTTTATTTGCTCCATCAAGGAGTGAGTATTCTGTGTGAAGATGAAGATGTGTAAATGGTTGTTTGCTCATATTATTGCCTGATTATATTTGATAAATTAGAAATTTGATTATAGTGGATTTGACTTAAAGTGAAGTAATTTAATATTACTTCGGCTCTAAGACAAGAAGAAATATCGTTTAGACAGAGGCGTCGCAGTAGGTAGCCAAAAGCCCTTCTTTAAGAGTTTTACAAGCCTCTTCGCCTTTGAGTTTTTTCACAATTGCAAGCGCAAAACAGATGGCAGTTCCCGGCCCGCGCGATGTCATGACATTGCCGTCTTCTACGACCATAGCACGGTCATCTTGATACCCTTCTATGCGTATGTGTTCTTCAACCGAAGGGTAACAGGTAAATTTTTCTTTTAAAACGCCTGCTTTGTGCAGAGCAAAAGGAGCGGCGCAGATGGCGGCAATATATTTGCCTTTGGCATCCATCTCTTTAAGGAGTCTTTGCACATTGGCATCTTCTGCGAGTGCGTTTGTTCCATCCCAACCCCCGGGAAGAACAATCATGTCCAAAATATCTGCGTGAATATTATGAATATTTGTATCTGTTTCTATAGTAATGCCATTCGCACCTACAATCAAAGCTGAACCATCAAGGGATGCAACGACCACATCTATATGCGCTCTTCGTAAAACATCTATTATTGAGACGGCTTCTATCTCTTCAAAACCTTTTGCTATTGGAACTAAGACTGTTTTCATTGTAAATCCTTTAAAAAGTGTTTATAAAACCTTTACCTATATTCTAGTATAATCTCTAAATTTTTAAAAGTGAGTGTACCACATTATGATAAATTATCAGTCCATCAAACCTTTACTCTTCAAGCTAGATCCTGAAACTGCTCACCATATAGCAGCCTGCGTACTGGCTCTTCCAAATATATGCCAGCTTCCGTTTAATTCATTTTTAAAGTCTCACTTTATTGCAGATGACATGCTCACTCAAGAGCTGTTTGGCCGTACTTTTTACAACCCCGTAGGTCTTGGTGCCGGCTTTGATAAAAACGCAACCATGATTCGCGGCATCCAAACTTTAGGCTTTGGTTTTACAGAAGTGGGAACCATCACACCAAAACCGCAAGACGGTAATCCTAAACCTAGAATGTTTCGCCACATCGAAGAAGAGACACTTCAAAACGCAATGGGTTTTAACAACGAAGGTCTGCTCAAAGCACAGCAAAGACTCAAAAAACTTTATCCTTTTACAACACCAATCGGTGTAAACATTGGGAAAAACAAAGTAACGCCTGAGAGTGAAGCCATAAACGACTATACAACACTCATCAAAGCGCTTCACACTTTGGGTGACTATATTGTTATCAACATCTCTTCACCAAATACTCCAGGCTTAAGAGATTTACAAAACGAAGAGTTTATTACAAGACTTTTTGCTGAGGCAAAGGCACTTACAGATAAACCTATTTTACTTAAAATTGCCCCTGACATGACGCCTGCAGATGCTGTCGCACTTACTAAAATGGCAGTAGAAAAAGGTGCTGACGGTATCATCGCAACTAACACAACTGTAGATTATTCTCTTGTAAAACATCCAAAAGATATCGGCGGACTAAGCGGCGCAGTTCTTAAACACAAAAGTTTTGAGATTTTTGAAGCCATTGCCAAAGAACTTTATGGCAAAACTACACTTATCTCCGTAGGCGGGATTGACTCTGCTGCAGAAGCTTACAAACGCATCAAAGCGGGAGCATCTCTTGTACAAATCTACAGCGGCCTTGTTTTTCACGGTCCGGACATGATACGAGATATCAACTTGGGGCTAATAGAGCTTTTAAAAGCAGATGGCTACACAAACATCACTGAGGCTATAGGAGCCGACAGAAAATAATATGAAATTATTACTTCTTACAACACTTATTTTAGGAACACTTATGGCATCATCTCTACCAAAATACGAAACGCAGACTCTTGAAAACGGGCTACAAATTTTTGTAGTTCCTCTTCACAACAACACCAATGTTATCAGCACAGATATTTTCTATAAAGTTGGAAGCAGAAACGAGATTATGGGTAAAACAGGCATTGCGCATATGCTTGAACATATGAACTTCAAATCTACAAAAAACCTTGACGCAGGTGAATTTGACAAAGAAGTAAAAAGCATCGGCGGCATGAACAACGCTTCTACAAGTTTTGATTACACACACTACTACATCAAATCAAGCACGCAAAATCTTGGCAAATCTATCGAGTTGTATGCAGAACTTATGCAAAACCTCAACCTCAAAGATGAAGAATTCCAACCTGAGCGTGACGTCGTAGCCGAAGAGAGACGCTGGAGAACTGAGAACAATCCTATGGGTTACCTCTATTTTGCACTCTTTAACAATGCCTATGTGTACCATCCGTACCACTGGACACCGATTGGCTTTATGAACGATATTCAGACATGGACAATTGAAGATATCAGAAACTTTCATGCAACATACTACCAACCAAGCAATGCTATCTTGATGGTTACAGGCGATGTTGACCCAAAAGAAGTTTTTGCAAAAGCGAAAAAAGAGTTTGGTGATATTAACAACACTGCTAAAATCCCTGAATTTAAATTTGTTGAACCTGAACAAAACGGAGCAAAACGTGTTCTTGTAAAAAAAGAGAGTGAAGTAGAAATGCTTGCCATTACTTTTCATATTCCAAACTTTCAGCACAAAGACCAAATTACTTTGAGTATGCTCTCTCAAATTCTCTATTCTGGAAAAAGTTCACGCCTTTACAAAGAGCTTATAGATAAAAAACGCCTTGTCAACTCAATCTATGCATATAACATGGAAAATATAGACCCGGGCCTCTTTGTTTTCTTGGCAACTTGTAATCCTGGCATAAGTGCAGAAGAAGTTGAAAAAGAGCTTCTTAAAGAGATTGAGCTGATGAAAACAACAGAGGTGACACAAGCAGAGCTTGAAAAAATAAAAATCAATACAAAAAGCGACTTTATCTACTCTTTGGAGAGCTCCACTTCAGTGGCAGAGCTTTTTGGAGGCTATTTAGTTCGCGGAGATATCACACCGCTTTTAAATTATGAAGAAGATATCAAAAAAGTAACTGCGGCGGATGTACAACTGGCTGCAAAGACATATTTCAATTTTGACAAATCAACGACCCTTATACTCAAAAAAGGGGAGTAAATTCAGACTGCCGCGACTTCTTCGAAGTCTCGCAGTGACGCCCTGTTGTCATTGCGAGCGAAGCGTGACAATCTATTTTAAAACCTAAGCATTTCACATCCCATAATAATAATTTGTTTAAGGACAACATGAACAATATATTTCAACCTAAGTTCTTCACTCTTTTAAAAGAAGGGATTTCCAAAGAACAACTAGTGACAGATATTTTTGCCGGTATTATCGTAGGCATAGTAGCCCTTCCCCTTGCCATTGCGTTTGCTGTTGCTTCTGGTGTTTCACCTGAGAGAGGAATGATTACGGCAATAATTGCCGGCTTTATTATCTCTTTTTTAGGCGGGAGCAGAGTCCAGATTGGCGGGCCTACGGGAGCTTTCATTGTTTTACTCTTTGGAATCGTTGAGCAATACGGCATAGACGGCCTTCTTATTTCTACGATTATGGCAGGTGTTATTCTCATTGTTTTTGGACTGCTGCGTTTGGGAGCTTTACTTAAATATTTTCCCCACCCTTTAATTGTAGGCTTTACCAGCGGGATTGCTTTGGTTATTCTCTCCACCCAAATTAAAGATGCTCTTGGTCTAGAGATTGAAAAGCTTCCTTCTGATTTTATCGAAAAATGGGCGCTCTACTTTCATGAGTTAAATGAAACAAACCTCTATGCTCTTGGCCTTACAGTTGTTACAATGCTCATCATTATCTTTTCAAAACACATCACCACAAAAGTACCCGGTTCTTTTATTGCAATTATTCTTATGACAGCGCTTGTCAGTTTTTTTGATTTGCCTGTAACTACAATTGAGACTTTTTTTGGAAGTATCTCGGGTGAGATAACTTTTTCTGTGCCGCATTTAGATTTTAGCAACTTTGCAATGTACCTGGTCCCGGCACTTATGATAGCTCTTTTAGGCGGAATAGAATCTCTGCTCTCAGCCGTAGTAGCCGACGGGATGATAGGAACAAAACACCGTTCCAATACTGAGCTCATCGCCCAAGGTATAGCAAACATTGTCACGCCGTTTTTTGGAGGCATCTCTGCAACAGGAGCCATAGCTAGAACCGCTACCAATGTAAAAAATGGTGCCAGAACACCTATTGCTGGAATGATTCATGCCCTCACTCTGCTTTTAATTATGATGTTTTTTATGGATTATGCCAAATCAATTCCTATGGCAACTCTGGCGGGTATTTTAATTGTTGTTTCTTACAATATGAGTGAATGGCGTTCATTTATCTCTATTTTAAGAGGCTCACCCTTTGATTCCATTGTTTTGGTAACTACTTTTTTACTCACTGTTTTAGTAGATTTGACAACGGCAATACAGGTTGGAATTGTTCTGGCATCACTGCTTTTTATGAAACGCATGGCAGATATCAATACAAATATACCCCTTGAAGATGACTCTGAGAGTATAGAAACCTATTCAAACCCTTCAGAAGAGATTGCTGTTTATGAGATTGGCGGCCCTCTGTTTTTCGCTTCGGCAAGACAGTATGCGGAGACACTCAAAACAATAGGTTACAGCTCAAAAGTTTTAATTATCCGCATGAGACGCGTCCCTTTTATAGATTCAACAGCTGCCCACAATCTCGAAGAAACCATCAAGGCACTAAGAGATACAGGTATTGTTATCGTTATGTCGGGAACTACTGATGATGTTTACAAAGATTTGAAAAAAAATAAAATTATTGCTATGATTGGTGAAGAGAATGTCTTTAAAAAATTCTCAGATGCTTTGGCATATGCCAACACAAAACTATTGAAAGAGATAGAAGAAGAAGCCTCATCTTTTTAAAAAGTAGAAAAAAGGGAAAAGTCCATGCAGATACCGGAATTTGTTCATACTTTACGAGTTGAAGAAGTTTTGGAGATGCTCCAAAGCGGACCTGATGGTCTGAGTAAAAATGAGGTCATAAAACGCCGACATGAATTCGGCAAAAATCTTCTCAAAGAAGAGGAAGTCAGCCGACTCTCCATTCTCATAGAACAATTTAAATCACCCCTTATCGTCATTCTTCTTTTTGCCTCTCTTATCTCTTTGTTTGTCGGCCATATAGCTGATGCTCTGCTTATATTTTTCATAGTTTGTTTGAACGCATCCCTGGGTTTCTGGCAGGAACTTAAAGCCCTCACCTCCATTGAACTTCTTGCCAAAATGAGTGAAACCACCATTACTGTTTTACGAGATAGCAAAGAAGTCACTTTGGCCTCATCGCTCCTTGTTCCAGGGGATCTAGTCTATCTGCATGAGGGAGACATTGTTCCGGCAGATCTTCTTCTCATAGAGTGTGAAGGCCTGCAAATAGACGAGTCTGTACTTACGGGGGAATCGCTTCCGGTAAGTAAAGAGGCAAAAATAACCTTGCCGCAAAAAACTCTTCCCTACGAACTTGACAATATGGCACTCTCTGGAACAATAGTCGTCAGCGGAAGTGCCACAGCGGTAGCTGTCTATACCGCCCACAACACCTATCTTGCTTCCATTGCTTCCAGAGCAAAAGAAAAATCTCCACAAAGTCCGCTCAATAAAGCGCTTGCCTTTTACACCAAAAAGCATCTTATTATTACGCTTATGCTTATTTTCCTTATCGGAATCATAGCGTTTTTACAAAACCGCGACAAAATTGAGATAATGATGCTGCTCATTGCTGAGATTGTCTCCGCTATTCCTGAGGGTTTACCTGTGGTTGTCACACTTGTACTCACAATAGGCGCTATGACACTTAGTAAAAAGAATGTTTTAGTACGTCATCTTCCAACCGTTGAGACGCTCGGCAGCGCGACGGTCATCGCATCCGATAAAACAGGAACCATTACGCAAGGCCAGCTTATTGTTAAAGAGAGCTTTGCCATAAATGAAGAATTTACAAAAATTGCTGCCGCTCTGGCCAATGAGTCCAAGCAAGGGAAAGGGGACCCTATAGACACCGCTTTGGCGCAATGGCTTGGAGTGGACTACGAGAAGATGCGCGAACGTTTCAGACGTACAAGTTTTTACCCATTTGATACTAAACACCGCTTGATGGCCAGTGCGAATATTATTAACCAAGAGCATAAGATTGCAGTTAAGGGTGCCTTTGAGTCTCTCAAGGAGTTTGCTAAAAACAGTCATGACTTCGAAAAGCTCGAAACAGCCCATGACAACTTGGCAAGTCAGGGTCTGCGAGTTTTAGCTCTAGGTGTTGGGGACTACGTCGGCGATGATATAGGAGAATGGGAAATTGAAATTGTGGGTCTTGTCGGTTTCTTAGATCCGCCTAAAGAGGATGTCAAACTCGCTGTGCAAAGAGCTAAAGGCGCAGGGATTCGCGTTATGATGATTACAGGAGACAATGTTCTCACGGCAAGAGCCATAGCAAAAGAAGTCGGCATCTACGAAAAAGGCGATGCCGTTGTGAGCGGTCTTGAAATTGCCGAGCTTAGCGATGAAGCGCTCAAAGAAAAGCTCTCTAACACGACTGTTTGGGCCCGTATGCTTCCTGAACATAAATACCGTATTGTCAAACTTCTCCAGGAATGCGGCGAAGTTGTAGCTGTAACAGGAGACGGTGCCAATGACATTCCGGCGCTCAAGGCTGCCGATTTGGGAATCGCCATGGGAAGCGGAGCCGAAGCCGCCAAAGCTACCGCAAAGATGATACTGCTCAACAACAATTTGTCGGTCATTGTAGAAGCCATACAACAAGGGCGTATCATTGCCCATAACATCCGAAAATCCATCTATTTTTTGGTCTCAACTAGTATGGATGAAATTGTTCTTATTTCCGGAGCCATTCTTATGGGACACCCTCTTCCGCTCTATCCTCTGCAAATTTTGTGGATAAATATTGTCGCGGACAGTGCTTTGGACAAAACTTTTCCTTTCATTAAAGAAGAAGGCGATGTCATGAAACGCGGTCCAAAGAAAATTCATGAGCAATTTTTTGATAAAGTACAAATCGCCCGGACACTCTATGCCTCGCTCAGCATCGGTCTGCTCGGGCTTTACCTCTACCATACGCTATTGCAAACGCAGGGACATGACATAGCTGTTTCAACACTTTTTAGCGCTCTGATTGTCGCAACCTGGATGAATGGGGTTCAATCATTAAAAGAACATGAGCCGTTTTTAAAAAATATTAAAACGAGTCTCAGCATCAATCCTTATTTGTGGCTTGGAATTTTAATCGGGACGCTTTTGCAAATTGGCATACTCGCTTTCGCCGGTGAATGGTTTCATGCAGAACTTCCTGATTTCGATGGATTTATAATGATTTTATGGATGGGTCTGAGTGTATTTTTTCTTATCGAGCTTAGAAAATGGGGAGAATTTTGGTACGCTAAAAGAAAAGTTTAGTACAGTATCTTTCTCTCTAAAACATAGAGATTATTGCTCTCATGCGCTGCATTTTTAAAACGCTCTTTGAGCTCTCTGTCGTACGTCATCAAATAAACATCTGCGTTTTTAAGTTTCAAATCTTCAAAATTTTTCAGTAAAACGCCATCGGCTACGTTTTTTCCATGGTCGCATTTGGTGAAGTTAAAAGAGTTGAAGGTTTTGCCAAAATCGTACAAATCCGCTTCCCACTCCGCGCGAAAAAGGTACAAGGAATCAGGATTGCAGGAGATGTAAATGTGCTCGTCTTCTATCTCAAAAGGCTCAATGATGTCATAAAACATCGGTGCGATGTTGGAGAAGTTTTCTATGTCCCAAAAGAGATAGGCCTGCTGCGTTTTTGAGGGAGTTTTTTTATTGCAAAGCACCAAATTTTTTGCAATGCTTAAAGTCACAAAAGCATTATCGTTGACAAACTCTATCTGCTCTTTAAGTTTTGTAGCTTCTAAAGAGGAAAACTTTAAAATTTTGGAGAGTTCTATATACATATCAAGTTCTAAGAGTTCATCAGCACAGCCGCCGTTTTGGTACTTTTCAAAGCTTGCCAGCTTGCTTGGAGAGTAAATTGTAAGTAGAGAAACAGGCTCATTTGCGCTAAAGGCTTTCATCACAGAAACAAAGATTCTGTATGCGTTTCTCGTCTTTGGAAGTTCTATTTTGCCGTAATATTTTTTATTAATTATTATCTTTTTCATATCTTTGATTATAGCAAATAATATGCTCACTCTGCTGCTTTTAAAACTTTTTGGCTATAATTGCGCATTATTTTACAGGGGTATAGAGATGAATATAGTAACAGGTTCTACAACTGCACTGATAACTCCATTTAGAAACGGTAAACTTGATGAGCAGGCTTATGCAGCGCTTATCAAACGCCAAATAAACAATGGCATAAACGCAGTTTGCCCGGTTGGAACAACTGGAGAGAGCGCCACATTAAGCTACGAAGAAGACAGAAGATGTATGGAAATAGCTGTAGAAGTTTGCAAAGGAACATCAGCAAAAGTTCTTGCGGGTGCAGGCAGCAACTCAACATCAGAAGCAATCCAAGCAGCAAAAGTAGCTCAGGAATGCGGCGTAGATGCCATTTTTTCAGTTGCACCTTACTATGTAAAACCATCTCAAGAGGGACTTTATCAGCACTATAAAGCCATAGCAGAGTCAGTTCCAGAACTTCCATTTATGCTTTACAATGTTCCTGGACGTACAGTTGTAGACATTAGTGCGGACACAGTCATCAGACTTTTTGATGATGTAAAAAACATCTACGGTATCAAAGAAGCAACGGGAAGTTTAGAACGTACTATTGAGCTTTTGTCTCGCCGCCCTGAACTCAAAGTTTTCTCAGGTGATGATGCGATTGACTACCCAATGCTTGCAAACGGTGCTGCAGGAATTACTTCTGTGACTTCAAACCTTATACCAGACCTTAAAAGCGAACTCGTCAGACTTGCTCTTGCGGGTGACTTTCAAGCTTCAAAAGCGATAAATGACAAAATTTACCCACTCAATAAGGTAATGTTTTGCGAATCAAATCCTGTACCTATAAAAGCGGCGATGTACATAGCAGGACTCATTGAAACTCTTGAATACCGTCTTCCATTGGTGGCTCCAAGTGTAGAAAATATGAAAAAAATCGAAGAAGTAATGAAAAATTACGACATAAAAGGACTCTAAAAAATGACAGGAAAAACATTATTTGTAAGTGGCGGAACTCGCGGAATTGGTAAAGCATTAGTATACGCTTTTGCGGCAAGAGGTTGTAACGTTGCGTTTACTTACGCTTCAAGCGCAGATGTTGCAAATGAAATCGTTGCAGATGTAGAGACAAAATTTGGCGTAAAAGCACGTGCATACTTACTAAACATTTTAGAGCCGGATACTTACAAAGATGTTTACAAACTTTTTGATGAAGATTTTGAGAGACTTGACTACTTCATCTCAAACGCAATCATTTCAGGACGTGCTGTTGTAGGCGGTTTTGGTCCGTTTATGAGACTCAAACCAAAAGGTTTAAATAACATTTATATTGCAACGGTTGATGCCTTTGTTGTAGGCGCACAGGAAGCTGCAAAACGTATGGAAAAAGTCGGCGGCGGAAGCATCATAAGCATGAGCTCAACAGGTAACCTTGTTTACACTCCTAACTACGCAGGTCACGGAACAAACAAAGCAGCTGTTGAAGCTATGGTTCGTTACGCTGCAGCGGAACTTGGTGAGAAAAACATCAGAGTAAACGCAGTGAGCGGCGGTCCAATCGACACAGACGCACTCAAAGCATTTCCTAATTACGAAGAGGTAAAAGCAGAAGTTGTTAAACGCTCTCCGCTTTCACGTATGGGTGAGCCTGAAGATTTAACAGGTGCTTGTCTTTTCCTCTGTGGCAATGAGTCTTCATGGCTTACAGGCCAGACTATCGTCATAGACGGCGGAACAACATTTCAATAATTTAAAACGCTTTATGAGCTAAGCCCATAAAACTACGCTAGCCGCTATGGCACTAAAGCTTGCCTCTTGCGAGGCAGAGAATATTTTTTCTTGTTCCCATGGTCTCCGTGGGAACACCTACCAGCTACAAAAACTGACCTATGCATTCCAACGCTGGAGCATTGGAACGAGAGGTGCATTTTCTTTATTAATGATTCTTTATGAGAGAGTCACAAGTCTCTTATCTATCTTTAAACTTTTAAACCCAAACTCTTTTTGTATCCATTCAAAACTCTCTTTTGTGTAAAAGAAAACATGAGTACTGTCATTTTTGTAATACCACTTTGCAAAATCAATGCTCTCATCATACAAATCCGTCATAATATAAAGCTTTGCATCTTCGTCCAATAAACTTTTTAAAAGTCCGAACTCTTTATGCGGATGGTAAAAATGTTCCACTACTTCACAAGAGGCCACATAATCGTATTTTTCTTTTAAAAGCTCTGGGTAATTATGAAAAAACGGATCATACTGCTTGATGTTATAGCCCCTGTCCTGCACGACTTTTGAGATAATCGGCCCTATTCCCGCGCCAAAATCCAAACCCCTGCTCTGCTTTGAGTAATCTTGCATAATAGCCGAGGTCATAGGTGAGACAAAGTTCTGGTAGCCTTTATCTTCAACATCATCACTGTGGAGTTCGTAGCGTTCTTTTTCCTGTTTTATATTCGGTCTTGCGTTTGTATCTACAAATAGAGAGTGGCACTCTTTGCATTGAAAATAATTGTCTGTGTTTTGATAAAAAAGTGTGGCTTCATGCGAGCAAAGCGGGCAATTTTGTTTCATAGTTTTCCTGATTCTAGATAAAGTTTGTCTGTGTAAATAGCATTTACACCCATTGCAAAGAGCTCGTTTTTACGTTTTTTGCTATTGACTGTATAAACACCGACGAAGTATCCTGCGTTTCTTAAATTTTGGACTGTATCGGCATCTACAAGTTCATCATTGAGATTGTACATTTCGACTTTTAAATCTTTAAGATACTCTAAAAGATTCTCAGGATGTACATCTTCTACCAAAGCCGCAGTCGGCATATTTGGCATTTTTTGTTTGACTAAACGCAGGTATTCGTGACGAAATGAAGAGAGTAAAACATATGCTTCTACTTTATGTTTTTGTATCTGCTCAAGCACAAGAGAGACAAAAAACGCATCTTCAAAATTCCCGCTTACATCTTTGAGTTCTACATTTATATATACTGCATTTTCCTGCACAAACGCAAGTGCTTTTTCAAGTGTTAAAAGCGGCTCACCTTCTCCATAATCAAGCTTTTTCAACTCTTTGAATGTAAAGTCACAAACCTTATAAGGGCTGCGTTTCTTAAACTCCTCAAAGCTTTTTACGTCAGTAGTTCGCTTCAGCGTTTCATCATGCATAATCACCGCGACATTGTCAGAACTGAGTTGAACATCTATCTCCATAAAATCACATCTTCCAAGGCTCATTTGCAGTGCTTTGAGTGTGTTTTCCGGTGCTAAACTTCTGGCACCTCTGTGTGCCGCTATAAGTCCCGGCTTTTTAAAAAGTTTTAGAAAACTCATCGTGAAAAAACTCCGTTTGATTTTAGCTCATAGGCAATGGCATCTTTTGTTTTTTGAGTAATCTCTGCAACGTCAAGTCCATCGGGATAAATCGGCTCCAAATAACGCACGATAATTTTTTTTGGTTTTGGAAAAAGCGTTCCGCTTCGCAGGGCTTCAAAACTGCCATCGACTAAAACAGGTACAACAGGAACATTGTAAAGTTTAGAGAGCATGGCAAAAAAAGGCCGAAATTCCAAAAGTTCTCTGTCTCTTGTTCTGGCACCTTCTGGAAAAATAACAAGGTTTTTATGCTCATGCAGCGGCAGAGCGACATACTGCAGGGTGTGTTTGAGATTTTCATTGGCATCAATGAGTATTGTTTGCCCATTATCCGAAATCGGCTTTAAAAATTTTGTACCAAAAACATTTTTGTAGGCCAAAAAGAAAGTGTTTTTCAAAGTCTTGTACGGCAAAGACGACTCCACTAAAAAGCCGTCAAGCATACTCTGGTGTGAAGGCGCGAATATGCAAGGACTTTGGGGAATATTTTCTCTTCCGCTCACCTCAAGACGAAAATAGAGTTTAAAAAGAGGAAAAAGAAAAATTTTATAGAGCAGCATGATAAAAGGCGAGTATCTGAGTTTCTCTTTTATCGGCTCTTTGAGAGCTTCATTAAGGCTGCTGCTTGCGTTTTGCACAGCTTTGCAATGCTCTTTAACATACAAATAAAGTTCATGCAAGCGCATCATGGAGGCAAAGTTTTTTTCATCTATAAGAACGCCGAAGCTCTCCTCTACAAAAATAAAAAGTTCTACATAGTCGATGGAGTCAAGCCCCAAATCGAGTTCCAAATGCGAATTGTAGTTTATTTTTGCACTGCTAAGTGTTTGCAAAAAACCTTTGAGACGTCTGTATATTTCATCTTCTTTTGGCTCTTCTTCGCTGCTGATTTTAGGATAAACTATTTCATAGCCGCGAATTTTTTCTTCATCCGGTACTTCAAGATTATAGAGTTCCACTGCGTACCACTTCAGCTCATCTTCTATGTTGATAATATTGGCTTTTTGCAGTGCTTCAAAATCAGGCGTCATGCTTGCAAAAAGTCTCCCCCCGCGGAGACTCACTTTTATATTTTCAAGATACGGGCTAAGCGCTAAAACTCTATTTTCAATCTTTTTAAAATCCATTAATTTTTCCATTTTTTATGATATCCAAGATTTCAAACCTATGTCAATTAAAAGCCAAATACAAGCCGATATTAAGAGCCAAAAGGCTAGAATTTCCTATTCATATTTTAAGGACTTTTTTTGCTAAATCTACCCAACATCTTAGCATCTCTTCGCATACTTTTAGCACCTCTTATGTTCTGGATTATTTTAAATCCGCAAGTTTTTACTGAGAATGGTTTTGATATAACTTGGAACTACTATTTTGCTTCACTTTTATTTGTTTTAGCTTCTGCTACAGATTTTTTTGACGGCTATATTGCCAGAGAGTGGAACCAAATGACCATGCTTGGAGCTATTCTTGACCCGCTCGCTGACAAAATGCTCACATTAGCTGCGTTTTTAGGGCTTATGATGATAGGAGAAGCTTCTGCTTGGGCTATTTACATCATCATTGTTCGTGAGCTTTTCATCACAGGCATACGCACTGTCGCCGTGAGTGAAGGCTTAAGCGTCAAAGCTTCTTGGGCAGGGAAAATAAAAACCGTTCTCCAAATGATAGCAATAGGTTTTTTACTGATGCACTGGCCTTTTGGAGCTGAACTTTTATGGTTAGCCGTTGCCATTACTCTTTACTCAGGGTTTGAATACCTGTGGGGCTTTAGAAAAGCTCTTTTAAAAGGAGAAATCGCATGAGTTGGTTAGTATCTCTTGTAGTCCTCTCGGCACTTATTTTCTTCCATGAGCTGGGACACTATATGGCAGCTCGTTTAATGGGCGTTTATGTAGAAGTTTTCAGCATCGGTTTTGGCAAAAAAATAGCCTCATTTCGTGCTTGGGGAACCGAATGGAAAATAGCGATGATACCTCTAGGCGGTTATGTTCAGATGAAGGGCCAGGATGATTCTGACCCGAGTAAAGTAAGTTTAGACAAAGACAGTTACAATACAAAAACACCGTTGCAACGCATTTTTATACTTTTAGCAGGTCCTGCGGCAAACTTCATCTTAGCCTTTGTGCTTTACTTTTTTATCGCTCTCGGCGGACCGAATATCCTCTCTCCTGTCATAGGCGATGTTGTAAAGGATTCTCCGGCTTTTGTAGCGGGACTTGAGTCTAATGACACAGTTCGTTCCATAAACGCCACTCCTGTAGCTACTTGGGAAGAGATGGCTGAGATTATTGCAAATTCAAATGGTGCTCTTAATCTTGAGATTGAGAGAGCCGGATTTGTAGAGTACAAAATTCTCACTCCGGAAATAAAACAGACAACAAATATGTTCAATGAAGTCGTTGAGCGTAAAATGATAGGTATATCAAGTGCCGGTGTGACTCATAAACTTGAGCTCAGTGCCTCAGAAACACTTGCTTATGCAACGAAACAAACCATTTTTGCCTCTACAATGATTTTTACAGGCGTGCAAAAACTCCTAAGCGGTGATGTTCCCGCAAAAGAACTTGGCGGCGTCATAAGCATAGTCAAACTTACTTCCGATGCAACAGACGCCGGATGGATGAGTGTTTTCTTTTTTGCAGCCCTCATCTCTGTCAACCTTGGCGTTTTAAACCTGCTTCCAATTCCTGCTCTTGATGGCGGACACATAATGTTTAATCTTTATGAGATGATAGCTAGACGCGCTCCAAGCGAAGCAGTTTTAATAAAACTTACCATTGCCGGATGGGTGGTTCTTTTCTCACTTATGGGACTCGGACTTTACAACGATATAACTCGATTAGTAGGATGATAATATGAATGAAATTGAATACAAAATATATATTGACAGTGTCATAAGAAGAGTCGAGACTGCACGACTTAAAGTGAGCGACCATCACATCGTAAAAATCGTGGCTATCAGTAAATATTCGACTTCAGATGAGATAGAAAAACTCTATAAAATAGGTCAAAGAGCTTTTGGAGAGAACAAAGTTCAAGACTTAAAAACTAAATCAATTGAACTTGAAGAGTTGCCTCTGGAATGGCATTTTGTTGGGAACCTGCAAAAAAACAAGATTAACAATCTGCTTGACATCAATCCTTCACTTTTTCATGCACTCGATTCGTTGGACCTTGCTCATGAATTACAGAAAAAACTTGAAGCAAAAGAGATGACGCTTGACGCTCTGCTTCAGATTAATTCTGCAAAAGAAGAGTCCAAACACGGTGTTATGCCTGAAATTGCCAAAGCAGTTTATGAGCAGATACAAAGCGAATGTCCAAACATAAACCTCAAAGGTGTTATGAGCATCGGCGCGCACACGGAAGATAAAGAAATCATTAAAAAAAGTTTTGAGACAACTTACGACATTTACAAAGAGTTAAAAGGTGCAAGCATCTGTTCTATGGGAATGAGCGGGGATTTTGAGTTAGCTATTGAGTGCGGCTCAAACATGGTGAGACTAGGCTCACTGATGTTTAACAAGTAGTCTCTTAAAAAGAGACTAACTTGCCTTATTCTGCAATCTGTCTTGCGTTTATAGGCTGAACAGGTCTGTTGTTTGCATGGTGGAAAAGTTCTAAGAACTCTTTTGTCTGCTCTGCTGAAATGTGAGAGTAGTTTTTCATAACTAACCATCTAACACCCTCAGAACATGGAGGCGTTGTAAGTGAACCGCTGAATCTGTAATAATCTTTATCTTTTGGAAGCATATCGTTAATTACTTTTGAAGATAATCCACAGCTGTTTTTCTCTTCTGCTTTATGAGGCATTTTCTCCCAGATTTTTTTGATAATCGGATTTTCTGCACCATCTTCAAACATTACAGCGACAACGGCCAACTGGCCATCTTTTGAAGCGTGAACAAAGTGTCCCTCAAGTGGAAAGTTTTTCCCTTCTATCTGGTTTTCACTTGGTGTGTGAAAGTGAAATTGTTTTAATGCAAATTCAATCCCATCAACAGTAATACTGCTTCCGTCTTTAATATTTACCTGAATAGTATGTCCGTTGTTAATAACTTCTGATGCACCTGTTACGTAGTTAAACGCGATAGGTTTTAAGTCATTTGTATCAATCTTTACATCTTTAGTAATATTAATTGGTGACTGTGAAGTACCCACTTTACACATTGTGTATTTTTCATCTAAATCACCCCAGTTAGCTGGACCTTCGTGACCTGTATATCCCCAGTGTGTTGCATGAGCATTCGCCATAAGCGATGCAGATAGTAAAAGTGCAGCGGTAATTGCGCTTATTAATTTCATTTATATACCTTTTTTTGAATTGACGAAGATTATAACTATTTTTTTAGAAGTTATTACAAAACTATCACTTTTTTATAGCGGACAGCTCTTTTGTGTGTATTTTTGATAAGTTTCTGCTGATAAGCTATCATCTCAAAAAAAGGATTTAAAAAGTTCTCCAACTCCTCGGATTTTATTTTTTCTATTTTATGTTTATGCAGCTCTTCCAAGACTACAAGTGTCGATTCTATGGTTGAGAGGTAATTGCTTTGGGGTTGTTCTTTAATTTGATATTGAGAAGTTCTTTGTGTGGTGAAACTCAGGTGTGGAAGCTCTCTTAAATTTGTACTCTCAAGAAGTATTTTATTGGTACAGGCCCAAGTAGAGTCCAAAATAAAAATCGCCATCTCTTTTGAACTCTCATCTACTGCTTTTGGATTTTGCTCACTCAAATTAATTGCGTCTGATGAAGGAAAAAGTATATAACTCTCATGCGTCGCAAGTATTTCACCTATGCGTTTGTGCTGGGAAAAATCCACCCCTACAAAAAGTTCAGAGTTTGAGAGACTCAAATGTGTAAAAAAACCGGTATTATTTTTGACTTTTTTAAACTCTTTGGGGTGCATTAAAATAACAAACTTCGTGTTTGTCATAACGGCATTTATATGTTCGCACATACAGGAACTCTGTGGTCGATAACACTTATAACACTTCTCTCTGTCTCCGTAATAGGTCAAAAAGCTATTCCATATTTTCGGTACAAGGGCTGGACTAAAGGATTTAAAAATATATCGCTTTGGCTCCAATGTGTAAGTGATTCTGTGGGCATAAAGATGTTTGTCTCAGGAGTACCAAGAGTGATACCCAACTCTTTGGCAAGCGCTTCAAAGTCTGCGTTTGAGTAGCCATAGACAAAAGAGAGTTTCTGGAAACTGCTTGTCTCTGCAAATATATTTATATAACTTCCATCTTTGCTTTGGAGCTGTATAAACAACAAACTGCTTGATTGATGTAGTGTATGCGAGCGACTGAGATTAAAAACTCTTTTAAGTGTCTCAACTGTTGCATATTTAAACTCATAATCATGATTTGCTTCAAGCTCTTCATAAAAAAGCTTCTCTTTGGCTGCGTTTTGCAATTGCACCTGTAAAACATCAAGATTTGTAAAACGCAGTACTTTTTTTTCCTCAGGCTTTGCATGAGCTACAAGAGTCTTTTTTTCTTGCATAAGCACAATACCGTTTTCTTCTTGCATGCTTAATGAACTCGAAACACAGCCGCTAAAGGTAAACAACACAAAAGATGCAAATAAAAAATTTTTCATACTCTCTCTCAAAAGGAAATTAGAGCGCAATTGTACTCTTAATTGGATAAAACAAAAAAATGTCTACAGTAATTGCTACGGCTAAAACTGGATTGCTTAGTATCCTCATAGATATAAGTTCTTATAAAATGCACTTTTTTCTTCTATATTTTCGCTCTTCCAAATATCACTTATGCACGCAACCATATCCGGTTCATACAGCATTACATCGGATATATTTTCACTATCGAGGCCGCCAATAGCACAGATGGGAATGTCAAGGCTATTTTTTGCGATGCGAAGCACACCAAGAGGCACGATGTTTGAACCCGGTTTTGTGGGCGAGCTAAAGAATGAACCAAACGCAACGTAGTCTACTCCCTCTCCCTGCATCTCAATTGCCAATTCAATATCTCCATAACAGGAAACACCAAGCACCCCTTTAAACTTTTTGCGAATCTCTGACACTCTATGATGGTCACTCTTGCCAATATGAAGCCCGCTAAGCCCTAATTCTATAGCAAGCTCTACTGCATCGTTGAGGATAAAAAGAGCATTATAGGAATTACAAAGTTTTTGCAGTGCGAGAGCAGTTTTTTTTATATCTTCATGAGAGCTTGTTTTATCTCTGAGCTGGACTATTTTCGCGCCGCCTTTGAGGGCTTCTTCTACTTGAGTCATAAGTGTTTTTGGCGGAGTCAAAACATCGTCCGTGATGACATACAAGCCTTGTAATTTATCTTTAAACATACAAAATTTTTCCCTTTTAAAACGCAAAATGAGCTAAGCCCATCTTTGCTACGCTAGCCGCTATGGCGCTGAAGCTTGCCTCTTTCGAGGCAGAAATATAATCTGATATGTATTTTATGGGAGTTTGGAGGTTTTTAGTAGAGCAAATTTGTCGTTTAAACCGAAAATTTTTCTCTAAAGGCTTTTGCCCCGTCTTTGCTTGATTCTATGGTGTC
>VMSZ01000003.1 GCA_013791885.1 Sulfurimonas sp. | reverse complement strand
GCGAAAGAGTTCAAAGAGATGTTTGAGAGCGCTACAAATGAAGCGGTAAAATACTTTGGCAAGGGCGAAGTTTTTATTGAAAAATATGTAGAGAATCCAAGACACATTGAAATTCAGGTTATGGCTGACAAATTTGGAAATGTTGTGCATTTGGGTGAGAGAGACTGTTCTATTCAAAGACGCCACCAAAAAGTTATTGAGATTGCGCCCTCACCAAGATTGAATGCTCCTGTTAAAAAAGAGCTTTGCCGTGTTTCAACAAAGGCTATGATACGCCTTGGATATGAGAGTGTCGGAACGATTGAGTTTTTGGTTGATGCGGAAGATAATTTTTACTTTATTGAGATGAATACCAGAGTTCAGGTTGAGCACCCGGTTACTGAGATTATTTCAGGAATTGACATCATCCAAGAGATGATAAAAATTGCAGAGGGCGAAAAACTTAGCTTCTTGCAAGAGGACATCAAGTTCCGCGGATATGCAATAGAATTTCGTGTAAACGCAGAGAATGCGCAGAGAAACTTTATGCCTTCCATTGGTAAAATTACAAACTATATGACTCCAGGCGGTCCCGGTGTGAGACTTGATTCGAGTGCATACACTGGTTATGTTATTCCGCCAAACTACGACTCTATGGTTGGAAAACTCATTGTTTGGGCCCTTGACTGGGACGGTGCGGTAAGAAAAGCAAAACGTGCTTTAGATGAATTTTACATTGAAGGGGTTATCACGAATATTCCTCTTCATCGAGAGATTGTAAGAGATGCGGACTTCATCAGCGGGAATCTTACAACAAACTATCTTGACAAAAAAATGGACAACTTCAACCTAAATGCTTGTGTGGCTCTGGCAAATGAAGACAAAAAAATAGCGCATATTACAGAGCTCATTGAGGCGATTAAAAATAATCAACTCAAAGCGAGAAATTAGCAGCCCTTTAGAGGGGCTCTAAAAAAATTGCACAGGCTTCAAGAGAGGAAATTAAACTCTAATTCGCTAGAATTGAGCCATGCTAAAACAATACAAAGAAGCCATAGAAAAGAGCAATATCATCTCCAAAACAGATACCAAAGGTATCATTACTTTTGTGAATGATGAGTTTTGCAAAATCTCCGGCTACTCCAAAGAAGAGCTTCTTGGAAAAAACCACAATATTGTAAGACATCCCGATGTCCCGTCTGAAAACTTCAAATTTCTCTGGGACACCATAAACGCCAAAGAAATTTATAAAGCTACGGTAAAAAATCTCGCAAAAGACGGTTCGACTTTTTATGTCAACACCACACTCATTCCTATTCTTGATGCTCATGACAATATTGCTGAATTCATTGCTATCCGCTATGACGTGACAAAAGAAGTTTTTTTTAGAGAAGAGCTGCAAAAAAAAGAGCTTCAACTCGAAGAACTCAATAAAAATCTGGAAAAAAGAGTCGAAGAGAAGACGAAAGAACTGAAGGAACTGAACCAAACGCTTGAGCTTCGGGTCAAAGATGAAGTCGCCAAAAACGAGCAAAAACAGCGTATTATGTTTTGGCAGTCTAGACTTGCAAGTCTCGGGCAGATGCTTGCAAACGTCGCGCATCAGTGGAGACAGCCTCTGACTGAGTTAAATCTTGCTGTCTTTAGCATCAAAAAAGCAGCACTCAGTGACAACAAAGAAGATGTTGTTAAATTTTATGCCGAGAGCGTAAGCATCGTGAAAAATATGTCAAAAACCATAGATGACTTTACAAACTTTTTTAAGCCTGACAAAGAAAAACATTATTTTAAAATAGACGAGAGCGTGAATGAAGCGCTTGTTATTTTGGAAAAACTGATAAAAAAAGAGATGATACATGTAAAAACAGACTTCGAAGAAGTTGAAGTTCTTGGTATTACAAACGAGCTCACTCAGGTTATCATCAACCTTATAAAAAATTCAAGAGACGCGTTTGTACAAAACAGTATTTTAATGAGAGAAATCAGCATCCGTACGAAAAAAGAGAAAAATTATGTTCTTTTAGAGTTTGGGGATAACGCCGGAGGCATTAAAGAGAAAGATTTAGAGAAAATTTTTGAGCCGTATTTTAGTACAAAACATGCCTCACAGGGAACAGGGCTTGGACTTTTTATGTCGAGAATGATTTGTGAACAGGGGCTTAATGGAATGATGGATGTAAAAAGTAAAAGAGGTATCACGACTTTTAGTATTACTATACCGTTAGAGGAAAAAAATGAAAAATAAACTCCTTAAAAAATTAAGAGTTCTGCTTGTAGAAGATGAAGAAAATTTGGCAACTCTTCTCAAAGGCGCCATAGGAGATAACTTTTACAGTTTTACGGTCGCAAAGAATGGAGAAGAGGGACTCGAACGGTTTAAAGGTATGCGCCCGGACATAGTTATAACAGATATTATGATGCCTAAACTGACCGGTTTAGAGATGGCAAGGGAAATAAAAGAGATTGACCAAAACGCAGCCATCATCATTCTCAGTGCTTTTAGTGAAACAGATAAATTTTTAAACGCCATTGATGTGGGGGTTGTAAAATACTTCATAAAACCCTTTGATCCGGATGAACTGCTAGAGTATATCATCTCAATAAGTGAAAAAATTCAAAGCAAAAACACTCTCTTTTATAATGGATTTTATTTTTTGTCGTTGCATTAAAATAAAAT
>VMSZ01000035.1 GCA_013791885.1 Sulfurimonas sp. | reverse complement strand
TGTTGAAGTTCAGAACAAACTAAATCGCAGACCTAGAAAAGTACTTGGCTATCAAACACCTGCAGAAGTGTTTTTCGATACAATTACGAAATCTTATGTAGCAGTTTAATCAGGTGTTGCACTTACTATTTGAATTGGCGATTCTTTTTTCAAGTTCATTTCTAAGTTTCATATTTTCTATACGCAAATCTTTGAGTTCATCTATGACATATCTCTCAATCAACGGCTTACCTAAGGCTTCTTCAACACCTGTAATTTTGGGAGTTTGGGCATTTAGTGAGGTATAAAAAATAAAAAAAGAGAGGAGAAAAAATTTTAACGCGGGTGTCATAAAGAGCCTTTAGTAAACAAAATTGGCTTCATTATAACAAAGGCGGCTTCAATAAAAGTTAATTTGCAAGGCTATTCTTGGGCTCTTTTGTTAAGGCATGGTTTACAAGCAGGTTGGAAATTTCGTAACTTGCATCTACAAATTCCAGTTCCGACAAATCTTTCATGCTTTTTTTCTCTTCTGCACTGTCCACTTTAATAATGATGTTTGCGTCTTTAAAATAGTCAAGTACCGCTTCACTGATAAGGCGGATGTTGTGTTCGGAGTGCATGGTGATGATGATGGCTTTGGACTCTTCCACGGCGAGAGATTCCAAAACAGGCAGTTTGTTTAAGTGCCCAAAATAAGCCATGTAGCCGAGTTTTCTTGCAAGTTGAACATGTTTGAGGTTGTCGGAAATGACAATAAAGTCAGCGCCTCTTGATTGAAGTTCTGCGGCAACTCTTCGGCCAAGGGTTGAAAAGCCTGTAACAATGACGTGGTTTTTGCGCCCTATGGGTGTAATAACATCCGACTCATAAAACTCTTTTTCAAAATATGAAGAGAGTTTGTAGATGTTGCTGAGGATAAAAGGAGTCAAAATCATGGAGATAACACTCACCAAAATAAGGAAACTCGCCATATCCTGAGTGATAAGTTTTTGCGCACCCGCAAGAGCAAAGATAGCAAAAGAGAACTCACCAATCTGAGCGAGTGCCAAAGCGGTTTTTGCAGAGGTATTTTTGTCTGAGTTGCGTTTGATGATGGCATAAATAACCATCGCTTTAAAAAGCATAGCAAGTACAAAAACAAACACAACTATATGAATATTCTGCACAAAATAGACCACATCTATTTTCGTTCCGACTCCAAAGAAAAAGACGCCCAAAAGCAGATCTTTATAGCTGGCAATGTCGGACTCGACTTTTACATTAAACTTCGTGTCGGCTATAATCATCCCCGCTATAAACGCACCCAAAGAGTAAGTAAAACCCACTGAATGCGCGAGCAAAGAAGCTCCCAGAACAATGGAGAAAACAGAGCCTAAAAAGAGCTCTTCTATCTGCGTTTTAGCGGAGAAACGCAGGAGTGCATCTACTATTTTTTCGCCTATTGTAAACATAAACGCAAGGACTAGAACCGCGGAGATTGTCGTCTGCACCAAAACTTCAACAGGCGATAAATCGCTGTTAGATAAAAATGAGATGAGCAGCAAGATAGGAATAACAGCCAAATCCTGAAAGATAAGGATTCCCATAGACTTTTGCCCATACGGGGTGAGAATATCTTTTGAATTTTTCAAATATGTCAGCGCTATGGCGGTAGATGAGAGCGAAAACGCCAATGAGATAATGAGCGAAGTGTTAAAGTCAAGTTTAAAAAGAAAATACGAGAGTAAAAATATAACAAAAACACTAAAAACAACCTGCAGCAAACCGTTTGTAAGCAGAATATCTTTCATCTTTTTAATTTTACTAAGGCTGAGTTCAAGCCCTATGGTAAACATCAAAAAGACTATGCCAAACTCACCTATGAGCTCAAGCGAATAAATATTAAGACCGTTAAAACCAAATGTATAGCTGATGATGGTTCCGGTAAAAATGTAACCTATGATGTGAGAGATACCAAACTTTTTGAGAATGATGTTTATCACGGTTGCGATGGCGATTGTTAAAAAGATTGCTAAAAGTAAATTTTCCATGAGCAAATTATAAGCTATAAAAAATATTTTTTTGAAAATAATTTGTATAAAATAGATACAAGATTTTAAATAAGATTCTCTTTTTTAAAAATAGTATAGTATATGCATATCTAAGAGTATCTATAAAGGAAAAATTATGAGTCTCAAAATACCAAAAATCATCTACGGAACCGCATGGAAAAAAGATGCCACTGCAGAGTTGGTTGTTCAAGCGGTAGAAGCCGGTTTTAGAGCAATAGACACAGCCTGTCAGCCTAAGCACTACTTTGAGGGCGGTGTCGGAGAAGCTCTTGCACTCCTAGAGGCAAAGGGCATTAAACGCAGCTCTCTTTTTGTCCAGACAAAATTTACTCCGCTCGCAGGCCATGACATTCTCACCACACCTTATGACAAATATGCACCGCTTGAAAAGCAAGTCGCAGAATCTTTTGAAATCTCTAAAAAGAATCTTCAAACAGACTATGTTGACTCGCTTGTGCTGCACTCTCCGCCCTTTCCATCTACTTTGCTTATGAGGGTTTGGAAGTCTATGGAAGCAATTCAAAAAAGAGGCGAAGCTCTGCGTATCGGGATCAGCAACTGTTATGATTTGGCTGTACTCAAAAAACTTTACGAAGAAGCAGAGGTCAAACCATGGGTAGTGCAAAACAGATTTTACGCGGACACTGACTACGACAAAGAGATACGAAAATGGTGTAAAGAAAAGAAAATTGCCTACCAAAGTTTTTGGTCTTTAAGTGCAAATCCTCATCTTCTAGCGAGTGAGACAGTAGTAAAAATTGCCAAAAAATACAAAAAAAGCGAAGCGCAGATACTCTTTAACTTTCTCTCTCACGAAGGCATCACACCTCTGAGCGGAACAACATCACCTGAACATATGCAAGATGACGTGAGCGCCTTTGATTTTACACTCACGGCGAACGAGTATGAAGCTATAAACGAGCTGCTTTAGCACAACTCCTTTATTTAACTTCTAAGTACCCTCTCCAGCCGCCGTACTGCGTAATCTCTTTAGCCCCAATGAGATAATCGCTCTCACACAAAAAGCCGTAGACTACGCTTTCATCTTCTAGTATCACACTGCCAATGCACAAAGGCGAAGCAATCTGAACCATAAACGCACCGAAGTTTTCCAGAGGCATTGACCATACTTCAAGCTCCAATGCACTCTCACTCTTTTGCTCTCTTACCATTCCCGGACGTGCGGGAATTTTGCCGGGGATGTCATAGAGTCTGTAGCCTTTGGCTGTTTTTGTAGCTTTTACAAAAGTTGCGTTTAGCTCTGTGAGCTGGTGATTTAACGGTAATCCGCTCATGTGTGCGCCGCATACGGCTATTTGTATTGTTTTAGACATCTGAATCCTTTGACATAAATATTTCTCCAAACTGCATAAGTTTTCTATCTTCAAACGCAGCTGCAAAAAGCGTAACCCCAAACGGCATTGCGTTTTCTCTAAAACCTGCGGGAACGGCGTAGGCAGAAAAATCGAGCAGGTTCATAAAGTTTGTGTAGTAGCCCAAGTTTGAATTGAGCGCAATCGGGTCTGCGTTTACCTCATCAATCGTATAAATCGTTCCTGTTGTAGGCGTCAAGGCAAAGTCCACATTTTGCATGAGCATATCCGCTTGGCGTTTGTAAGCCTTGAGTTTGTACTCTGCGTTAAAATAATCCTCCGCACTTTTTGTTTTACCCGAAGCAATAATGGTTTTTGTCACTTCCATAAAACTCTCAGGTCTCTCTTCAATCATCTCTTTTACCGCCACATAACGCTCTGTAACCCATGGGCCATAATAGAGCAGATTCGCCGCTTCAAGCATAGGAGAAAAATCTGTCTCAACAGCAATTCCGCCCATGCGCTCAAAACGCGCTATGGCTTTTTTATACAACTCTTCTGCCTCAGAGTCTCCAAAAAACTTTAACTGTTCTTCTTTCGGCACCGCAAATTTAAAGGCTGATTTCATACTTGCTTGCGTTTGTGGCATTACTCTTGAATACGGGTCTGCCTCATCAAAAGAGACTGCCACGTCAAAAACTTTTCGTGCATCTTCTGTATCTTTGGCGAAGATAGAAACGCAGTCAAGACTTCTGCACGCAGGCACAACACCCGAAGTGCTTAAAATCCCTTTGGATGGTTTCACTCCTACAAGATTGTTAAACGCAGCAGGTACACGTCCTGAGCCTGCGGTGTCTGTTCCGAGTGAAAAAAGTGCCATACCTAAAGCTACGCTCACGGCACTTCCCGAACTAGAACCTCCAGAGATGTACTCTGCGTTTATACTGTTTTGACACGCTCCATAAGGTGAACGCGTACCGACAAGACCTGTGGCAAACTGATCTAAGTTTGTTTTTCCCACAGGGATTGCCCCTGCGTTTATGAGACATTCCACTACATAAGCAGATTTTGCAGGCGTGTAGCTATAATCTGGACAACCCGCAGTTGTCGGTATGCCTTGTAAGTCTATATTGTCTTTTATCGCAAAAGGGATTCCGTACAGAGGCAAAGACGCCATATCGCTCTTCTCTAGCTTTGCCAAATAAGGTTCTAATTCTGCATCACTCAATACATGAATCCATATAGGGTTCTCTTTATGCATCTCGATTTTTTCTTGTATCTGTTTCATCAACTCTCTTGGAGTAAGTTCTTTCTCTTTATATGCTTTTTTTAAACTTGAAATTGTCATCTTATTTTTCCTTTATTAAATAGTCGTTTTTGGTATGTTGTCGTCTTTTGTACGCAGCGCTTCTATAAACGCAGCGGCTACAATCAAGACTCCGCCAAAATATTCATGCGCGTTCATTATTTCGCCGGCTATCAAAGTTGCCGAAACTACGGCTGTTAAAAGTTCCATAATAATTATGATGGAAGAGCGCCCTGCTTCCATGTGCGTCACTCCCCACTGAGAACCTAGGTTTGCCAAAAGCAGCCAGAGCAGCGCATACAAAAAGAGTCCGCTCCATGCCTGCGTGCTTATAAACTCCGGCAAACTCTCAACGCCTCCTAAAAGTAACAAGGCCGCAAGGGTAAAGGTTCCATAAAACATAGCGCCTATTTTTGCACCTACTTTTACCTCTTGGGCTGCGCGAAAGACAAGATTGTTCATGGTAAAAAACAGTCCCGAGAGCAGAGCTATAAGGTCTATCCACTGCAGAGGCGAATCAAAGACTTCAAAGCCTCCAAGAATTATAAATGCTCCGCCAATTGCTAAAGCGGCTCCCAAATATCTCCATCTGTCAATCTGCTCACGCAAAAAAAACTTGCCGCCCAAAACGCCCCACAAGGGAAGCAGATAAAAGAGCACCATCACCCGAATGACCTCTCCGTTAATCAGCGCATAGGTAAACGCAAGGCTCGCTCCTCCGCCAAACAAAGCTATGAGAAACATCGCTTTTGGATGGTGTTTATAGTGCGTAAACTGCTTGAGCAGCAACGGCGTAAATACCAAAGACAAAATTCCATAAACGATAAAAATCAGGACAATACCGTCTATTCCCATTGCGTTTATGCCCTTGAGCGGCAACCATGACAAGCCCCAAAGTACAGAAGCCCCAAGGAGTACAAAAACTGGAAGATGTGCTCTCATACTAAACTACTTCTTTGTTGATACTCTTTGAAATGAGTACGCTGAGTATCTGCCATCCAGCAGTTTATTTCCCATAAGTCAGCTACAGGAGCCCCCGTAAAAGGAAGAGTATGTAAATAGCCGTCAGGTCCAAATTCTGGAGTCATCGTTGTTAGTTCCTTTGCATTATTCTGTTGGGCATCCCAGATAATCTCCCAACATTTTTGATGAGCGATTAACGCGTACTTATATTCAGGTGCAGCAGGATGCGGTACTTGTGGACCTTGATCGTATCCAACTCTGGCGTGAATATGTCTGACATTCGGTGCTATAGCACGTATTGTATCAAGTTCACTCTCCATCTGTCGCTCACACACAACACACCAATGGCTGATATCAGCCGTTAGAGAAATCTCAGGTATCGCTTCAACTACACGACGCGTAACCCATGGAGTAAAAAGAGAACGACTTCTATGTGTTTCAAAACAGATTTCTATTTCATAGCTCTTTGCTAAAGCAATGGCCTCTTTAAAAAAATTCACACTCTCATCTTCGCTCCATGCATCACAACCACCTATACAAGTTGCAAAAAGCGGCAGAAATTCTGCACTGTTTTTCAAAGCACATTCAATGTCATTCAGATGCTCTTTGGGGCTTAGATGACGAGAAGGCACATAACCTCCTCCTGTCACGATTTCACATACAAAAGAGAGTTCATATCTCTTTAGACACTCTTTCCAATAGGCACGTGTTTTTGCTTGACTTGGTAAACTGCCTTCTATGCCCTCAAAGCCATTTTGTTTAGCTTCAATACAGGCATTTTCAAAGTCACCTGTAAAACCCCACATAGTCTTAAAAAGTTTAAGTTCCATAGCTTTTTACTTTTTCATAGGTTCTATAACAAACAAAAGCTTGCCGGCACTGATATTTTCACCCTCATGGCATAAAACATTCGTAATTTTTCCATGTTCATGCGCTTCTATATCAATTTCCATCTTCATAGATTCCGCAATTGCCAAAACTTCACCCTCTTGAACAACATCTCCGATTTTTGCAAACACTTTCCACAGACTTCCTTGAACAGGAGACTCAACAGCTTCTTTTCCTTCATCGAGTTCTATGCGTTCCATGGTCTGTTTGTTCAGCTCGTCATTCTCAGTTCTAAAATTCGCAAGCCCTGTTCTCTCCCACATATTACGCTCTTCATCAAAGGCGTTTTGCTGGGTGTTTTTAAACTCTTTAATGGAACTCTCATTTGCGCTTAAAAAGTTTTTGTACTCTTTTAAACTAAAAGTCGTCTCTTCCACTTTGAGATGCATTCTTCCGCGAGGGAAATCTTCTCTCATCTGGTGTAGCTCATCCGCACTTACTTCGTAAAAACGAATCTGGTCAAAAAAGTTTAAAAGCCACGGTTTGCCCGCTTTAAAATCCTGAGTCTCTTTATGACGGTTCCACATCTGCACGGTGCGTCCTACAAACTGGTAGCCTCCAGGGCCTTCCATACCGTAAACGCACATATACGCTCCGCCTATTCCCACTGCGTTTTCAGGCGTCCATGTTCTTGCAGGATTGTATTTTGTCGTGACGAGTCTGTGTCTTGGGTCAAGCGGTGTTGCAACGGGCGCACCCAAATAAACATCACCCAGACCCATAACCAAATAACTCGCTTCAAAAAGTATCTTCTTCACATCTTCAATGCTATCAAGTCCGTTAATACGGCGAATAAACTCGATGTTGCTTGGACACCAAGGAGCGTCTGGGCGAACAGTTTTCATGTACTTGTCAATGGCGATTCTCGTTGACTCATCATCCCATGAAAGCGGCAGATGCACAACACGAGCAGGAACGACAATATCATCAATAGAAGGCAGAGTAAGTTCCATCACTTTTACTTTTTCAATCAGTTCGCTGCGTTTACACACTTTAGGATCAAAGTGAATCTGCAAGGAACGGATACCCGGAGTAATGTCCGTAATACCATCAATACAAGCATCTTTCACAGCTTCCATAAGCACATGCACACGAAAACGCAGAGAGATGTCCAACTCCATTTCGCCGTACTCTATAAGCAGATTGCTGTCGCCCGATTGACGAAACACAATTGATGGCAGACCCTCTTCGCCTTCATCGCTGTATAAAACGGGTGAACCTATCGCTTTTGGTCTTAAAATTGTCTGCTCTTCGTAGTCATTTAAACTCTCTATGGCTTCTTCTTGCAAAACTAAAAGTTCATGTGCGTCCTCATGCTCTAGGGGTATAAATTTTATTTTATCTCCTGCATGCAGCTGACCCATTTTCCACAGCTCTGCGTTTACAATTGTCACAGGACAGACAAATCCGCCAAGACTCGGCCCATCAGGCCCTAAAATTACAGGCATATCTCCTGTAAAATCAACTGCGCCGATTGCATAAGCATTGTCGTGAATGTTCGATGGATGCAGTCCCGCTTCCCCGCCGTCAGCCCTCGCCCACTGAGGTTTTGGCCCAATGAGTCTCACACCGGTACGGTTGGAGTTGTAATGCACTTCCCACTCTGTTGCAAAGAAAGTTTTTATATCTTCGTCCGTAAAGAAATCAGGTGCGCCGTGCGGTCCGTATAAAACACCAATTTCCCAATTTTTAGTGAACTCTTTTCTTTGGAGCTCTAGTTTTGAAACCTCGCCCGCACTCATCTCATCTATGTGCAGTACATCCCCTGCTAAAAGTGTACGGCCTGCATGCCCGCCAAATTTACCTAAAGTAAAAGTTGAACGACTGCCCAAATAAGCAGGAACATCAAATCCGCCTCTTACACTCAGGTAGGTTCTAAACCCTTGTGTTATTTTTTTGAGTTTTAAAACGCTTCCCGCTTTTATGAAAACGGCTCTGTTCATGCTAATTTGCTCATCATCCACAGACGCGTCAATCTCTGCTCCGCAAAGCGCAATAACTGAGTCCACGTTAAAACGCAGAGTCGGTCCGCTTATAGCCATCTCAAGCCCTGCGGCTTTTTCGTCGTTTCCTACAAGTTTGTTTGCATAACGAAAACTCAGAGAGTCAAACGGTCCAGAAGGAGGAACACCAATATCCCAATAGCCCGTTCGTCCAGGATAATCCTGAATGGTACTCTGCGTTCCGGGGCGAATAACATCTATTCTGTTTTGCGTAAAAACAAAACTGTTTAAAAATTTTGTAGTCTGCTTTGCGTTGACAAAAACATCAGACTTTACAATCGCTCCAAGATATCTGAGATTTGTCTCAATCCCGTCTATTCTTGTCGCATCTATCGCCTTGCTTATTTTTGCAAGCGCCTGCGTTCTGTCATCTGCTTTT
>VMSZ01000045.1 GCA_013791885.1 Sulfurimonas sp. | reverse complement strand
TGATATATTAAACATAAGTAAAACTGAACTCAGAGAGCAAGATGATCCTCTATTTACAGATATATTACATTTAGATAATGGGAAAAGATTGGTCTTATGTATGGATATAGATGAGATAATGTCTAGTAAAGAAAAATAATGAGTAAGAGAGTTCTTTTAGTTGATGATTCTGCCTTAGTTAGAAAACAATTGAGTGAGATTATAGCTACATTGGGTTTTGATATTGATTTTGCAAAAAATGGACAAGAGGCCGTTGATAAAGCTACTGCAATTCAATATGATGTAATCACAATGGATATAAATATGCCTGTTATGGATGGGCTTGAAGCTGTAAAGCAAATCATGGAACAACAACCAACACCTATCTTGATGGTCAGTTCATTGACTGTAGAAGATGCGAGTATTACTATGGATGCTCTTGATCTTGGTGCTCTTGATTATATATCTAAACCTGGCACTATGAATATTGGTAGGGATGAGAACCGTGAAGATAT
The DNA here is from genome assembly GCA_013791885.1 of Sulfurimonas sp. Taxonomy (GTDB): domain Bacteria; phylum Campylobacterota; class Campylobacteria; order Campylobacterales; family Sulfurimonadaceae; genus Sulfurimonas. The sequence goes on along the minus strand of VMSZ01000045.1, from coordinate 31,793 downwards.
ATTAGAAAAAGTAAAATCTCTTAGTTGTATTTCACCAAGAAGACTAAAAAGGCAATCTTCAAGACCACTTCTAAGAGAAAGAAAAAGAACTGTAACTTTTGAAAAAGATACTCCAACATTAGACAGTAAAGATATAACCAAAGTTGTCCTTATAGGCGCTTCAACGGGTGGTCCTGGTTTAATAGAACAGATTTGTGCTTCTTTGCCATCAAATTATAAGTATCCTGTCTGCGTTGTGCAGCATATGCCGGCACAATTTACAAGTGCTTTTGCTATGAGACTTAACCGCGCAAGCGCGCTTAATGTACATGAAAGTGCACAAAATATGGAGTTGTTGCCTGGTAATATTTATGTGGCTCGCGGTGGAGTTCACATGAATTTTTCTAAAAAGGTATCAGGCAAAGTTGTGATTAGAGAAGATAAAGTCAAGGGTGAACATTTTTTTCAGCCTAGCGTGGATGAAATGTTCTATAGTGCTTTGGAAATATTTAACCCATCTAATATTATAGGCGTTCTTTTAACCGGTATTGGAGATGATGGTGCTGATGGCATGGTTAAGCTTAGAAAAGCTGGAGCCTATACTTTAGGTGAAAGTGAAAGGACAGCAGTTGTTTATGGTATGCCAAAAGAAGCATATGAAAGAGGTGGAGTTATGGAACAGTTAGATTTTCCACAAATATTAAAGAAAATTGCAATATTAAAATAAAGTGCCAACATGATTAAAGATACAATACTGGTTTTAGATGACAGCAAGGTAGTTCAAGCATATTTTACTAAATTTATTAATCCAGAAGAATTTAATATTCTCATAGCAAGCGACGTAAAAAAAGCAAGAGAGTTAATTGAGAATGAAAATGTTGTCCATACTGCTATTATCAATATTAATCTCTCAGATACAGAAGATGGAACTTTTGTTGACTATACTCTAAAGTGTAATATTCCAACTTTAGTATTAACTGATTCAAAGAATGAAGTTCTTCGTAAGCAGATGATATCAAAAAATATTGTTGATTGTATGCAAAAAGAGAGTAAAGATGATTTAATAAAAGTAGTTGATTTTGTCAAACAGTTACGTTTAAACCGTTCCAAAAGAATTTTGATTGTAGATGACTCTAAGACGTATAGAATGCATTTGGATAGTCTTTTGCGTAGCCATGGGTTTGTTGTTGTTGAAGCTGTAAACGGTAAAGATGCATTGGTCAAGATGGAACAGTTTCCAGATATTTCAATGCTTCTTACAGATTACGAGATGGACGTGATGGATGGTTTGGAACTTATTCACAATATACGTAAAAAATATAAATCTGTTGAACTTCCGATTATTGTCCTTTCAACTCACGATGACAGCAATAAAATTATAAACTGTCTCGAAGCCGGTGCAAATGACTATCTCCATAAACCGTATAAGTCTCAAGAATTTTTTAGCCGCTTTTATCTGAATCTTCATAACAGCGGATATGTACATGATATTCAAGAACAACAAACTTTACTGAATCAATATAAAGAGGCTATTGACAGTACGAATATAGTTTCAAAGACGGATACAAATGGGAAAATAATCTATGTTAATGACATGTTCTGTGAAGCGTCCGGATATATGCGAGAAGAACTGATTGGTGCAACGTATAATATAATAAGACACCATGAAACACCGCAGGAAACTTTCAACGAAATCTTATCTGTCATTAAAAACAAAAAAATGTGGCACGGCACGATGAAAAATCGTAAAAAGAGCGGGGAAGATTATCTTGTAGATACAACTGTCATTCCGATTTTGGATGCTGGAGGTAATATTAAGGAGTTTATGTCTATCAATAAAGATATTACAAAAGTTGTCGAGCAAAATATCATTATACATAAGCAATACACAGATACACTCACAAACTTGCCTAATAGGCAAAAACTGATAAACGATCTTGAAGCAGCTAACTCGGCATGTTTAGCGATAATCAATATAGATTCATTCAATGAGATTAACAACTTCTACGGATATGAAATCGGAGATAAAGTATTGATTGCGGTTGCTGAAAAAATGAAAGAGTATACTAAAAAAACACATTCACTTTATAAACTCCCGATTGATGAATTCGCCTTACTTAGTAAAAATACTATAGAGCAAGGCGAAAAGAGATTTCTAAATGATTTACTGGAATATCTTAGAAAAAATAGTTTTATTATCGATGAGAATGAAATTTATCTTCATTTCTCAACAGGTGCATACTCTGGTGAGAAAAATCATCTTGTAAATGCTGATATTGCTCTGCAGCAGGCTAGAGTAATGAATAAAGATATATGTAGTTACGATGATCTTCCAGATATAAAGGCTGTTCAGCAGAACAATCTCAACTGGATTAAAAAACTGCATCATGCTATAGAAGAAGATAGAATTAAAGCGTTTTATCAGCCTATAGTCAACAATAAAGATGGCAAAATAGAAAAATATGAAGCGCTTGTTCGTATGATGGATGAAGGTGGCAAACCAATCTCGCCATTTTTCTTTTTAGATGTGGCTAAAAAAACAAAGCTCTATGAAAAACTTACAAGAACGGTATTTGATCAGACTATGAAGCTTGCAGCAGAGGTTGAGAAGAGTTTTTCTATAAATCTTACCGTGACAGATTTCAAAAACATCAAATTGATGGATTATATATATGAAACATTGATAGCGTCTAAAGTTGCAAAAAGAATAGTTTTTGAGATTGTTGAGTCTGAAGAGTTAGAAAGTAAAGACCTGCTAGATGCTATAACACGTTTAAAGGAATGTGGTTCTAAAATTTCGATTGATGATTTTGGAACCGGTTATTCCAATTTTAACTACTTGGTTAAGATGAATGCCGACATCATTAAAATAGACGGTTCTATTATAAAATATATTTTAGAAGATAAAAATTCAGAATTAATGGTAAAGACGATTGTATCTTTGGCAAATCAGCTTGGTGCGAAAACCATAGCAGAATTTGTAGAAAGCGAAGCTATTTTTCAAAAAGTGAAAGAATTGGGCGTTGACTATTCTCAAGGATATTTTTTTAGTATGCCACTTGAATCAATTTAGAGTTTACTTTTATCTATGTCAACTCCACCGAAATCACAAAAAAGATAAACATTTTAGAATTGGCGAGCAGATTTAGTTCGCCAATTCTAAAAAAAAGTGGGAATCAAGGCGAGAACTATATTTTTCGTGAAGAAGTGTTGTTGTTTTAGTTAATATTGCCAGAGATACTAGCGTTGAATTAGAGCTTTTGAATTGGCGAAATATGTAATGAGGATATATAAAGTGGTTACCTAAGTGGTTACCCAGTGAAAACTTAAGCGATAAATTGATTTCTAAAATTCTTTGAAAGTACGTTTTGTAGGGAGTTTGTAAGTGGTGGGTCCTGAGTGACTCGAACACTCGACCACTCCGTTATGAGCGGAGGGCTCTAACCAACTGAGCTAAAGACCCACTTTTTCTAAAGAAGCTAACGCTTTGTAGGGCGAAATTATAATCAAGTTATGCTTATACTTTTCTGATTTATCACGTTTTATTTTGTATTTATCATCCATAAAGAAAATATATCTAAATAAGCCCAAAAAGAGTTCAAAGAAGTCTCTGTTACACCCTTTGCCTGCAATTCTAAGAGCAATGGTTTATAGAGTTCTAGCCACACTTGCCTTGCGTTTGAGTCGATACGAAATGGAGCATGTCTGCCTATCATCTGCGGTGCTCCGCGATTTTCATTAAAATAGGCTCTTCCTCCACAAATTTGAATGAAAAAATCACTTGAATGCTGTTTTGCTTTTTCAAAATCTTCTGCGTTTAGTGGAAAAAGATGGGCAATACTACTCTCTCGTATGAGGTCATAATGGTTACTAATCAAGTCACGAATGCCCTGCTCGCCAACCTCTATAAGAAATTCAGGAATTGGTTTTGTAACCGGAGGTCTGACTCCAAAAGGTGCTTTTGTAATATTTAAATTCATATTTTTACTCTTTTTGGTGGATTTATTTTATAGATAACTGCATACAGAAGTGGTACATAAACAAGATTTAAAACCGTTGCCCATGCTATACCAAAACCTAAAGAGATGGCCATTGGTTGAAGTATCATCGCCTGTCCTGAAGCAAAAAAGATAAGTGTTGAGAGACCAAGTACTGTTGTAAGTGAGGTTAGTAAAATAGGTCTGAGCCTTGTTTTTGCCTGTTTCATCAGTGTTTCACTGTCTTTAGCATTCTTAATGAAACTCACCATAATAAGCCCATCATTCACAACAACACCTGCAAGTCCTACAACTCCTATCATACCAGGCATTGTCAGATTAATACCCATGAGCATATGCCCAGCCAAAACACCAAGCAGCACAAGAGGAATAGTACTTATTACAATGAGTGATTTAACTGCGGAATCAAAAAGCCATACCAGTGTTATAAAGATTAAAAACAGAGCAATAACTCCGGCTTGCATCATCTCTTTTTTGTTTTTATTGTTCTCTTGCTCTTCACCTTTAACCTCAACTTTATACCCATCAGAGGTAAGTTTGTCAAAAGATGGCTGCATCTGTTTCATAACTTCAGAAGAAGTAATAATCTTTTTATCTATACTGGCAAAAACGCTGCGTATTCGAACGCCATCTTCCTTATTAAGTGCAACAAAGCCTTGAACCATTACAAAGTCACAAATATCTTTTAATGCAACATATCTGTCCGACGAAGGGACTTGCAGTTCCATAGTTTGTATGGATTCTATATTCTCATTCGCTTTACTCTCTATTTTAATACGGACAAGTCCATTATCGTTGAACATTTTTCCATATTCGCCCTTGAGGTAGTAAGATCTTAGTCCCGCTGAGATTATCTCTTCATTAAACCCAAGTTCTTGCCCATATGCGTTGACTCGGAGTTTAAGTTCTTTTTCTCCTATATCTGCATCATCTGCTGCATTATAAACTCCGACAATCGATGTCAAAGCATCTTTTAAATACTTGATACCTTCAAGTATTTCATCTTCATTTTTTCCACTTAGACTTACTTCTATATCATGAGCTATAACGCCGGCTCCCGGAACTTTAACAACAAGCTCTTCAAACATCGGGCCATCTTTTGTTTGAAGCTTTCTAAGCGGCTCCATAAGCTGCTCAACATCTTTACTAATGTCTTTAGCATCACGCTCTCTTTTTAAAGCATCTGCGTTGTACTCAAGAGAGAGATATGGACTTATATAAGTATCAAAAACATTTGATGGTGCTCTTTCATACAAATCTATGAAAATATGAAAAAGATGATCTCCCGTCTCCGCAATATTTTTAGCATCCATTCTAAAACCTATAACAGAAGTAACGGATGAGATATCTTCTTGAGAGATTTTTTCTAAAAGTATTTTTTCTATTTTTGTAACTATCTCTTCCGTATCTTCAAGTTCATTGTTAATATTTACTTTTCCGGAGACATATATTTGGGTTGTATCAAAATCTGGAAAAAGCTGAAATTTTGAGTTTTTAACAAATACAAAAGTGAGCGCCAAAATAGTCACAACCATAAGAATGAGTGAAATAATTTTTGTTCTGAAAACAAAATGGAGGATGTTGTCATACCAAAAATAGAGTTTATCCCATATTTTATTGGCTACATTACTGTCTTTTGAAACTTTTAGAAAGTCATGCGCATGTAAGGGTAAAAAGAAAAATGCCTCAAAAAGAGAAGACAAAAGCAGCACGGTTATCATGATAGGAATTATTTTAATAAAAGTTCCCATATCCCCCGTAAGCATCAGCATAGGCAAAAATGCGAAAACTGTCGTCAGTGTTGCAGTCAAAACCGCCGGGAACATCTCCGTTGCTCCTCGTATTGCGGCTTCGCGTCTCTCCATTCCCTCTTCCAGGTGTCTATAAATATTTTCAGCGACGACAATAGCCTCATCCACAAGCATACCCAGGGCAATAAGCGCACCAAGCAGCGAGAGCATATTAAGGCTGTCTCCTCTGAGTTCACTAAAAACAAGCCCAATCATAAAACTCACCGGAATACCGATAGCAACGACAAACGCAATGCCACGGTTAATAAATATAAGCATAGATAAAAAAACAAGCATAAGTCCAAAAGCTATGTTTGCAAAAACTGTATTGAGACGATTTTTAATCCAAACAGAAGTATCTGTGTAAACATTGTATTTTAAATGCGGGTACTTGATTTCATTTTGTTTGAGCACTTCACGAATATCTTTAACCAAAGCTATCGCATTACCCTGTTTCGACTTGGAAACATTCACAGAGATATTTCTCACTCCATTGTAATGTGAAAGTTCACTTTCATCACTCAATTCAAAAGAAATATCTGCTATATCACCGATTCGTAAGCGTGTTTGGCCTATATTTACAATAGTATCTTCAACACTCTCTTTATCTTTTTCTCCATTGTACGTAGAGATATAAAGATGTGAACCTCTCTCTTTAATGGTTCCAATAGGGAAAATTGAACTTATATTTTTGAGTGCATTGATTGCGAGAGACGGTTCAAGATTGTAAGCCAAAAGCTTTTTTTCATTGATAGTTATTACAAGTTCTTCATCCGCATCACCGCGAATTACAACTTCACTCAAATCTTTAAAACTGCTCAGCTGTGATTTTAGTTCATCTGCTCTGCGCAGCAACTCTTCTTTTGGAACATCTCCGGCAAGGGCTATAAGAACAAGAGGAAAATTATTTGTATGAATTTTGGCAATCGGCTCAGACATATCCGCAGGCAAATCTTTTTTTACATTGCTTAGAATGTCCTTGACATCATTTAAAACAGCGATATTGTCAGAACCCGGTTTGATATCCACAAGGATGGAAAAAGAGCCGTTTTTTATACTGGTTTTTATTATATCCAGCTCATCTATGTTTTGCATATCGTCTTCTATGCTTTGAACAACCATTTTGTCAAGAATATCTGCAGATGTTCCGACATAACCACCGTTTACAGAGATTTTATCCATAGCAAAAGGAGGAAATATCTCTTTTGGAATATTGATATATGCGAAGATGGACATAACAAATATAAAAATTAATAGTATATGATTTAAAAGTGGTTTATCTATCGAGAACTCAATAAATTTGCGAATCATTTCTACCCCTAGAACAGTGTATCAAGTATTTGATTTTTAAATTTTATGGACTCAACAGAAGCCCGAATGAGTCTGTTTTCCTCTTTGAGCGTATCATGTTCAGATTTTAGTTTGGAGATATCTCTGCTTTTAAAATAGATTTGCTGATGGATGTAAATACCCGGAAACGCAAAGATACAAACAAGTGTCAGAACTAAAAAAACATTTAAAAAATAGGCAAAATCAAGATATTTTTTAGGGGCAAGAACAACCCTTACCTCATCTAAAAGTTCACTTTTTTCACTCATCTTATATCCGTTTGGAACAGTCTCATTTTTGCACTTCTGCTTCTTGCGTTTTCTTTTAATTCATCATCTTGTGCGGTAATTGGCTTCTTACTTATTATTTTTCCAAGCGCATGATTGTTTCCACAAACGCAACGCATCGCTTCTGGCGGGCATATGCAGGACTTAGCCCATCTGCTAAACTCCTGTTTGACAATTCTGTCTTCAAGGGAGTGAAAAGAGATGATGGCAACTTTTGTATCTTGAAGTTTTGCATTTTCAATACTTGCAAGAAGCGATTTTAACTCGCCTAACTCATCATTCACTTCTATGCGGATTGCCTGCATCAAAAGTGTAGCAGGATGGATCTTTTTGCCATGAGGCATATGCGGTTTTACAGCCTCACTCAGTTCTTTTGCTGAATGAAAAGGACGGTTCGAAATAATGACCGAAGCAATTTTTTTGTAGTTTCTAAGCTCGCCGTACTCAAAAAGGACTCTTTCGAGTTCATCTCTTGAGTACTCATTTACAACTTCAGAAGCACTCAGCCCAGACTCTTTATCCATTCTCATATCAAGATTATCGCTCTCAAAAGAAAAACCTCTCTCTTTTTGGTCAAGCTGAAGTGAGGAAACGCCAATATCTGCCAGAATACCTTTAATATTGATATTGTCATACTCTTGAAGTATCTCTTTTATAACAGATGAGAATCTGCCTTTTCTAATCTCAACCCTATCTTGAAATGGCTGAAGTCTTTTTGTTGAAAAATCGATAGCAGTCTGATCCTGATCTATGGCAATCAGTTTGATATTTGGATTAGATTCGAGTATCAATGAAGAGTGACCGCCATAACCCATAGTACAATCGATGACAATTCCTGTTTCTACAGAACTAAAAGCATCAACTACTTCTCGATACAAAACCGGAACATGTGGAATATTTTGCAAAAAAGACCTTTACGCGTTTTTTTATTAAATTATACATTAATTTTGTCTATTTTAAATCTTTATACTGTATCATAAACAAAAAAAAGGGCTCTTACATGAAAGTTTTTTGGATCATTCCCTTCCTTTTCACTCTTGCTTTTGGCATAAACTCCCAGATAATCGTAGGTGCTTATTCCCTTGAACGGACTGCTGTTGCAGAAGAAATAAAGCTGCAAAATTTTCTTGAAAAAGATAAAGATTTTTTTGAAAAAAACTTCATCACAGCCAATCATAAAAAAAGCGAAAGCTATTATCTTGTTACTCTAGAACCAATAACAGACGAAGAAATTCTTGCTGCTGCGCTTAAAAAAATAAAAAAAACATATAAGCATGCATATGCTTTAAAATTACCGTCCACAGCAATAGAAGCAAGCCCGACTTTAGCTGTTCAAACCGCACTTCCTGTTGAGAACAAAGAAACTGTGACTGCTGAAGTTTCAGTTCCAGACGCCCCTGATACCAACAATACCCTCACAGAAGAAAATTCTACTCTTATTATTCAACCACTTATTGCGGAACAAAACACCAGTTTACAAACAGAAACAGAAATAAAAACGCAAGAAATAATTCCAATAAAAGAAGAGCCTTTAGTCGAAGAAAAGCCCTTAATGAAAGAAAAAATCGCTGAAAAAGAAGTGGATTCTATGGATTTCCAAACTATACTGCTTGCTTCTTTAACATTTTTAATCCTTCTATTACTCTACTTTTTTCTTAAAAAATCGCAAAAAAAAGATTTAAATAACACGCAAGAAGGCTCTAAAGAAAACAATCCTCTCCAAGAGATAAAAATCGAAGATACTCAAGAAAGCGAAACTTATGAAAACAGTTTTTTTGAACTTAAAGGAGAAGAAGAAGGTGACTTCGGACTAGAAGAATCTGAAGATGAAGAGCTTCAGGATATAGCTATAGACCTCAAAAAAAGAACGCCAAGGCTCCATGGAAAAATAGTAAAACAAGACTTCAAAGAATTCGCAGGAACAAGAGTTTTAATAGCTGAAGATAATCTCATCAACCAAAAAGTTATCATTGGACTGCTCGGAGACAGCGGGATTGAAGTTGTTGTTGCAAATAATGGGAAAGAAGCCCTTGATATTCTTGAGTATGACCACAACTTTAGCATTATTTTTATGGATGTGCACATGCCGATTATGAATGGCTTTGAAGCAACGAAATTCATTAGAGAAAATCCAAGATACAATCATATAGCTATCATTGCTTTAAGCGGTGATATTGCTGATTCTGATATCAAAAAAATGTTAGCTGCAGGCATGGATGAACATTTAGAAAAACCTCTGCGCATAGACGCTCTGTATGATATACTTTACGTTTACACAGATGCTAAAGACATAAACCCATCCGCTGGAATGGGTGGCGATTCTGAATTAAACTTTGAAAAAGGTTTGGCAACCTGCTCAGGGGATGAAGAGTTTTATCGTGAGATTCTTAACGAATTTCTAATGACATATGCGGATTCTGATACAAAAATATTTGAGTATTTAAATGAGAACAATTTTGTAGCGGCAGATAAATATTTATTAGATTTAATCGGAGTTACTTCCCATATTGGGGCAGATAAGTTAAACGCAGTTGCCAAAGAGCTCAAAGAAGCACTGAAAGATACAGAAGAAAAAAGTTATCTCACGCTTGCAGACCAATACAGCGAACTTCTACAAAAACTATTGCAAAGTATTCATGAGTATAAATAACTCATGAATTTCTATCCTCTAACCTGTCCATTACCGTAAATTTTATATTTGTAAGTTGTAAGACCTTCTATTCCCATTGGTCCTCGTGCATGGAGTTTGTTTGTACTTATTCCAACTTCAGCACCAAAGCCAAAAGCTCCGCCATCTGTAAAACGAGTTGAGGCATTGACATATACAACCGCTGCATCTATTGCGTTTAGGAATATCTCTGCTGTAGTTATGTTTTGCGTAATAATAGCTTCGGAGTGTCCCGAACCAAATCTGATAATGTGATTTACCGCACCCTCAACTCCATCTACAACCTTAATATTTAAAATATTTGCCAAATACTCCGTGTCATAATCTTCATCCGTTGCATTTGTAACTTCAATAATTTCTTGCGTTTTTATACAGCCTTTTAGCTCTGTATGTGCTTTGTCAAACGCAGCTTTTATAAGAGGCAGTGTTTCTTTAGCTATGGCGCTGTCAACCAAAAGTGTCTCCATGGCATTACAAACGCCAGGACGCTGAACCTTTGCGTTTAGTGCAATAGCAATGGCGTCATCTATCTTTGCTTCTTTATCTATGTAAGTATGGCACTGCCCTTTGTCGTGTTTAACAACACTTACAGTTGCGTTTTTGCTCACATGAGCAATGAGTCCTGCTCCGCCTCTTGGAATGATTAAATCTACATATTTATCCATCTTTATGAGTTTATCAACACCTTCACGTGAAGAGTCGGGAATAAGCGAAATAAGTGCTGTTGGCAAAGCATTTTTCTCTAGTACTGCTTGAAGAACTTTTGCTATGGCTTTGTTAGAGTTTTCCGCTTCTTTACCGCCTTTAAGCACTGCAACATTGGAGCTTTTAAAACAGAGTGCCGCCGTGTCAGAAGTTACGTTTGGACGAGACTCGTAAATAATTCCGATAACGCCTATTGGAATACTTACTTTTTCTATTTTAAGTCCGTCTTCTGTTACCCAGCCATCTAAAACGCGGCCAACAGGTTCTTTGAGCGCTGCAATTTCTTCAATGGCAACAGCCATTGCATCAATGCGTTTTTCATCTAAAAAGAGTCTGTCCATCAACGCAGATGTAAGATTATTTTTCACTCCATCTGCCATGTCAAGAGCATTGGCTTCAAGCAAATCCATAGTATTGCTTCTTAAAGCATTTGCCATTTCATTTAGTAACTTATTTTTTTGCGCTCCACTGAGTGTAGATAACACTCTGCTTGCATTTTTTGCTTCTTCTAAAAATTTTTCCATTATTTTTCTTCCTTATTTGGCTTCGCTTCAAAAAGCGTACCGGAAATTTGCGTATCATGTAAAAGAAATGACTCTGCAGCGGTTAAATCAAATCCATTCGTCAAGAACATTTTTCTTCCATGCTTCATCATAAAATCTGCCGCTTTTAATTTTGTAACAATTCCGCCTGTTGCAAATGCATTGTTTGGCGTTGACTCTTCATCCAAAACACCTTCTGGCAATTCATTCATTGTTTTGTAAATTTTTGCATCAGGAAACTCTTTTGGGTTTTTGTCATAGTAGCCGTCAATATCGCTAAGAATAACAAGCAAGTCTGCATTAGCTGCATGAGCGACATTTGCTGAGAGCTGGTCATTATCTCCAAAAAGCTGTTCGGGAGTGGAGGTGATGTCATTTTCATTGACTATCGGTAAAATGTCGTTGTTTAAATGCGCGTCTAAAATCTCTTGCAGCATTTTCGTTCTTTTGCGAGAATCAAAATCGTCCTCAGTCAAGAGTATCTGTGCTGTATCTATTTCAAATATATCGAACTTTTTTTTGTAACTTGTCATAAGGATAGGCTGACCTGCCGCTGCTATGGCTTTTTTTCCTATCTGCTTGGTTTTATCCATTTTAAGTGCTGAATAACCTGCAGCAACAGCACCTGAAGTCACTAAAACAACATCATATTTTTTCCTAAGTTTTGCAATGAGATTTACAAGATTGAGCATCCTCTCTTTTGCAATTTTATTTTTCTCGGTGAGTACTGCACTCCCGACTTTTATTACTATTCTCTTCAATATTATCCTTTTTTTTTGACATAAAACATTCAATTCATTCATGCTATACTACAGTAAAAGGATTTACATGTCAAAAACAATAACATTTATCGGTAACGGAAATATGGCGCTAAGCATCGCCAAAGGACTTAAATCTGACTACAAAATTGAGGTAGTAGGAAGAAGTTTAGAAAAACTTGAAAAATTTGAAAAAGAGCTCGGCGTTAGCATAGAAAAAAATCTTATTAACAATTTTAACATCGAAAATAAAACTATACTTTTTTGTGTCAAACCTGCAAATGTAGAAGAAGTCGGAGCTAAGTTAAAAGGCAAAGCGAGAGTTGTTTTTTCTGTTTTAGCCGGAACTTCTTTGGAAAAACTCCGTAAAAATATCAACTCAAACGCAGTGGTAAGAACAATGCCAAACCTTGCGGCCAGTGTCAAAAAATCTATGACAACTCTCACGGGTGATGCTGAGTTTGAGCAAGAGGCACATGCAATTTTAGGCTCTATTGGGAGTACTAGATGGCTTGCAAGCGAAAAAGAGATAGATATAGCCACCGCACTTGCGGGAAGCGGCCCAGCATACTTAGCGCTCATTGCAGAAGCACTGACTGATGGAGCAGTAAAAGAAGGACTTAAACGCGATGATGCCATGGCTATTATGCGTGGTCTTTTTGGTGGATTTGGAGAACTTATTCAAGGTGTGCACCCTGCATTACTTAAAGATGGAGTTATGAGTCCAGGTGGCACAACTGCTGCCGGTTATGCTGCACTTGAAGAGGGAAATGTTAGAAATTCTTGTATAAACGCAATCAATAAAGCGTATGAAAAGGCTACAAAATTATAAACTTCCGTTTTTTATCTTAGAAATACGTGTGAATCTCGAAAACTTGTTTTCGTAGCTTTAGGGGGTTGTAGGGACTTCAGTCCCTGCCACTAAAACGGACATGTTCGTTTTAGTGTGTAATATTATAAAAACTTTAAAATCTCTTTTTCTATATCTTCTTTTTCTATTACCGTACTTTGTGTAATCGGCTTTGAAAAAAGTCCTTTTACCATTGCAGGAATTTCGAGATGTGCAGTTTTAGAAATAGACTCAAGTGCAACAATGTCTTGTGCATCTACTTCTCCTGTAAGAGCGTTAGCAATAACAGGAGAAAATTTTGTCCACTCGGCAGTTGAGTAAACAATGCTAATAATTTCCGGTTTTGAACAAGTTTCATAGGCTTTAAAACATGTTGCAGTATGCGGATCCATCAAATAGCCATTATTCTCAAATGTATCTTTAATATACTTTTTACCCTCATCACCATTACAAAAGTCAGCATCAAAACACTCACGAAGCGTTGCAAGTTCCGAAGAAGTAAGCTCATAAAAATTCTTACTCTCCAAATCTTCCATCAACTCTTTTGTGCGTTCTGCTCCAAAAAGGTCAAACAACACTCTTTCAATGTTCGATGATTTTAAAATATCCATTGCAGGAGAAGTTGTATTGACAACTTTACTCTCTCTTAGGTCATATTTTCCATCTCTGATAAGACGTGTTAAAACATTATTTTCATTTGAAGAAATAATAATTTTCTCAACAGGAAGTCCCATTTTCCATGCATAATAACCACCAAGAGCATTTCCAAAGTTTCCGCTTGGAACATTCAAATAGACTTTTTCGCCCATCTTCACTGCGTTTTGGCGAACAAGTTCTAAGTAACTATGAATATGATAGATAATTTGAAAAATAATACGTCCAAAGTTTACAGAGTTTGCAGCTGAAAGAGAAATATTTTTCTCTTTGAGCGCGCTCTTAAAATCTTCCGATGCCAAAAGACGTTTGAGGGCATTTTGTGCATCGTCAAAAACGCCATTAATTCCGATTACTTTAAGGTTTTTAGCATCTTCAGTCACCATTTGTAAACGCTGAACATCACTTGTTCCGCCATCTGGATAAAGACAAGCAACTTGAACATTAGCACGGTTTTTAAATGTCTCTAATGCTGCTGGTCCAGTATCACCGCTTGTCGCAGCAAGTATAAGATAATTATGATTACGTTTTTGCGCAATAGAAGAAAGTACTACACCAAAAGGTTGCAGAGCCATATCCTTAAAAGCACGGGTCGGACCATGATACAATTCACTGACGTATAGGTTCTCTTTAACCTTAACCACAGGAACAGGATTTTTGCTATCATCAAAATTGTCATATAAAGAGAGTGCTTCTTCTATAACCTCTTTATCAATATCAATCTCAAAACGAGACAACATATCAAATGCCAAAGTTTTATAAGATGAATGAAGATGTTTGTTTAAAAAAGTCTCACCGAGTTCTGGAAGTTCTTGAGGCACATAAAGGCCGCCAAAGGAAGCAATAGGAGATAAAATTGCCTCAGAAAAAGTAACAGTTTTTGGTTTGTTCGCGTCATTTCCGCGTGTTTGTATAAAGTTCATATTTTGCCCAAAAATAAATTTTTGAAATTATATCAAAAGTTAACTATGATAGTTTTTAATCTAATATCGACCTCTATGAGGATTATTAATCTTGTTATGATTCTTCTTTTTAGCTTTGCTGAGATAAGATAAAAATGAAAGAAAAATTAAAAAAAGAAGCGTTACGGCAATAACTTCGTAACCTATCGCCCAAACAATAAAAACTGAGCTCATATCCAGAAGTAAAAATTTATCAAACGCAACTTCAGCTATAAAAACAAATAAAAATAAAACACCGACAATATATGGAATGAATATTATATAAAGAGTCAAAACAACACCTTCCCAGCCTTCGGGCGAAAGAACGTATTTATTTATATCTATCTCTTGTGAAGAGAAAGATTCTCTTTTTTTACGCTCCTGGCTTATCTTTTCCCTATAGCTTTTCGTATCCTGCACGCTGTTGTAATATAAGGAAGAGTTATTATTGTCATTCTCATGTGCAGGCTTTTTCATTTTCTTTCCATTTCAATAAAAGTGAAAATATTATATCACAAAAAATATTAGATAGTCTCTCACGATATGCCTACTCTTTATTCAAAAAGTTTACTTGGATTTATATGTGCTGACTTTTGTGTTACTTCAAAAATAAGCTCGTCTTTTACTCTTCCGATTGTATAGCCTAACTTTATTTTTTTACCCTTTTTAATATTAGGTGAAATCTGAGAAAGATTTGCGTAGATTGTATGAAGACCATTAGAGTGTTCAACAATAACAACATTATCTAAAACAGCTGTTTTATCAGCATAAATGACCTTACCGTTAAAAACAGTTTTAACCTTTGCATCATTTTGTGTTGGCTTAAGAGATATAGACTCGTTAAATATTTTAATTCCGTAAATAGGGTCTGTATAAGTTCCGTATTTCTTTGAGATAGTATACGAATCCAGTGGAGCAATTGTTTTTTCGCCACTGTATTTTGCCGTTTGCACCTCTTCATAGCTGCTTCCAACCTTTTTAACGTTTGGAAGACTTGTATCTCTTACTCCTCTATCTTGAAACGCTTCCTCTCTGCTCGCATCTACTTTTGCTCTATTTGCTTCATCTATTTTTATAATATTTAATTGAGAAAGAGTCTTTTTAAGCGAATCCTGTTTTTTCAATAATTTTTTGAGTTCATCTTTATAGGAGTTTTTTGCCACTTCAAGTTTAGCAAGAGATTTTTTATTT
Organism: Sulfurimonas sp.; assembly: GCA_013791885.1. Classification (GTDB taxonomy): domain Bacteria; phylum Campylobacterota; class Campylobacteria; order Campylobacterales; family Sulfurimonadaceae; genus Sulfurimonas. The sequence continues at coordinate 16,101 of VMSZ01000045.1, read as the reverse complement.
TCCTCTTGCTTTTTTATTAACTCTTTTCTTTTTTTATCTATATTTGAGATGGAAGCCTCTAAACTGCTTGTAAATTTATTTAAAACATCAATATCTTTTGAATTCTCAAAATAACGGCTGTTTAACTCTTTTACTCTTAGCTTGGATGCATCAAGCATCTTTTTAAGAACTTCAAATTCTATGAGTGACTCAGAACTGAGTGCATACTCTTCTTCAAGTATGATAGATAAAGAGACACTTTGTGCAATCACAAAAACCAAATCTTCTTCTATCGTATCTTGTTCACTTTTAAGTGTTCCCTGCGATTCTTTGAGGGCTTTTAGCTCTCCTAAATTATCACTGTAACTACTCTCTTTTTCTGTAAGTTCATCTTTTAATTTTTTTAAATATTCATTCTGTTTTTCAAGCTCTTTTTTTTGGATTAAGATTGCTTTTGCAGTCTCATCCATTTTTTTATTGAGTTCACTCGTGTCTTTAGAATATGAATCCAGTTCACTGCTTGTCTTATTTATTTTGCTGTCAATGTCATTTTTGGCATTTAATCCAACGACTACAAAAATGAAAATTAAAAATATTCGTATCATACCTCTTCTTTATGCCCTAAAACAATAAGGGTCGCCAAGAGTATTGATAAAAACATAGCCACACCGGCAAGCATTAAAAAGTCATAAATAGGATCAAATATGACTATGCTAATCCCTATATCACTAAACTGCTTAAGAACCCAAGGAGATGCTGCTGTATAGGTAAAAAGAGCAAAGGCTATGACGCTCGTTATAAGCGCATCAACAATTGCCAGTCTAAACAAAACAGCTGAACGCAGCCAGGTCGGAGCTCCAAAAAGAGCCATAATACTCATTCTTTCACTATGTTTAAACTGCCAGATTCTAAGTTCTTTAAAAATAAGAAGCGTAGTAATGACAAAAATGGAAACCGCAAAGAGTGACACGACATTTTTAAACAATAGCAATAATTTATACGTAGTATCATGGGACTGTGAAAAATTCTCGACCTTCGTAATATTCTTATTTTGAAGAAGGTTTTTAGTGACACTTTCTATCTCGCCTGGAGATGGATAATGCTTAAGTTTTACTTTGTAGAATTTTGGAAGCGTATGCTTTAGCAGTTCCATATTTTTTGTACTCATTCCGGTGTTTAATCTCTGAATGACATTATCTGGTGACAACTCTGTCATGGAGTCTATATTACTGTCCGCATCTGCAATTTCTTTGTTGTTAAGAGTCATATTGCTTACCACGACAAGTGAGTAGTTTGTAGATAGATTTTTTTTGTAAGCCATCACCGATCTGTCTACTATATTAAAAATCTGAATCGAAAAGAGTATGCTTAAAAGCGCAATAACAAGGGAGAGATGATTTCTAATTGACTTCATGAATACTCCCAAACTCTATATGAAAATGTTTATATGCAACACCCATAGCTTCTGGAATATGGTGTGTTACTACAATAACCGTAGTTTTTAGCTGAGTATTGGCACCTTCGAGAAGATTCCAGATGAGTTGTGAAGAGTAGTCATCCAAGTTTCCTGTAGGCTCATCTGCGAGAATGAGTATAGGATTATGAGAAAGTGCTCTTGCCATTGCAACACGTTGTTGTTCACCACCGCTAAGTTCCTGCGGATATTTTCCCGCTTGGTGCTTTAGTCTTACATGTTTCAAAAGACTGTCTACCTGATTTTGTGTCACACCTTTTTCATAGCCGTTAATAATCAGAGGCAGCATAATATTTTTCTCGATAGTCCACTCTTTGACAAGTTTATAATCCTGAAACACTATACCTATATGTCTGCGTAAAAAATTGAGTTTAGACCCGGAAACATTTCTAAGTTCTACACCGCCGACAATCAGACTTCCCTCTTTAGGACTCAGCGCTCCGTACAATGACTTCAAAAGCGTAGATTTTCCGCTTCCGCTTGCTCCGGTAATAAAAATAAAACTTCCAGAATCAACAGAAAAATTTGCTTTATTTATAATAGTTTCATCATTTGAATAAGAGAGTGAAAGGTTGCTGGCAATAATCACTTTATCCATGTAAAACCTCATTTAAATAACTATGCGCTCTTAAATTACTTCTTGATTGCAGCGGCAAGTTGTCAAAATAACTAGCTTTATTTCCATTGACAAGCACATACATATGTTCGGGTCTGTCAAAACTTCCCATAGACAAACGCAGCATAACCCCATCTTCTAACTTGTAAGATCTCTCAAAATGGATAAAACCATCTTCAAATTTATTTGTAGTCCCGTGAAGCGCAAGTATCGCATCATGGGGCATTCTTACTTCTTTGAAATCAAAATCACCTTCTATCGTTAGGGGTTCTGACTCTTCTTCATTTATCATACTGACATCATAAATATTTTTTTGCATTTTCTTCCATCTGTCTTCATATTTGGAACTGATTGCAATATCTCTGTTTTTGTTAATGTGTAAAATTGTTTTAGGAAACGCAATGAAAGTCTCGTACGAATAAGCATAATAATTTTCGCTGTCTGTACGAAGCTCTAATCTGCCTTCAACTTTCAAAACGCGTCTTGCTTCTTCAATAAAAGTAGTCGAAATAACGCGTCTATGCGGCTTTTTGTCCCAAGGAACAGGAAAATGGACATATATTTTATCTACAAGATTTGATGGCACAAGTTCCATAAAAAGCCTTGCGTCATAATTGAGTATAAGAATATTTTCTATCTTTTGAATGCTTATCTGCTTTAGCACCTGCTCAATTGAGGGGCCATGAATCTCTATTCCAATAAATAACAAGTCAGGGTTGTTAATCGCCTGATGCAGAAGATGGCGACCTGAGCCAAAACCTACTTCAATGCGTAACTCTTTATCTGTTGGAAAATGAGATGCAAAATAGTTAATGCTTTTAAGTGCACTTATCTCTTGAAGATGCATATTTTTTTTACTGTGCGGGACATTTGAAGCGAGGACTTCAAGACCGGCTAACTCGGCATACGCCAAGAGTGCTTTATGGACATTAAAAATAGCTGCCGGTCTAGTCAGCTTGTCAGATTTGAGCAAATGCTTATTTTCTTCATCTTGAACCAACAAAAAGAACTCATCTCCGTCAACGCTGACGGAAATAAGTTTTTCATCACTATGATTTACGTTGTTCGCCATAAAATTAAAGCGAACTCCGTTATTTATTTTTGGAAAATCAATAGTTTTGAACTCTTTTATGTGCAGGTGCGGCATTAAATCTCACTTAGGTCTAAATTTTCGACCGGAATTATAGTATCTTCACCTTGAATTTCAACATTTTGAACAGGTGTTATTTGAACTTCTTGCGGTACTTGTCTGTTTTGAACAGGATTTGCTTTTGTCGTTTCAGGTGTTACGATAGTCAGCGGCTCACTTGGCTTGGACATAATATTGTATTTATCTACTCCGTACACTTTATAAATATACGTTGTATTTGGTTTGAGATTTCTATCTACAAATGTCTGAGACTTAAGGCCTCTGTAGTCTTCATGAAGTTCTTCAAACCAGCCTACTCTCTCTTCTCTTGTGACTATAAAGTTCTGATTTCTTGGGTCAAGATTATTCCAGGTAAATTCAATAGCGTTGTTTTTGTAACCTGAAGCAACAATAGCGGGAGCAGTTGGTTTCCCCAAAGAAGAACCTTGCGCTGTATAATCATCATGTTTACTCTCTAAGCCGTCTTTATCTACAACGCTTACTCTGTAAAAATAATTTTTGCCATCTTCTTCAAATTTATCTAAATGAGTATTTTTAAATAACTTGGCAACTAATTCGTAGTTTCCATCAAAACTCTCTGATTTATATAGGTAATACTGATAAAAATCTCTTGCGTGTGACTCATCCCAAGTAACTTTTACACTTTTAGGCAAATGTCTTGTAACTTGAATGTTTGTAACAGACTCCGGTAAAGGTTTTGTAACAACCTTTACTATCTCAGATGATTTTGATTTAATACCATCATATGTAAGTGCGAAAAGTCTGTACGTGTAGATATGATTATCTTTAAGATCAGTGTCGATAAACTCAACACTCAGCCTTCCCTTTACTTTTCCAACTTCAATAAATTTGTCTTCATCCACTGCTTTACGTTCGATAATATAATACTCGACCTTTTCATTGACATGCGGTCTCCAGATAATCTTCGCACTTCTTGGCATATCTGTCACGCTGTAAATCCATGACACAGAATCAAAAACATCCAACGACTTCACGCCGATTAAACGACCTTGAGAAGATTTTGAATCTTTAGAGTATGTTCTAAAATAGTATCTGTAGTCCGTATTAGGCTGTACTTTGTGGTCAGTGTAATGTGTCGAATACCTGCCGTCAATTTTCTCATAATAGCTCTCACCCACATCTGAGTCACTCTTAAAGTTAGGGTCTATTTTGTAAACATAAATGCCCTCTACTCTAGGATCTTTTATACTTTTCCATTCAAACGCAATTGCGTTCATATCTGCAACCACTCCGTTTTGCGTAAGCTCTACCATAGGAAGAGTTGCGTCTACAGGTATATCTTTTTGAGGTTTAGGGCTATTGGCACATCCGCTAAAAATCAGAAGTGAAGCACTGAGTAATGTTGCCAGGGTCAATAATTTCATTCAAATTCTCCGTATTAAATTTTTTCTCAACATATTCTAAGACATCACCATCTATTTTAGCAACGAAATGAAGTGTTTCTTTACTCGTTGGATGAGTAAAATATATCAAGTATGCATGTAGCAAAATTCGTTCCGATTTGTCCGCTTTTGGGCTGGTTGCATAGATATGATCACCAACAATATGGCGACTCAAACTCTCTAAATGCACACGTATCTGATGCGTTCTGCCGGTAAAAAGTTTACATGCAACCAATTGGCTTTTTTCATCTTCAGAAAGAAGTAAATTTTTAAACATAGTTTTTGCATACTTTCCGCCTTCTGTAACCGTCATTTTTAAACGGTTATGTGAACTTCTGCCTATATTTTTCTCAACTGTAGTCAACTCATCTTTAAGAGGCGGAGTTACAACTGCCAAATAATATCTTCCCATAGTTTTGTCTTGAAGCTGCAGAGATAAAAACTCATGTGCTTTGTTATTTTTGGCAATAACCATAGCGCCGCTTGTACCTTTGTCAAGTCTGTGAACTATGCCGTGACGCTCTTCGCCGCTGATTGTTGAGAGTCTGATGCCCTTGTGCTTCAGCCAGTCCACTAGCGTAGGTTCTTTTACACTTGGTGCCGGGTGAACTGTTACACCGCTTGGTTTATTAATGACTAAAACATCATCATCTTCATATAAAACCTCAACATCAAAATTCACTTTTTGGGCTCTTTCTTGTTTGGCTTCTGGGAAAGCAACTCTAATCTTTTGCCCCGGTTTAAGTTTTACACCCGGACGCGTTACAAGTTTTTCGTCTATATATACAGCATCTTGTTTTATTAATTGTGCAATTTGTGAGCGTGTCTGCTCTATCTGAGATGCTAAAAAAGTGTCTAAACGCTCCGCATTTTCACAAACATATGTTTCTTCTCTATTCATTTTTAACCTTTATGATACAATTCTTACAATTATTTTAGGAGTTATAAGTTTGTGGAGATTTGATAAAAGCATTTTAGCACAATTTGACTTTCTTTCTATTTTACTTATCATTCCACTTGTTATAACTTCAAATTGGCTCATTAGCGAAGCCGTTCCTGCTTTGGCACAAAAACAGCTGGCCTACATTGGTGTTGCTGCTTTAGTATTTTTGGGAGTATTTTTACTTCCAATCCGTCGTATGAGCTGGCTCATTCCCCTTGTCTATTGGATAACCATCCTCCTTCTTTTGGGAGTTGAATTTTTTGGACATGCAAGACTCGGTGCGCAAAGATGGATTGATATTCCTTTCATAAACGCAACTATTCAACCCTCGGAGTTTGTAAAACCGACACTTATTCTGATGCTCGCTTACCTTATCAGCAGAAGTCCTCCACCAAAAAGCGGTTACAGAATAAAAGATTTTTTAAGAATAAGTTTTTTTATTCTGCTTCCTTTTATCCTTATAGCCAAAGAACCCGACCTTGGAACTGCTCTTGTTTTACTGCTTATAGGTTATGGAATTTTATTTTTTGTCGGCGTTTATTGGAAAATTTGGGCTACAATTTTTACTGTTATATTGATTCTTTCTCCATTAGCTTACAAATTTATGCTTCATGATTATCAAAAAGTGAGAATTACAGACTTTTTGAGCGAAAAGCCGTCTTACCACGTTCAGCAATCTCTTATTGCTATAGGTTCCGGAGGCTTTACAGGAAAGGACAAAGACGATGCAACACAAACGCAGATGAAATTTCTGCCTATTGCAACAAGCGATTTTATCTTTGCGTTTTTAGTTGAACGTACCGGTTTTTTGGGTGCTTTAGCTGTCATTTTGATTTATGTCATGCTTATTTTGCATCTGTTGAGCGTAAGTGTTTTTAACAAAGATTATTACATCAAAGTAGTCACCGTGGGTATCTCTTTTATGATTTTTATTTATATGGGTGTAAATATTGCCATGACCATAGGTTTTGCTCCCGTAGTCGGTGTTCCCCTTCCTATGTTTAGTTATGGGGGCAGCAGTTTTTTGAACTTCATTATTCTGTTTGCCATAATGCAAAATCTTATCTCCTTTAGATACAAAGACATGTATGACGGGCGGGGAACAAAAAGTTTTGTTTAATCAAAGAAGGAATTCATGAATATTTTAATTATAGAAGACAATATAGAAGTTGCCAATCAGCTATCAAAACTTCTCAAAAGTGAAAAATACAGTTCAGATATTGCCTATGGTTACGTGCAAGCCAAAGAGTTCCTTGACAAAAACAGCTACTCTGTCATGCTCTTAGACTGGAATTTGGGAGATGGAGATGGTTTGGAGCTACTTAAAGAAGTGCGAGAACTTCAAATGGAGCTTCCCGTACTTATGCTCTCTGCAAATTCAGAGACATGCGATAAGGTTGCAGTGCTCGATGCAGGTGCAGATGATTACCTTTGCAAACCTTACTCAAATATTGAATTACTTGCCAGAATACGTGTTTTACTCAGAAAAGGTTCAAAAGAAAAATCTTCTATAATCAAAGTTAATGATGTGACGTTAGACTTGACTACACGTGAAGTATTTGTCAATGAATTATCTGTCAAATTAACAGCGGCAGAATTTGACTTGCTTGAGTTATTTATGCAAAATCAAAATATTGTTCTTACAAGGTACCAGCTCAGCGAGCACATAAACAAAGATAACTATTCCATTAAACATAGTAATTTGGTCGATGTGCATATAAAAAATCTCAGACAAAAACTTGGCAGAAAAGATTTCATACAAAATGTCAGAGGTGTCGGGTACAAAATTAACAAATCTTCATAAAATCTTCATTTTCTTTTCATACGATTACATATTATTTCATTTTAAGGGGATTCCATGAAATCGCTTTTCTTATTCATAGCAGTTATGCTGCTCTTTAGCGGGTGTGGAGGAGGTTCTTCATCTTCTGATGGCACAACACAGACTGCAAGTACCAATGCAGGTATGTTTGTAGATGCTCCTGTTCACGGTTTAGAATATAGCTCAAAGTCACATAGCGGATCTACAGACCCACGAGGCTTTTTTTATTTTCGTTCAGGTGAAGAGGTGACTTTTAAGGTCGGAAATATTACTTTAGGCAAACGCACTGTTACAACGGCGGACTCTCTTACAACACCTCTTGGACTGGTTGCAGGCGGTACAGTAAATGACCATAGAGTTGTTGAAATTTTAAGGATTTTACAAAGCTTAGATACAAACAAAACGGACACAATCATTACGCTCCCTTCGACTGTCACAACACCAACAGCTATCGATCTCTCTCAAGAACATACAGCTCTGAACGATTCCGAGCTGGCTTCTTTGATGTCTAAAGATACGACTGAGCTCATCTCAGAAGGAGCAGCTGTATCTCATTTCAATGACTCTTTAACACATACAGCAGAGTATGAAACAGAGATTGAAACCCATACGAATAATCAATCAAGCAATGATTCAGATGATGATGACGAACATGACTCAGACTCAGACTCAGATTCAGATAGCAACACAAATAGCGGAGGTACAACAACTCCAAGCACATCTGGAAGCTATACGCTCTTGGCATGGAACGACTTAGGTATGCACTGTTTTGACGGAAGCGATTTTTCAGTTTTCTCAATTTTACCCCCATACAATAACCTTAACGCCCACCTTATTCTCAAAGATGGAACATCAAACAAACATGTCACAAACGGAGTCACACTTACTTATGAATCTTTGACTTATGCTGGACATACAAATACAATAAGCAGTACAAAAACAAACTTTTGGGACTATTTGCCATCACTCTTTCCGGGAGCAACAAGCACTCCTGATGTTGGACTCACTGGCAACAAAACACCATCAGCCACACCTCAAGCCATGACTTACAACACAACCCACAGCTGGTGGGAAGCAGACGGAATTCCTATTGTCAGCCGCGATGATAACAATGCAACAAACTACTACCCAATGGTACGTGTCGTTGCAAAAAACACTACAGGCACAACCTTGGCTACGGCAGATGTAGTACTTCCTGTCAGTGATGAAATGGATTGTGCAAAATGCCATGCAAGCACAGTTATATCAACAGATGCAAAACCGGTAGCCGGTTGGGAAAATGATTCAGATATTTTGAAAGATTACAAATACAATATTTTGAAACTTCATGATGAAAAACACCCAATAGGTGCAAATGACCTCTCTAGCGTGCAAGCAAAAGGATTCGATTACAACACAAGTTTATATGAAACGGCTAAAGCCGGTACACCTATTTTATGTGCTTCTTGCCACAGTTCAAATGCACTGGGTACAACAGGCATAGGGGATGCGAAACCGCTTACAGCTTCTATTCACTCTAAACACGCAAACGCACTAGATCCAAGTAATGGATTAAAACTCAATGACTCTACGAACCGTGGAGCTTGTTACAGCTGTCACCCTGGAGCTGAAACAGAGTGTCTGCGTGGAGCTATGGGCAGTGCCAAAGATGCAAACGGCAATCAAACAATGCAGTGCCAAAGCTGTCATGGGAATATGAGTGATGTAGGAAACCAAGCTCGTACAGGATGGCTGGATCAGCCAAATTGTCAGGTCTGTCACCAAGATGGGCAAAGACACGAATCTGCTTTAGTTAACGGAAGTCTCAGATCAGTGCTTGATGATAGATTCGCAACAAAACCAAACACACCTGCTCCGGGAAAAAGCCTTTATAGATTCAGTACAGGGCATGGAGATTTACAATGTTCATCGTGTCACGGTTCAACACATGCGATTTTTCCAACAAGTCATGCGGCAGACAATCTCTACAGCGAAAACCTTCAAGGACACAGTGGAACTGTAGCGGAATGTACTTCATGTCATACAACTGTTCCAACAACAACAACCGGCGGACCACACGGAATGCATACGGTAGGTCAATCTTGGGTTAGTGCTCACGAAGATGTAGCAGACAACAATGCGGTTCAATGTACAACTTGTCATGGAAGCGATTACAGAGGCTCTGTTTTATCTAAAACTTTTACCGCCAGAAGTTTCAATGCGGACGGTAAAACAAAAGCCTATGCAAAAGGTGCTGTAGTTGGCTGTTATGACTGCCACGATAAGGAGTGGTAAAGAAGATAATAGAGACTTAAAACATTAGATGATATTATACTAGACGTTTAAAAAAGGGAGTCTTTTTGTATAAAATTGTTATTTTACTGCTGTTGGCACTTTCTCTTCGGGCGGAGAGTGATTACGAACTTGGTAAAGGGGTTCAAGTTGCCTCTTTACCTCTCTACTTGGGTGGCTATTTTTCACTAGATTATCGACACATGGATGAGCAAGAGAGATACAGACTAGACGATTTAGCTCTTCTTGGATATGGAAGTTATGAAAAATTTTCTTACATGGCTGAGTTTGAATACAAAAGTTTTTATGTTCAGACAAAAACGCCACAAAATGACAGACTAGAAAAAGATACTACTCTTCACACGGAAAGACTCTACCTCGACTATAATTACGATGACAACTGTGTACTTCGAATCGGTAAATATAACTCTCCTATAGGTTTTTGGAATCTTCTCCCCGTCAATGTACTCAGACAGACTACTTCAAGTCCTGTAAGTACAGATATTATTTTCCCTAAATTTACCACTGGTTTAGGCGGCTCCTACACCTCTTATGGTGAAGGTGAGCTTCATCTTGAGCTTATGGCACAAAACAATGAGGATTTGGACAACAAATACAACAACTATAAAATAGACGAACATTATGGAGTCAATGTTTTATACGAAAAAGATGAATACGCCCTCAAAGTAAACGCAGGCTATTTCCATAAAATAGACACCATTAATGAACCTGACAATCTTTATTACTATCTTTTATCTGCCAAATATGACACGGAAAAATACCAATTTTTAGCTGAACTTGGTTCTCAATATTCAGAGGAAAAAACCACAACTCCTTATGCAGGTTATATACAAGGTTTGTACCGTTTTACAGAACAACACATAGGAAGTATAAGAGTTGAATCTTACGAAGATAGAATAATCAATGAACAAGATGAGATAGCTATTGTTGCTTATACCTACAGACCTCTCTATCCTGTGGCCATTAAATCCGAATATCAGTTTCATTCTCTGAGTTCTCAAAACCAATTTTTGTTTTCTTTTTCGGTGCTATTCTAATGAAAAAGACACATCAGATACTCTTACCGCTTCTCTTTATATCACTTCCTGCTATAGCCGGTGAATATGCAGTAGTATCCAATCAAAACATGAAAGATTTGACTTTGATTGAAATAAAAGCAATCTTTTTAAAAAAAATAACACTTATAGATGATGTTAAAATTGTTCCTATTAATTTAGAAGCAAGAGATGACTTACGCTTAAAATTTGAGGAAAAAGTCCTCAATATGAGCTTTTCAAGACTTAAAACATATTGGACTAAAGAACATTATCTTGGTCACAGACCTCCAATAAGTATGAAGTCTCAAGAGAGCATCAAAGCTTTCATAAATAATGTCGATGGCTCTATTGGCTATGTTAATATAGAAAATGTTGAACAAAATATGAAAATAATATATAAGTGGAGTGACTAATTGGCAACTGTACTCTTATGTGATGATGAACTTATGAATAGAAAAGTCGCTTCAAAAATTTTAAATACAGAAGGTTTTGAGGTTGTAGAGGCACACAATGGACAGGAAGCAATTAAAATTCTACAAAACACGAAAATTGACATGATTTTAATGGACCTGATGATGCCGGTGATGGACGGATATGAAGCAACAAGCATTATAAAATCCAATAATGAAACTTCTGCAATTCCACTTATCGTTATTTCTGCTCTTTCAGATAAAGAAGCCATTATAAAAGCTTTAGAACTTGGCGCTGATGATTATTTGACAAAGCCGTTTGACCTTACAGACTTTAGACTTCGTGTCAAAAACGCAATTAAAATGGGTTCATTTCAAAATATGCTCAAAGACAAAAAAGCTCTTTTAGAGTTTGAAGTGAATGAAAAAACGAAAAAGCTTCAAGATGCCCTAATAGAAGTTCAAAATAACGAAAAAGACATTATTAATATCTTGAGTAAAACAGCAGAATTTCGAGATAATGAGACTTCTGCACATACGGTAAGAGTTGGGGATATGGCTGCACTCATGGCATCGAAATATGGTTGGGATGAAGAAAGTGTGGAACTGATGAGGCTTGCAGCACCCATGCATGACATGGGAAAAGTCGGCATTGCTGACAACATTCTTCTCAAACCTGGAAAATTAGATGAAGAAGAGTTTAGCATTATGAAAAAGCATGCACTTATTGGCCATTCTATTCTTTCACAAAAAGAGACGCCTCTTTTAAAATTAGCGGCTGAAATTGCCTATACACATCATGAAAAATATGATGGAAGCGGTTACCCAAGAGGATTAAACGCAGACAATATTCCTCTAAGCGGTGCCATAGTGGCTCTGGTTGATGTTTTTGATGCTCTACTCAGTGTAAGACCTTACAAAAAACCTTTTTCTCTGGAACAAACACTAGAAATTATAAAAAGTGGCTCGAACTCCCACTTTAATCCTGAGCTTGTAGCACTCTTTTTAGAAAATTTGGATGAAGTAATAAAGATTAGAAAGAGACTAAGCGATGCTTGATTATTTTCAAAGATCTTTACGAAATAAACTTCTTGTAGTTTTTATTGCTATAGGCTTTTTGCCCTTCATCACGCTTTTGGTTTACACAATTTTTTTAAGTGAGAGCAGAATTGTAGACAAGACTGTCGTCGAACAGCTTGAGAGAACGCAGTCTGTACTAAAACTCATCAACAATCACTTAACCTCACTCAGCAAAGAGGTGAATTTTATAAGCTCTCTGGATTTAATGGATGATCTTTTGGCTGATGATATTGACAAAAGAGTCTCAAGACTGCTTACTCAAAAAGCAAGTGACTTCAATCTCGATGTAAAACTCATGACTGTCAACGAAAAAGGCTTTATCACAGCTTCTTCTCATACAGACAATTTACTTCAAAAATTCAATATGCAACAACTCTCCTCCCATCACGGAAAATATATTGAAGGTAAAAATCTCTATGTCTACGCAAGCATACAAACCTCTTTTGATGAGAGTAAAGAACTCGGCTATCTTGTTCTGGAATATAATCTAGATAATCTCGATGTATATCTTACCCATCAAGAAAGCATACATTCTTATATAATCAATAGTAAAAGCTTTCTTACAATAGGTGAAAATTTGCCTTTTCATCTTAATTTTATCAAAGATGAACACAGTGTCATTAATTCTGAACATGTTATTGTTTACAAACAAATTTCATCCTTTATGCAAGATTGGTATATTGTCTATGCAGTCAACAAAAGTGTAGCCTTCGCATTTTTATATGATTTTATCCGCTTCATGCTCTATGTATCAGTCTTTATCTTTGCGTTTATTATTTATGTATCTATTCGCTACTCTAAAGGTATCGTAAAGCCTATAGAAGAACTGACAGCCATAACTAATGAGATAACAAAAACGCAAAACTACTCTGCTAAATTGGACATAAATTCCAAAGATGAGATTGCTACACTTACCCACTCCTTTAATAAAATGATTCGAACGACGTCTATCGCTTTAGAGACATTGGAAGAAGAGAACAGACTGCGTTTAAAAAGATTTACACAACTCATAGATATCTTTAATACCATTATTCAAACAAAGAATGAAGATGAGTGTGTGAAAGTTTCCATGAAGGAAATATCAAAACTCACAGGCAAAAAAGACCTCTATTTTATTCAAGAGGAACATGACACAATTTCAGGCAAAAAATTTACAGAAATTTATGTCAGCGATTTTGAAAATGATACGAAAGTTTATTTCGGTTCCATCGCTCTGAGTATAGAAAATTTAGAAGATAAAAATGAGAAAGATTTCTATAATTCCATTGCGTCAATGATTGCTCTGCAGCTTGACAAGATTCGCCTTATTAAACGCACACTTTCCGCATCAAACGCAAAGTCTGCGTTTATATCAAATATGTCTCACGAGCTTCGTACACCGTTAAACGCAATCATCGGCTTTGCACAGTATATGATTACTTACGAAGAGTTGACAGATGATCAGATAGACACCGTAGCAAATATTGAAAAGTCAGCACAATATCTTTTAGAAATGATAAATGAAATCTTAGACATAGCAAAAATAGAAGCCGGAAAGATGGAAGCACATCCAGAAGTTGTCAATATGGTAGTGTTGGTTCAAAATTGCTACGACATGCTCAATCCTCTAGCTTCCGATAAAAACTTGGATTTTGAATTTCATTATGATAATTTCACAAATGACAATTACATAAGTGATCCCAAAATGTTTCAACAGATTGTGCTGAATCTTCTTTCCAATGCTATAAAATTCACACAGAAGGGAAAGATATTACTAGAACTCACCAATGATAATAAATATATCTATATCAAAGTAAAAGATGACGGCATCGGAATAGCGCATGAAAATATCAATGCTCTTTTCAATGATTTTACCCAAGTTGAAAATGTTATGCAAAAAACGCATAAGGGAACAGGGCTAGGTCTTTCTTTAAGTAAAAAAATGGCGAATATTTTAGATGGGGATATTGAACTTCAAAGTGATGGTTTGGGTCTTGGGACAACAGTTATATTTAAAATAGTGAAAAAAATTTAAGTGATGGTGCCGACACGAGGATTTGAACCCCGGGCCTGCTGATTACAAATCAGCTGCTCTAGCCAACTGAGCTATGTCGGCAAATAAAATACAATAAAAGTCTAAAAATGCATTTGCAATGTTAAGATTAAATTGATTTTGATAAAGAAAGAGTGGCGCGGTGGACCGGGCTCGAACCGGCGACCCCCTGCGTGACAGGCAAGTATTCTAACCAACTGAACTACCACCGCGCATATATAAAAATGGTTTTTTTGATAGGCGTGCTAAGGTTTTGGCGAAGCGTACTTAGGTACGTGAGTCAAAAACTTCGTGCGTATATCGAAAAAATGGTGGGCATTACAAGACTCGAACTTGTGACATCTACCTTGTAAGGGTAGCGCTCTACCAACTGAGCTAAACGCCCATTTTTAAATTTCTAAAACACCAATTAATTGGCGACCCCTAAAGGATTTGAACCTCTGTTCCTACCATGAAGTGATAGTGTCCTTGGCCACTAGACGAAAGGGTCACTTTCATTCACAAACAAAAGCTTGTCAACAATGTATTTTGCTCTATTAAAACAAAATGGTGGGCATTACAAGACTCGAACTTGTGACATCTACCTTGTAAGGGTAGCGCTCTACCAACTGAGCTAAACGCCCATAAATAATCTAAAAACAGTGGCGCGGTGGACCGGGCTCGAACCGGCGACCCCCTGCGTGACAGGCAAGTATTCTAACCAACTGAACTACCACCGCATAAATTCCGAAGAATTAATTCTGTTTCTAGTTTAAAAAATGGTGTCCTGTGATGGATTCGAACCATCGGCCACATCATTAAAAGTGACGTGCTCTACCAGCTGAGCTAACAAGACATTTTCTCTTATGCTTAAGAGGCCGAAATTATAGGCAAATCGATTTCAAATGTCAAGATTTTTTCACACAAATTTAAAAAAACATTTCCCTATCAATTTGAAGTAGCATTTTGACGGCATAAAGAACACTTTGATACTGTATGTAATTTCTATCTCCACTGAGCTGAAGATGGACTTCTGAGTGCTCTGTCTGGCTTCTGACACCTATGTAAACTGTTCCGACAGGTTTCGCTTGTGTACCACCCGTGTCACCGGCAATGCCGCTAATGGAGAGTGCATAGTCTGCATGACTCACATTCATAGCGCCCTCACTCATCTCTTGGACTACTTCAAAACTTACAGCTCCATGAGTATTAATGACTGCATCATCAATTCCAAGCCAGTTTTCTTTTAGCTCATTTGAGTAAGTAACCAAAGAACCGTCAAGGATTTTAGAAGCTCCGTTTTGCGAGGTGAAATAATAACTCAAAAGGCCGCCCGTACAACTCTCTGCAAATGTAATTTTCTTTTGGTTTTTTGAAAGTACCTCTATGATATATAAAATAATATTTGATGCAGCGATGAGTTTATGCGGCAAAAGTTGTTTTGCGGCTTGAATAAACTTAGATATATTTCCATATTTGCTACTTGAGACATCTACTCTCAGCCAGCCGTCAATCAGATTGACAACATCCAAAGAGATGTCGTACATCTGTGCTATTGGAGTGAGCATTGCAATTGCGCTCTCTTTATCTTCTTCAAAAATATGAATAATTGCGTTTGAATGGGTATTACTAATTAAAATCTCCGGCATATCCTGCATTTCATCAAGATGTAAAACGTTTGCTATTGAGTGTTTATACTCTAAAAGATAACTTCCGTCTTCAAAAACAGTTGCGTTTGAAGGAATAAGCATATTCTCTTTTAAAATTTGGTTATCACCCGTAACTGTAGAAATAAGTTTACCAACAGTAGAGAAGTTTTGTTTTGTAGTTATTATGATTATCTTACTTGTCTCATTCAGCTCTTGTTGCAGATATAAAAACAGA
>VMSZ01000002.1 GCA_013791885.1 Sulfurimonas sp. | reverse complement strand
TTTTCGTCTAAAAAACTGCTCTTTTTTTTCTTTTTATTTTTTTCATAAAACTCCAAAGAAGCATCTAGCAAGGCTCTATTTTCAAGCAGACCTGTTAAATCACAATTCGTCAATTGCAGAAATTTTTCGTAATCGTTCTCATTAATGGACTTGTTAATCTGCTCATGGATCAGATGAAGTGTATGATCATATTCTTTTTGGAGCTTTCTGAGTTTCAGTAAATACTCTTTTGCAACAGAGGCATCACTTGCGTTTATCTCTTTGGCAAATTGCAGTGCCTGTTCTGCATTTACAATGAATGCTGTGCAGCTTTTGTTCAAATCTTCTATCTCTGAGAGTTTTTTTAAAGAGGCTGTAGAAGTGTACAGCGGTGTTGCCAAACGTTCATAAAAAATCGGATACTTTTGGGCATCTATGCTGCTAACAAGAAAAAAAAGAAAAAAGAAAATTCTAATCATTCGTAATGTATTGAGGCATTAAAGTTTTCATTTTTTCGTAAATTCTGATGAAGTCTGTTGAGTAAACTCTGCTCTGTGCCACCGAAGTCATAAAGTTAGTGTCTCGCTCCCACCTTGGGACCAAATGCATATGAATATGCTCGGCAATCCCTGCTCCGCCAGCTTTGCCAAGGTTCATACCGATGTTGACGCCTTGAGCATTGATACCTTCTTTTAAAAGTCGCACACCTTTTTGAGCAAGTGCGCTCATATGCATCCATGTTTCGCTTGGGAGTTCTTCAAGTTTGTCGGTATGCATATGAGGAATAATCATAAAATGGCCGGGAGTATACGGATAGCGGTTCATAACCAAAAAGCAATGCTCATCTCTGTAAAGCACATGCAAATCTTCATCATCTTGAGAATGTTCACTGATGTGACAAAAAACGCAGCCTTCTATCCTTTGGCCTGTCACATATTCATCCCGCCACGGGGCATATAAAATATCTTCCACCTAAACTCCTTTAATGAAAGATATTATACCAAATAGTGCTAATAAGGAAAGAGACCAAGCCCTCTGCCTCTAAAGAGGCAAGCTTTAGTAGCCCAAGCGGCTAGCGTAGCAAAAATGGGCTGTGCTCATTTTGCGTTTTAATACCGGTAACTAAGAAGTGCTCTCATGTAATTTGAACGTTCAAACGCAGCAGGGTTGTCCGTATGTTTTAAAGAGATACTTCCTATCATCTGTTCAACCGAGACATACTCTTTTTCCTGCATCCAAAGTGTCATCTCATCCAAAACACTCTTCACATGCTCAGGTCCGTTTTGTAAAAGTGCCGATGCCATCTGCGTTGCATTTGCTCCGCTCATCAAAGCTTTTAATACATCTTCAGCAGAGTGTATACCTGTTGAAGCCGCCAAAGAGAGATTGACATTTGAGTACAAAATTGCACACCATCGCAGCGTTTCGCTTAGGTTGGATGAAGAAGTAAGATTCGCTTTTTGAACCGCTGTAAGTGTTTCAAGGTCTATGTCTACACGCACAGGATTGTCAAAAATCACTAAGCCATCGACACCGCCCTCTTCAAAACGCTTTGCCATCTGCGCAGGATTAGTAAAATAGGCATTCATTTTCACCGCTAAAGGCAGGCTGGTATTTGTCTTGACGTCTTTGAGCACATCCAGATACATTCGTTCTATTTTATGCGAGTCCATAGAAAAATCTGTCGGGATATAGGTAATGTTTAACTCCAGTGCATCGGCTCCTGCCTCTTGGAGTTTTTTTGCGTAATTCACCCAGCCGCCGCTTGAGACACCGTTTAAACTCGCGATAATCGGAATATCTGTCGCTTTTTTTATCTCTGCCAAATCTTCCAAATAGTGCTCCGCCTCTGCGTTTTGCAGGCAATCACTTGCAGGAAAGTAGCTGAGAGATTCCGCATAACTGTCACTCCCGTTAAACAAAAAGTAGTCTATTGCATGGAGCTGTTTATTAATCTGCTCTTCAAATAAAGAGTGCATGACAACAGCCGCCACACCTGCATCTTCAAGCCTTTTTATGCTATCTACAGATGCCGTAAGCGGTGAAGCGCCTGCGATAAGAGGATTTTTTAACTCTAAACCCAAATATTTTGTTTTAAGATTCATAACTCTTCCTCCTCTTTGTTGCTATAGTCAATGTTTGTAAGATTAGAGTAGCGTTTATACTGCTCGTCCGCGTGATGCTGCGCCGTTTTTATAAAAGCCTTAGCATCTGCAGAGTTCATCATTTGCACCATATTAAAGCGTGTTTCATTGTACATAAACTCTTTGACTGAGATTTTCGGCTCTTTATAATCTACAATCATCGGGTTTTTACCCTCTTTTTCTAAGTCAGGGTTGTATCTGAATGTCGGCCATATGCCGCTCTCAACGGCTAGCTTTTGCTGGTTCATGCCGTATTTTAAATCATATCCATGGGCAATACAGTGTGAATAAGCGATGATGAGTGAAGGCCCGTCATAACGCTCTGCCTCTATAAAAGCTTTTATGGTCTGCGTATCGTTTGCACCCATGGCAACGCGTGCAACATAGACATTGCCATAAGCCACAGCCATCATTCCCAAATCTTTTGGAAGCTGTGCCTTTCCGCCTGCGGCAAATTTTGCCACGGCACCCGTGAAGGTTGCTTTAGACTGTTGTCCTCCGGTGTTTGAATAAACTTGCGTATCAAGCACTAAAATATTGACATTTTTTCCGCT
Organism: Sulfurimonas sp.; assembly: GCA_013791885.1. GTDB lineage: Bacteria > Campylobacterota > Campylobacteria > Campylobacterales > Sulfurimonadaceae > Sulfurimonas. Next base: position 5,387 of record VMSZ01000002.1, on the reverse strand, counting down.
TGCCAAAACATGGTCAAGTCCGCCATAACCAATGTCATACGCCCAACCGTCCCCGCCAATAATCCAAACAGATTTTTTACTCAGATAATCAGCCAATGAGAGGAGATTTTTTGCCTGAGGATGAGAGGAACTTTTAAGTTTTTCTTTGAGATTTTGCACCCGTTCTCTTTGGGCAAAAACATCACTCTCATCATGTTGGACTGCGTTTATTATCTCACTGCTGAGCTCTTTGCCTACTTCACTCTCAAGCTCTCCTAAGAGCTCTTTTGCTTGCGTTTGATGCTTATCTATTGTTAAGCGAAAGCCGAGTCCAAACTCCGCATTGTCTTCAAAAAGCGAATTAGACCAAGCTGGACCGCGTCCATCTGCATTTTTTCTCCAAGGTGTTGTCGGAAGGTTGCCTCCATAAATAGAAGAGCAACCCGTTGCGTTGGCCACTATCATCCTGTCTCCAAAAAGTTGTGAAGCGAGCTTGATGTATGGCGTTTCTCCACATCCGGGACAAGCCCCGGAGAACTCAAAAAGCGGCTCTAAAAACTGGCTCTCTTTGAGTTTTGCATGGTCAAGTTTTGTTCTGTCTATGAGTGGAAGATTTAAAAAATAGTCCCAGTTTTTAATCCCCTCTTCTTTGAGCGGAGCATGTGCTTGCATGTTGATTGCTTTGAGATTTGTCTGGCTTTTATTTTTTGCCGGACAAACTTCTACACACAATGAACATCCCGTACAATCTTCCATAGCCACACTTATCATAAACTGCTCGCTCTCTTGGAATGTCTTGCCTTTAGCCTGCGCGAATGAAAAGCCCTCCGGAGCATCAGCTAAAAATGAATTATCTACAACGTTTGAGCGAATGACAGAGTGAGGACATACCAAAACACATTTATTACATTGAATACATACTTCAGCGTCCCAAACAGGCACTTCCAAACCAATGTTGCGTTTTTCATACTGCGTTGTCCCGCTTGGCCATGTACCGTCATTGGGCAAGGCACTCACAGGAAGTTCATCACCATGCCCTTCGATAATTTTGCGTGTTACATTTTCCACAAAAGCGTCAAAATCTCCTTTAATGGAAGCTTGCATTTTTATCTCTGAACTTACTTCATCCGGAACAGTTATTTCAAAAAGATTTTCAAGTGCATTGTCCACAGCCTTGTTATTCATCTGAACAAGTGCATCACCCTTGCTGCCGTAAGATTTAAGAATACTTTTTTTGATTTTTTTAATCGCTTCTTCTTGTTCAAGAACTCCTGAAATTGCAAAAAAGCAGGTCTGCATAATGACGTTGATGCGTCTTCCCATGCCACTCTCTTGGGCTACAGAACTGGCATCTATTGCATAAAACTTGAGTTTTTTCTCTATGATTTGTTTTTGAACATCACGTGGGAGTTTACTCCACAAAACATCTTTGCCAAATGGAGAGTTTAGCAAAAAGGTTGCGCCCTCTTTTGCATGGGAAAGAATCTCAAACTTTTCTAAAAAAACACTCTGATGACAAGCCACAAAATCCGCTTTTTGTATGAGGTAGGTTGCATGGATGGGTTTTGGCCCAAAACGCAGGTGTGAAGTTGTTACGGAACCTGACTTTTTAGAGTCATAGACAAAATACCCTTGTGCATAGTTTGGCGTCTCTTCACCGATTATTTTGATGGAATTTTTGTTCGCGCCAACCGTTCCATCCGAACCAAGTCCAAAGAAAATAGCCTCAAAAATATCTTTATCTTCGAGAACAAAATCCTTGTCATAGTCCAAACTTGTGTGTGTTACATCGTCATAAATGCCTATGGTAAAGTGGTTTTTGCTTTTTTCTTTGCCAAGCTCATCAAAAATGGCTTTTATCATCGCAGGGGTGAACTCTTTAGAAGAGAGCCCATAACGCCCGCCTATAATCTTTGGCAGTGCAAAGTCTAATCTGCCCTCCGCATTTGCCTCGCTTAAAGCAGTTAAAACATCGTGATAAAGCGGTTCACCAATGGAACCGGATTCTTTAGTTCTGTCTAAAACAGCTATGGATTTTGTACTCTTTGGAAGTGCGGCGATAAAATCTTCTATGCAAAAAGGAAGAGCCAAACGCACCTTTACCAAGCCGATTTTTTCGCCCTGCTTTGTAAAATATTCTACACTCTCATAAACAGCTTCAGCGCCTGAACCCATTAAAACTATAATTTTTTCGGCATCCTCTGCACCGATATAATCAAAAAGTTTATACGCTCTGCCTGTAAGTGCGGCAAATTTATCCATCTGCTCTTGTAAAAGTGCAGGAAGTTTTTCATAAAAAATGTTGACACTTTCTCTGGCCTGAAAATAGACATCAGGATTTTGGGAAGTCCCTCGAATGAAAGGTTTGTCCGGAGTCAGTGCACGGGAACGATGGGCAAAAACCAACTCTTCATCTATCATCTGCTTCATAATCGCTTCGTCTAAAAGTTCTATTTTCATTACCTCATGAGAGGTGCGAAAGCCGTCAAAAAAGTGTACAAAAGGTATGCGGGAGCTGAGTGTTGCGGCTTGGGAGATAAGAGAAAAGTCATGAGCCTCTTGCACACTGCAGGAGCAAAAAAGCGCAAAGCCGGTTTGACGTACACCCATAACATCCTGATGGTCTCCAAAAATGGAAAGTCCTTGTGCAGCAAGAGAGCGTGCTGCTACATGGATAACCAAGGGAGTGAGTTCTCCGGCAATCTTGTACATATTTGGAATCATCAGCAACAGCCCTTGAGAAGCTGTAAAAGTAGTTGTCAGTGCCCCGCTTTGCAGCGCTCCGTGAACGGCTGCACTCGCACCCCCTTCACTCTGCATCTCTGTCACATCAGGCACAGTGCCAAAGATGTTCTTCTCACCTTTAACAGAGTATAAATCGCTCAACTCCCCCATCACCGAAGCCGGTGTAATGGGGTAAATGGCTATGACTTCGTTTATTTTATGCGCAACTCGTGCGACTGCTTCGTTTGCGTCTATAGTGGCTGTTTTTGGACTCATGATATCTCCACCTTGTAAGTAGTTGGAAATATTATAACTCTCTTTTATTACAAATCACATATTGAAATTAAAAAAAAAGAAAAAAACTCTCTCTCAAAGAGAGAAGCTTTAGTCGCCTCAGCGGCGCCAGCGAAGTGAAAGGGACTTTGTTCCTTTCGCGGACAAATTAAATAAACGCGAATACTAAATCCGGAAACAGCATCACCAAACCAAGCGCTACCAACTGTAGCAGAATAAAAGGAATAATCCCTTTGTATATCTGCGTAGTTTTAATGGTATCGCCCGCGGCACCTTTGAGAAAAAAGAGTGAGAGTCCAAAAGGAGGCGTTAAAAACGAAGCTTGAAGATTGAGCGCTATAAGAATGGCAAACCAAACAGGGTCAATGCCAAACGCAGCCATAACAGGGACTAAAATAGGCACAACGATAAAAGAGATTTCAATGAAGTCAATAAAAAAACCGAGAATAAAAATACTCAGCATCGCAATGCCAATAAAAACCCAGACATCGCCGATATCTTCGCTGAAAAATTCTAAAATCAAGTCACTTCCGCCAAGTTCGTTAAACACAAGGCTAAACGCAGTAGCACCGATGAGAATCATGAATATCATCCCGCTGAGTTTTACGCTCTCAAAGAGCGCATATTTTATCATGGTGCGGTTGAGAGATTTGTTGAGAGCACTCAAAAGAAGTGCGCCGACAACACCAAACGCAGCCGATTCTGTCGGTGAAGCAATCCCCGCGAAGATACTTCCAAGAACTGAAACCATTAAAAGCAGTGGCGGGACAATGGAGATGATAATCTCTTTTAAATCTACTTTCTTGATGCTTTTGGCAACGGGTGCAGATTTTGGTGAAAAGTAAGCAAAAATAAGAATATACACGATGTAAAGCCCAACCAAAACAAGCCCTGGCAAGACAGCTCCGGCAAAGAGTTCTCCGACACTTACGCTCATAACATCGCCGAGGATAATGAGAATAATTGAAGGCGGAATAATCTGCCCCAAAGTTCCGCTTGCTGCGACTGTTCCCGAAGCCAAACCTTTGTCATATCCTGCTTTGAGCATAAGAGGAAGTGCAATGACGCTCATCATAACCACAGAAGCCGAGACAATACCCGTAGATGCCGCAAGCATAGCTCCGACAAGTACGACACTTACAGCCAAACCGCCACGAACATCACGAAACAGAGCGCTCATAGAGACTAAAAGCCGTTCTGCCATTTGTGACTTTTCAAGGACTAAACCCATCGCTATAAAAAGAGGAACTGCCATAAGCGTAGTGTTGCTCATTATGCCGTAGATGCGAAACGGCAAAACTTCAAAGACTTCAAAGCCCAGTTCAGGAATAAAAAACGCAAAGAAAATCGCAACACTTCCAAAGACAAAAGCAACAGGAATACCTACTAAAAGAAGAAGCAGAACTATGACAAACATGAGCATGGCTATCATAAGCTTCTCCAAAGTGTGAAGTTCTCTTTTGCATCTTTAATGGCTTGAAGCGATAAAAATATGAATGAAAGAGGAAGCAGAGATTTAACCAAAAATCTGTACTCGAGTCCGCCCGGATTTGATGAACCTTCGTTTTGTAAAAAACTCATAGAGACAAAATCAATTCCTATATAAATAATGAGAAAAGAAAACGGGAGAATAAAAAAAAGAGCCGAGAGTGCGTTTATAAGTGCTTTTGTTTTTTCACTAAAGGAGGCATAAAATATATCTACCCGAACATGAGCATTCTCTTTGAGCGCGTACGCTATTCCAAAAAGTATGACGACATCAAAAAGATGCCACTCAAGCTCCTGAAGTGCAATGGAACCGTTTGAGAAAATGTAACGAACAGTTGCGTCATACACAACAAGCACAACAAGCAAAGCCAAGATAAACGCAGTGAAATAACCTAAGTATTTTATGGTTTTATCTAGCATTGAGTCCATCAATCCTAGATAAAATTCGGAGCGTCATTTGCAAATAAAATGATGTCTCCTGCACGTGTTTGATTTGCTAGAACATCGACAAGAGCTGATTTGTCGGGAAGCATTATCTTATTTTTGACTTTAATGTTTTTGTTAAACAAGGCTGCGTTTAGGGCACCTGTTACTATGACAATATCAAAAACTTCGTTGATTGCGTTTATGAGTTTGAGGTTCAGTTCATCCCTGCTCTCAACTAGACCGGGAGTTACAATAACTTTTCTGCCCTCATGGAGAGAACATAAACGCACACCTTCAAGCATACCGTCAATATTTCCGTTGTAGCCGTCATCTAAAATAATTTTTCCGCCGGCTACTATTTTTTGGAGACGGTGTTCCACGGGAGCTAATTCTTTGACTGCGTTTTGAATGGCTTCGTTATTCATGCCAAAATGTTTAGCGATTCTCACAGCTACTGCAATGTTCATAGTCTGAAA